>JAVHYA010000025.1 GCA_031119395.1 Pseudomonadota bacterium
CCTCCACCCACCTGCAAGGCAAAAAAACAAACACCCTACTTCGGCCTGACGGCATCCGCCGTCCCCTGAATGAACGCCTTGATCGCCTCGATGTCCTCCATCGACAGCTTGCCCGTGAAGTCCGGCATGCCCCGCGCCGTCGCCGGCCCCTTGAGCACGAACTTGTCCAGGTTCTCGATGAAGGCCGAGTTCATGTAGCCCAGGTTCGGGATGTTGCCGCCGCGGTCCACGCCCGGCACGCCGTGGCAGAAGACGCAGTTGCCCACGTACAGGCCGGTGCCCCTCTCCACCTTGGCCGGGTCGTACTTCACGCCCTGCACCAGCTTGTCCATGCGGTACTGCACGAAGTCGGGCATCCTGGCGGTGCCGCCTACCGCGAAGGTGTAGACCGTGCCCGGGCCCTGGCGCTCGGTGGCACGCTGGGCCAGGCCGTAGACGCCGCCCCAGCCGACGGCCACGGACACGTACTGCTTGCCGTCGACCATGTACGTGGCGGGCGCCGCGACCACGCCGGTGCCGGTGGGCGTCTCCCACAGCTTCTCGCCGTTCTTCGCGTTGTACGCGACCATGCGTCCGTCGGCCGTGCCCTGGAACACCAGGTTGCCCGCGGTGGTGAGCGTGCCGCCGTTCCACGGCGACACATGCTCCACGCCCCAGGCTTCCTTCTGCGCCACCGGATCCCAGGCCACCAGCCGGCCCATGGGTTTGCTCTTGGGTGGCTCCGCGTTGACGAACTTGGCGGTGTTCCAGCCCATGTCCGAGTGCGGACGCAGCGGCGCGCGCTCGTTGAACTTCCAGTCCTTGTCGTCCATCAGGTTCAGCGGCACATGCTGCGCTGGCAGGTAGACCAGCCCGGTCTGCGGATTGAAGGACATCGGGTGCCAGTTGTGCGCACCGAAGGGCCCGGGGATGGCGTCGTAGGGCTTGCTGACGTCGCGCGCAGCGGCGATCTCGATCGGCCGGCCCTTGCTGTCGTAGCCGCTGGCCCAGTTGACCTCGACGAAGTTCTTGGCCGAGATGAACTGGCCGTTCGTGCGGTCGATGACGAAGAAGAAGCCGTTTTTCGGCGCGTGCAGGATCACCTTGCGCGCCTTGCCGCCGATCTTGACGTCGGCCAGGATCATCGGCTGCGTCGAGGTGTAGTCCCAGTTGTCGCCCGGCGTCTCCTGGTAGTGCCACTTGTACTTGCCGGTGTCGGGGTCGAGTGCGACGATCGACGCGAGGTACAGGTTGTCGCCGCCCTTGGGACTGCGCTTGCGGTGCGACCAGGGCGATCCGTTGCCGGTGCCGATGTACATGGTGTTGAGCTCGGGGTCGAAGGCCATGGTGTCCCACACCGTGCCGCCGCCACCGGCCTGCCACCACTTGCCCTCGGGGTCCCAGGTCTTCGCGGCCTTTTCCATCGACGCGTCCTCGAAGGGCTTGGACGGGTCGCCCGGCACGGTGAACCAGCGCCACTTCTGCTCACCCGTGGCCGCGTCGTAGGCCGTGATGTAGCCGCGCACGCCGTACTCTGCGCCGCCGTTGCCGATGATGACCTTGCCCTTGAACACGCGCGGCGCACCCGTGATGGTGTAGCTGCCGCTCTGGCCCTCGATGGTGTTCTTCTCCCAGACCTTCTGGCCGGTGGCGGCATCGAGCGCGATGAGGCGCCCGTCGTAGGCGCCCACGTACACCCGGCCCTGCCACAGCGCCACGCCGCGGTTGACGACGTCGCAGCAACCGCGGAAGCCCTTGGACTTGTCCACCTGCGGGTCGAAGGTCCAGATCTTCTGCCCGGTGCGCGCGTCGATCGCGTGCACCACGCTCCACGAGGCGGTGACGTACATCACGCCGTCCACCACCAGCGGGGTGGCCTCCACGCCGCGCGTGGATTCGAGGTTGTACGACCAGACGAGGCCCAGCTGCTTCACGTTGCCGGTGTCGATCTGGGTGAGGCGGCTGTAGCGCGTCTCGGCGTAGTCCAGGCCGACGCTGGGCCAGTCCGGCGTCCTGGCGGCGTTGCCGCGGATGAAGTTGCCGTCGACCTTCTTCGCCGCGGCCGCCGCCCGGGCGGCCGCATCGCCCTGGGCATGTGCGTCGAGGGCGCCGCCGCCCACCCCGAGGACCATCCCCGCACCGAGCGCGAGGCCGGCGAGCCATTGAGCTTTCATCGCGATGTCTCCTGTCGTTGTGCGCCGAAGGATCGGCCGCAGGGCGCCGATGTTCACCTTCGGGATTTCCCCAGTGGGGGCCTGTTCCATTGCGGAACACATTCGGCGCACCCCCGGCGCCCGGAGCCCCACGATGACCCACGCCCTGCGCAGCGGCGCCCATGCGCCTCGCCAACTGTTCGCCACCACGCCGGCCCAGCGCGTGGCGATGGCGCGCCAGCAGTTCTTCGAGGAAGGCCAGCGCCCCTCCGGCCTGGTGGGCGAGGCGGTCATCCAGTCGTGGATGCGCTGCCGCCGCACGCATGCCGACACACGCCACCCGCTGGCCTTCGATCCCGTCACGCCCAGCCGGCTGCATTCGGCGCTGGGCCGCAACCGCGAGTTGCTGCTCGCGGCACAGCCGGACCTGCAGGCGATGGAAGCCGCACTCGCCGGCACCGACTGCCGCGTGCTGCTGACCGACTGCGACGGCGTGATGCTGCACGTGACGCACCACCCCATGGCACCGCGGCAGCCCGTGCTGCACCGCACGGCCCGCGTGGGCGTGAACATCGCCGAACACGTGGTGGGCACCACGGCACCGGGCATCGTCGCCAGCACCGGACAGGCCTGCACGGTGAGCGGCGCGGAGCACTACTTCGACCTGCTGCACGAGGTGCACTGCGCCGCCGCACCGATCCGCGATGTGCACGGACGCCTGGCCGGCGTGCTGGACCTGTCGGTGGAAGGCCAGCGCTTCGGCTTCGATGCGGGCTCGATGGTGGGCCTGTATGCCACGACCATCGAGAACCGCCTGCTGCAGGCCCAGTCCGGCGCACAGCTCATCCTGCGCTTCCAGGCCAGTCCTGCGCTGTTGGGCACGCCGCTGGAGGCGCTGGCTGGCATTGCGGCCGACGGCACGGTGGCCTGGCTCAACGATGCCGGTGCGCGCCTGATCGGCCGGCTGCCTGCCCAAGCCGGCGAACGCCGCGTGGACGAACTGCTGGGCCACGACCTGCCCAGCCTGCTGCGTCTGGGCCGCCGCGAGGCCGCACAGCCGATGCGGCTTGCCAGCGGACTGGGGGTGTGGATGCAGGCCCGCCTGCGAGCGGCCGACGGCATCGACTTCCGGCATGCGGTCGCCGGAACGCCGGTGCGAACGGCCGACCGCGACGAGCGGCCGCACGGCAGCTGCACCCTCCCCGCCTGCGCCCCTGCGGCCGCGGTGAACGACGCCGCGCTCGCCGCAGCCCGACCGGCGGGCCAGACCTTGCGCCAACAGGAGCAGATGCTCGTGCAGCAGACGCTGGCCGCGCACCATGGCAACGTTTCGCGCGCCGCACGCGCGCTCGGCGTGTCGCGCGGCACGCTCTATCGCCGGCTGCGGGACGGCGACGACGCCTGAGCGTCCCGAGGACCGGCTGCGTCAGCCCCTGCGACGAAGCCGCGCAGCGCACGGACAGTTCGGGTTGGTTGAAGACGGGGCTCAGGTGGCCCGGGCAAAGGCGGCCGACAGCGTGCAGCCCTCGCCCGGTGATGTCCTGCCTTCGAAACGCGCGCCGTGACGGCCGAACACGGTGCGCGCGAACTCGAAGCCCAAGCCGTGCGAACGCGTGACGCCGTCGCCGTGTGCACCGCCGGGCAGTGCCTCGTCGACGCCGGCCAGCATTCGCGCCAGCTTCGCCGGGTCCATGCCCGCGCCCTCGTCACGGACGGTGACCACCACCTCCTTCTCATCGGCAGCCAGACACAGGTGCACCGCGCCGCCCGGCGGGCTGTGCCCGATCGCGTTGAGCAGCAGGTTCACCAGGGCCCGCGCCACCAGGACGCCGTCGAGCATCGCCTCGGCCTCCTCGGCCGCTTCGTCGATGCACAGCGACACCTCGACCTGTGCCTTGCGGGCACATGCCCACACCTGGTCGCGCGCGTCCAGCACCACGGTGGGCACGTGGGTCGCCGCAAGACGGTAGGTCCCCGACCACGCCTGCGAGACATCGAGGAACTCCTCGGCGAAGGACAACGTCCGCTCGGCCTCGCGCCGGATCGACTGCGCCAACTCCGCCGACACGGAACGCCCCGCGTCGAGCTCCAGCAGGCCGAGGATCGTGACCTGCGGGCTGCGCAGATCGTGCGAGAGGAACCGGTTCCACTTCTCCCGTTGACGCTGCGCTTCGCGCTCGGCCGTGAGGTCCGCCAGCACGACGATGTACCCCGGCGGCGCCTCGTCCGACAACGTGGCCACGGGTGCGGCCAGCAACTGGAGGTACCGCCCCTGCTCGGTCAGGTAGTCGCCGACGAGCGGTACCAGCCAGCCGGGCAGGCGCGTGTCTGGCGATCGGGGTGTGTCGCCCGCTCGCAGTTGGCGCCGGCAGGAGGCCAGCAGGTCGACCAAGGGCACGCCACGCAGGGCCTGCGCGCCCGTGCCGTCCGCAACGCCGCTGCGGCCGAGGCTGCGCAGAGCGGCCGCATTGCCGCCCACGATGGCGCCGCGGGGATCGCACAGCAGCACGCCGTGCGGCAATGCCTGGAGCGAGGACTCCGTCAGCGCCTGCAGGCGCAGCGTGCGCTGGATCGACCGGTCCAGCGCCTCGCAGGGCGCCGCGCTCGGTTCGGTGCGCGCAGCACTTTCGGCCACCTCGAAGATGCCGGCCGGCACGGCCTGCAGTTCCTGGGCCTTGGTGGCGAGAAAACGCAGTTCCTCCCGCAGGCCCAGCCAGCTCCAGAGCGCGTAGACCAACGCGAGCCCGACAACGGGCGTGGCCACCGGCAGCCACCAGCGCCAGCCGGCCAGTGCTGCGGCGCTCGTGGCCAGGCAACCCACCGCCACGGCCGCCACGAGCGGCAGGCCGGCGCCTGGCCGCCAGCGCAGCAGAGCGGCGGCGATGCCGAGGACACTGGCGATCCAGATCGCCATCGCGACGGGCGACAAGGCGTGGATGCTGCCCCCGTGCATCAACTGGTCGATGGCATTCGCATGCACCTCGACGCCGGGCAGCAGTCCCGCACGCGCTGCGGCAGGCGCGAAGACGTGGTCGCCGAGACCGGGCGCGGTCGCGCCGACAAGAACCACCTTTCCCCGCAGCCGTTCGCTCGGCAACTGGCCGCCCAGCACGTCGGCATAGGATGCGCGCGCATAGCTGCCTGCCGGCCCGGCATAGGACAGGCGCAGGAGCCCCGAATAGCGCCAGCCGGCCGGGTCGACGACGCCTTCCTCGCGGCCGTCGTCCCTGCCGCCCGCCACCAGCAAACCGACGTAGGGCTGCGGGCTGCCCTCCGGCCCGATGTGCATGTAGAGGCCGCGGGCGACGCCGTCGGCATCGAGCAGCAGCTCGCCGTGACCCACGCCCCGCGCATGCGCCTCGAGCACGGGCAGCGGCGTGGCGAAGCCGGGTGCCGACACTTGCGACGAAAGAATCTCCCGCTCGGCCATCATCGGCAGGAACACGGGCATGCGGCCCATCGCCCGAGCCAGCTCGGCGTCTTGGCGGGGGTCTTCGCTGGGCTCGGTGAGGAACATGTCGAGCAGGACCGATGCAGCCCCCGCATCGGCCAGCTTGGACAACAGGCGCGCATGGACACTGCGAGACCACGGCCAGCGACCCAGCGAGGCCAGGCTGCGCTCGTCGATGGCCACGATGACGATGTCGCCGGAGGCCGGGTGCGACGCCAACGGCAGCATGCGGTCGTAGGCCAGCATGTCGAGCTGCGTCAGCCCGGGCTTGAACGCCAGCCAGGCGAGGGCAGCCGGCAGCAGCACGAGCACCCCCAACAGGCGCCCCAGCGCCCGCAAGCCGAGTCGGCGCCCGCTCACCTCAGCGCGAGGTGGCGTCGAAGCTGCCCCCGGCGAACGGCCGTCCATAGCGCGCTTCTTCCACCGTTTCGCTGACCCGCCAGTAGTAGCGCCCGCCCACGGCGAACGGGCCCACGACCACTCCCGTCGCCTGCAGGTCGGGAAGGTCGCTGACCCGGGTCGCGAAGTCGGGGTCCCGCGCCAGTTCGAGCCGATAGTGGCGCGCCGACGAGGCGGCCCAGCGAATCTCCACTCGCCCGTCGGACATCATTCGCACGCCCCCCTGCGGCTCGGGCAGATAGACGGGCCGCGCGGCCGGCATGCCTTCCAGTTGGGCGCCATCCAGGGCTGCCACGCGCAGGTGGTAGAAGCCGCCCTCGAGTCCGTTGGGCAGGGTCAGTGTCGGCGCCACGCTGCTGAACTCCGCCACCGGCACCAGGAAGTGTTCGTCCTGGGCGACGCGCCACCGATAGCCCTGCGCGCCCGCCACGGCATCCACCTCGGCGATCTTCGGGAGCGCGCCTGACGACGTCGCGTCGGAAAAATGCGGCGCCGGCAGCAACGGCCTGGCCTCGGGGGCCGCGCCATCCGCGATGAAAACGCCCTGATGTGCCTGCAACAGCAGCGGGGCAGCCCCCGCCGCGTCCTTGCGCACCGCGACCTGGCCTTCGGTCACCTCTCCCGTCACCCCGCCGGGCCGATCGCTGACCCGAAAACGCGTCCCGCGCACGCCAAGCACGACCGAGCGGGCACGGATCTCGAAGCTCTCCCCCTCGCGTTGCTTGCGGACCTGCGATTCGATGCTGCCTTGGAGCAGTCGGAAACGGACCCCTCCCGGATTGACCTGTTCGATTTCGATCTCGCTCGCGGGCGGGATGACCGACCGGCCTCCGTCCTGCAGGCCCAGCGTGACGAAGCCGTCCGGTGCCGTGGTGAGCACATCGCCGGCGCGGACCGCATCACCGCGCACCACCGATCGATCGGCGCTGCCAGCCCTGCGCAACGAGGCTGCGCCAGCAACCGCCAGCACCATCGCCTCGTCCGCACGCAGCAGGCGGCCGTCTGCCAGGTAAAGAACCGTGCCGGGCCGCAGGTGGCGGGGCTCGGCCACGCCGTTGCGCTGCTGCAGTTCCGGCCAGCGGACGGGCTGCCCGTAGTGCCCGCCGGCGATGCCCCACAGCGTGTCGCCGGGCCGCACCACATGGGCTTCCTCTGCGCCCGGTGCCGCGCCGGGAAGAGCGGCGAGCGCCAGCCACGCAAACAGCACCCGGAGCCGGAAGTCCCGAACGGATGTCATTCGGCGACCTCCTGCGCGATATCAAGGCAATAGCCCTGCCCATAGACGGCTCGCAGGCTCACGCCATGCCCGGCATCGAGCTGAAGCTTCCTGCGCAAGCGGTACATGTGGCTGTCCAGTGTGCGCGACGGCGCCTCCTCGGTTTCGTAGCCGGCGGCCTCGAGCAGGTGCGCCCGCGACACGGTCTGCCCCAATCGATTGAAGAGCAGCTGCACGAGCTGGAACTCGCGAGCCGTGAGGACATGGGTCTCGGCCTGCGCGTCCGGTGCCGTCCGGTAGCTGATCGACCGTGCGCTCGCATCCAGTCTCCAAGGTCCGATGGACTGGTTGGCTCCGGCGGGACCTCCGCGGCTGCCGTGCACCAGCCGCCGCACGCGCGCGCGCAACTCCAGGGGTCGCAACGGCTTGATCACGTAGTCGTCCGCACCCGCCATCAGTGCTTCGGCCACATCCTGCTCCGCCCCTCGCGAACTCAGCATCAGCACCGGCACGCGGTTGGACTTCCAGGTGCGCAGCCAGCGAAGAAGCTCCAGGCCATCGAGCGAAGGAACCGACCAGTCGAAGATCAGGAGGTCGAACGACTCTCGGCGCAACAGCCGCTGGAGTTGCGCGCCATCGTCGAAGACCTGGCAGTGCATCACGTCCCTGCCGCCCGACTGCTGACCGAGCGTACGCACCAGCAGTTCCTGCTGGACCGGCTCGTCTTCGAGGATGGCAATGCGCATGGGGGACACGAAGAAAAAAACGGATTCTGGCGTCGATACGCCCCACCAAATCTGACGAATGTTCACATGATCGGATAGGCGAAAGTATTCATCAAATATCACATCTGACGCAGATAAACGCGCTCGATTCTCGCGAAATGTGTCGTAGCGGATGCAACGAAAGGCCTCACCGGCCAACATCCGCGCTCTCCACATTTCTCGACAAGACAGCTATGAACAAGAGCTATCGCACGATTTGGAACGACACCCTCGGAGCCTGGGTAGCCGCTTCAGAAACTGCCAAGGCGCGCGGCAAACCGAGTCGCACATCCGCGACAGCGTCACAAGTTGCAATGACGGGCGGCCTGCTGCTCGCGTTGGCCGGTGCTGCTGCACCCGCCTGGGCTGATTTTTCCCAGAACGGCGCCGCCGGCGCCTCCTGCTCACGGCAGGGCAGCGGCCCTGGCACGGGCAGTTGGACCTGCCAGGTGCCCAACGGCAGCGGCGGTTTCGCGACAGTCAGTGGCGTACCTGACGACGGGTCCGGGACCCAGCCCAACTATGTCACCCTGGCCAACTGGGTCGCGAGCAACCTTGGCGCCAATGCCATCGCGCTGGGTTCCCAGGGCACCAAGGCCAGCGGGGCCAACGCCATCGCCATCGGCAACAACGCCAATGGCGCCGTCCCCAACGCGGTGGCCCTGGGCAGCGATACCAATGTGACCGTCGATGGTGGTGTGGCGCTGGGCAGTGGCTCGCTGGCCAGCGCCGACGCCAAGGCAGGCGCCAGTCCCTACATCCCCCCGGGTGCGGCCGCCGCTCAGATCAACGACATCAACGCCACCAAGGCCACCACCGGTGCGGTGAGCGTGGGCGGCAATGGCACCCTCCGCCAGATCACCAATCTGGCGGCCGGTTCGGCCGACAGCGATGCGGTGAACGTCAGCCAACTCAAGGCGGGTGCGGTTCACTACTACAGCGTCCAAGACAGCGGATCCCCCCAAGGCAACTATGCCAACAACGGTGCAACGGGCCTGTCTTCGATCGCCGTCGGACCCAATGCAATTGCCGCGGGACAAAGCTCCACGGGTCTCGGCACCTACGCAGCGGCCTACGGCGATTCGAGTATTGCGGTCGGGCAAGCGACGGCATCCGCAGCCGGGGCAGTGTCCATCGGCTTGAATTCCGCAGCCTCCATACAGAACAGCGTCTCGCTGGGGCACGACGCGGGCCTCAACGCAACAGCTGCCAGCGGCGATCGGCCTGCGGTCTACATCGGCAACGGAGCGGGGATGAGTGCCACGGGAGGTGGCAACATCGGCATCGGTCTGAACGCCTTGCAAGGCGCCGGCGGTACGGACAACGTCGGCATCGGTTTTCGGGCGGGCTGGAATTCAATCGGGGCCAACAATGTTGCGGTTGGCATTGGCGCAGGCCAGGGGGTGAATGCTGACAGCACCGTGAGCATCGGTGCCGGCGCCGTCGGGTCCAAGATCAATGCCATCGCCGTCGGCACCGGCGCCCAGGCCAACGGTTCCAGCAGCATCAGCATCGGCACGGGCAACGTGGTCAGCGGCAACCGCTCGGGCGCCATCGGCGACCCGACCTTCATCAATGCCGACGACAGTTACGCGATCGGCAACAACAACACCATCAACGCCAGCGCCAAGCAAAGCTTCGTGCTGGGCAACGGCGTGACAGTGAACAACGCCAACAACGTCGTGCTGGGCAACGCGAGTGCAGACAAGGCGGCGGCGAAGGTGACCAGCGCGTCGATCCCCAGCGTCATCGCCACGCTGAACCCCGACGGCACCACGTCCTATTCGGCGGGTCCGCTGTTGACCTACGGCGGCTTCGCCGGCACGGCCTCGGGGGTGGTGAGCGTCGGCGCAGTGGGGGCAGAACGGCAGATCGTCAACGTCGCACCCGGTGCCATCACGGCCACCAGCACCGATGCCATCAACGGCAGCCAGCTGTACTCGGTGGCCAGCCAGGTCAATGCGATCGGCGGCCAGATCGTGAACATCGTCAACAACGCCAACACGCACTTCTACAGCGTCAACGGCGGCACGAGCGCAGACGGCAACTACCTGAACAACGGCGCCACGGCCCAGGGCGCCATCGCCTCGGGCATCAACGCCTCGGCCAGCGCCACCAACTCGGTGGCCATGGGCACCAACGCCTCGGCCACCACCGCCAACAGCGCTGCCTTGGGTGCCAACAGCACCACCGGTGCGACGACCTCCACCACGGGCACCACCATCCGCGGCACCACCTACACCTTCGCCGGCGGCACGTCCACCGGGGTGGTCAGCGTGGGCTCGGTGGGTGGCGAGCGCCAAGTCACGAACGTGGCGGCCGGGCAGCTCAATGCGAACAGCACCGATGCCGTCAACGGCAGCCAGCTGTACGCCACCAACACCGCCATCAACAACCTGTCCATCCAGGTGGGCGCGGGCATCAACGTGACGACCGCGCAGACGGGCACGGGCATCGCCATCGGCACCAGTGTGGCCAACGTGGGGCCCGGCGGCACGGCCACCTACACGGCGGGCGACAACATGGTCCTGACGCAAAACGGCACGAACACGACCTTCGCGGTGAGAAGCAACCCAAGCTTCACCACCGTGACGGTGGGCAACACCACGATCAACGACAACGGGGTGAGGATCACCAACGGCCCGAGCATGACCATCAACGGCATCAACGCGGGCGGGCAGACGATCACCAACGTCGCGCCGGGCGTCAACGGCACCGATGCGGTCAATGTGAACCAGCTCAACGGCATGGCCGCCGCGAACAACGCACGCCTCAACGCGTTGGGCGACAAGATCAACAGCGTGGGCACGAAGGCCTATGCCGGCGTGGCCTCGGCCATGGCCGTGCAGGCACCGGCGCTGTCGGTGCCGGGCAAGACGACGATGCGCATCGGCTATGGCTACTACCAGGGCGAGTCGGCAATGGGCGTGAGCTTCCGCCGCACCTCGGAGAACAACGCGTGGAGCCTGACCGGCGGGGCATCCGCCAGCCGTGGCGGCGTGGCGGCCACGGTGGGCGCCGAATGGGTCTTCAACTGAATCCGGCAGGGAGCATCGCATGAACAAGCATTTCGAACGGGGCGCGCGGGCAGGCATCGCCATCGCAGCACTCGCGGCACTCGCCGTCCTCGGCGGCTGTGCGTCGCCGGGGCAACCCATCACGCCGGAGGCGCAGGCGCGCGCCGTGGCCGCACGACCGGCGGCACCCACCGCCGAAGAGTGGCCCGATCCAGGCGCCGCCAAGTGGAAGCAGGGGACCTTCCCCAACCTCGACAACGTGCGCAAGATGGCGCCGGGCATGGGCAAGGACCAGGTGCGCGAACTGCTGGGCTGGCCACATTTCAGCGAAGGCCTGTGGGGGGTGAAGGAGTGGAACTACATCTTCCATTTGCGCACCACCGGCAGCGAGTACAAGACCTGTCAGTACATGGTCCGCTACGACGACACCCCGCTGGTGATCGGCGCATGGTGGAAGACGGTGGAGTGCTCGGCGCTGGCCAATCCGCCGGCCATCACGCCGATCATCCCCGCACAAACGACGCTCATGCCGCCGCAGAAGGTGTCGCTCAGCGCCGATGGCCTGTTCCGCTTCGACGGCTCGAGGCCGGATGACCTGCTGCCCGAAGGACGTGAGCGCATTGCGCGACTGGCATCGGAGATTCGGGCCAACTTCAAGGTGCTGCACTACATCACCGTGACGGGCCACACCGACCGCCTGGGCACCGACGCGTACAACCAGACGCTCTCGCAAGCGCGCGCCGACACCGTGCGCGGCCTGCTGCTGGATTCGGGCCTGGACCGCGCGAAGGTGCGCGCTGTCGGCATGGGCAAGCGGCAGCCGCTGGTGACCGACTGCGAAGGCACGCGCGCCACGCCCGAGTTGGTCAAGTGCCTGCAGCCGAATCGCCGGGTGGAGATCGAGGTGGTCGGCGGCAATTGAGAGGGCACCTTGTCGAGTTCGATTTTTGCCCTTGTGGAATCGGATGAGCTGCAGCGTCTGTGCTCGGCCGACGCGATCCAGGCCATCGGCTACGACTGCGTGCATTTCAAGACCCCGCGCGACTTGAGCCGTGCGCTCGAGCGCGGGGCCGGCTTCGACGCGGCGGGGATCGCCCTGCACCCGCGCACGCCGGACGAGCGGCGGGAGGTGCTGGACATCTGCCGCCAGGTCGCACGGGATGCCGAGCGCCCCGTGCTGTTCATGGCGCACGCCACCGAACTGGAAGTCCTCAAGCCATCGCTCAGGGAGTTCCTGGCACAGCCCGGCACCGACTTCATCTGCACCCCGATGCAGGATGAGGAACTGCGCTTGCGGCTCGATCTGCTGGCGCGCAAGAAAAGAGACTGAACGGGCCGCCTGAGCGGCCGGAAAGGGAGTTGATGCTGAGAGCCGCGCTTCTGGCGGCGGATCCGGCGCTGTGGTCGGCCGTGTCCGCCAGCGTCCTGCCCCACCCAGGGTGCCTGATCGACCTGCGCCTGCTGCGCGACACGCTGCCCAGGCGCGGCGCAGCGCTCGACTGCGACCTGCTGGTGGTCGACCAGCGGCAGCCCGACCATGACTGGGTCTGGTCGCTGCGCGTGCCGCCGGGCGTGCCGACGCTGGTGATCGTCGACAAAGGCGCCCGGCCATCGGTGCGGCTGCCGATGTCCGCCCGGCGCGACCTGACCTTCATGCATGCGGACACGCCGTCGCTGTTGAACAAGGTCCGGCGCTTCGTCGGACTGCACCCCGCCCCTGCCAACTGGCGCACGCGATTCGGCAACTACGTGCTGCAAACGCCGGGCCGGACCGTCGAGATCGCCGGGCAAGGTGCGTTGCGCCTGTCCGATCACAAGTTCCGCTTCGTCCTGAGCCTGTTCGTGCATCGCCGCGTCCGCCTGCACTGGACGCTCCTGCATCGGCTTGCATGGGGCGAGCAAGGCGAGGCGCGCGCGACGGCGGTTGCGGCACACGCCGCGTGGGCCCACGAAGTGCTGGAATTCGATGGCCGCCACGGGTACGAACTGGTTTCCGGGGACGCGCACCATGAACTGCGCCGCCGCAACACCGTGCTGCGTGCCGATGCACCGGAGCCGCTGCCTCCACCCCGCCAGCGACACACCGACTTCGCCGACAGCACACCCGGCGCGCTGTAGGCCCGGCCGCCGGCCGCCATCACGATGGCGGCTCCCGGACACCCGGGCGATGGAAACGCTGGTCGAATCGCCCTGCTGGAACCGCTCGCCGCGGCGAGGCGGATCGCCGAATGCATGGACCAGGTCCTGGTCGGGAAAGGCCATGACGTCGACGGCCAGGATGCCGGCGGCGGCGATGGCGTCATGGGCGGACGCGCCTTTGTGAATGCACACGAGCAGCGTGGGCGGATCGGCGGCCCTGCACGCCGGACATGTTGGACTGCTCGACCGTCATGCCGGGGTCCAGGCCGCCCAGGTCGATGCCCATGCTGCGGCTGATGTGCGCCGCCATGCCGTCGTAGCTCGCCCACCGGTCGATCTCCTCGGACTTGCGCCACGCCTCCTCCATGGTGCTGCCGACCGCGAACGAGAAGCCCTGGATGAACGTGAGGTCCTCGGCGCGCCGGCCGGCGTTCCGGCCGATGCGGCCTTGGCTCAGGAGGTCGGGCGTCGACAGGCGGCGTGCGAATCCGCCCGCCCAGGGTTAGCCCCCTCGCCCCGAATTAGTCACGTTCGTTACGATTTTGCCCGGAACGCACGCTGCACGTGCGCTGGAGACAAGATGCATTCCGCGCTTTCGGGGCCGCAGGCCCTGGATCTTTACCGCACGATGGTGCGCATTCGCGCCTTCGAGAACGCCGCCGAAGCCGCCAGCCAGGGCGGCGTCAGCGCCTATGGTCAGCAGGCGGCCGGCACCGCCAAGGTGCGCGGGCCGCTGCACCTGTCCACCGGGCAGGAGGCCGTGCCCGCCGGCGTCTGCGCGCACCTGCACCCGGACGACTACCTCACGTCCACGCACCGCGGCCACGGCCACACGCTGGCCAAGGGCGCCGACCTCGGCCGCATGATGGCCGAGCTGTTCGGCAAGGCCACGGGCTTCAACGGCGGCAAGGGCGGCTCGATGCACATCGCCGACTTTTCGGTCGGCATGCTCGGCGCCAACGGCGTCGTCGCCGCGGGCCTGCCGATCGCCGTGGGTGCGGCACATGCCCAGAAGCTGCAGAAAAGGGCGGCGATCACCGCCTGCTTCTTCGGCGATGGCGCCATCAACCGCGGGCCCTTTCTCGAATCGCTGAACTGGGCGCGCGTGTATGCCCTGCCGGTGCTCTTCGTGTGCGAGGACAACCGCTGGAGCGCCACCACCGCCAGCGGCCCGATGACCGCGGGCGACGGCGCCTCCGCGCGCGCCGGGTCGATGGACATCCCCGCGACGCAGGTCGACGGCAACGACGTCTTCGCCGTGCATGAGGCCGCGCAGCGCCTGGTGGCCCAGGTGCGCGCCGGCGAAGGCCCACGCCTGCTGCACGCGCTCACCTACCGCGTGAAGGGCCACGTCTCGGTCGACCCGGCGGCCTACCGCGACCCGGCCGAACTGCAGGCCGCGCTGCAGACCGACCCGATCGCGCGGGCGCGCAACCGCCTGCTGGCCGGCGGCGTGGACGCGGCGGCGCTGGCCGCCGTCGAGAACGAAGCGCATGCCGAGGTCCACGCCGCGCTGGCCGCCGCCGACGCCGCGCCCTGGCCGCAGGCCGCCGACGCCTTCACCGACGTACAGACCCTCGGCGAGGGCCAGTGGAAATGAACGAACAGACGACATACGCCGACGCCGCCGTGCGCGCGGTCGCGCACGAGATGGACGCCGACCCGCGCGTGGTGGTGCTCGGCGAGGACGTCGGCCGCGGCGGCATCTTCGGCCAGTACAGGGGCCTGCAGCCGCGCTTCGGCAGCGACCGCATCATCGACACGCCGATCAGCGAGGCGGCGATCATGGGCGCGGGCGTGGGCATGGCGCTCGCCGGCCTGAAGCCCGTGGTCGAGATGCGTGTGGTCGACTTCGCGCTGTGCGGCATGGACGAGCTGGTCAACCAGGCCGCGAAGAACCGCTTCATGTTCGGCGGCCAGGGGCGCGTGCCGCTGGTGGCGCGCATGCCGGGCGGCATCTGGGACGCATCGGCCGCGCAGCACTCGCAGTCGCTCGAAGCCTGGTTCGCCCACCTGCCGGGCGTGGTGGTGGTGTGCCCGTCCACGCCGCAGGACAACTTCAGCCTGCTGCGTGCGGCCATCGCCTGCGAGGACCCGGTGGTCTACATCGAGCACAAGGCGCTGTGGGGTACGACCGGGCCGGTGGACGAATCGCTCATCGTGCCGCTCGGGCGCGCGGCGCGCCTGCGCAGCGGCGATGCGCTCACGATGGTGAGCTGGAGCCGGCAGGTGCAGGTGTGCGCCGCGGCTTGCGAAACGCTGGCCAGCGAGGGCATCGCGGTCGACCTGATCGACCTGCGCACGCTCTGGCCCTGGGACCGCGAGGCCGTGCTCGACAGCTGCGGCCGCACCGGCCGGCTGCTGGTGGTGCACGAGGCGGTGCAGGCCGCGGGCTTCGGCGCCGAGGTCGCGGCCACCGCGGCCGAGGCCACGGGCTGCCGCGTCGCGCGCCTTGGCGCGCCGCGCATCCCGGTGGGCTACGCGCCGGTGCTGGAAGCGCAATCCCGCGTCACGGCCGAGGCGGTCGCTGCAGCGGCGCGCCGGCTCGCGGGCTGAGCGGAGCGCGCGAGATCCACCTCAAGAAGAAGATCGTCACGATCGTGACGAATTTGGCGCCAGTGCCCGTCTGGCGGGCGCTGGCGGCCGATTGCACTTGGGCGATTTCGCTTTCCTTCGGCGCACGGCATGCCCACAATGGCGCATGGACCCGCTCTTCTTCAAGCTCGCACGTGTGGTCAACCTCACGGCCAGGCCGTTCCAGGAATCGATCGGCCGGCAGCACCAGCTGACGCTGAACGAATGGCGGGTGCTGTCGCTGCTCGGCGCCGAGCCGGGCCTCACGGCAACGCAGGTCGCCGAGCTGACGGGCCTGGACAAGATGAGCGCGAGCCGCGCCATCGCGGGCCTGTCGCGCCGGCGCCGGCTGCAGCGCCACGACGACCCGGCCGACCAGCGGCGCAGCCGGCTCTACCTGACGAGCGCGGGCAGGACGCTGTGCAACACGGTGGGTGCACTGGCCCAGGCGCGCGAGGCGGCGCTGTTCGCCAAGGTCAAGCCGGCCGACCTGAGCCGGCTCGACGGCATCCTCGACACCCTGCTGGCCAGCGTGGCCGCCGACGCCCAGGCCGGCGGCTGAAGGCCTTCAGCGGCCCGGCGCCGCGGCGGCGATCTGCGCGCGCCGGGCATCACCCTGGCGCGACAGCATCCAGCCCGGGTACTCGGACGGCAACGCGCTCACGGCATCGAGCGTCTGCAGGTCCTGCGCGCTCAGGCGCACCTGCGTGGCGGCGATGTTGTCCTCGAGCTGATCGATGCGCTTGGCACCCACGATCACCGAGGTCACCACCGGCTGGTGCAGCAGCCAGGCCAGTGCGATCTGCGCCACCGACACGCCCTGGGCCTCGGCGATGCCGCGCATGGCGTCGACGCAATCCCACGCGCGGTCCTTGTTCACGGGCGGGAAGTCGAAGGCGGTGCGGCGGCTGCCGGCTTCGGCCTGCTGCGCGCGGCCGTACTTGCCGCTGAGCAGGCCGCCGGCCAGCGGGCTCCACACCATCAGGCCGACGCCTTCGCTGCGCATCATCGGCACCAGCTCGCGCTCCAGGTCGCGGCCGGCGATGGTGTAGTAGGCCTGCAGCGACTGGAAGCGCGCGAGGCCCAGCCGCTCCGAGGTGCCCAGCGCCTTCGCGATCTGCCAGGCGGCCCAGTTGGACACGCCGATGTAGCGCACGTGGCCGTGCCGCACCAGCGTGTCCAGCGCGTCCAGCGTCTCCTCGACCGGCGTGGCCGGGTCGAAGCCGTGCACCTGGTAGAGGTCGATGTGGTCGAGCTGCAGGCGCTTCAGGCTGGCCTTGCATGCCTCCAGGACGTGGTAGCGCGAGAGGCCGCGCGAGTTGGGCCCCTTGGTGCCCGTCTCGCCCAGCACCTTGGTGGCGACGACGACGTTCTCGCGCGGCACCTTCAGGTTCTTCAGCGCCTGGCCGGTGATGACCTCGGAGTTGCCGTCGGCGTATACGTTGGCCGTGTCGATGAAGTTGATGCCGGCCTCGAGCGCACGGCCCACCAGGCCGTCGGCCTCGGCCTGGTCGAGCCGGCCGATCTGGCCCCAGATGCCGGCGTCGCCGCCGCCGAAGGTCATGGTGCCGAGGCACAGCTCGGAAACGAAGAGGCCGGTGCGGCCCAGGGGGATGTAGCGCATGCGATGAAGCTCCTTGCAGCCGTCGACAGGGACGACGACGGGCGTGCAGGGTGCATCAGCCGCGCATCCCGTGTCGCGCGCGCGGGTATGGCCGCAGCTGGAGCTGGCTCCAGCTGCAGGACATGCATTCAGGCCGCGAAGCCGCCGTCGATGTTCAGGCTGGCGCCCGTCACGAAGCCGCCTTCGGGCCCGACCAGGTAGGCCACCATGCCCGCGATGTCGTCGGTGTGGCCGTAGTGCGGCAGCGCCATGAACGAACGCACGCCCTCGGCCATCTCGCCGTCGGCCGGGTTCATCTCGGTGTCGATCGGCCCGGGCTGCACGTTGTTGATGGTGATGCCGCGCGGGCCGAGGTCGCGCGCCATGCCCTGCACCAGGCCCTTGAGCGCGGCCTTGCTCATCGCATACGCGCTGCCGCCGGCAAAGGGCATGCGGTCGGCATTCGTGCTGCCGATGTTGACGATGCGGCCCCCCGTGCCCATGTGGCGGGCCGCGGCCTGTGCGCCGACGTACACGGCGCGCACGTTCACGGCCAGGGTGCGGTCCAGGTCCTCGAGCGAGAAGGTGTCGACGCTGCCCAGGCGCAGCACGCCGGCGTTGTTGACGAGGATGTCGAGGCGGCCGAACTCGCGCGCCGCCTCGTCGATGCCGGCCTGCAGCGCGGCGGCGTCGGCGCTGTCGATGCGCAAGGCGCGGGCGCGCCCGCCCTCGGCCTGGATGTCGCGCACCAGCGCGTCGGCCTGCGCCTGCGCGGCGCTGTAGCTGAAGGCGACGGCCGCGCCGTCGCGCGCGAGCCGACGCACGATGGCGGCGCCGATGCCGCGCGAGCCGCCGGTGACGAAGGCGGCCTGGCCGGCCAGCGGCCGGGCGGAGGTGGATGAAGCGGAAGAGGAAGCGGTGGTCATGGCGAAGTCCTTTGGCTCTTGGGCGGTCGATGCGGTGTGCACCGGCCAGGACGCCAGTGTGGAGACAGGCGAACACCTGCGGTAGCCGCCGAAAGGCCCCATCAATTTCAACCGTGGGTTGAAAATCACCGGCCATGGAGCCGCTCAGCCACCTCGAATCCTTTGTCCGCAGCGCCGAGGGCGGCAGCTTTTCCGAAGCCGCCCGCCGCCTGGGCCTGACGCCGGCGGCGGTGAGCAAGAACGTCGCTCGGCTGGAGGCTCGGCTCGGCGTGCGCCTCTTCCAGCGCAGCACGCGGCGCCTGACGCTGACCGAAACCGGCGAGCGCTTCCTGCAGCAGGTGGCGGGCGGCCTCGCGACGCTGCAGGACGCCGTGGACGACGCGGCCCGGCACGACGGCCAGCCTGCGGGCACGCTCAAGCTCAGTCTCGGACTGGGCTTCGGCCGCGAGCATGTGCTGCCGCTGCTGGCCGACTTCCTCGCCCGCTACCCGGCCATCGTGCCCGACTGGCACTTCGACAACCGGGCGGCGGACCTGGTGGGCGAAGGCTTCGACGCGGCGATCGGCGGCGGCTTCGAGCTGTCGGCGGGGCTGGTGGCGCGCGCGCTGGCGCCGATCCACGTGGTGCCCGTCGCGGCGCCGCGCTACCTGGCCGGTCGCGCGATGCCGCAACACCCGGCCGAGCTCGCGGCGCTGGACGGCCTGCTGCGCCGCTCCACGCCCACCGGCCGCGTGCGGGCCTGGACCTTGCGGCATGCGACGCAGGGCGAAGTGACCGTGGAGGGCCCGCGCCCGCGTGCCATCTTCAACGACCCCGAGGCGATCGCCGAAGCGGCGCGCCTGGGCCTGGGCGCGGCCCTGCTGCCGATGCCCTTCGTCGCCGCCTCGCTCGCCCGCGGCGAGCTCGTGCGGCTGCTGCCGGGCTGGTACCAGGAGGTGGGCAGCGTGTACCTCTACTACCCGAGCCGCACGCTGCTGCCGGCGAAGACGCGCGTGTTCGTGGACTTCGTGCTGGAGCGATTCAGGACCGCCGACTTCGCCCGGCGCATGCGCGCCGATTGAGCGGCGCGGCTGCTGCTGCGCGATCACGTCGACGAAGACCAGCGGCACCCTGCCGGTGTTCGTGAGCCCGTGCGACTCGCCCTGGCGCACGATGGTCACGTCGCCGGCCTTCACCGGCACGTCCTCGCCGTCCTTGTCCTTGAAGGTACCGGTGCCCGAGGCGATGACGTGGGTGTGCTCGTCGGTCGTGTGCCTGTGGCAGCCGATGGAATCACCCGGCTGCAGCGTGAGCCGGCTGATCTCGTCGATGGCCTGGCCCTTCGTGGCCTTGTCGCGCGTGAAGGCGTATTCATCGGCGAGCGTGGCCTTGCCACCGCCGTCGTCCTTCTTGCGCGCCTGGACGAGGCCTTCCTTGGGATAGACCTCGGCACGCGGTGGCGACGAGGACGAGGGCCAAGCCGAGGCTGTTGTGTGTGGCACGCATGCCAGGGCCTGCGGCAACCCCGACGGCCCCGGGGTTTCCACCCGCGGCGGATCGTCGCCGGGCCGCTACAAACGACGCCATGCCGATGTGCCTGCGCGTCGTCGACTCGATCACCGAACTGCGCGCCACCGATGCCGGCTGCGTGGCGGTGAGCGGATCGCATGGCGGGCTGAGTTCGGCGCGCTACGCGCTCGTGGCGCGGCCGGCGCTCAGCGTGTTCAACGACGCGGGCGTGGGCCGCGACGCCGCCGGTGTCGCCGCGCTGGACTTCCTGCAGGCGCACGCGCTGGCGGCCTGCGCGGTGGCCCACGACAGCGCGCGCATCGGCGAAGCACGCAGCACGCTCGACGAGGGCGTGCTGAGCCACGTCAACCCGGCCGCGGCCGCACTGGGTCTGCAGACCGGGCAGCCGCTGCGCGAGGCGCTGGCATTCCTGTCCGTGAATCCCGAGGAGACCTCCTGATGACTTTCAAGCCGAATCGGCGCGCTGCGCTTGCTGCATCTGCGGCAGCCGCTCTCTTTTTGATAGCAAACACGGCGAGTGCCGACACGTGGCCGAGCAAGCCGGTGAAGATCGTCGTGCCCTTCGCGCCCGGCGGCACCACCGACATCCTGGCGCGCGCGGTGGCGCCCGAGCTGTCGAAGGCCTTCGGCCAGCAGTTCATCGTCGACAACCGCGCCGGCGCCGGCGGCAACATCGGCGCCGAGCTGGTGGCCAAGGCGCCCAACGACGGCTACACCCTGCTCATGGGCACGGTGGGCACGCACGGCATCAACCGCGCGCTGTACAAGTCGCTGCCCTTCGACCCGATCAAGGACTTCGTGCCCATCACGCTGGTGGCGGCCGTGCCGAACGTGATGGAGATGAATGCCGAGAAGGCCAAGCAACTGGGCATCGCCAACGTGCAGGACTTCGTGAAGTACCTCAAGGCGCACCCGAACAAGCTCAACATGGCCTCCAGCGGCAGCGGCACCTCGATCCATCTCGCGGGCGAGTTGTTCAAGAGCATGACCGGCACGCAGATGACGCACGTGCCCTACAAGGGCTCCGGCCCGGCGCTCATGGACATGGTGGCCGGCAACGCCGACGTGATGTTCGACAACCTGCCCTCGTCGATGCAGCAGATCAAGGGCGGCAAGCTGGTGGCGCTGGCGGTGACCAGTTCGCAGCGTTCGTCCGCGCTGCCCGACGTGCCCACGGTCGAGGAAGCCGGCGGCCCCGCGCTCAAGGGCTACGAGGCGAGCTCGTGGTTCGGCCTGCTCGCCCCTGCGGGGACGTCACCCGAGATCGTGAACAAGGTCCAGCAGGCGGTGGCCAAGTCGCTGGGCACGCCGGAAGTCAAGGAGAAGATGCAGGCCCAGGGCGCCATCCCCAGCGGCAACACGCCGGCGCAGTTCACCAAGCTCATCGCCGACGAGCACGTGAAGTGGGCCAAGGTGGTCAAGGATTCGGGCGCGACGGTCGACTGAGTTCGTGTCCTCCAAGACAAAGGCCGCGCTCCGATGGGCGCGGCCTTTGTTCTTTCTTCCGATGGTGTCGCGTCAGCGGCGCCGGACCGGGAGACACCGCGCAACCGGCTTGGCCGGGCCGCCGGTGCCGCCCCCTTGAGGGGGAATGGGATGGCCACGCGCAATGAGGCCATCCAAATGGCGCGCAGTCAGGTATTCCAGACGATGTCCTTCTGCTCGCCGAGGGACTCCTTGAGCATGTGCAGCAGCGGCGTGGCGCGCTGGTGCAGGCCCACGTGCTGCGCCTCGGCCTCGGCATCGTGGTCCTCGGCGGCATGTGCGTCATGGTTGTGCCTGGCGCTGTGCGCTTCGAGCGCCACGGCCGCCTCCAGCGCCGAGATCGCGCCGGGCATCTGGTCGACGGTGATGACGCCGGCCGAGCCGGCCGTCTTGCCGATGATGTCCAGCAACTGCCGTGCATTGGTTTCCAGCATGACGACGTCGGCGCTGGCCTGGGATTTGAAGCGATAGAGCATGGGCGATCCCCTTTCTTACTTGTAGATGTAATCGCGGGCGAAAGGGTACACCGACTGCGCCCCGCGCATCGAGTGGGACGACACCGCACCATCGGGTCGGGCCGACAGCATCTGGTGCAGCGCGATCCAGCCCTGTTCGAAGCTCATCGCCGAACCGGCCAGGTACAGCCGGTACGCGCGCAGGATGCGCTCGCCCTTCTCGGGGCCGGCCGTGCGCACCAGCACGGCCCGCGCCTCGTCCAGCCGCGCCTCCAGCGCATCGGACCAGGCCCACAGCGTGCGTGCGTAGTGCGGGCGCAGGTTCTCGGTGTCGACCATCTCCAGGCCGGCCGCCGCCGTGTCGGTGAGGATGCGCGTGACGTGCAGGATCTCGCCACCGGGGAAGATGTACTTCTCGATGAAGTCGCCCATGCCGGCGCCCATCTGCTTGTGGTCCAGGTGGCCCGAGGTGATCCCGTGCTGGAGCGTGAGGCCGCCCGGCCGCAGCAGCGCATGAACGTCGCGGAAATACTCGCCCATGTTGGCGCTGCCCACGTGCTCGAACATGCCGATCGACGAGATCTTGTCGAAGGGCTGGTCGGCCTTGAGCTCGCGGTAGTCCATGAGCCTGACGCGCACCCGACCAGCGAGGCCTTTTTCTTCGATCAGCCGCGTGACGTGCGCGTGCTGGTTCTTCGACAGCGTGATGCCGGTCGCATCCACCCCGTAGTGCTCGGCCGCCCACAGCAGCAGGCCGCCCCAGCCGGAGCCGATGTCCAGGTAGCGCTCGCCGGGCTGCAGCATGAGCTTCCTGCAGATGTGGTCGAGCTTGGCGTCCTGCGCGCCCGCCAGGTCGAGCTCGGGCGTGCGGAAGTAGGCGCAGGAATACACGCGCCGCGGGTCGAGCCACAGGGCGTAGAAATCGTCCGAGACGTCGTAATGGAACTGGATCTGCTCGGCGTCCTTGCGCTGGGTGTGCGTGCCGCGCGACTTGGCGTTGTGCAGCAGCCGCGTCCACCAGCCGCTGTTGCTCTCGATGGGCTTGCCCGGCACCAGCGCGGCCGCCAGGGCCATCAGGTCGCGCATCGTGCCCTCGATGCCGACGCGGCCCTCGACGTAGTCCTCGCCGACGCCGCCCACCTGCTGTTGCGCCAGCTTGGCGAGCGACGTCCAGGACGAGAAGCTCAGCCGCACGCGCGCACCGGGCTGGTCGATGCGCGCGCCGTCAGGCAGCTGAAGTGAAACGGGAACCGGAAGCGAGGCGAGTTGGGATTCGATCTTGGGGACCAGGCTCAACATGGCAATGAATTTTCACAACGGCATCGGCACGTTGCAAATGTTGGCACAAGCCGAGCGACTTTGCAGGAACAGCGCTCGCCTGCCCGCCTGCCGGAGCCACGCCCGGTCGCGCGACGCCCACGGGGCCGCCCCATTGACAGCCAATACTTGAAGCTTAAACTATTCATCCATGAACAGCCCGACCTCTGCCATGAAACGCGTGCTCTGCATCGGCGGCGGGCCCGCCGGCCTGTACTTCGCCCTGTTGATGAAGGCGCGCCAACCCGCGCTGGAGATCACGGTGGTGGAGCGCAACCGTCCCTTCGACACCTTCGGCTGGGGCGTGGTGCTGTCGGACCAGACGCTGGACAACCTGCGCGAGGCCGATCCGCCGAGTGCGGCCGAGATCGGCCGCGACTTCCATCACTGGGACGACATCGAGGTCTTCTTCAAGGGCCGCAGCGTGCGCTCGGGCGGCCACGGCTTCTCGGGCATCGGCCGCAAGCGGCTGCTCAACATCCTGCAGGAACGCTGCCTGGCCCTGGGTGTGAAACTCGTCTTCGAGCGCGACGTGACCGACGACCAGGCACTGGCACGCGAGTACGGCGCCGACCTGGTGATTGCCAGCGACGGCCTGAACAGCCGCATCCGCCAGCGCTATGCCGAGGCCTTCCAGCCCGACATCGACACCCGCCTGTGCCGCTTCGTGTGGCTGGGCACGAAGAAGCGCTTCGACGCCTTCACCTTCGCCTTCGAGAAGACCGAGCACGGCTGGTTCCAGGCGCATGCCTACCAGTTCGATGCCGACACCTCCACCTTCATCGTCGAGACGCCGGAGGACGTGTGGCGCGCGCACGGCCTCGACCGCATGGAGCAGCCCGAGGCCGTGGCCTTCTGCGAGAAGCTCTTCGCGAAGTACCTCGATGGCCATGCGCTGATCAGCAACGCGGCGCACCTGCGCGGCTCGGCGATCTGGATCCGCTTCCCGCGCGTGGTGTGTGGCCGCTGGACCCACCGCATCGACGTCGACGGCCGGGCGGTGCCGGTGGTGCTGATGGGCGACGCGGCCCACACGGCGCACTTCTCCATCGGCTCGGGCACCAAGCTCGCCCTCGAGGACGCGATCGACCTCGCGCGCGAGTTCGACCGCGACGAAGCGCTGGACGAGGTGCTGCAGGCCTACGAGGCGCGCCGCAGCGTGGAGGTGCTCAAGATCCAGAACGCCGCGCGCAACAGCACCGAGTGGTTCGAGAACGTGCAGCGCTACAGCGGCATGGAGATCGAGCAGTTCGCGTACTCGCTGCTCACGCGCAGCCAGCGCATCAGCCACGAGAACCTCCGCCTGCGCGACGCGGCCTGGCTCGGCCAGTACGAGTCCTGGCTGAACGCGCAGGGGCCCTCCCCCTTCCAGGGAGGGAGTGGGCGCATGCCCGCCGCAGGGAGCGCCGGCAGGCGGCTGCCGATGCTGATGCCCTTGAAGGTGCGCGAGCTGACGCTGAAGAACCGCATCGTCGTCTCACCCATGGCCACCTACAGCGCCATCGACGGCGTGCCGCAGGACTTCCACCTCGTGCACCTGGGTGCCCGTGCGCTGGGCGGCGCCGCCCTGGTCTTCGTCGAGATGACGAGCCCGACGCCCGAGGGCCGCATCACGCCCGGCTGCCCGGGGCTCTACAACGACGCGCAGGCTTCGGCGTTCCGGCGCATCGTCGACTTCGTCCACACCCAGACCAGCGCATGCATCGGCCTGCAGCTGGGGCACAGCGGCCCCAAGGGCTCGACGCGCGTGGGCTGGGAGGGCACCGACGAGCCGCTGCCCGAGGGCAACTGGCCGTTGCTGGCCGCCAGCGCCCTCGCCTACGGCGAGCACAACCAGGTGCCCACGGCCATCGGCCGCGCGCAGATGGACTCGTTGCGCGACCAGTTCGTCGCCTCCACGCGCCGCGCGGCCGAGCTGGGCTTCGACTGGCTCGAACTGCACTGCGCGCACGGCTACCTGCTGGCGTCCTTCCTGAGTCCGCTGACCAACCAGCGCACCGACGAATTCGGCGGCAGCCTGGAGAACCGCTGCCGCTACCCGCTCGAGGTGTTCACCGCCATGCGCGCCGCCTGGCCGGCCGGGCGGCCCATGAGCGTGCGCATCTCGGCGCACGACTGGGCGCCGGGCGGCAACACGCCCGACGACGCGGTGACGATGGCGCGCCTGTTCAAGGACGCGGGCTGCGACTTCATCGACGTCTCCTCCGGCCAGACCACGCGCGATGCACGGCCGGTGTACGGCCGCATGTATCAGACGCCTTTTGCCGACCGCATCCGCAACGAGGTCGCCATCGGCGCCATCGCCGTGGGCGCCATCACCGACGCCGACCAGGCCAACAGCATCATCGCCGCCGGCCGCGCCGACCTGTGCGCCGTGGCGCGGCCGCACCTCGCGGACCCCGCCTGGACGCTGCACCAGGCGGCACAGCTGGAGAGCCGCGACGTCGACTGGCCGGTGCAGTACCTGGCGGGACGCGACCAGATGTACCGTGAGATTTCCAAGCAGAAAGTGGCTGCAGCGCCCGCCGGTGGTGCGCAGGCAGCTACTGGAAAGATAGCAAACGAGGAGTAGCAACCGCCATGCGAACCCTGTCCCTTTTCCGTGGAGCGCGCCGCTGATGGACCTCGAAGCCCGCGCCCACAGCGAACACCCCGAGGCGCTGCGCCTGTGGCTGCGCCTGCTGACCTGCACGCAGCTGATCGAGAAGCAGGTGCGCGGCGCCCTGCGCGAGCGCTTCGACACGACGCTGCCGCGCTTCGATCTGATGTCGCAGCTCGAGCGCGCGCCCGAGGGCATGAAGATGAGCGAGCTCTCGCGCCGCATGATGGTGACCGGCGGCAACGTCACCGGCATCACCGACCAGCTCGTGACCGAGGGCCTGGTCGAGCGCGTCGACGTCGAGGGCGACCGCCGCGCCTGGCGCGTGCGGCTCACCGCCCGGGGCCGCAAGGCCTTCCAGGAAATGGCGCAGCAGCACGAGGGCTGGATCGTCGACGCCTTCGCCGCATTGAGCGAGCGCGAGATCGCCCAGCTCCACAAGCTGCTCGGCAAGGTCAAGGCCGATGTCCAGCGTCGACAGCAACCCGCATCCACCCCCGGCCAGCAGGCCACCCCGGAGACCGCATGAAGCACTACATCGGCGCAGGCAATCCCATGCGCGCGCAGTTCGAGGCCAAGGCGCCCTACGTGGCCAGGCATTTCGCCTGGCATTTCGAAGACGGCGTGGGCACCGTCACGCTCAACCGGCCCGAGCGCAAGAACCCGCTGACCTTCGACTCGTACGCGGAGCTGCGCGACCTGTTCCGCGCCCTGGTCTACGCCACCGACGTCAAGGCGATCGTGGTCACCGGCGCGGGCGGCAACTTCTGCTCCGGCGGCGATGTGCACGAGATCATCGGCCCGCTCACCCAGATGCGCATGCCCGAGCTGCTGGAGTTCACGCGCATGACGGGCGACCTGGTGAAGGCCATTCGCCAGTGCCCGCAGCCGATCGTCGGCGCGATCGACGGCGTGTGTGCCGGAGCGGGCGCGATGATCGCCCTCGCCTGCGACCTGCGCTACGGCACGCCGGCGACGAAGACCGCCTTCCTCTTCACCCGCGTGGGCCTCGCGGGCGCCGACATGGGCGCCTGCGCGCTGCTGCCGCGCGTGATCGGCCAGGGCCGGGCATCGGAGCTGCTCTTCACCGGCCGCGCCATGAAGGCCGACGAAGGCCTGGCCTGGGGCTTCTTCAATGCGCTGCACGAGAGCGGCGCACTGCTCGAGGCCGCCACGGCGATGGCGCGCGAGCTGGCACGCGGCCCGACCTTCGCGCACGGCATGACCAAGACCATGCTGTCGCAGGAATGGGCCATGACCATCGAGCAGGCCATCGAGGCCGAAGCCCAGGCGCAGGCCATCTGCATGCAGACCGAGGACTTCCGTCGCGCCTACGAGGCCTTCTCGGCCAAGCGACAGCCCGAGTTCGGCGGCGACTGAGCCATGCACGCCGCACCGCGCCGTCCCCACACCCTGCGCACCGCCACCTGCCGCACGGAGGTTTTCCGATGAGCTTCGTCCCCACGACGCTGGTGCCGCCCACGGCGCACCTGGCGCTGCCCCTCTTCGGTGAGGAGCACCGCAGCCTGGCGCGCGACCTGCTGCCCTGGGCTGCCGCCCAGACGGTCGACGAGCACGACGACCGCGCGGCCTGCCGCGACTGGGTGCGCCGCCTGGGCGCGGGCGGCTGGCTGCGCTACTGCGTGCCGGCGGCCGCGGGCGGCGCGCTGGAGCGTCTCGACTCGCGCGCCCTGGTGCTGCTGCGCGAGACGCTGGCCTTCCACTCGCCGCTGGCCGACTTCGCCTTCGCCATGCAGGGCCTGGGCAGCGGGGCGATCACGCTGGCCGGCACGCCCGCGCAGCAGGCGCGCTACCTGCGCGCCGTGGCCAGCGGCGAGAAGATCGCCGCCTTCGCCTTGAGCGAGCCGCAGGCAGGATCCGACGTGGCGGCCATGGCGCTGCGCGCGCAGCCCACGGCCGACGGCTGGCGGCTCGACGGCGAGAAGACCTGGATCAGCAACGGCGGCCTCGCCGACTTCTACTGCGTGTTCGCCAAGACCGAGCCCGATGCCGGCGCACGCGGCATCACGGCCTTCATCGTCGACGCGCAGGCCCCGGGCCTCGACACCTCCGAGCACATCGCGCTGATGGCACCGCATCCGCTGGCCACGCTGCGCTTCGAGCACTGCGCGCTGCCCGCCGACGCGCAGCTGGGCGAGCGCAACGGCGGCTTCAAGCTGGCCATGCGCACGCTGGACATCTTTCGCGCCTCGGTGGCCGGGGCGGCGCTGGGCATGGCGCGCCGGGCGCTGGCCGAGGCCGTGGCGCATGCGCAATCGCGCCGCATGTTCGGCCAGACCCTGGCCGACTTCCAGCTCACGCAGGCCAAGCTCGGCGAGATGGCCGCGCTGGTGGACGCCGGCGCGCTGCTGACCTACCGCGCAGCCTGGCTGCGCGACGATGCGGAAGCACGCGGCGATGCGTCGGCAGCGCCCGCGATCAGCGCCGCAGCCGCGATGGCGAAGATGACTGCCACGGAGAACGCCCAGCGCGTGATCGACATGGCGCTGCAACTGCACGGCGGGCTGGGCGTGAAGGTCGGCACCAAGGTCGAATCGCTCTACCGCGACATCCGCTCGCTGCGCATCTACGAGGGCGCCACCGAGGTGCAGCAGCTCATCATCGGCAAGGCCGTGTTGAAAGGGGCCGCGGCATGAGCCATCCGAGCGCACAGACCGACCGCTTCGTGCACGACCGGCTGCCGCCGCCGGAGCAGTTGCCGATCTTCCGCTACGACCTGCCGGAACTGCAGCTGCCCGACCAGCTCAACCTGGTGGAAGAGCTGCTGGACAAGGCAGTGAGCGCGAAGGGCTGGGGCGAGCGGCCGATGCTGCGCGAGGCAGGCCGCACCTGGACCTACCGCGACGCCGCGGCCGAGGTCAGCCGCATCGCGCAGGTGCTGACCGGCGACCTGGGCCTGGTGCCGGGCAACCGCGTGCTGCTGCGCGGGGGCAACTCGGCGTCGATGGCGCTGGCCTGGCTGGCGGTGGTGAAGGCCGGGCTGATCGCGGTCGCGACGATGCCGCTGCTGCGTGCCAAGGAACTGGGCGACATCATCGAGAAGTCGCAGCCCACCGTCGCGCTGTGCGACGCGCGGCTGCTGGACGAGCTGCTGGCCGCCCAGAAGGCGCACCCGGTGCTGTCGCGCGTCGTCGCCTTCCATGCGCCCGACGCGGCCGATTCGCTCGAGGCGATGGCGCGGGGCAAGCCCGACCACGTGCCGGCCTGCCCCACCGCGGCCGACGACATCGCGCTGCTGGCCTTCACCTCGGGCACCACGGGCAAGCCCAAGGCGCCCGTGACGACGCACCGCGACGTGCTGGCCATGTGCCAGACCTGGCCGCGCCACATCCTCAAGGCCACGCCCGACGACATCGTCATCGGGTCGCCGCCGCTGGCCTTCACCTTCGGGCTGGGCGGGCTGCTGATCTTCCCGATGTGGGCCGGTGCCTCGGTGTACTTCCACGACCGGGGCTACACGCCCGAGTCGATGGTGCAGGCGATTCGCGAGGTGGGGGCCACGATCAGCTACACGGCGCCGACCTTCTACCGCCAGATGGCGCCGATCGCGCAACGGCTGGGCCTGCCCAGCCTGCGCATCAGCGTGAGTGCCGGCGAGGCGCTGCCCGATGCCACGCGGCAGCTGTGGAAGGAGGCGACCGGCATCGAGATGCTCGACGGCATCGGCGGCACGGAGGTCTTCCACATCTACATCTCGGCCGCCGGCGACGAGGTCCGGCGCGGCGCGGTCGGCAAGGCCGTGCCGGGCTTCACTGCGCGGGTGGTCGACGACGCGGGCCGCGAGGTGCCGCACGGCACGGTCGGCAAGCTCGCGATCATCGGGCCGGTCGGCTGCCGCTACCTCGACGATCCGCGGCAGGCGAATTACGTGAAGAACGGCTGGAACTACCCCGGCGACGCCTTCGTGCAGGACGCCGACGGCTACTTCTTCTACCAGTCGCGTGCCGACGACATGATCATCAGCGCGGGCTACAACATCGGCGGCCCCGAGGTCGAGGATGCGCTGCTGCAGCACCCCGCCGTGGCCGAATGCGCCGTCGTCGGCAAGCCGGACGACGAGCGCGGGATGGTGGTGAAGGCCTTCTGCGTGCTCAGGCCCGGGCAGCTGGGCGACGAGACGCTGGTCAAGGCGCTCCAGGACCACGTCAAGGCCACCATCGCCCCTTACAAGTACCCACGGGAGGTGGCCTTCGTGGCGGCGCTCCCGCGCACCGAGACGGGCAAGCTGCAGCGCTTCAAGCTGCGCCAGCTCGGCGACACACCGACGACAACACCATGATGAACCGACTTCTCCAACCGCCCGGCTGGGCAACCCCCAAGGGCTACGCCAACGGCGTGGCCGCCCGCGGCACGATGATCTTCGTCGGCGGCCAGATCGGCTGGAACGCCGAACAGCAGTTCGAGAGCGACGACTTCATCGCCCAGACCGCGCAGGCCCTGCGCAACATCGCCGCGGTGCTGAAGGAAGGCGGCGCCGCCCCGGAGCACATGGTGCGCATGACCTGGTACGTGACGGACCGCGACGAGTACGTGCGGCGCCTGTCGGAACTGGGGCCGGTGTATCGCGAGGTGATGGGGCGCAACTTCCCGGCCATGACCTGCGTGCAGGTGGCTGCGCTGGTCGAGACCCGCGCCAAGATCGAGATCGAGGTGACGGCAGTCGTGCCCGACTGACGACGCCGCTGCGGCGGGCCGCAAGGCGCGCGCGAGCGCGCCCGCCCGGCCCTGACGCCCCTCGCACCGGCGGGCCCACCACAGCCCGATAAAGCGTGAGATCTGGAAGTGCCCGGACAAAAGAAAAGGCCCTCTTTCGAGGGCCTTTGAACTTCTGGAATTTGGTTGCGCGAGCAAGATTTGAACTTGCGACCTTTGGGTTATGAGCCCAACGAGCTACCAGGCTGCTCCATCGCGCGTCAGAAGAGAAAGTATAGCTTATTCTGCGTCGCTCTGCTCGTCGGCGGCGTCAGAAATTTCAGGACGGTCCACCAGTTCGACGAGGGCCATGGGCGCGTTGTCGCCGACGCGGAAGCCCATCTTCAGGATGCGGGTGTAGCCGCCCGGACGCGTCTGGTAACGCGGGCCGAGTTCGTTGAAGAGCTTCACGACGCTGTCGCGGTCGCGCAGGCGGTCGAAGGCCAGGCGCTTGTTGGCGACGGTGGGGTTCTTGGCCAGCGTGATCATCGGTTCGACGACGCGGCGCAGTTCCTTGGCCTTGGGGACCGTGGTCTTGATGGCCTCGTGCTCGATGAGCGAGTTCATCATGTTGCGCAGCATCGCCAGGCGGTGCGAGCTGGTGCGGTTGAGTTTGCGGAGTCCGAGTCCGTGACGCATGGTGATTCCTTTGACTTTGTTGTCAGGGCAGCCGTATCAGGTACTGCCCCGTGCGGTTTAACGCTTGTCGAGGCCGGCCGGCGGCCAGCTTTCGAGCTTCATGCCCAAGGTGAGGCCGCGCGAGGCGAGCACTTCCTTGATTTCGTTGAGCGACTTGCGGCCCAGGTTCGGGGTCTTCAGCAGCTCGTTCTCGGTGCGCTGGATCAGGTCACCGATGTAGTAGATGTTCTCGGCCTTCAGGCAGTTGGCCGAACGCACGGTGAGCTCCAGCTCGTCCACGGGACGCAGCAGGATCGGATCGAACTGCTGGGCGCTGCGCGGCGCGGGCGCGTCGAACGCGGCGAGTTCGCCACCCTCGAGCTGCGCGAACACGGCGAGCTGTTCAACCAGGATCTTGGCCGAGGCGCGCACCGCGTCCTCGGCGGTGATCGCACCGTTGGTCTCGATCTCGACCAGCAGCTTGTCCAGGTCGGTGCGCTGCTCGACGCGGGCGCTCTCGACGGTGTAGCTCACGCGCTTGACGGGCGAGAACGAGGCATCGAGGACGATGCGGCCGATCGACTTGGTCGGCTCGTCGGCGTAGCGACGCATCGTGCCGGGCACGTAGCCGCGGCCCTTCTCGACCTTGATCTGCATGTCCAGCTTGCCGCCTTGCGACAGGTGGGCGATGACGTGCTCGGGGTTGATGATCTCGACGTCGTGCGGCGTCTGGATGTCGGCGGCCGTGACCGGGCCTTCACCGTCCTTGCGCAGCGACAGCGTCACTTCGTCGCGGTTGTGCAGCTTGAACACCACGCCCTTGAGGTTGAGCAGGATGTTGACGACGTCTTCCTGCACCCCGTCGATGGAGGAGTACTCGTGCAGAACGCCGGCGATGGTCACTTCGGTGGCTGCATAGCCGACCATCGACGACAGCAGCACGCGGCGCAGCGCGTTGCCGAGCGTGTGGCCGTAGCCGCGCTCGAAAGGCTCGAGCGTCACCTTGGCCTTGTTGGTGGCCAGTTGCTCGACCTGGATGGTCTTGGGTTTCAGCAGGGTGGTTTGCATGCAGACTTCCTCTCAATACCCCCGGCTCGTTACACCGGTAAGGCTGGTGAAGCGCCCGCCCTGGATGCCTCCAGGGGGGAACAAAAACTTCAAGGACGAAGCAGCGCAGCCGCCTCGTTTTCTCCTCATGTGCTCGCTTAGCGCGAGTACAGTTCCACGATCAGCGATTCGTTGATGTCCGCGCCGAATTCGTCGCGGTCCGGCACCTTCTTGAAGGTGCCTTCGGCCTTGTCGATGTTGACTTCGACCCAGGCCGGGATGCCGACCTGCTGCGCCAGCTGCAGGGCCTCGACGATGCGGTTCTGCTTCTTCGACTTGTCGCGCACGGCCACGACGTCGCCGGTCTTGACCATGTACGACGGGATGTTGACCGACTGGCCGTTCACCGTGATCGCCTTGTGCGACACCAGCTGGCGCGCTTCGGCACGGGTCGAGCCGAAGCCCATGCGGTAGACGACGTTGTCCAGGCGCGATTCGAGGATGAACAGCAGGTTGGCGCCGGTGTTGCCACGGCGGCGATCGGCTTCTTCGAAGTAGCGGCGGAACTGCTTCTCGAGCACGCCGTACATGCGCTTGACCTTCTGCTTCTCGCGCAGCTGCAGGCCGAAGTCGGAGGTACGCTGGCCCGAGGTGCGGCCGTGCTGGCCGGGCTTGGAATCGAACTTGGCCTTGTCCGCGATCGAGCGGCGGGCGCTCTTCAGGAACAGGTCGGTGCCTTCACGGCGGGAAAGTTTGGCCTTGGGGCCGAGGTAACGTGCCACGGTGTTTTCCTTGGTGTCATCTGCCGCAGTCGCCTGCGGGAGCCATCAGTCGTTCGGTCGATGGCGGTGGGCTTGGATAAAAGCAAAATGCGCAGCCACCCGAAGGCGGACTGCGCCAGTCGCCGACGCCTTTAGATGCGGCGGCGCTTCTGCGGACGGCAGCCGTTGTGCGGCACGGGCGTCACGTCGGAAATGGACGTGATGCGGATGCCGAGCGCGGCCAGCGCGCGCACCGACGACTCGCGACCCGGGCCGGGGCCCTTGATCTCGACGTCGAGGTTCTTGATGCCTTGTTCCACCGCAGCACGGCCGGCGACTTCCGACGCCACCTGGGCGGCGAAGGGGGTCGACTTGCGCGAGCCCTTGAAGCCCTGGCCGCCCGACGACGCCCACGACAGGGCGTTGCCCTGGCGGTCGGTGATCGTGATGATGGTGTTGTTGAACGAGGCGTGCACGTGCGCGATCCCGTCCGCAACGTTCTTGCGGACCTTCTTGCGAACGCGTTGTGCAGCGTTGTTGGCAGGAGCTTTGGCCATGCGGTTCTCTCTTTACTTCTTCAGGGCCTGAGCGGCCTTGCGCGGACCCTTGCGGGTGCGGGCGTTGGTGCGCGTGCGCTGGCCGCGCATCGGCAGGCCGCGGCGATGACGGAAGCCGCGATAGCAGCCGATGTCCATCAAGCGCTTGATGTTCATCGTCGTCTCGCGACGCAGGTCGCCTTCGATCGTGAACTGGGCGATCTGGTCGCGGATCTTCTCGAGGTCGGCGTCGGTCAGGTCCTTGACCTTCTTCGCGTAGTCGATGCCGCAGGCTTCGCAGATCTTGCGAGCGCGGGTGCGGCCGATGCCAAAGATCGCCGTCAGGCCGATCTCGGCGTGCTTGTGCGGCGGAATGTTGATGCCAGCGATACGTGCCATGTGCGTCCTCTAGAACTCTCGATCAACCCTGGCGCTGCTTGTGGCGCGGGTCGGTGCAGATCACGCGCACAACACCCTTGCGGCGGATGATCTTGCAATTGCGGCAGATGGTTTTGACCGAAGCCGAAACTCTCATTTGATTTCTCCTGAAACTCTCTCTTGGCGACCTACTTCGCCCGAAACACATGTTGCGCCCGGGCCGAACCACAGGGCGTCGATTCAATGCTGACCTGTCGCTCAGCGTCCCGCGGAACTAACCGTTCAAGGACGTCTTGAAATTCGCCTTCTTGAGCAACGACTCGTACTGCTGCGACATCAGGTAGTTCTGCACCTGGGCCATGAAGTCCATGGTGACGACCACGATGATCATCAGCGACGTGCCGCCGAAATAGAACGGCACGTTGTACTTCAGGATCAGGAACTCGGGCAGCAGGCAGACGAAGGTGATGTACACCGCGCCGGCCAGCGTGAGCCGAACCAGGATCTTGTCGATGTAGCGGGCCGTCTGGTCGCCGGGACGGATCCCGGGGATGAACGCACCGCTCTTCTTCAGGTTGTCGGCAGTCTCGCGGCTGTTGAACACGAGCGCCGTGTAGAAGAAGCAGAAGAACACGATCGCACCCGCGTACAGCAGGGTGTAGATCGGCTGGCCCGGCGCCAGCGCACCGGCGATGTCCTTGAGCCAGCGCATGCTGTCGCCCGAGCTGAACCAGCCCACGATCGTGGCCGGCAGCAGGATGATCGACGACGCGAAGATCGGCGGAATCACCCCGGCCATGTTCAGCTTGAGCGGCAGGTGCGAAGCCTGGCCGCCGTACACCTTGTTGCCCACCTGGCGCCGCGCATAGTTCACGAGGATCTTGCGTTGGCCACGTTCGACGAACACCACGAACCAGGTCACCAGCGCCACGACCACCACGATGAACAGCGCCACGATCACGTTCATCGCGCCGGTCCGCACCAGTTCGAGCAGGCCACCGATGGCGGTGGGCAGGCCCGCGGCAATGCCCGCGAAGATGATGATCGAAATGCCGTTGCCCAGACCGCGTTCGGTGATCTGCTCGCCCAGCCACATCAGGAACATCGAGCCGGCCGTGAGGCTGACCATGGCCGTGATGCGGAAGCCGAAGCCCGGCGACACCACCAGACCGGGCGACGATTCGAGCGCCACTGCGATGCTGAAGGACTGGAACAGCGCCAGGCCCAGTGCGCCGTAACGCGTGTACTGGGTGATCTTGCGACGTCCGGCTTCGCCTTCCTTCTTGAGCTGCTCGAACTGCGGCAGCACGTAGGTCATGAGCTGGATGATGATCGACGCCGAGATGTACGGCATGATCCCCAACGCGAACACGGTGAAGCGCGACAGCGCGCCGCCCGAGAACATGTTGAACAGGCTCAGGATCCCGCCCTGCTGACCCTGGAACAGCTGCGCGAGCTGGTCCGGGTTGATGCCGGGCACGGGAATGTGTGCGCCGATGCGGTAGACCACGAGCGCGAGCAGCAAGAAGACGAGCCGGCGACGCAGGTCGCCGAACTTGCCGGTCTTGGCCAGCCCTTGCTGCTTGGTCAGCGCGTTGGTTGCCACGTTCAGGTGCTTCCTATGACGTTGCTGTCAGCCGCTCAGGCCACGCTGCCGCCGGCCGCCTCGATGGCAGCCTTGGCACCTGCGGTGGCACCGATGCCGGTCAGCTTGACCGACTTGGTCAGCTCGCCCGACTTCACGACCTTCACGACCTTGGCCAGCTGGCCGACCAGGCCGGCTTGCTTCAGCGCGAGCACGTCGACTTCGGCCAGGCCCAGCTTTTCCAGCGAGGCCAGCGTCACTTCGGCGTTGTACTTCAGCGACTGCGACTTGAAGCCACGCTTGGGCAGGCGGCGCTGCAGCGGCATCTGGCCGCCTTCGAAGCCCACCTTGTGGAAGCCACCGGCGCGCGACTTCTGACCCTTGTGACCGCGACCTGCGGTCTTGCCCAGGCCGGAGCCGATGCCGCGACCGACGCGGCGCTTGGCGTGCTTGGCGCCCGCTGCGGGCTTGATGCCATTGAGTTCCATGTCAGAGCACCTTCACCAGATAGGCGATCTTGTTGATCATGCCGCGCACGGCGGGCGTGTCCTGCAGCTCGCTCACGCTGTTGAGCTTGCGCAGGCCCAGGCCACGCACGGTGGCGCGGTGCGACTGCTTCGTGCCGATGGGGCTGCGAACCAGTTGGACCTTGACGGTCTGTTGTTGCGTCGTCATAGCGTTTCTCGCAATCAGGCGAAGATCTCTTCGACCGTGAGACCGCGCTTGGCCGCCACTTCGGCGGGCGTGGTCGAGTTCTTGAGCGCGTCGAGCGTGGCGCGAACCATGTTGTACGGGTTCGACGAACCATGGCTCTTGGCCACGATGTCGGTGATGCCCATCACTTCGAACACGGCACGCATCGGGCCGCCGGCGATGATGCCGGTGCCCTTGGGGGCCGGCGACATCATCACGGTGGAGGCGCCGTGGTGGCCCGTCACCTGGTGGTGCAGGGTCCCGTTCTTGATCGACACCTTCATGAGGTTGCGACGCGCCTCTTCCATGGCCTTCTGCACGGCGGCGGGCACTTCCTTGGACTTGCCCTTGCCCATGCCGACGCGGCCATCGCCGTCACCGACCACGGTCAGTGCTGCGAAACCCAGGATCCGACCACCCTTCACCACCTTGGTGACGCGGTTGATCGAGATCATCTTCTCGCGCAGACCGTCCTCGGGACCTTCGTTCTGCGTTCTTGCCTGAATCTTTGCCATCTTGAATTCCTGAACTCAGCTGCGCTTAGAACTGCAGACCGGCTTCGCGGGCCGCTTCGGCGAGGGCCTTCACACGGCCGTGGTAGGCGAAGCCTGCACGGTCGAAAGCCACCTTCTCGACACCGGCCGCCTTGGCCTTTTCGGCGATGCGCTTGCCGATGATCTGCGCGGCGGCGGCGTTGCCACCCTTGCCGGCACCACCGAGCGAGCTGCGCACTTCGGCTTCCGCGGTGGAGGCCGAGGCCAGCACCTGGGTGCCGTCGCCGGAAACGACGGCGGCGTAGATGTGCAGGTTGGTGCGGTTCACCATCAGACGCGCGACGCCTTGCGTGGCAATGCGAATGCGGGTCTGGCGGGCACGGCGCAGCCGCTGTTCCTTCTTGGTCAACATCATGCTGCCCCTTACTTCTTCTTGGTCTCTTTGATCACGATCTTCTCGTCCGAATAACGGATCCCCTTGCCCTTGTAGGGCTCGGGCGGACGAATCGCACGGATCTCAGCGGCCACCTGGCCGACGCGCTGGCGGTCGGCACCCTTGATGACGATTTCGGTCGGGGCCGGCGTGGCCACCGTGATGCCCGCAGGCATGTCCTTGTTGACCGGGTGCGAGAAGCCGACCGACAGGTTCAGCTTGGCGCCCTGGGCCTGGGCCTTGAAGCCCACGCCGACGAGGTTGAGCTTCTTCTCGAAGCCCTTGCTCACGCCGACGACCATGTTGTTGACCAGCTGGCGCACCGTGCCGCTCATCGCGTTGGCTTCACGCGATTCATCGGCCGGCTCGAAGCTCAGCTTGCCATCCTTGTTCGACACCTTGACCAACGCGTTGGCAGGGATCGACAGCTGACCACCCGCGCCCTTGACGCTGATCTGGTTTTCCTGGATCGACACATCCACGCCTTGCGGGATGGCGACCGGCATTTTTCCGACTCGGGACATTGTTCAGTTACCTCCGGTCAGGCGACGTAGCACAGCACTTCGCCGCCGACGCCATCGGCGCGCGCCTTGCGGTCGGTCATCACGCCCTTGGGGGTGGTGACGATCGCCACACCCAGGCCGTTCTGGACCTGGGGGATGGCGCTCGAACCCTTGTAGACACGCAGGCCGGGGCGGCTCACGCGCTCGATGCGCTCGATCACCGGGCGGCCGGCGTAGTACTTCAGCGAGATCTCGAGGTTGCTCTTGCCGGCTTCGGTCTTGACCTGGAAGCCATCGATGTAGCCCTCGTCCTTCAGCACCTGGGCGATCGCGATCTTCACCTTGGAAGACGGGACCGACACGGTGGGCTTCGCGACCATCTGCGCATTGCGGATGCGCGTCAGCAGGTCGGCGATGGGATCACTCATGCTCATGTTTCTTGCTCCTGCCTGCGCTTACCAGCTGGCCTTGGTGACACCGGGGATGTCACCGGCGAAGGCCAGTTCACGGATCTTGGCGCGGGCCAGACCGAACTGACGGAAGGTGCCGCGCGGACGGCCAGTGATTTCGCAGCGGTTGCGCTGGCGGGTCGGGTTCGCGTTGCGCGGCAGCTTCTGCAGCGCCAGGCGTGCAGCGGCACGCTCTTCGTCGCTCTTCTTCGCGTCGCCGGCGATCGCCTTCAGCTCTTCGTGCTTCTTGGCGTACTTGGCGACCAGTTTTTCTCGCTTGAGCTCGCGCTCGATCAAAGCTACTTTAGCCACAAGTCCACCTCAGTTCTTGAACGGGAAACGGAAACCGGCGAGAAGCGCCTTGGCTTCTTCGTCCGACTTGGCCGTCGTCGTGATGCTGATATTGAGGCCGCGCAGGGCATCAACCTTGTCGTACTCGATCTCGGGGAAGATGATCTGTTCCTTGACCCCGATGTTGTAGTTGCCGCGGCCGTCGAACGCGCGGCCGGAGATGCCACGGAAGTCGCGCACGCGGGGCAGAGCCACGGTGACGAAGCGATCCAGGAATTCGTACATCTTCACGCCACGCAGCGTGACCATGCAGCCGATGGCCTGGCCTTCGCGGATCTTGAAGCCGGCGATGGCCTTCTTGGCCTTCGTCACGACGGGCTTCTGGCCGGCGATCTTGGTCAGGTCGGCGACGGCGTTGTCCATCACCTTCTTGTCGGCCACGGCCTCGCTCACGCCCATGTTCAGCGTGATCTTGGTCAGGCGCGGGACCTGCATCGGCGACTTGTAGCCGAACTTCTCGGTCAGGTCCTTCGCGATCTTCTCGCGGTAGTGTTGTTGCAGTCGTGCCATGGTCATGCCACCTTGATTTCTTCGCCGCTGGACTTGAAGACGCGCACGCGCTTGCCGTCCACGAGCTTGATGCCCACGCGGTCGGCCTTGCCGGTCGCCGCGTTGAAGATCGCCACGTTGGATTGGTGGATCGGCATGGCCTTCTCGACGATGCCGCCGGTCGTGCCCTTCATCGGGTTCGGCTTGGTGTGCTTCTTGACCAGATTGATGCCGTCGATGACGACATGCGAGTCGTCGGCGCGCAGCGACACGGTGCCGCGCTTGCCCTTGTCGCGGCCGGCCAACACGATGACCTGGTCGCCCTTGCGAATCTTGTTCATGGCGTTGTCCTTAGAGAACTTCGGGAGCCAGCGAGACGATCTTCATGAACTTCTCGGTACGCAGTTCACGCGTCACGGGTCCGAAGATGCGGGTGCCGATCGGCTCCAGCTTGGCGTTGAGCAGCACGGCGGCATTGCCGTCGAACTTGACGAGCGAGCCGTCACCGCGACGGATGCCCTTGGCGGTGCGCACGACCACGGCGTTGTAGATCTCGCCCTTCTTGACGCGACCACGCGGCGCGGCTTCCTTGACGCTGACCTTGATCACGTCGCCGACGCTGGCGTAGCGACGCTTGGAGCCACCGAGCACCTTGATGCACAGGACGGATTTCGCGCCCGTGTTGTCGGCCACTTCGAGCCGGGATTCAGTCTGGATCATTGCTAGTAGTTCCCAACTTGTACCGTTGCGCCTTGCAGAGCCTGCAGGAGCGACACCGGTCAGTCTTGGGCCCGTCGTCGGAGCGCCGAAACCACATCGGCACGCCTTCGTCTGGGCGGAAGTCCTCGCTTTTTGAAAGCGAAGCCCGCGATTGTGGCATCCGATGCGCGCCTTGTCAAACGCCCAAGACGCTGTTTTTTGGCAATGCAGCAAATCAACCACCCGGCGGGCCGTCGCCGGAGGTCGGGGCCACGGCGGCGGCGGGTCGCCGTGCCAGGCCGGCCGCTCGACCGGGCCGCCTAGACTCCACGGCCATGAGTCCGTCAGCCACGCCGACCACCGACGCCACCCGGCGCGCCCTGTTGCAGGGCCTGGGCGCGCTCGCGCTGGTGGGCTGCGGCCCGCGCCGGCCACCGGCCGCGCCGGGCGGCGGCGCGCTGGAACGCATCGCCGAGGCCCGCTGGGCGCACGGGCTGGACGTGGGCGGCACGCCGGCCGGCGGACTTTCGGGCATCGACTACGACATCCGGCGGGGTGAGTACCTGCTCCTGAGCGACGACCGGTCGGACAAGGCGCCGGCCCGCTACTACGCCGCCCGCTGGGACCGCCCCACCGAGGGCTCGGCACCCGTGCCCCTGCGCATGCAGCCGCTGCTGCGGGCCGACGGCAGCCCGTGGCCGCCGCGCGCGCTGGCGCTTGCCGGGGTGCCGGTCCCCGACCCCGAGGCGCTGCGCCTGCGGCCCGACACCGACACCCTGCTGTGGACCAGCGAGGGCGACGTGCCGCGCGGTTTCGGCCCCGCGCTGTATGAAAGCAGCCGCGACGGGCGCCTGCTGCGGACCTTCCGGCTGCCGGTGATGTTCGACGCCGACCCGGCCGGCCGCCGCGGCCCGCGCGACAACCTGAGCTTCGAGGGCCTGGCGCTCACGCCCGACGCCCGCCAGGCCTGGGTCGCGATGGAGAACGCCCTGATCGAGGACGGCCCCAGTCCCACGCTCGACACACCCGGCGGCCCCTGCCGCTTCACCTGCGTCGACCTCGCCCGCGGCACGGCGGTGCGACAGATCGCCTACGTGCCCGACGCCATCCCGCTGCGGCCGCTGGTGCCCGGCACCTATGCCGACAACGGGGTGAGCGAGATCCTCATGCTGGACGCCCATCGCCTGCTGGTGCTCGAACGCGCCTACGCGGCCGGCCGCGGCAATTCGCTGCGCCTGTATGCGATCGACACGCGGGAGGCGAGCGACACCCTGGGCGTCGACGCGCTGCGCCCCGGCAACCACCGCCCCGCTCCCAAGACCCTGGTCGCCGACTTCGCCACGCTGGGCCTGGCGCGCCTGGACAACAGCGAGGGCATGTGCTGGGGCCCGCCCCTGCCGAAGGACCCCGAGGGGCGCCGCCTGCTGGTGGTGGTGAGCGACGACAACTTCAACCCGCTGCAGATCACCCAGTTTGCCGCCTTCGCCTTCAAGGACCTGACCGCATGACCGCTTCCTTCGACTCCCTTCCGCCCGTCGCCTTCGTCGGCGGCGGCAACATGGCCAGCGCCATCCTCGGCGGCCTGCGCAAGGCGGGCCTGCCGGCCGGGCACTTCGAGGTGGTCGAGCCCTGGGCCGAGGCCCGCGAGCGCCTGGCGCGCGACTTCGGCATCGCGGCCAGCGCCGAGGCCGGCCCGGCGCTGGCGCGCTGCGGGCTGGTCGTGTGGGCCGTGAAGCCGCAGGCCTTCGCCGAAGCCACGGCACCCGTGCGCCCCTTCACCGGCCAGGCGCTGCACCTGAGCGTGGCGGCAGGCATTCCGTCGCAGAGCATCGCCACCTGGGTGGGCACCGAGCGCATCGTGCGCGCGATGCCCAACACGCCGGCCTTGGTCGGCCAGGGCATGACGGGCCTGTTCGCGCGCGCGGCGGTCGACGCAGCGGGTCGCGGCCAGGTGGAGCAACTGCTCGCGCCCACCGGCCAACTGCTGTGGGTCGAGCCCGAGAGTGCCCTCGACGCCGTGACGGCCCTGTCGGGCTCGGGGCCGGCCTACGTCTTCTTCTTCCTCGAGGCGATGGCTGCGGCCGGTGTCGAGATGGGCTTGACGCCCGAGCAGGCCCACCGGCTGGCCGTGGGCACCTTCACCGGCGCCTCGGCGCTGGCAGCCGCCTCGACCGAACCGCCGGCCGTGCTGCGCGAACGCGTCACCTCCAAGGGCGGCACCACGCACGCGGCGATCACCTCCATGCAGGCGGCGGGCGTGCAGGAGCAGATCCGGGCCGCGATCCACGCCGCGCAGCGCCGCGCCGGCGAACTGGCGGCCGAATTCGGCCGCGCCGCCTGATCCGGGTTGCTCACTTTTCAGGAGCACTTGACGCCCGCCTGACGGGCGCTATGGCTGATTTTCTTTATAAGATTTGCTAAGGCTGGTCTTAGCAGATGGGGCCATTCAGCGCAGCAGCGCGTCCGCCGCCACCCCCGCGAACACCGCGAAGCCGACCCAGTGGTTGAGCCGGAAGGCGGTGAAACAGCCCTCGCGCGTGCGCTGGCGGATCAGCGTCCAGTGCCACAGCGCCTGCGCCGCCGCCGCCGCGAGCCCGGCGTAGAACAGCGGCCCCAGCCCCAGCCGCGCACCCGCCCAGCCCCACATCGCGATGAAGAGCGCATAGCTCGCCATCACCGCGGCGACGTCGAAGCGGCCGAAGGTGATGGCCGAGGTCTTCATGCCGATCCGCAGGTCGTCGTCGCGGTCGACCATGGCGTACTCGGTGTCGTAGGCCAGCACCCAGAACAGGTTGCCGGCCAGCAGCCACCACGCCAGCCACGGCACCTCGCCCGTCACGGCCGAGAAGGCCATCGGGATGCCGAAGCTGAAGGCCACGCCCAGCACCGCCTGCGGCACCGAGACGATGCGCTTGGCATAGGGGTACACCAGCGCCACGGCCAGCGCCGCGAAGGACCAGAGGATGGTGGGGCGGTTGGTGGTGAGCACCAGACCGAAAGCGGCCAGCGCCAGCACGGCGCCGAGCGCCAGCGCCTCCTTCACCGACACCTCGCCGGTGGTCACGGGACGCCTGGCGGTGCGCTTGACGTGACGGTCGAAGTCGCGATCGGCCACATCGTTCACGCAGCAGCCCGCGCTGCGCATGAGGATCGTGCCCAGCACGAAGACGACCAGCAGGTGCCAGCCCGGAAAGCCCCTGGCCGCGAACCACAGGGCGCTCAGCGAGGGCCACAGCAGCAGCAGCCAGCCGGCGGGCCGGTTCCAGCGGATCAGGTCCAGGTAGACGGCAAACCGCCCGCGCGGGGCGGGCGGCTGGAGCGCGTCGGTGCTCACCGCGGCGTCATTCCTCGAGCAGCGAGCGCAGCATCCACGCGGTCTGGTCGTGCACCGTGCAGCGCGCGGTGAGCATGTCCGCCGTCGGGTCGTCGCCGGCTTCCTCGGCCACCGGGATGAACTCGCGCGCGATGCGCGACACGGTCTCGTGGCCCTTGACCAGGATGCGCACCATCTCCATGGCCTTGGGCGGCTGCTGGGGCACGTCGGGCACGGTGGCGATCTTGCTGAACTCGGCATACGAGCCCGGCGCGTAGTGGCCCAGGGCGCGGATGCGCTCGGCGATCACGTCGGTGGCATTCCACAGCTCGGTGTACTGCGCCATGAACATGGCATGCAGCGAGTTGAAGTGCGGACCGGTGACGTTCCAGTGGAAGTTGTGCGTGGTGAGGTACAGCGTGTACGTGTCGGCCAGCACGCGCGAGAGGCCCTCGGCGATGGCGGCACGGTCCTGGCGGTCGATGCCGATGTTGATGATCGGCGCGCTGCGGCTTCCCGATTCGGGCGCCACGCGCTCGCCGCCCTTGGCGGGCACCGTGCCCTTGCCGGCAGCCGGCGCATCGGCGATCGCGGTCTTGCTGTTCTTCTTGATGTCCTTGGGGTTCTTCGCCATGTCGGTTCCTCTTGCGGTTCGATCGGAAAGTCTTGACTCTAGGAGCGGGGCTGCCGCTTCGCAACAGCCGGACTCTATCGCAGCGATGCGCCCTGCCGATGACGCGGCACGTAGGTAAGTGCCGCAACTTGCCGGCGCCCTCAGGAGAGGCGTTTGACCCCCGGCAGCTCGCAGGCATAGATCGCGTTGCGCAAGGCGGCGATCGCCTCGTAGCGCGTGAAGCTGCGGCGCCAGGCCAGCACCACGCGACGCGTCGGCGGCTCGCCGCCCTGGCCGTCGCGAATGGGGATGTAGCGCACGATGGGCTCGAGCTCCTTGCCGCGTCCCTTGCCCTTGCCTTCGCGCGGCTTGAGCGCATCCGCCGGCACCGACAGGCGCGGCACCAGCGTCACGCCCATGCCCGCGGCCACCATGTGCTTGATGGTCTCGAGCGACGAGCCCTCGAAGCTCTTGCGGATGCCTTCGGCGTTGCTGGAGAAGCGCGCGAACTCGGGGCACACCTCCAGCACGTGGTCGCGAAAGCAATGGCCCGTGCCCAGCAGCAGCATGGTCTCGTTCTTGAGCTCGTCGGAGGTGAGCGATTCGCGCTCGGCCAGCGGATGCGAGGCCGGCACCGCCGCCAGGAAGGGCTCGTCGTACAGCGCCGCGATCGCGAGCCCCGTGTCGGGAAAGGGCTCGGCCATGATGGCGCAGTCGATCTCGCCCGAGCGCAGCATCTCCAGCAGCCGGGCGGTGAAGTTCTCCTGCAGCATCAGCGGCATCTGCGGCGTGCGCGCGATGTTCTGGCGCACCAGGTCGGGCAGCAGGTAGGGGCCGATGGTGTAGATCACGCCCAGGTTCAGCGGACCGGCCAGCGGGTCCTTGCCCCGCTTGGCGATCTCCTTGATGCTGGCCGCCTGGTCGAGCACCGTCTGCGCCTGCTGCACGATCTGCTCGCCCAGCGGCGTGACGGCCACCTCGCCGGCGCTGCGCTCGAAGAGCTTGACCTCCAGCTCGTCCTCCAGCTTCTTGATCGCCACCGAGAGGGTGGGCTGCGAGACGTAGCAGGCCTCGGCCGCCTTGCCGAAATGGCGCTCGCGCGCGACCGCCACGATGTATTTGAGTTCGGTCAGGGTCATAGCTTGCGTCAATTATGCGACGGGCTCCGATGCGCCGAGACGGGCGGGCGCAGAATCCGCGGGTCTTCCGCGTCCCGGCCCCGACCATGACCCTCGCCGCCTATCTGCTCTTCCTGCCCGCCTGCTTCGCCATCAACATGGCCTTCGGCCCCAACAACCTGCTGTCGGTGACCAACGGCGCGCGCTACGGCATCGGGCCGGCGGTGGCCGCGGCGGGCGGGCGGCTCGTGGCCTTCGCGATCATGATCGTCATCGCCGGCGTGGGCATGGGCGCGCTGCTGGCCGCGTCGGCCCTGGCCTTCAGCGTCGTGAAGTGGGCCGGCGTGGCCTACCTGGTGTGGCTGGGCATCAAGCTGCTGCGCGCGCCGGCACCGCCGATGGCCTCCGAGGACGCGGGCGGCGCGCACGACGTGCCGGCCCTGCGCGCACTGGCACGGCAGGAGTTCGGCGTCGCGATCGGCAACCCGAAGGCGATCCTGGTGTTCACCGCCTTCTTCCCGCAGTTCGTGGTGGCCGATGCCTATGCCCTGAGCTACCTGCAGCTGGGCGTCACTTTCCTCGTGCTGGAGGTGGTGGCCATCGCGCTCTACGCGCTGCTCGGCGCGCGCGTGCGGCGCCTGGCGCGCGGCGGGCCGGCCATGCGCTGGTTCAACCGCGCGAGCGGCGCCATGATGATCGGCTTCGGGCTGCTGCTGGCGACGGTGCGGCGCCCCACCTGAGCCGTGCTTCCAGCGATTTTGCTATCGAATTCATAGCTATCGGCGCTTGCCCCGTGGGCGCCGCAGGCCGATTTGGCTTGAGAAACCTCAGGCTTTCAGGTACTCGGCCTTGGTGCCCAGCCAGCGGTCCACGTGCTGGCGCGCGAGCTCGGGGTGCCGGTCGAGCAGGCGCGGCGCGAGTTCGCGCGCCCAGTCGAGCAGCAGCAGGTCGGTGCTGAGGTCGGCGAAGCGCAGCAGCGGCGCGCCCGACTGCCGCGCGCCGAGGAATTCGCCCGGCCCGCGAATCTCCAGGTCGCGCCGCGCGATCTCGAAGCCATCGCCCGTTTCCACCATCGCCTTGAGCCGCGCGCGCGCCGCCTCGCCCACGCGGCCGCTGTCGCCGGTGGCATAGAGCAGCACGCAGGCCGAGGCCGCCGCGCCGCGGCCCACGCGGCCGCGCAGCTGGTGCAGCTGCGAGAGGCCGAAGCGCTCGGCATGCTCGATCACCATCAGCGAGGCGTTCGGCACGTCGACGCCGACTTCGATCACCGTGGTGCTGACCAGCACGTGCAGCGTGCCGGCGGTGAAGTCGGCCATCACCGCCTGCTTCTCGGCCGTGGGCATGCGCGAGTGCAGCAGGCCCACGCGAACCGCGTCGCCCAGATGCTCCGCCAACTCGTCGCGCGTCGCCGTCGCATTGCGCAGATCGACCGCCTCGCTCTCCTCGATCAAGGGGCACACCCAGTACACCTGGCGCCCCTGCGCGAGCTGGCCGCGGATGCGCTCGATCACCTCGTCGCGCCGGTGCTCGGCCACCAGCTTGGTGACCACCGGCGTGCGGCCCGGCGGCAGTTCGTCGAGGGTGGAGACGTCGAGGTCGGCGTAGTAGCTCATCGCCAGCGTGCGCGGGATGGGCGTGGCGCTCATCATGAGCAGGTGCGGCTCCAGCTCGCCCTCCGCCTTGCCGCGCAACGCCAGCCGCTGCGCCACGCCGAAGCGATGCTGCTCGTCCACGATGGCGAGGGCCAGCCGCCTGAAGCGCACCTTCTCCGAGATCACGGCATGCGTGCCCACGACCAGCGCCGCCTCGCCGCTCTCGACGATGGCCTCCATCGCCTCGCGCTCCTTCTTCTTCTGGCTGCCGGTGAGCCAGGCCACGCGCAGCCCGCGCGCCGCCAGCAGCGGATCGAGCCAGCCGACCAGCTTGCCGAAATGCTGCGAGGCGAGGATTTCGGTCGGCGCCATCAGCGCGCACTGGAAGCCCGCATCGATGCAGCGCGCCGCAGCCAGCGCTGCCACCAGCGTCTTGCCCGAACCCACGTCGCCCTGCAGAAGGCGGTGCATGGGCTGCGTGCGCGCCAGGTCGATGGCGATCTCGCGGTCGGCGCGCTGCTGGGCGCCCGTGGGCTGGAAAGGCAGCACGCCGAGCAGCTGCGCGTGCAGCGAGCCGGCGTCGACGGGTGCACGCAGCGCCGGTGCCCGCTGGGCCGCCCGCTCGCGGCGCGCCTGCAGCTGCGACAGCTGCTGCGCCAGCAGCTCCTCGGCCTTGAGCCGCTGCCAGGCCGGGTGGCTGTGGTCCTCCAGCGTCGCGACCGCCACGTCGGGTGCCGGGTAGTGCAAAAAGGAGAGCGCCTCGCGCAGGCCCCATGCGCCTTGCGGCATCATGGGGTTCGGAACGATGGCGTGCAGCGGCGCCCGCGCCAGGCCGGCCTGCACGGCGCGTCGCAAGATCGGTTGCGCAAGTCCCGCGATCGTCGAGTAGATGGGCGTCAGCGCCAGCGGCAGCGGCGTGCCGGCCGCCTTCACCGTGGGATGCATGATCGTCCGGCCCACGAAACCACCTTTGACCTCCCCCCTCACCCGCACCCTGGCCCCGGGCGCGAGCTGCTTCTGCTGCGAGGGGTAGAAGTTGAAGAAGCGCAGCTGCACCGTGTCGCTGCCGTCGTCGAGCGTGGCGATGAGCTGCCGGCGCGGGCGGAACACGACCTCGCACTCCGTGACCACACCTTCGACCTGCACCGTGTCGCCGTCGCGCGTGTCGACCAGACGCACCACGCGCGTCTCGTCCTCGTAGCGCATGGGCAGGTAGAGCGCGAAATCGATGTCGCGCACCAGGCCCAGCTTCTTGAGCGCGCGCTGCACCTGGCTCTCGCCGCTGCCGGGCGCACGCGAGGGCGCGTCGGCGGCAGGGGCGGCAGCGGATTTGGCGGGCATGGGAGAATTCTGCCCTTTGCTTCGACGCCCCCGCCCTCTGCGGCGCGGCAAGTCAACTCCTTGGAACGGGTCCGTCCGGCCCTCAAGCGCATGCGCTCCTTCACGCTGTCCGATTTCGATTTCGACCTGCCCGCCGAGCTGGTGGCGCAGCATCCCGCGGCCGAACGCAGCGCCTCGCGCTTGCTGGATGGCACCACCTCCCCGCCGACCGACCGCATCTTCCGTGCGCTGCCGGGCCTGCTGCGGCCAGGCGACCTGCTGGTGTTCAACGACACGCAGGTGGTCAAGGCCCGGCTCTTCGGCGAGAAGCCGACCGGCGGCAAGCTCGAGCTGCTGGTCGAGCGCGTGCTGCAAGGCGCCGAGGTCGTGGCGCACATGAAGGTCAGCAAGAAGCCGCCCATCGGCACCGTGCTCCGGATGGCCGGTGGCTTCACGGCCACGCTGCTGGGCCGCTGGCCGGAGGACAACGGCGCCCTCTTCCGCTTCGCCTTCGAGAGCCCCGCCGGCGAGGACCCGTACGCATTGATGGCCCGCTGCGGCCACGTGCCGCTGCCCCCGTACATCGAGCACGGCGATTCGGAAGACGACGAGCGCCGCTACCAGACCGTGTTCGCGCGCGTACCCGGCGCCGTGGCCGCGCCCACCGCCGCCCTGCATTTCGACGAGGCACTGCTGGCCGAACTGGACACGCGCGGCGTGCAGCGCGCCAACGTCACGCTGCACGTGGGCGCCGGCACCTTCCAGCCCGTGAAGACCGAGAACATCGCCGAGCACACGATGCACGCCGAGCGCTACGACGTGCCGCCCGCCACGCAACAGGCCATTGCCGACTGCCACGCGCGCGGTGGCCGCATCGTGGCCGTGGGCACGACCACGGTGCGCACGCTCGAATCCTGGGCCGCGAGCGGCCAGGCGCAGGGCGACACCCAGATCTTCATCACGCCGGGCTTCCGCTTCCGCCATGTGGACCTGCTCGTCACCAACTTCCACCTGCCCAAGAGCACGCTGATGATGCTGGTCTCGGCCCTCGCCGGCTACGAGCGCGTGATGGCGCTGTACGCGCACGCCATCCGCGAGCGCTACCGCTTCTTCAGCTACGGCGATGCGATGCTGCTGGAAAGGGCGGCGCCATGAGCCCCCGCCCGGCCGCTGCGAAGGGGGCGCGCACCGCAGGCGAAGCCGAAGGCACCTCTGTGCATGGCGTGTTTCGCGCCGCCGCGCTGGCCGCCCTGCTGCTGCCCGCACTCGCCGCGGCGCGCGGCTACACGCCCGAAGGCCGCTGTGGCGACTTCGCGCGCCTGCCCGTCACCAGCCCCGCCGGCACCTGCGTCGCGCTGCTGGCCGACGAGGCCGAAGGCCTGCGCGCGCCGCGCCGCATCCTCGAAGTGGCGCCGGGGCGCTACTGGATCGCCGACATGGGCTCGTGGGAACCCCGGCGCGGACGCCTGCTGGAGATGACGCTGCCCACCGACGGCCCCGCACCGCGGCGGGCCCGCATCGCCGTGCTGGCCAGCGGGCTCGACCGGCCTTCGGGCCTGGCGCTGGGGCCGGATGGCAAGGTCTACATCGGCGAGTCCGGCGTCGTGTGGCGCACGCCGGTGGGCGCACCGGGCGCCGCGCCGCAGCGCGAGGTCGTGCTCGACGCGCTGCCCGACGACGGCACGCACCCGCTCAAGGAGATCACCTTCGGCCCGGGCAATCGGCTGTACGTGAACGTCGGCTCCAGCAGCGACGACTGCCGCAGCGGCAAGGACGCGCCTGCCCTGCCCTGTCCCGACGGCGAGGGCGCCAAACCACGCGGTGCCGTGTACGAAGCGCAGCTCGGCGGCCCGCAGCTCACCGTGCAGCGCTTCGCGCCCTTCGCCACGGGCCTGCGCAACAGCATGGCCCTGGCCGTGCTGCCCGCCACGCCCGACGCCAAGGAAGGCCGTGTGCTGCAGGGCGAGAACTCGATCGACTACCGCGACCCGAAAAGCCCGCCGGAGGAGCTGAACCTGCTGCAGCGCGGCCGCCACTACGGCTGGCCCTACTGCGTCGGCAGGCGCCAGGCGGCGCAAGGCTACGAAGGTCGTTACGACTGTGCCAGGACCGAGGCGCCCCTGGCGCTGTGGCCTGCGCACGCCGCGCCGCTGCAGATGCTGATCGGCCCCGCCGGCACGCCCTTCGCCGGCCAGTTGCTCGTCGCCTGGCGCGGCCCGCAGGCCAGCGGCCACCGCGTCGTCGGCTTCGCCCTCGGCAAGGACGGCCTGCCCGGCGGCAAGCCGATCGATTGGCTGTCGGGATGGCAGGCGCAGGAGGGCGTGCGGCCGATGGGCCGCCCCACCGGCCTCACCGTCGACCGCGCCGGCCGCCTGCTGGTGGTCGAGGACTTCAACCGCACCGTGCTCATGCTGCTGCCCGCCCAGGCAGCGGCCGCCACCCCTACGACGCCCCCCAAGAAATGACCGCCCTGCAATTCGACCTGCTGGCCACCGACCCCGACAGCCACGCCCGCCGCGGCACGCTCACGCTCAACCATGGCGTGGTGCAGACGCCGATCTTCATGCCCGTGGGCACCTACGGCACCGTCAAGGGCGTGATGCCGCGCAGCCTGGAGGAGATGGGTGCGCAGATCATCCTGGGCAACACCTTCCACCTCTGGATGCGGCCGGGCCTGGACGTGATGCAGTCCTTCGGCGGCCTGCACGACTTCGAGCAGTGGAAGAAGCCCATCCTCACCGACTCGGGCGGCTTCCAGGTCTGGAGCCTGGGCGCGATGCGCAAGATCAGCGAGGAGGGCGTGCGCTTCGCCTCGCCCGTCAATGGCGACAAGCTGTTCCTCACGCCCGAGGTGTCGATGCAGATCCAGACGGTGCTGGGCAGCGACATCGTCATGCAGTTCGACGAGTGCACGCCCTACGACACCAACGGCCACGTCACCACCGAGGCCGAAGCCCGTTCGTCGATGGAACTGAGCCTGCGCTGGGCGAAGCGCTGCCAGGCCGAGTTCGCGCGGCTGGAGAACCCGAACGCGCTCTTCGGCATCGTGCAGGGCGGCATGTTCGAGCACCTGCGCGAGGAGTCGCTGGCCCAGCTGGTCGAACTGGACTTTCCCGGCTACGCCGTCGGCGGCGTGAGCGTGGGCGAACCCAAGGACGAGATGCTGCGCATCATGGCCCACACGCCGCACCGCCTGCCGGCCCACAAGCCGCGCTACCTGATGGGCGTGGGCACGCCCGAGGACCTGGTGCAGGGCGTGGCCGACGGCGTGGACATGTTCGACTGCGTGATGCCCACGCGCAATGCGCGCAACGGCACCATCTTCACGCGCTACGGCGACCTGAAGGTGCGCAACGCGCGCCACAAGACGGACCACCAGCCGCTCGACCCGAGCTGCACCTGCCACGCCTGCGCAGGCACGAGCGGGGTGAGCTGGGAACAGGGCGGCCGCGGCGGCTTCAGCCGCGCCTACCTGCACCACCTGGAACGCTGCGGCGAGATGCTCGGCCCGATGCTCTGCACCGTGCACAACCTGCACTACTACCTGAACCTGATGCGGGAGATCCGCGAGGCGCTGGAGGCCGGCGTGTACACGGCCTTCCGGGAGAGATTCCGCACCGACCGCGCCCGCGGGGTCTAGCGCATCCGCCGGTGCAAGGCACCCCCGCGGCGCCCGCCGAAGTGCGGGGCAGCGCGTGCGTTCAGCGCGCCGTGCCGGGCGCCTTGACCGGCAGCGGCGTGCTGTAGGGCTCGATGCGCAGCAGCTCGCTCTTGAAGATCGCCACCTGGCGCAAGGGCGCCTGCACCAGGGCGCCGCTCACGTCCTTCTGCGACGTGTATTGCCAGAGCGTGAGCTGGCCCTTGTCGGCCAGCGCGGCCGCCAGGCGCTGCACGTCGGGCCCGTCGCCGCCGAACTGCGCGGCGTCGGCGCCGACGACGATGTCATCGCGAGGAGAAACGATCTTGAAGAGCTTCACGGTGGCGACGCCCTGCGCCGGCGCCGCGAGCGCCCAGGCGCCGGCGGACACCAGCAGCAGCTGCGACACGACTCGGCGGGAGAAGGCGGGCATGGCGGGGATCCTGTTCGAAGAGCGCCGAGCGTAGCGGCGGCGCGCCGGCGCGCCCAGAGGCCGGAAGTCATACGCCACGACGATCGGCCGACACGCGGGCATCCCCCAAAGGAAAAGGCGCCGGCCTGCGCGGTGCAGGGCCGGCGCCTCGGGCGCAGGTAGTGGACGGTCAGTCGCGCAGTTCGGGCGGCAGCGTGCCGCCGTTGGCGGCGATGCGGCTCATCACCTGCTTGTGCAGGCCGATGTTCCACTCGGCCGAGCCCGGCTCGCCGTTGCTGTAGAGGATTTCGTTGGCCAGTTCCTTGCGCGCGGCCAGGCTGCTGTCCAGGCCGAGCAGCTTGAGCAGGTCGACGATCGAGGTGCGCCAGTTCAGGGCGGCGGCGCCGGGCATGGCGTCGAGGATGGCGGGCACGTCGCCCAGCGGGATGGACGGCGGCGGTGCGGCCACGGCCGGGGCGCCGGCCGGTGCGGGCGCGGGCGGTGCGGCTTGCACCTCGGCGGCGTTGGCCGACGGGAAAATCTTGGAAAAAATCTTGCCGAAAAAGCTCATGGATGGGTCCTCGAGGTCGGTTGGTTCTGCGGGGCCGGCCAAGACGTAAGTGATCGCCGGCTGCGCGCCGGATGCAGCGCAGTCCGAGGTTCTAACACTTTGCGGCGACCATCCGGCCAAAGATCGGGGCCGAGCGTGCGGAATGCCCCGCCTGGCGCGCAAAACGCGCCCGGCGCCTACGCGTCGAGCCTCTCAGGCCGGCGCGACAGGCCCCGGGGCCACCGAAGCCGCGGAGGACGCCGGGGCCGCATGCGCCGACGTGCCGCAGCCATGGCAGAAGCGCGAGAAGGCACTCTTGCGCGTCTCGCACACACGGCAATGGTCGAACAGGCCGATGCCGCAGTGCGGGCAGAAATCGATCGTCGTGTTCTTCAGGTCGACCGGCCGCTCGCAGCCCGGGCACACCCCCTTGGCCAGCCGCGCCAGCGCGGTGTCGTAGCTGAGCTCTTCGCGGCGCACCTGGTCGGGCTGGGCCTCGGCCAGCTTCTGCCGCGCGAGGTAGCGGTTGAGCGCCACGATGGCGTAGCGCCCCACCAGCACGGTGACGACGATGCCCACCGCGTAGCGCACGTACCCGCCGTAGCTGGGCAGGTAGGGCACGAGCTCGACGAAGAAGGCGAAGAGCGCGAAGAAGATGAAGCCCCAGACGAAGGGCCACCAGGTGCTCTTGCGCTTCTTCGCGAACAGCCAGCCCGCCACGAGCAGCAGCGGCAGCGTGAGCGCGAGGCGGTAGCCGAACACGCGCAGTTCCACGCGGCGCTGCTCGGCGACCAGGCCCTGCGTCGCCGCCTCCTCCAGCAGGTTCAGCTTGTGCTGCTCGCTCTCCTGCGCCTGCTGCGCATCGAGCAGTTGCTGGCGCTGCTGCCCCAGCGCCTTCTGCGCGGCGTCTTCGGCGGCCTTCAACGCGTCGAGCTGGCGCGTGCGAGCGGTGAGCTCGGTGTCCTGGTCCGGCGCCTGCGTGGCGCGTCGCGTGGCGATCCAGTTCGAGAAGGTCTCGCGCGCATTGCGGCTGGCCTGCTCGGCGGCGTCGAGCCGCAACTGGGCCTGCTCGAGCGCGCGGCGGGCGGCGACCTCCTTGTCGCCAGCCTCGCGCACCGCAGCGCGCAGTGGCTCGGCGCTGCCGGGCGGCATGAAGTCGTCGAGTTGCAGCGGGCGTTCGACACGCGGCAGGTCACCGACCACCGTGCCGCCCAGGCCGATCAGGAAGCTCGCGAACACCACCGCCACCAGCCACAGGCCGCGACGGAACCATTTCTCGGAAAGGCGCAGGGATTTGCTCATGGCGACTCACTCCTCGGTGTTTTGCTCATTTTTTGATAGCAGCTCGCACCCGTCAGGCGGGCGCTGCAGCCCGATTTGCCTCAGATCTTCAAACGCACCACCGGGGCGCCCAAGCCGGCGCGCGGCAGCCAGTCGAAGACCGAGTCGACCGTCACGGTCTCGATGCGGTCCGAGAAGCGCTTCTCGTTCGGGTGGTCGTCGAATGCCACGTTGGCCGAGCCCACCCGGCCGCCCAGCCGCGTCAACGGACCGAGGCGCAGCGTGGTCGGCTCGTAGCCCTTGAACTGCAACCAGGCCTGCGCCTGTGGGCGGCTGCGGATGGTCGCCGGTTCCATGGCGGCGGCCAGCGTTTCGATGGCCCACTGGTTCGACTGCTGGTACTTCTGGCCCCAGGCGTAGCTCACCAGGCTGTAGGCGGGCGTGTGCAGCCGGGCCAGCGTGTCGGCCAGGCGCGGACCCGGCGCCGACAGCAGGCCCAGCAGTTGCTGCTGTACCTGCGGCGAGGGGATTTCCCATGCCGCCTCGTAGCGCCACAGGTCGTCGAGGAAGAACTCGCCCAGTCCCTGCCGGTAGATGGCGGCCTCCGCCGTGCCGCAGCGGTTGAGCTTGTGGACCACGCGCCAGGGCCCCTCGGCACTCTTGTAGGCCAGGCCCAGGTGCGAGTAGCGCAGGCCGTACTTGCTCAGGTCCTGCCCGGCACGGGCCAGCACGGCCACGCGGGCGCCGCTGGCATCCAGCGCCTGCGCGGTGCGTTCGGCCAGCTGCATGCCCCTGGCGATCACGGCCGGGGTCGGCTTGACGGATTCGCAGGAGCGGCCGGCATGCGCATGCACGGGAAAGAGGAACAACCCTGCCAGCACCACCAGCACGACGAGCACGGCCGCCTGGAGCAACCCGCGCACGAAGCGCTGCAGACGCGACTCGCTGGCCTGCGCTTCCTCGTCGTAGGGGCCGAAGTTGGTGCGGGGATCGTCTTTCACAGCAGCCTCTCGTTGTACAGCAGCGCCTGGCCGATGGCGTTGGGAATGAAGGCCAGCACCTCGCCGGCCGCCGACAGCACGATGCCGCTGCCGATGACGCCGAGCTCGACCGAACTGCCCACGGCCATCGAGGCGCGCCGGCTGCCGCGGTCCAGCACCTTGATGCTGGCGCGGGCGCCGTCCGAGGCGCGCTCGAGCAGGTAGACGGTGCCGTCGGCCAGCACTTCGACGGCGACCACGCTGAGCGCAGCGCCGCCGACGGAGAGCGCGGCAGGCACCGCCACCACGGCGGTGGATGCCGCTCCCGCCACCGAGGCGGTGCCGACGACCGACGCCACCGGCAGCAGCGACAGGGCCGCCGACGCCTCGCTCTGGGCGCGGGCGGGCGCGGCCGCCCCGAGGCCGGCCAGTGCGGCGCAAGCCGCCAGGCCCAGGGCGGCGAAGGAAGAACGCAGGGATGTCATGGTCGACTCTCCAGGGGAAGGTGTCGGATCGGCGTCACTCGGCAGCGACTGCGGCGTCGGCACGCGCTTCGCGTCGGCCCTGCAGCCGGGCCTCGGCCAGGTCGGCCTCGTGGCGGTCGCGCAGCGTCTTGGCCAGCGTGAAGGCCGAGCTGATCAGGAACAGCCAGCTCACGCCCAGGTAGGCCTTGTAGGCATCGTTGATCTCCATGCGCACCAGGCCCCAGCCCGTCAGGCCCATGGCGGTGAAGAAGCCGCCCCAGACCACCAGCTTCCACATCGGGGTGTCGCCGGCCAGCGCGGGGCGCTGGCTGTCGCGCACGAACTTGGCCAGCACGAAGGCGGCCGACAGGCAGAACACGTACCCCATCACCATGAAGGCGCGCTCCAGGTTCTGGCCCGGCAGCCAGCTCAGGCCGGTGGCGCACAGGAACACCGCGAGGCCGAAGGACGCCCAGACCTGGACGGTCCATGCCCGGGTGTCGCGCGGGATCGGGAGGTTCGAAGGGGTGGGATGCATGGTGTGCCTCGCGGCGGTAGTGAAGGTGCGCGGATCATGGATTCCTCCCGCGCCACGCAGCCTCATGAGACTGCACCAGTCTGCCGAATCGAGGCGCCAAGTATCTTCAGAAGATACTTTTTACCGTCCGCATGCGCGGCAACGGGTGCGTGCCGGCATGCAGGTCCACGCGGGTGTAGGGCCGCTCGAGGCCGGCGACACGCGCTGCCGCTCGCTCCAGCAGCCCGTGCGTGGGCGCACGGTGCCCGGGGGGCAGCAGGACCATGGGCACCGCGAGGCTGGCGGCGACCCACCAGGCCGGCAACAGCGGATGCGGCCGGGTGTGCTGCAGCTTCAGGAACAGCCCGCTCGCGGCGACGCCGAGCAGGAAGCCGGCGATCACCTCCGACACGCTGTGCGCATCGATGGCCAGGCGCGACACGCCGATGGCCGCGCCCAGCAGCCAGCCTGCGCAGGCACCGGCAACGCGCAGGCGATGGCCGCCGCGCGAGGCCAGCAGCCACAGCGCCACCGGCCAGAAGCAGGACGACAACGCGGTGTGGCCACTGAAGCCGGTGAAGTCGAACTCCTTGTCGCCCAGGCCCCAGCCCATGAAGGCGAGCTTGGACAGCATGACGATGCCGCCGCACGCGCCGAAGCACAGGGCCCACAGCCCCGCCGAGTACCAGGTGCGCCGCGAGGAGGCCAGCCAGAGGAAGACGAAGGCGGCGGCCGGCAGCAGCAGGCCGCTGTCGCCCAGCCAAGTGAAGGTGTGCCAGTCAAGCATGCGCGCGCTTCCATCCCGCGCGGCGGCGCGCGCTGCGACGTGGGCAGGGTCGCGGCGTCAAGGCGCGGTCAGGCGGCCAGCAGGCCGCTCACGCGCTGGCGCAGGGCTTCGGGCTGCACCTCCACAGGCGGCACGGCCGCACCCACGTTGAGGCCGACCCGGCTGAACAGGCCCCGGCGGAACGGGCGCACCATGGCGACGCTCTCGCCGCGGCGCTGCTCGATGCGGCTGAAGAAGGAGCCCCAGAGGTTGGTCAGTGCCATCGGAATCACCGGCGCTTCGATGCCCTCGGCACGGGCGAGTTCCATGATCTTCATGACGCCGCCCTTGAAGGGCTGCAACTGGCCGTCGCGCGTGATCGCGCCTTCGGGAAAGATCGCCAGCAGGTCGCCCTCGCGCAGCACCTTCACGGCCTCGGCGAAGGCGCGCTCGTAGGCGGCCGCGTCTTCCTTCTGCGGCGCGATGGGAATCGCCTTGGCGAGGCGGAACATCCAGCCCAGCACCGGCACCTTGAAGATGCGGTGGTCCATGATGAAGCGGATGGGGCGCGGGCTGGCCGCCATCAGCAGCACCGCGTCGATGAAGCTCACGTGGTTGCACACCAGGACGGCCGGGCCGTCGGTGGGGATGTGCTCGTCGCCCTTGACGTCGAAGCGGTAGACGAAGCGCGACAGCACCCACGCGACGAAACGCAGCAGGTACTCCGGCACCAGCATGAAGATGTAGAACGCGACCACCGCATTGGCGATGCCGGTGAACAGGAAGATCTGCGGGATGCTGAAGCCCGCACCCAGCAGCGCGCCGGCGATGGCCGAACTGCCGATCATGAACAGCGCGTTGAGGATGTTGTTGGCCGCGATGATGCGCGCGCGGTGCGTGGGCTGGCTGCGCAGCTGGATGAGCGCGTACATGGGCACGCTGTAGAGCCCCGCGAAGAGCGACAGCAGCGCCAGGTCGGCCATGACGCGCCAGTGCGCGGGCTGCGAGACGAAGGCCGCGGCACCCATCTCGGCCGAAGGCGGCAGCCCGCGCGAGGCGAAGTACAGGTCGATCGCGAACACGCTCATGCCGATGGCGCCCAGCGGCACCAGGCCGATCTCGACCTGGCGGCGCGAGAGCGTCTCGCACAGCAGCGAGCCGACGCCGATGCCCACCGAGAAGACCACCAGCAGCAACGACGCCACCTGCTCGTTGCCGTGCAGCACCTCCTTGGCGAAGGCCGGGAAGTTGCTCAGGAACACGGCACCGAAGAACCACATCCACGAGATGCCCAGCAGCGAGCGGAAGACGACGATGTTGCCGTGCGCGAGCTTCAGGTTGTTCCAGGTCTCGCTGACGGGGTTCCAGTTGATCTTCAGCGCCGGGTCGGTGGCAGAGGTGTCGGGAATCGCCTGTGCCACCGCGCGTCCGGCAAGCGCCAGCAGCACGCAGCCGACGGCCACCGTTGCATGCCCCACACCCGGCAGCGCCACCAGCAGCCCACCCGCCACCTGACCGAGCAGGATGGCGACGAAGGTGCCCATCTCGACCATGCCATTGCCGCCCGTGAGCTCGCGCGCATCGAGCACCTGCGGCAGGTAGGCGAACTTCACCGGGCCGAAGAGCGTGGAATGCAGCCCCATGAGGAACACGCAGGCCAGCAGCACCGGCACGTGGGCGCTGACGAACCCCCAGGCCGCGAGCGCCATGATCGCGATCTCGAGGTTCTTCACCAGCCGGATGATCCGCGTCTTGTTGTACTTGTCGGTCAGCTGACCCGCGGTGGCCGAGAAGAGCAGGAAGGGCAGGATGAACAGCGCACCGATCACCAGCCCCGCCATGGCGGGCTGCATCCAGGCCACCTGCAGCTGGTAGGTCACCATCACGGTGAAGGCGAACTTGAAGAGGTTGTCGTTGGCGGCGCCCGCGAACTGCGTCCAGAAGAAGGGCGCGAAGCGGCGCTGGCCCAGCAGCGCGAACTGGTTGGCGTGCGCATTCGCACCCGGGTGCGTGGGGTTGCTGGCGGTGGTGCTCATGGAGGGTCCCTCGGCGTCGACCGGCGGCACCTGCGTGCCGCAGCTTCTTCTTGGATGGCCTCAGGCAGTTGCCGCAGCCGCGCCCGGATTGTGCCGCAGCGCCCTGGCGCCGACGCGCTGCAACGCCGCCAGCACCGGCAGTGCCGCGAGCGCCGCGACGCCGTGCTTGAGCGTGTGGCCCGACACCAGGTGGCCGGTGGCTTCATACACCCACGCGTCGCCGGCCTCGAGCAGCTTGGCCGCCGCGTAGATGGCGACGACCCAGCCCAGGCGCAGGCCGATCGCACCCGTCACCTTCGGCGTGAGTGCCAGGCCGAGCACCAGCGCCATGCCGCCGAACTGCAGCGCGCCCCACGGCAGGAGGTTGTCGGCTTCGGCCGCGCACGCCACGGCGACGAGGCCGCCCGCCAGCGTGCACCAGGCCAGCGCCCAGCCGGCGCGCTGCGACACCCGTTCGCAGGCCGCCAGGCCGACCACGCCCGCGAACGCCACGGTCATGCCGGCCCGGTCGGCGGCCAGCCGCATCGCGTCGGGCTGCAGGTGGTAGAAGGCCGAGCCCGCCGCAGTGACGAGCAGGCCGGCGAAGAACAGCCAGGCGCAGTCGAGCGTGCTGCCCGGCGGCTCGGCGCCGCCGGCGTGGGCGTGGACTGCAGCGTCGAAGCGCCGCAGCTGCCACAGGCCCCAGAGCCCGAAGGCGGCGAAGGGCAGGTTGCTCAGCACGTCCATGGCGTTGGCCATGCCGTGCCAGGGGCGCTGGTCGGCGAAGGTGCCGAGGGCCAGCGCCCCTGCGGGCACGACCGGCGCCAGCACGGCAATCAACAGCAGCACGAGCACGGTCGCGAACAGCGCGCATTCACGGCGGCTCAGGGGAGCGGAAGCGGTCATGGGCAGAACTCCAAATGGGCGAAGGACGAAGAGGGTTCGGCCGCAATGTAGGGAGCCTTCGCCGGGTGTAGCATCGGAAATCGATACGGCACCCGCCCGTGACATTCTGGGTATCGAATTCCTGTACTGACCATGAGCACCACCGTCGACCTCGTCCAGGCCGTGAAGAACGAACTCAAGACCGCCCGCATGACCTACGCGGATCTGGCGCGCGCGCTGGGCATGGCGGAATCGAGCGTCAAACGCATGCTGGCCAAGGGCGACATGCCGCTGTCGCGCGTGGATGCGATCTGCCGCGCGCTGAAGATCGACTTCGCCGAACTCGCGCGCCGCGTGGCCGATGCGCAGCCGCTGCTCAAGGAGCTGTCGCACGAGCAGGAGAAGGCGGTGGTGAAGGACAAGAAGCTGCTGCTCGTGGCGATCAGCGTGCTGAGCCAGTGGACGCTGGAGCAGATCGTGGGCGCCTACCGCATCAGCGAGGCCGAGTGCATCGGCTTCCTGGCGCAGCTCGACCGCATCGGCATCATCGAGCTGCGGCCGATGAACCGCTACCGGCTGAAGCTGGCCAAGACCTTCCGCTGGCGCGCCAACGGGCCGGTGATGGAGTTCTTCCGCGACCACGTGGTGCTCGACTACTACCGCGGCGGCTTCGACGGGCCGGCCGAAGGGCTGCTGCTGGTGCACGGCACGATCAGCAAGGCCTTGGCGCCGGCCTTCCTGGAGCGGCTGCAGCGCGTGGCGGCCGATTTCGCGCAGCAGCACCAGACCGACCAGCGGCTGCCGCCGGAGCACCTGGAGGGCTACACCCTGCTGCTGGGCATGCGCAACTGGGAGTTCGAGGCCTTCACCCAGCTACGGCGCGGCGAGATCACGGCACGGGGCTCGCGCACGCCGGTGCGGCCCCGTTAGGCCATCGCGCGGGGTGCCTCGCCGGGCCGGCGACGATCGCCGGTTGCAGGAGCGCGGGCGCCACCACGACGGCGCCCCACCGAAGGCGCAAACGCCCATCAACGCTCAGGTGGACCGCCCCGGGTCCGACAACTGCCCCGCCACATCGCCGTCTGGAGAGACACCGCGCACGCGGTGCACCGAAGGAGCAAGTGCCGCAACCGTTGCCGGCGCGAAACTCTCAGGGTCCAAGGACAGGGGGAGCGGCAACCCATGGGACAGTCGAAGCCGGCACCACCACCCCGGGTGCCGCGCGCCGCCAACGCGCTCGGCCGCGAGGGCAGCTTCCGCGACTCGGCATGCCTCCACCTTTGTCGCCGAACTCGTCTTCCTGTGCCGGGCCGCCGGGGTGCGCTTCCTTGCGCGCCACACGGTGGCGGCCCTGCGACGCACGCGGGGCCGCGGCTCTCACGTCGATGCGGTGGACGCGCAGGGCGAGCCCGTCGCGCTGGAGGCCGATGCCTTCGTGCTGGCCCTGGGGCCGGCCAGCATGCGCCACGCGCGCGACGCGGGGATCGAGCTGCCCCCTGCGCTTCGTGCGCGAATACCGCCTGGGCATCCCGACGCTCCCCGGGGCGCCGCTGCGGCAGCACGCGCTGCAGCGCGGCGGCAGCGCCTCGACGATCGACCTCGCAGGCCCGTGGGCCCCGCAAGCCGCCCGTTTCCTGGCCTTGCGTCGATCGCGCACATCGCCACCGGCCTTCGGCCCGAAACCGCCTTGGCGTTCACCGGCCTGTGAAAGTGCTTGGTGGCAGCGCGGCGCGCCTCCTACAATCGCGCCCTTGCAGGAGAACGGGCGACGCCACCGGCGGCACCCTACCGAAGGCGCAAACTCCCATAAACGCTCAGGTCTGCCCGATGCACGCGATGCACGGGCCCGTACTGCAAGCCATCGTCAGAGCCGTCTGGAGAGCCATCCCACCGAGGGATGCACCGAAGGAGCAAGCCCGTTGCAGGTGCAGCGGGTGAATCTCTCAGGTACCGAGGACAGGGGGAGCGGCAACTTGAACCGTCGGTTCGGGTTGCTATCTTTTCAATAGCTGCTCCCGCCCGCCGTTCAAGCGCTGCAACCTCAAAAGGTTCAAGAAAATGCGCGTGATCGTCCTCGGCGCCGGCCTGCTCGGCACCTCCTCCGCCTACTTCCTTTCCCAACTCGGCCACGACGTGACCGTGGTCGACCGCCAGGCCACGCCGGGCGCCGAGACCAGCTTCGCCAACGGCGGGCAGATCTCGGTGAGCCATGCCGAGCCCTGGGCCAACCCCAGCGCGCCGCTGAAGGTGCTGCAGTGGCTGGGCAAGGAAGATGCGCCCCTGCTCTTCCGGCTGCGGCCCGACCTGCGCCAGTGGCTGTGGGGCCTCGCGTTCCTGCGCGAATGCACGCCGGCGCGCACGCGCCACAACATCGAGCAGATCGTGCGCCTGGGCACCTACAGCCGCGACACGCTGCAGCAGCTGCGCCGCGACACGGGCATCGACTACGACCAGCGCACGCAGGGCATCCTGCACTTCTACACGACGCAGAAGGAGTTCGACGCCGCCCTCGCCCCGGCCGAGCAGATGCGCCAGCTCGGCTGCGAGCGCCGCGTGATCTCGGCCGACGAGGCCGTGGCACTCGAACCGGCGCTGGCGCACATCCGCCCGCAACTGGCCGGAGCCACCTACACGGCGGAAGACGAGTCGGGCGACGCCAACCGCTTCACGCGCGAATTGGCCAAGCGCGCCGAGGCGGCGGGCGTGCAGTTCCGGATGGGCCACACGATCACCGCGCTGCGCGAGGTGGGCGGGCGCATCGACCATGTCGAGGTGACCGACACCGAGGGCCGCTTCCAGCGCCTGTCGGCCGACGCCTTCGTGCTGGCGATGGGGTCGTTCAGCCCGATGCTGGCGGCGCCGCTGGGCGTGCGGCTGCCGATCTACCCGGCCAAGGGCTACTCGGTGACGATGCCGGTGAAGGACGCGTCGATGGCGCACCAGGTCTCGCTGACGGACGACGAGTTCAAGCTGGTGTTCTCGCGCCTCACGGGACCGAACGGCGACCGCCTTCGCATCGCAGGCACGGCCGAGCTCAACGGCTACGACCGCGACCTCAATGCGGTGCGCTGCGAGGCGATCGTGCGTCGTGTGGAGCAGCTCTTTCCCGGCGCGGGCGACACCACGCAGGCGCAGTTCTGGACCGGGCTGCGACCGGCGACGCCGAGCAACGTGCCGATCATCGGCCGCAGCAAGGTGCCGAACCTGTTCCTCAACACGGGCCATGGCACGCTGGGCTGGACGCACGCCTGCGGTTCGGGCAAGTCGATCGCGCGCATCGTGACGGGGCTGGCGCCGGAGGTGGACTTCGCGTTCCAAGGCGTGGTGAAGGGCTCGGCGGGGGTCGTGCGGCCGGTGGCG
>JAVHYA010000142.1:0-2439 GCA_031119395.1 Pseudomonadota bacterium
CGCTCGCGGCGCTGGGACTGAACATCCTGGTGGGCTACTGCGGACAGATCTCGCTCGGCACGGGCGCCTTCATGGCGGTGGGCGCCTATGCGGCCTACAACTTCCACGTGCGCATCGACGGGATGCCGCTCATCCTCTCGCTGCTGCTCGGCGGGCTGTGCGCCACCGTGGTCGGCGTGTTCTTCGGCATCCCCAGCCTGCGCATCAAGGGGCTGTACCTGGCGGTGGCGACGCTGGCGGCGCAGTTCTTCGTCGACTGGGCCTTTCTCCGCATCCCCTTCTTCACCAACAACTCCACCTCGGGCTCGGTGAGCGTGGCCGGCCTGAACGTCTTCGGCCTGCCGGTGGAGTCGCCGGCGCAGAAGTACCTGCTGTGCCTCACGCTGGTGGTGGTGTTCGCGCTGCTGGCCAAGAACCTGGTGCGCAGCGCCATCGGCCGCGAATGGATGGCCATGCGCGACATGGACGTGGCAGCGGCCGTGATCGGCATCCGGCCGGTCTACGCCAAGCTCACGGCCTTCGCGGTGAGCAGCTTCATCGTCGGCGTGGCCGGCGCGCTGTGGGGCTTCGTGCACCTGGGCGCATGGGAGCCCGCGGCCTTCAGCATCGACCGCTCGTTCCAGTTGCTCTTCATGGTCATCATCGGCGGGCTGGGCTCGATCATGGGCAGCTTCTTCGGCGCGGCCTTCATCGTGCTGCTGCCGATCCTGCTCAACCAGTTGCCAGGCTGGTTCGGTGTGTCGATGTCCACTGCGCTCGCCTCGCACCTCGAATTCATGATCTTCGGCGCGCTGATCGTGTTCTTCCTGATCGTCGAACCGCACGGCCTCGCGCGCCTGTGGTCCACGGCCAAGGAGAAGCTGCGCCTGTGGCCCTTCCCCCATTGATATGCCCACCCCCGACTCTCGCGCACTGCGTGTCGCTCGCATCCCCCTCAAGGGGGCAGCACCAGCGGCCCGGCAAAGCCGGTTCCGCGGTGTTCCTGAATCCGGCGCGCTGCGCGCACCATCCAGTCCTTTCGCCGTGTTCTTGCCAACCCACTAGGAGACAACCATGTTGAAGCTGAAAACCCTCACACTGGCCGTCGCCGCGGTCGCGGCCCTGGCGGGCACCGCCGGCACGGCCTTCGCGCAGGCCAAGGAGCAGTTCTTCCCGCTGCTGGTGTACCGCACCGGCCCCTATGCGCCCAACGGCACGCCGTGGGCCAACGGCAAGCAGGACTACATCAAGCTGGTCAATGCGCAGGGCGGCATCAACGGCGTGAAGATCGCGTACGAGGAATGCGAGACCGGCTACGCCACCGACAAGGGCGTGGAGTGCTACGAGCGCCTGAAGGGCCGCCCGGGCGTGGCCCTCTTCGACCCGCAGGCCACGGGCATCACCTTCGCGCTGACGGACAAGGTGCCGACGGACAAGATCCCGCTGATCACGCTGGGCTACGGCCTGTCGGCGTCCCAGGACGGCAATGTCTTCAAGTGGAATTTCCCGCTCATGGGCAGCTACTGGACGGCGGCCGACATCCTCATCCAGCACATCGGCAAGAAGGAAGGCGGGCTGGACAAGCTCAAGGGCAAGAAGATCGCGCTGGTCTACCACGACTCGCCCTTTGGCAAGGAGCCCATCCCGCTGCTGCAGGAGCGCGCCAAGCTGCACGGCTTCGAGCTGTCGCTCATCCCGGTGACGGCGCCCGGCGTGGAACAGAAGTCCGCCTGGCTGCAGGTGCGCCAGCAGCGGCCCGACTTCGTGCTGCTCTGGGGCTGGGGCGTGATGAACTCCACCGCGCTGAAGGAAGCCGTGGCCACCGGCTACCCGCGCGAGAAGATGTACGGCGTGTGGTGGGCCGGCGCCGAGCCCGACGTGAAGGACGTGGGAGCCAACGCCAAGGGCTACAACGCGCTGGCGCTCAACACCTCGGGCACGGAGCCCAAGGTGATCCAGGACATCCTCAAGCAGGTGCACGACAAGGGCCAGGGCACGGGACCGAAGGACGAGGTCGGCTCGGTGCTCTACACGCGCGGCGTGATCATCCAGATGCTGAGCGTCGAGGCCGTGCGGCGCGCGCAGGAGCGCTTCGGCAAGGGCAAGGTCATGACCGGCGAGCAGGTGCGCTGGGGCTTCGAGAACCTGGCGCTGGACCAGAAGAAGCTCGACGCGCTGGGCTTCGCGGGCGTGATGCGGCCGCTCTCGACCTCGTGCCAGGACCACATGGGCTCGACCTGGGCCCGCGTCCACACCTGGGACGGCGCCAAGTGGGGCGGCATGTCGGACTGGTACCAGGCCGACGAGTCGATCCTGAAGCCGATGGTCAAGGCGGCCGGCGACAAGTACGCGGCGGAGAAGAAGCTCACGCGCCGGGACGCTTCGGACTGCGGCGCCTGACAGACGCGCCTGACAGACGCGCCTGGACGGCGCGGCTGCAGGCGCAGGGCGCCCTCACTG
>JAVHYA010000142.1:2539-4759 GCA_031119395.1 Pseudomonadota bacterium
GCGCCTGACAGACGCGCCTGGACGGCGCGGCTGCAGGCGCAGGGCGCCCTCACTGGCACCCTCCCCTGCCCCTCCCGCCGAGCGGGAGGGGTGCCTGCCACCGATCAGGAGGCGGCATGTGGAAGCAGACGCTGTGTGCTTCCACATGCTCGAAGGACAACGATGAGCCAAGGCAACATTCTTCTCGACGTCAACGGCATCGAGGTCATCTACAACCACGTGATCCTGGTGCTCAAGGGCGTATCGCTCACGGTGCCGGAAGGCGGCATCGTGGCGCTGCTGGGCGGCAACGGCGCGGGCAAGACCACCACGCTGCGCGCGGTGTCGAACCTGCTGGCCGGCGAGCGCGGCGCGGTGACCAAGGGCAGCATCACGCTGCGCGGCGAGCGCATCGAGGCGCTGACGCCGGCCGAACTGGTCAAGCGCGGGCTGGTGCAGGTGATGGAGGGGCGCCACTGCTTCGCGCACCTCACCATCGAGGAGAACCTGATGACGGGGGCCTACACGCGCAGCGACGGCAAGGCCGCCGTCGCCGAAACGCTGGAGAAGGTGTACGCCTATTTCCCGCGGCTGAAGACGCGCCGCACCAGCCAGGCCGCCTACACCTCGGGCGGCGAGCAGCAGATGTGCGCCATCGGGCGCGCGCTCATGGCCAATCCCAACATGGTGCTGCTCGACGAGCCCTCGATGGGCCTCGCACCGCAGATCGTCGAGGAGGTCTTCGCGATCGTGAAGGACCTCAACGCCAAGGAGCGCGTGACCTTCCTGCTCGCGGAGCAGAACACCAACATGGCGCTGCGCTTCGCCGACTACGGCTACATCCTCGAGAGTGGCCGCATCGTGATGGACGGGCCGGCGGCGGGCCTGCGTGAGAACGAGGACGTCAAGGAGTTCTACCTCGGCGTCGGTGGCGCGGACCGCAAGAGCTTCCGCGACGTGAAGAGCTACAAGCGGCGCAAGAGGTGGCTGGCATGACGGATTTCTACGACGCACTCGAGACCCGCGACCCCGCGGAGCGGGAACGCGACCTGCTCGCGGCCCTGCCCCGGCAGATCCTGCAGGCGCAGACCGCGGCGCCGGCCTTCGCCACCATCCTCGCCGACGTCGAACCGGCGGAGGTGAGCAGCCGCGCGGCGCTGGCCGCGCTGCCGGTCACGCGCAAGTCCGAACTGCTGGCCCTGCAGAAGGAGCGGCGTGCGAGCGATGCCTTCGGCGGCTTCGCCGCCGTGGCCCGGGGTGCGCGCATGCCGCGGATCTTCGCCAGCCCCGGCCCGATCTACGAGCCCGAGGGCACGGCGCGCGATTACTGGCGCACGGCACGCGCGCTCTTCGCAGCCGGCTTTCGCGCCGGCGAGCTGATCCACAACAGCTTCAGCTACCACATGACGCCCGCCGGCTCGATCATGGAGACGGGCGCGCACGCGCTCGGCTGCACCGTCTTCGCCGGCGGCACCGGGCAGACCGAGCAGCAGATCGATGCCATTGCCGACCTGCGGCCCGACGGCTACGCCGGCACGCCGAGCTTCTTGAAGATCCTGCTCGAGAAGGCCGCCGAGCGCGGCACGCCCCTGCGATCGATGACCAAGGCGCTGGTGTCGGGCGAGGCCTTCCCGCCCAGCCTGTACGACGCCATCGCTGCGCTGGGCGTGCAGGGCACGCAGTGCTACGCGACGGCCGACCTGGGGCTGATCGCCTACGAGACGGCGGCGCGCGAGGGCCTGGTGCTCGACGAGGGCGTGATCGTCGAGATCGTCCGGCCGGGCACGGGCCAGCCGGTGCCAGAGGGCGAGGTGGGCGAGATCGTCGTCACCACGCTCAACCCCGACTACCCGCTGATCCGCTTCGGCACCGGCGACCTCTCGGCCGTGCTGCCGGGGCGCTGCCCGACGGGCCGCACCAACACGCGCATCAAGGGCTGGATGGGCCGCGCCGACCAGACCGCCAAGGTGCGCGGCATGTTCGTCCACCCGTCGCAGGTGGCCGAGATCACGCGCCGTTTTTCCGAAGTGCGCAAGGCGCGCCTGGTGGTCGAGGGCGAGACGGGCCAGGACCGCATGACGCTGCGGCTCGAATGCGAGAACGCCCCACCCGGGCTGGCCGAGCGCGTGGCCGAGGCGATTCGCGAGGTCACCAAGCTGCGCGGCGACGTGACCGTCGGCACCATCGGCAGCCTGCCCAACGACGGCAAGGTGATCGAGGACGCGCGCAGCTACAAGTAGC
>JAVHYA010000080.1 GCA_031119395.1 Pseudomonadota bacterium
AACAGCCCGGCGAGGACAGGTCTTCGATCACGGCATTGGTGAAGTTGCTGCGCGAGACGCCTTGCGCATCCGGGCTGGAGAAATTGCGCGGGGTGCGGTGGTGCAGGCCGCGTTCGCGCAACACGGCGAGATCTGATTCGAGGTGGTGCGGGCCGAGTGCAAAGCCATGCACCAGCGGAAGCTCGCAATCCGCCGGCAGGTCTGCATTGCTTGCGGCAGCCCAGATTTCGATCTGCGTGTTGCCCACCCCGATCCAGCCGTAGGTGGCGAAGTCGGCGCGCGTGAGCGGCCATGCGACCGGCAGGCCCAACTCGCGGTGGAGGAAGTCGAACAGCGGCTCGGCCTGCACGACGCGCAGCATCAGGTGGTCGACGGCCTGCCACGGACCCATGATGCGATGCGAGCCGGCGTCCCCGCTCAGCCCGTCCGCTCCAGGATCGGACACAGCTTCACCAGCCCGTTGGCTAGCGACGAGCACTCGCCATGGATGGCGCGGGCAGTGTGGGCTCCGCACGTTCTTGGAGCTTGAAGTACGTCCGCATATCCAAGGACTGATACGAATTTTGCTTCCGCGCCGCGTCCCAAAAGACCGCCAGGGCCTTGGCGTTGACGCGCAAGCCGGAACTCAGCCAGGCATTGATCCACAAGTCGCTCCCCAAAAAATCCCAAGCGATTCGGTCGTCACTGCCGTACTGGTAACCATATCGGGCGGATGAAAAACCGCCCGCTCCGTTCATTGAAAGCACGGTGTCAGCAGGGAAGGAGTCTTTCCAGAGCGCGAACCAAGTCGCGGCCTGACTGGGTGTGGCTTTCTTCTGGCGGTAGGCGCCGACAAGTGGCATCAAGACTTGATACATCGCCTGCTTCTTGTGTGCTTCCGGGACATCCAAGCGCATGGCCCCGCGCGCTGCAAGCAACCATTGATCGAAAGACAGCTCGGGCCCAAAAGGAAACCCACCGTAGTAGTTGGCGGTTGGGTACATCCTGTCGGCGACCTCGCTGAAAAGGTCAGGAATCGCAACGGCAGGCGGTAGCTTCGGCGCAGGCGACCGATCGTCTTCGCCAGCATGTACCAATGCCGCCAGTGTGGATGTGATCTGCGCGAGGCGTTTTTTTTCTGCGTGGTCCTGCAAGGCGCGCTCGACTCCGCTCGTCAAAGTGAACACCAGTAGTGCCAGTGGTACGCCCAGGACAAGCCCGCCGAGCGCTGCCGCTTTGCCTCTGAAGATCTGGCCGACGACGACAGCGATTGCCACGCCCCCAGCGAACAGAATCAATGCGAACAATGGCGCACCGTTCACGGCATAGCCGGTGGTCGGCGCGAAGGCCCATGTCAGAAGGTGCCACCATGTCAGCGTGGAGGCAGCCAGCAGGATGCTGAAGGCGACTCTGGGCTGGCCTTGTTTTGCGACCTGAGCAGCGTCTGTCATTTTTGTAACTCCCTGGTATTTCGATGATAGCTAGCACGTCATAGTTATGTCCGCTCCAGGATCGGAAACAGCTTCCCCAACCCATTGGCCATGACCTCCACCGCCAGCGCGGCGAGGATCAGGCCCATCAGCCGCGTCATGACGTTGATGCCGGTCTTGCCGAGCACACGGGCGATGGGGTCGGCCAGGCGGAACGCGAACAGGGTGATGACGGCGACCACCACGCCGTAGCCCACCAGCACGGCCACCTCCCACCAGTGGCGCGTCTGGGTGGCGTAGATGACCATGGTCGAGATGGTGGCCGGCCCGGTGAGCAGCGGAATGGTCAGCGGCACCACCGCGATCGACGCGCCCATGGCGGCCTTGACCTCGGTCGCGCGCACCTCCTCGGCGCTGGCCTTGGCCTCGGCCGGCTGCGCGTTGAGCATCGACAGCGAACTGATGAGCAGCAGCAGCCCGCCACCGACCTGGAAGCTCGCGATCGAGATGCCGAAGAAGCCGAGCAGCTGCTGGCCGATCAGCGCGCTGATGCTGATGACGAAGAAGGCGCTGATGGCCGACACCTTCGCGGTGCGCATGCGCTGGGCATGCGTGTAGCCCTGCGTGTAGTGGATGAAGAAGGGCACGATGCCCAGCGGGTTGACGATGGCCACCAGCGTGACCAGCGGCTTGATGAGGTCCATCGAGGTGGCCATGGCTATCCCTCCGGTGTCGCTTCGCCGGTGGGCGCCAGCACGCCCCGGCGCGAGAGGCCGCCAAGCAGGCCATGCGGGACCATCCGCGAAACGGGCTTGGCCCGGCCGCAGGATGTGCCCCCTTGCAGGGGGTTGGCGGAGCGGAACGAAGTCCGCGAAGACTGGGGGTGGGCCATCTATCGTCCGCCGCCCACGTCGAGCAGTGCACCGGTGGTGTAGCTTGCTTCCGGCGAGAGCAGCCACACGATCGCCGCGGCCACCTCGTCGGCCGTGCCCACGCGCTGCATCGGCACCTGCGGCGCGAGCTGGTGGTGGCGGTCGGGCAGACCGCCCGAGGCGTGGATCTCGGTGTCGATGAGGCCCGGGCGCACCGCGTTGACGCGGATGCCCTCGGCCGCCACTTCCTTGGCCAGGCCCAGGGTGAAGGTGTCGATCGCGCCCTTGCTGGCCGCATAGTCGACGTACAGGTCCGGCGAGCCCACGCGCGACGCGGCGCTGCCGACGTTGACGATGGCGCCGCCGTCGCCCCCGTGCGCGGTGCTCATGCGGCGCACCGCCTCGCGCGCGCACAGGAAGCTGCCGGTGACGTTGATGCGGAACATGCGCTCGAGCCGCTGCACGCTCATCTGGTCGACCCGCGCGCGCACGTCGACGACGCCGGCGTTGTTGACCAGCGCCGTGAGCCGGCCGAGCTTGGCGTCCACCTTCTCGAACATGGCCACGACCTGGGCCTCGTCGCCGACGTCGCCCTGCACCGTGATCGCGCTGCCGCCCTCGGCGCGGATGCGGCGCACCACCTCGTCGGCCGCGAGGGAGTGGCTGGCGTAGTTGACGGCGACCGCGAAGCCGCGCTTGGCCGCCAGCAGGGCGGTGGCGGCGCCGATGCCGCGGCTTGCGCCGGTGATCAAGAGCACTTGGGGGTCCAACGCGGTTTCTCCTGCATGAAGGCGGCGCCTGGGGTACAACCGGTGCCGGCGCGGGATGCTTGCTCCCGCCGCCGCCCAGCTCCTGGGCCGGGATTAGACCATCGGCCCCGCGCATCCCGCGCCGTCCGGCGCACCGGAGACCCGTTTGCCCTCGACCGTCGACTACTTCTTTGCGCCGCACAGCCCCTGGACCTACCTGGGCCATGCCCGTTTCATGGCGATGGCCGATGCGGCCGGCGCCACCGTGCGGCTCAAGCCGATGGATCTGGCCCAGGTGTTTCCGGTCTCGGGCGGGCTGCCGCTCGCCAAGCGCGCGCCGCAGCGACAGGCCTACCGGCTGGTGGAGCTGGCGCGCTTCGCCAAGCACCTGCAACTGCCGCTGAACCTGCAGCCGCGCTTTTTCCCGGTCGACGGCAACGAAGCCGCGCGCCTGATCCTCGCCGTCGAAGGCGCCGATGGCACGCTCGCCGCGCTGCAACTCGCCGGCCGCGTGATGGCCGCCGTGTGGGCCGACGAACGCGACATCGCCGACGCCGAGGTGCTGGCCGACCTGCTGCTCGCGCTGGGCCTGCCCGCGTCGCGGCTGGATGCCGCACGCACGCCCCCGGTGCAGGAGCGCTACCAGGGCTTCACCCAGGAGGCCATCGACACCAGCGTCTTCGGCGCGCCGACCTATGTGGTCGACGGCGAGATGTTCTGGGGCCAGGACCGGCTCGATTTCGTCGAGCGCGCGCTCGCCCGCTGAGCGCGCCACCATCTGTTCTTCTCTCTCTCTCTCTCATCCCACTCACCCGCACCAGGAGCACTACATGGGCCAGTTCATCGATCTCACCGCCAAGGATGGCTTCACCTTCCCCGCCTACGTGGCCGAACCCGCGGGCACGCCCAAGGGCGGCGTCGTCGTGGTGCAGGAAATCTTCGGCGTCAACTCGCACATCCGCGAGGTGGCCGACGGTTATGCGGCGGCCGGCTACCTCGCCGTGGCGCCGGCCACCTTCCACCGCGTCAAGCCCGGCGTGGAGCTGGGCTACACCGAGGCCGACATGAAGGCCGGCTTCGAGCTCAAGACCGCCGTCGAGGCACTGCCCGCGCCCGGCGTGCTGCAGGACATCCAGGCCGCCATCGACTACGCCGGCAAGGCGGGCAAGGTCGGCATCGTGGGCTACTGCTGGGGCGGGCTGCTGACCTGGCGCGCGGCCTGCGAACTCGAGGGCCTGGCCGCCGCGGCACCGTACTACGGCGGCGGCATGACCTCGCCCGAGGAAACCGCGCGCAAGCCCAAGGTGCCGGTGATGGCGCACTTCGGCAACAAGGACCACTGGATTCCGCTGGACACCATCGAGTCCTTCGAGAAGGCGCACCCGGAGGTCGAGGTGCACGTCTATGCCTGCGGCCACGGCTTCAACTGCGACCAGCGCGGCTCCTACGACGCCGGCGCGGCCGCCACCGCCAAGGAGCGCACGCTGTACCTGTTCGGCAAGTACGTCGGCTGACCGGCGCCGCATGGTGCGCCGTCGTTTCGAGCCAATTCGGCCTGCAGCGCCCGCCCACTGGGCGCTGGCAGCTATCTTTTCGATAGCACTCTCCGGCCTGGCGCGGGCCGCCGACTACGCCGGCCCGATCTTCGACACGCACCTGCACTACAACGAGGAGGCCTGGAACGGCGACGCGGGCCCCTTCCCGCCCACCGAGGCGCTGGCCCGCATGCAGCGCAACGGCGTGCGCGCCATCGTCGGCAACTCGCGGCCCAACGAAGGCACGCGCACGCTGGCCGCGCTGCGCGAGACGCGCGAGGCCGGCGTCACCGTGGTGCCCTTCGTGCGCCTGTACCGCACGCGGGCCGACTACACGAACTGGTTCCGCGACGAGAGCATCCACGAGATGGTGCTGGCCGAGCTGGCGCGCGGCACGGCCAGCGGGCCCTACCGCGGCATCGGCGAGTTCCACCTGTACGAGAGCGCGAACGCCAACGGTCCGGTCGCCAGGAAGCTGATGGTGCTGGCCGAGCAGCGCCAGCTGGCCGTGCTCGCACACGTGGACGACGAAGCCGTGGACCTGCTGATGGCGCACACGCCGTCCAAGGGGCGCGACACCCGCCTCATCTGGGCGCATACCGGCATCGGCGGTGCGCCCGTGGCGCGCGTGCGGCAGATGATGGAGCGCTACCCGAAGCTGATGGGCGAGCTGTCGTACCGGCCGGGGCTGACGTGCGAGGGCGGGGCGCTGTGTCCCGAATGGCGCGCGTTGATCGAGGCCTTTCCGGACCGCTTCCTCGTCGGTTCCGACACCTGGATCAACCAGCGCTGGAGCTCCTACGACGAGATCATGCGGGCCTACCGCGTGTGGCTCGGCGAGCTGCCGCCGGCGCTCGCGCGGCGCGTGGCCTGGGACAACGCGGCGCAGATCTTCGGCGTGCGCTGAGAAGCCGTGAACGAATCCGGCATGCCCGCTCGCCCTGCCGAAACGCGCCCACTCGTCTGTGCAAACGCTCGCCATGGCCCGAGCAGTGGCTGCGCTTTGCGCCTAGATCGGGCACGTTGTCGCAGTCCGCTCGGCCACGCCGGATTCATTCACGGCTTCTGATCTTCCGGCTCAGTCCGCCTGCTCGCCCTTGCGCCCGGCCCGCGCGCGCTGGGCGCTGGCTTCGCCGTACTTGCCGCGGGCGCTGATGCGCGTCTGCAGGAAGTCCAGCAGCGCGCGCAGCGCCGCGCTGTTGTGCTTGCGCTGCAGGTAGGCGGCCGACAGCCACATGTCCTTGCGCGCATAGGCCTGCAGCACCGGCACCAGCTCGCCGTGGTCGATGTGCGGCTGCACCACCAGGGCCGGCACGTAGATCACGCCGAAGCCCCGCATCGCCACCTGGATCAGCGGCGCGCCTTCGGTCGCTTCCATGCGGCTCTTCACCGGCACGTCGATGACCTGGCCGCCGTCCTCGAAGCGCCACACCGGGTGCGCGCCCTGGCGCAGCAGCGTCAGCGCGTCGTGCCCGGCCAGGTCGTCGGGATGCGCGGGTGTGCCGTGCTTCTTCCAGTACACGGGCGAGGCGCAGACCACCATGTGCATCTGCAGCAGCTTGCGCACGATGAGGTTCTCGTTCTCGATCGGGCCGAAGCGCAGCTCCACGTCGATGCCGTCCTCGGCCAGGTCGGTGTGGTTGCTCAGCTGCAGCGTGATCGTCACGTCGGGGTAGTAGCCCATGAACTCGGCCAGCAGGTTCGGCAGGTCGCCGCTGGCCATGCCGTAGGGCGCGGCGATGCGCAGGCGTCCGCGCGGCTCGTTGGCGCGCTCCTGCAGTTCGGCCTGCGTCAGTTCCACCATCTCCAGCACCGGCTGGCTGCGGTCGAGCAGCAACTGGCCGGCGTCGGTGAGGCTCACCGAGCGCGTGGAGCGGTTGAGCAGGCGCACGCCGAAGCGCGTCTCCAGTTCCGCCACGTACTTGCTGACCGTGGCCTTGGACATGTCGAGCCGCTTGGCGGCCTTGGAGAAGCTGCCGAGCGCGGCCACTTCGCGGAAGGTGCGTATCAGGTCGAGGCTGTCCATGAGGGTGGGAGTTTCGAGGCGCGCGATTGTTTCTCGATCGCGAACACGGTAGTTCGAATTGTGCGGGTTTGTACTTAACGAATCTCCCCACAATCCATCCCACGGGCCAGCGACATGAAGCGGACCCGGGTTGAACCAGGCCCCGAGCGCGGCGGCACTCCGATCCACGAGACGGAGCCAGCTTCCCACCCCCGACCCCGTTCTGTCGTCGACCGTATCGCCAAGGAGTAAGAAATGAAGACCTCGAAGATTCTCGCCGTTGCCGCCCTGTCCCTCGTCGCCGCCGTCGGCGTCGCCCAGGCCGAGCAATACCAGGGCGTGACCACCGTCAACTCGGTGGCCAGCCGTGCCGAAGTGAACAGCCAGGCCGTCGTGGCCGCCCACTCGGCCAACCCCTACGCCGAAGGCGCCAACGCCGGCGTCCCCGCACCGCTGGTGGCCCAGGCCGACCGCAATGCCGTTCGCGCCGGTGCCGTCGCCGCCGCCCACGACCCGACCTGGAACCTGGACCGCAAGGCCTTCGTGAACAGCACGATCCCCTCGCAGTACACCCAGGGCAGCCTGGCCGTGCGTCGCGCCGCCACCCGCAGCGCAGGGCTCTGATCCCAAACACCCGGGCCGCCCACCGGCGGCCCTCGTCCTGACCCCTTCCATCTTCTGGAGACCCGCATGAACACCCAACGACTCATCGCCGCCGCTGCCCTGTCCCTCCTGGCCGCTGCCGGCGCGCATGCCGAAAGCTACCAGGGCGTGCAAGCCCCCGTCTCGGCGCTGAGCCGCGATGCCGTGAATGCCGAGGCCGTCAAGGCCGCGTCGGCACCCAACCAGAACGTGACCCGCGGCTCGCGCGGCCCGGAAACCGTCGCCGTGTCCAAGGACCGCGTGCTGGTGCAGGCCGAGGCCGTGCGCGCCGCTGCCGCGCCCGACCAGAACGTCACCGGCGGCTCGCGCGTCAACAGCCGCGTGATCTCGACGATGGAAAACCCGGTCGACGTGCGTGCACGCGCCCAGAGCGGCGCGGCCAAGCTGTAAGCACTGCCGCGTTTCGCATCCAGGCCCGCCGGTCCTCGACCGGCGGGCTTTTTTCATGCGTGCCTTCAGCGCGCCGTGCGCGCCAGGTATCGCTTGCGCCAGAAGACCAGCACCAGCCCGATCGCGATGAGCACCATCGAGCCCATCGCGATCCAGAAGCCGTCGGCCTTGTGCACCAGCGGGATGAACTCGAAGTTCATGCCGAAGATGCCCGCGATCAGGTTCAGCGGCAGGAAGATGGCCGTGAGCACCGTCAGCACGCGCATGATGTCGTTGGTGCGGTGGCTCTGCACGTTGAAGTGCAGCTGCACCGCGGTCTCGGCGTTCTGCTCCAGCCGGCGCACATGGTGCACCACGCGCTCGATGTGCTCCAGCACGTCGCGGCTGCGCACCAGCTGCAGCTCGCGTTCGCGCGCTGCGGCCGGCGTGCCCGGCGCGGGCAGGGCCTCGAGCGCGTCGATCCAGTCCTGCATGGCGGCGCGCTGGTCCTCGCAGATCTCGTCGAGGTGGTGCAGCGACTGGCGCGACTGCATCAGCGCCGCCCAGTTCGTGAAGCGCGTCTTGGGGTCGATCAGCTCTTCCTGCCAGTGGTCCAGCTGCTTCGTGAGGTCGCGTCGCAGCGCGAGATAGCTGTCGACGATCTGGTTCACCACCCGGAGCATGAGGTCGGCGGGGCTGGTCGGCAGGCGGGCCGAGGTGGCCCGCACGTCGATGGCCGGCGCGCTCGCGGGCGTGCTGGCGGCGCTGAGCTTGGCGGCGACCGCATCGCGCACCGCGCCGTCCTCGGGATGCACCGACAGGAGCACGCGGTCGAACACCGCGAAACCCACCGGCCGGGTGTCGATGCGGCGCAGCGCGGGCGGCCCGCCATGGCGCGGCGGCGCCGCGTCGCCGGCCGGAGAAGGCGCAGGCGGGTCGGGCTGGCCGGCCGCCAGGCGGCGCACCACCAGCAGGTCGTACTGCGAGGTGTAGTCGAAGTGCGAGGGCAACTGGTCGTTGAGCAGGTCGCTCACATGCAGGTCGACCAGCTGGGTGCCGCACAGCACCTGCAGCAGCTCCTGGACCTGGCCGAGCGTGGCCTGCAGTTCGCTGCGGGTGAGCGACAGCCACAGGAAGCTCGCGTCGCAGGCGCCCGGGTGCATGAAGCGCGCGAGCGAGGCGTGTTCGTGCGCCTGGCTGGCGCTGATCTCGAAGATGCGCATGGGCCCGGGTTATACGCCGGATTTCAAGCCAAACCGGCCTGCAGCGCCCGCAGGATGGGCGCGAGCAGCTATTGTTTTTGTAGCAGCCGGGCGGCGTCCAGCGCGAAGTAGGTGAGCACCCCGTCGGCGCCGGCGCGCTTGAAGGCCAGCAGCGACTCCAGCACGACGCCGTCGTGATCCAGCCAGCCGTTCTGCGCGGCGGCCTTGAGCATCGCGTACTCGCCGCTCACCTGGTAGGCGAAGGTGGGCACGCGGAACTCGTCCTTCACGCGGCGCACCACGTCCAGGTAGGGCATGCCGGGCTTGACCATCACCATGTCGGCGCCCTCGGCGATGTCGATCGCCACCTCGCGCAGCGCCTCGTCGGTGTTGGCCGGGTCCATCTGGTAGACCTTCTTGTTGCTCTTGCCCAGGTTGGCGGCCGAGCCCACGGCGTCGCGGAAGGGGCCGTAGAAGACGCTGGCGTACTTGGCGCTGTAGGCCATGATCCGCGTGTGCACGTCGCCGCGGGCCTCCAGCGCGTTGCGCACGGCGCCGATGCGCCCGTCCATCATGTCGCTGGGCGCCACGATGTCCACGCCGGCGGCCGATTGCGCCAGCGCCTGCTTCACCAGGACCTCGACCGTCGGGTCGTTGAGGATGTAGCCGCTCTCGTCGAGCAGGCCGTCCTGGCCATGGCTGGTGTAGGGGTCCAGGGCGACGTCGGTCATGATGCCCAGGTCGGGGAATTCCTTCTTCAGCGCCGCCACGACGCGCGGGATGAGGCCGTCGGGGTTGAAGGCCTCGTCGCCGTGGGGGGTCTTGAGGGCGGGATCGATCACCGGGAACAGGGCCATCACCGGAATCCCGAGGGCCACGCATTGTTCGGCCACCGGCAGCAGCAGGTCCAGGCTCAGGCGCTCGACCCCCGGCATCGACGGCACCGCCTGCCGCAGGCCCACGCCTTCCTGCACGAACACCGGATAGATCAGATCATGCGCAGTGAGTGTGTGCTCGCGCACGAGATTTCGCGTGAAAGCGTCGCGGCGCAGCCGGCGCGGCCGGCCGGCGGGAAAGGGGGCGTGCAGGGTCATGCCGAAAATTGTGCCCCAAGGCCCCGCAGCCGGCCGGGGCCGCATTCAGCGCACGACCGTTCGTACAAGCGAATAAGCAGTTTCGTAATGGAAAAGAACTATTCGGGCACCGGTGATCGTCAAAAAAAAGTTACCCGCACGCTTGATAGGGCGGGGTGGCTTTGTTAAATTTCATCTCGGACGGTTCGCCGTCTCCCGCTTTTCCTCCCTGAGCGGGTGCCTTGATGTGTGACAGCAAAAGGGCTTCGTGGCCCGGCGTTTCCTAACGCCGGGCTTTTTTTTGCCTGCGGGGTGCGCGGCGTGGGCGGTGGCGCTCCGTACACTGCCGGCCATGCTCTGGGTCAAGTCCTTCCACATCGTCTTCATCGCGAGCTGGTTCGCCGGCCTGTTCTACCTCCCGCGGATCTTCGTGAACCTGGCGATGGTGCCGCCGGAGTCGGTCGCCGAGCGCGCCCGGCTGCTGCTGATGGCGCGCAAGCTGATGCGTTTCACCACCTTCCTGGCCGTGCCGGCGATCGTGTTCGGCGTCTGGCTGTGGCTGGGCTACGGCATCGGCCGTGGCGCCGGCAACGGCTGGATGCATGCCAAGCTGGCGCTGGTGGCGGTGGTGCTGGGCTACCACCACGGCTGCGGCGTTCTGCTGCGCCGCTTCGAGGCCGGCCAGAACCGCCGCAGCCACCGCTGGTACCGCTTCTTCAACGAGGCACCCGTCTTCCTGCTGCTGGCCATCGTCATCCTGGTGGTCGTGAAGCCGTTCTGAGATGAGCCACCCCCCCGTCTTCGCGCACCTCGCGTCGCTTCGCCCACCCGCTGCGAGGCGGCACACGCCACGGCCCGCCGCAGCCGGTGGCGTGCGTGTTTCCGCACGGCCTGCTCCGCGCCCGTCGGCCTCGTCGTGTGGCACGCGTCGCCGTCGAAGCGAGGCGAGGTGCGTCCTGATGCCGTGACAGAGCCGGCGCGTCGCCACAAGACCACCGCCCTGCCGCTGGCGCTCGCCTACACGGCGCTGATCGTCTACGCCAGCCTGTACCCGTTCTCGGAATGGCGCGACCAGGGCATCGTGCCCTGGGCCTACCTGGCGGCGCCCTGGCCCAAGTACTGGACCGGCTTCGACTTCGGTGTGAACGTGGCGGGCTACATGCCGCTGGGTTTCCTGATCGCGCTGGTGGTGCTGCGGACCTGGCCCGGTGCCGGCGCGCTGCGCGCCGTGGCGCAGGCCACCGCCGCCGGCGCGGCCCTGGCCTTCGGCATGGAGACGCTGCAGAGCTACCTGCCCTCGCGCATCCCGTCGAACGTGGACCTCGGCCTGAACGGCCTGGGCGCGCTGCTGGGCGCCGCGCTGGCCGTGGCGGCCGAGCGACTGGGGCTGGTGGCGCACTGGAGCCGCGCGCGCGCCAGCTGGTTCGTCGACGAGGCGCGGGGTGCGCTGGGCCTGCTCGCGCTGTGGCCGGTGGCGCTGCTCTTTCCAGCGGCGGTGCCCTTCGGCCTGGGCCAGGTCTTCGAGCGCCTCGAGACGGCGATTGCCGAATGGCTGGCCGACACGCCCTTCCTCGAGTGGCTGCCCGTGCGCCAGTTCGAGCTCGAGCCGCTCGTGCCCGCGGTCGAGCTGCTGTGCGTGCTGCTGGGCGCCCTGGTGCCCTGCCTGCTGGCCTTCACCGTCGCTCGCTCGCCCGGGCGGCGGCTGGCCCTGCTGGTGCTGATGCTGGGCCTGGGTCTGTCGGCCAGCGCACTGTCGGCGGCGCTGAGCTATGGGCCCGAGCACGCCTGGGCCTGGTTCAGCCTGCCGGTGCGGGTGGGCATGCTGGCGGCGGTCATCGTGGCGGTGCTGCTCACGCCGCTGTCGCGCCGGCTGTGCATGGCCTTGCTGCTGCTGGCGCTGGTGCTGCACCTGAGCCTGCTCAACCAGGCGCCCGAAAGCGCCTACTTCGCCCAGACCTTGGCCACCTGGGAGCAGGGGCGCTTCATCCGCTTCCATGGGCTGGCGCAATGGCTGGGCTGGCTGTGGCCCTTCGCCACCATCGCCTACGCCCTGGCGGCGCTGGCGCGGCGCCCGGCGCGCGAGGTGCGCTCCTAGAATCCGCGGGATGGCCAGTTCATCCCCCAGCGCGCCGGGCGGCTACTACGCCCGCCACATCTTCTTCTGCCTGAACGAACGTACCAACGGCGAGGACTCCTGCGCCCGGCACAACGCCCAGGCGGGCTTCGACCACTGCAAGTCGCGGGTCAAGAAGGAGGGGCTGGCCGGTGCCGGCAAGGTGCGCGTCAACAAGGCCGGCTGCCTGGACCGCTGCGCCGGCGGGCCGGTGGCGGTGGTGTACCCCGAGGCGGTCTGGTACAGCTTCGTGGACACGGCCGACATCGACGAGATCGTCGATTCGCACCTCAAGAACGGGCAGGTGGTCGAGCGCCTGCTGCTGCCGCCCGACGTGGGCCGCTGACGCGGCCGCGGACCGGCACCGGAACTTTTCAAGCCTTTTGGGGCTCCAGCGCCCGTCGCTCCTGCGGGAGCAGCTATTGAATTCGTAGCAGATCCATGAACGCACAGACCGAGAAGCTGCAGCTCGAAGGCGCCGCCGGTGCCATCGAGGCGGCGCGCGACCGGCCGGCCGAGGGCGTCGCGCCCGTCGGCACGGCGGTGATCGCGCATCCCCATCCGCTCTTCGGCGGCACGATGGACAACAAGGTCGTGCAGACGCTGGCGCGTGCCTTCGTCGCCACCGGCTGGACCGCCGTGCGGTTCAACTTCCGAGGCGTGGGCGGCACCGCCGGCACGCACGACGAAGGGCGCGGCGAGGCCGAGGACTACCTGCGCGTGGTCGAGCAGGCGGCGGGCAGCGGCCCGATCGCGGTGGCGGGCTTTTCCTTCGGCGCCTTCGTGGCCATCAACGCGCTGCAGACGCTGTGGCCGGCGCGCGAGGTGCGCCAGATCGCACTGGTGGGCCCGAGCGTGGCGCGCGTCGTGCCGCCGCCGCTGCCGGTCGAGTCGCACCTGCGCACGCTGGTCGTGCACGGCGAGGCCGACGACACCGTGGCGTTGTCGGCGGTGATGGACTGGGCGCGGCCGCAGTCACTTCCTGTCACCGTGATCCCCGGAGGCGGCCATTTCTTTCACGGACAATTGCCGCTGCTCAAGTCGCTCGTGACGCGCCACCTGCTTGCAGGACAGTAGAAGAACCACCCGGCGCGCCGCCGCCACGGGCCCTTTTCTCCCTCCTTCGTTCCCTCGCATTCCCATGATCCGTTTCCCTGACGTGCTCCGCGCGTTCGTGTTCGCCGCGGCCGCCCTGGTCGCCTCCGTCGCCGGCGCGCAGGCGCCCGTGCCGCCCGAAGTGGCCGCCCGCAGCTACCTGCTGCTGGACGTCACCTCGGGCCAGCTCCTGGCCCAGAAGGATGCCGACTCGCCCATCGAGCCGGCGTCGCTGACCAAGCTCATGACCCAGTACCTGGTCTTCGACGCGCTGCGGGCCAAGAAGATCTCGCTCACCCAGACCCTGCCGGTGAGCCAGCGCGCCTGGAAGATGCCCGGCTCGCGCATGTTCATCGACCCCAAGATGCAGGTGCCGGTCGACGACCTCATCAAGGGCATGATCGTCCAGTCGGGCAACGACGCCACCATGGCCCTCGCGGAGGGCGTGGGCGGGACGGCCGAGCATTTCGTGCAGCTCATGAACGACCAGGCCAAGGCCCTGGGCATGAAGAACACGAGCTACAAGAACCCCGAGGGGCTCACTGCGCCGGGCCACACCACCACCGCACGCGACCTGAGCATCCTGGCGACGCGGCTGATGCGCGAATTCCCCGAGTACCTGCACTACTACGCCATCAAGAAGTACCGCTACCCGGGCACGCCGGCGTCCAACGACACCAACCGCAACCTGCTGCTGTTTCGCGACCCGACGGTCGACGGCCTGAAGACCGGCCACACCGACGCCGCCGGCTACTGCCTGATCGCCACCGCCAAGCGCGATTTCCCGAACCTGCCGGGCGGCCGCCGCCTGCTCTCGATCGTGCTGGGCGCCGCCAGCGACAACGCGCGCGCCAACGAATCTCAGAAGCTGCTGAACTGGGGCTACACCGCCTTCGACGACGTGCGCCTGTTCGATGCCGGCCAGGCCGTGGCCACGCCGCAGGTCTGGAAGGGCAAGGCCAACACCATCAAGCTCGGCCGGCCCGAGGCGATCGTCGTCTCGGTGCCCTCGGGCCAGGCGGCGAAGGTCAAGACGCAGGTGGCGCGCCCCGATCCGCTGGTGGCGCCCTTCGCCAAGAACCAGCCGCTGGGCAGCCTCAAGATCTCGCTGGACGACCAGCCGCTGGCCGAGGTGCCGCTGGTGGCGCTCGAACCGGTGGAGCAGGCCGGCATCCTGGGCCGCGCCTGGGACGCCGTGCGCCTCTGGATCAAGTGAGTGCCCCCACGGCCGGGCGGCGCCCAGCCCGCCCCCCGAGGGGGCCGGACAACGGGGGGGCGGCCCGGCGTTTTCTCGTGAGCGCCGGGCGGCGGTGAGCCCGCCGGCGCTCGGAAAACCGCCCGGATTTGCCAGCCACTGGCCGGCGGGCTAGAATCGCGGGCTTTTCGGAAATTTCCGAAGGGTTTCACGTTTTCGTCATTTCCCGTGCTTTGCCTTCACGTCTTGGGCGGGCTGCGGGAGTTTTGGGACCAATTCATTCATGCCAACGATCAATCAACTGGTGCGCCAGGGTCGCGAGGTCGAAACGACCAAGTCGAAGAGCCCTGCCATGCAGAACTCGCCGCAACGCCGCGGCGTCTGCACCCGGGTCTACACCACGACCCCCAAGAAGCCGAACTCGGCGCTTCGTAAAGTCGCCAAGGTCCGCCTGACCAACGGCTTCGAAGTCATTTCCTACATCGGCGGTGAAGGCCACAACCTCCAGGAACACAGCGTCGTGCTGGTCCGCGGCGGTCGTGTGAAGGATCTTCCCGGCGTGCGCTACCACATCGTTCGCGGTTCGCTGGACCTGCAGGGCGTGAAGGATCGCAAGCAGTCGCGCTCCAAGTACGGCGCGAAGCGTCCGAAGAAGGCCTGATCGGCTTTCTTCTTTCGTTCGATTCAATCGGTGTTCGGCTGCCCTGGCAGGCGGTGCGAACGAAGTGACCCGAAGCGCCATGTCGGCGTGGGTCGAGTAAGTGAGGGTCCTGATGGCTCTCGCGGTATCGCCGGAAGGCGGTGCCAACTGAAGCAAAGAGGTTCAGAAAAATGCCACGTCGTCGCGAAGTCCCCAAACGTGAAATCCTGCCGGACCCGAAGTTCGGCAATGTCGAGCTGTCCAAGTTCATGAACGTGATCATGGAAGGCGGCAAGAAGGCTGTTGCCGAGCGCATCATCTATGGCGCGCTCGACTTCATCGAAAAGAAGAACCCTGGCAAAGACCCGCTGGAAGCCTTCGTCATCGCCATCAACAACGTGAAGCCGATGGTCGAAGTGAAGTCGCGCCGCGTGGGCGGTGCGAACTACCAGGTGCCGGTGGAAGTGCGTCCCGTGCGCCGCCTGGCGCTGTCGATGCGCTGGATCAAGGAAGCCGCCCGCAAGCGCGGCGAGAAGTCGATGGCCCTGCGTCTGGCCAACGAACTGATGGAAGCCACGGAAGGCCGTGGCGGCGCGATGAAGAAGCGCGACGAAGTGCACCGCATGGCCGAAGCCAACAAGGCCTTCAGCCACTTCCGCTTCTAATAAAAGCTAGGCCGCCGCAGGCGGCTCCTCCAGGTCGCGCGAGCAACGCGCAGCGCGATCTCCCCTTCGAGGAGGAACCGGCTTTGCTGGTCCTCCTCGAACTGATTAATCCGCTTGAAAGTAGCCGAACGCAACTTTGAAGCGACAAGGAGTAATTCCATGGCCCGCAAGACCCCCATCGAGCGCTACCGCAACATCGGTATTTCCGCGCACATCGACGCCGGCAAGACCACCACGACCGAGCGCATCCTGTTCTACACCGGCGTGAACCACAAGATCGGTGAAGTGCACGACGGCGCCGCCACGATGGACTGGATGGAGCAGGAACAGGAACGCGGCATCACGATCACCTCGGCCGCCACCACCTGCTTCTGGAAGGGCATGGACATGTCCTTCCCCGAGCACCGCATCAACATCATCGACACCCCCGGCCACGTGGACTTCACCATCGAGGTGGAGCGTTCCATGCGCGTGCTCGACGGCGCCGTCATGGTGTACGACTCGGTGGGCGGCGTGCAGCCCCAGTCCGAGACCGTTTGGCGCCAGGCCAACAAGTACCGGGTGCCCCGCCTCGCGTTCGTCAACAAGATGGACCGCATCGGCGCCAACTTCTTCCGCGTGCGCCAGATGATGGTGGACCGCCTGAAGGCCAACCCCGTGCCGATCGTGATCCCGATCGGTGCCGAGGACCAGTTCAAGGGCGTCGTCGACCTGCGCAAGATGAAGGCCATCCTCTGGGACGACGCTTCCCAGGGCATGAAGTTCACCTTCGAGGACATCCCCGCCGACCTGCAGGCCACGGCCAAGGAATGGCGCGAGAAGATGGTCGAGTCGGCCGCCGAAGCCAGCGAAGAGCTGATGAACAAGTACCTCGAGGAGGGTGACCTCACCGAGGAAGAGATCACGCTGGGCCTGCGCACGCGCACCATCGCCGGCGAGATCCAGCCGATGCTGTGCGGCTCGGCCTTCAAGAACAAGGGCGTGCAGCGCATGCTCGACGCCGTCATCGAACTCATGCCCTCGCCGCTGGACATTCCGCCGGTGCAAGGCACGGACGACGACGAGAAGGAAGCCAGCCGCAAGGCCGACGACAACGAGAAGTTCTCGGCGCTCGCCTTCAAGCTGATGACCGACCCCTACGTCGGCCAGCTCACCTTCGTGCGCGTGTACTCGGGCGTGCTCTCCAAGGGCGACAGCGTCTACAACCCCGTCAAGGGCAAGAAGGAGCGCATCGGCCGGATCGTGCAGATGCACGCCAACGAGCGCCTCGAAGTGGACGAAATCCGCGCCGGCGACATCGCCGCCTGCGTGGGCCTGAAGGACGTGACCACGGGTGAGACCCTGTGCGATCCCGACGCCATCATCACGCTGGAGCGCATGGAGTTCCCCGAGCCCGTGATCGCGCAGGCCGTCGAACCGAAGACCAAGGCCGACCAGGAGAAGATGGGCATCGCGCTGCAGCGCCTGGCCCAGGAAGACCCGTCGTTCCGCGTGCGCACCGACGAGGAATCCGGCCAGACCATCATCTCCGGCATGGGCGAACTCCACCTGGAAATCATCGTGGACCGCATGAAGCGCGAGTTCGGCGTGGAAGCCAACGTGGGCAAGCCCCAGGTGGCCTACCGCGAAACGATCCGCAAGTCGGTGTCGGACGTCGAAGGCAAGTTCGTTCGCCAGTCGGGCGGCAAGGGCCAGTACGGCCACGTGGTGTTCAGCATCGACCCGCAGGAAGCCGGCAAGGGCTTCGAGTTCGTCGACGCCATCAAGGGCGGCGTGGTGCCGCGCGAGTACATCCCGGCGGTGGAAAAGGGCGTGATCGAAGCCCTGAACACCGGCGTGCTGGCCGGCTACCCGGTGGTCGACGTGAAGGTCACGCTGACCTTCGGTTCGTACCACGACGTGGACTCGTCGGAACAGGCGTTCAAGATGGCTGCCATCTTCGGCTTCAAGGAAGGCTGCAAGAAGGCGTCGCCCGTCATCCTCGAGCCGATGATGGCCGTGGAAGTCGAGACGCCCGAGGACTACGCCGGCAACGTGATGGGCGACCTGTCGTCCCGCCGTGGCATGGTGCAGGGCATGGACGACATGGTCGGCGGCGGCAAGGCCATCAAGGCCGAGGTTCCGCTGTCGGAAATGTTCGGCTACTCGACCACGCTGCGCTCGATGTCGCAGGGTCGCGCCACGTACACGATGGAGTTCAAGCACTACGCCGAAGCGCCGCGCAACGTGGCCGAGGCGATCGTCGCTGCCCGTTCGAAGTAATCAGGATTTCAAGCGAAATCGGCCTGCAGCCCGCAACCAGCGGGCGCAGGCAGCTATCAATCCGATAGCAAAGCCGTCTGCGATCAGGTGCCCCTCGTTGCCCGTGGCGAGGGATCCAGCAACCCGATGCAGACGTAAAACCAACACACGGGCGTGTTCTTTTTCAAGGATTGAGAAATGGCAAAAGGCAAGTTCGAGCGCACCAAGCCGCACGTGAACGTGGGCACGATCGGTCACGTGGACCATGGCAAGACGACGCTGACGGCGGCGATCGCCACGGTGCTGTCGGCCAAGTTCGGCGGTGAGGCCAAGAAGTACGACGAAATCGATGCGGCGCCCGAAGAGAAGGCACGCGGCATCACCATCAACACCGCCCACGTCGAGTACGAGACGCAGAACCGTCACTACGCGCACGTGGACTGCCCCGGCCACGCCGACTACGTCAAGAACATGATCACCGGCGCTGCCCAGATGGACGGCGCGATCCTGGTGTGCTCGGCCGCCGACGGCCCGATGCCCCAGACCCGTGAGCACATCCTGCTGGCCCGCCAGGTGGGCGTGCCCTACATCATCGTGTTCCTGAACAAGTGCGACATGGTCGACGACGCCGAGCTGCTCGAGCTGGTCGAGATGGAAGTGCGCGAGCTGCTGGACAAGTACGAATTCCCCGGCGACGACACCCCGATCATCCACGGCAGCGCCAAGCTCGCCCTGGAAGGCGACAAGGGCAAGCTGGGCGAAGAGGCCATCATGAAGCTGGCCGACGCGCTGGACACCTACATCCCCACGCCCGAGCGTGCCGTGGACGGTGCCTTCCTGATGCCGGTGGAAGACGTGTTCTCCATCTCGGGTCGCGGCACCGTGGTGACCGGCCGCGTGGAGCGTGGCGTGATCAAGGTCGGCGAGGAAATCGAGATCGTGGGCATCCGCCCGACGCTCAAGACCACCTGCACCGGCGTGGAAATGTTCCGCAAGCTGCTGGACCAGGGCCAGGCGGGCGACAACGTCGGTATCCTGCTGCGCGGCACGAAGCGTGAAGAAGTCGAGCGCGGCCAGGTGCTGTGCAAGCCCGGCTCGATCAAGCCGCACACGCACTTCACCGCCGAGGTGTACGTGCTGAGCAAGGACGAGGGTGGCCGTCACACGCCGTTCTTCAACAACTACCGTCCGCAGTTCTACTTCCGCACGACCGACGTCACGGGCGCCATCGAGCTGCCCAAGGACAAGGAAATGGTCATGCCGGGTGACAACGTGTCGATCACCGTCAAGCTGATCGCGCCGATCGCCATGGAAGAAGGCCTGCGCTTCGCCATCCGCGAAGGCGGCCGCACCGTCGGCGCCGGCGTCGTGGCCAAGATCATCGA
>JAVHYA010000026.1:0-2199 GCA_031119395.1 Pseudomonadota bacterium
CCAGACAACCCCGCCAGTCGAAAGACTCGCGGGGTTTTCTTCTGGCCGCGTCCCGGACTGGCCTGCGCCGGCCTGTGGTCGCCACGCTCCCTGGCGCCGCGCCCTGGCCCGGAAAGGCTGTCCGGCCAGGAGGCGCGCAGATCGTCTCACCGACGCGTCGCCCGCTTGTCGATCGACCGGGTCAGGCCGCGGGCGAGGGCGCGCACAGCGCGCGCACGGCCGGTCCCAGGCGCGCGACCAGCATCACCACGTTGGGCTCGTCCGCCACGATGGCATGGCAGAGCGAAGCCGGTGCCCCGGCGTCGGACGGGCTTTGCACCAGCCGGATCCCGCCGGCGTGCTTGACCTCGGTCAGGCCACGCGCGCCATCGGTCCCGTCACCGCTGAGCAGCACGGCGATCAGCCGGGCGCGGAAATGGCGCGCAGCGCTGGCGAAGAGCGCATCGATGGCGCCCTCGCCGAGCGGGTCGATGGTCAGCCGGCCCTCGGCATCTATCCCCATCGCACGGTCGCTCGGGGCGAGATAGAGGCAGCCCGCGCGCACGGCCTCACCGCCCCGTGCGCGCTGCAGCGTATCGGCCGTCAGCATCTCCGGGTGCAGAAGACCGGGCAGTTCATCGGACCAACGGCCCAGCGCAACGAGGACGGGGCATGGCAGGGGGTGCCCCAGCGAGAAGAGCACGCGCGCTGCAGCCTCGGGCGAATCGCGGCCGCCGGCAATCACGAGGGCACGGGTGGGCTGGGTCATGACGTGTCAGCGCGAATCCCGCGGCCCGAGGTGGTGTCCCCGCACGCCATCGCGTTCATGGCGTCGGCTGCGCGATCGCCGCGCCTCCGTGGCCTACCGTGTCGGATCGAGGCCCGCCGGGCGTGAGGACCACCTTGCGGCACGACTCGTCGGCCTGCTCGAAGATCGCGTAGCCGTGCGCCGCGTCCTCCAGCGCCAGGTGATGGGAGATGATGACCTCGGGGTGCAGGCGCCCGGCCTGGATGTGCTCCAGCAACTCGGGCATGTGCCTCTGCGTGTGCGTCTGTCCCATGCGGAAGACCAGCCCTTTCTCGAAGGCATCCCCGAAGAGAAAGCCGTGGATGAACCCGGCGTACACGCCGGGCACGCTGACGACCCCGCCGCGCCGTGTCGCCGCGATCGCCTGCCGCAGGGCCTTGCCGCTCGAGCCCTCGAGCTTGAGATCCGTCAGCACGGTCTCCACCGCGCTGCCCTTGGCCTCGAAGCCCACCGCGTCGATGGACGCATCCACGCCGCGGAAGTCGGTGCGCTCGATGATCATTTCGGCCGGATCGTCGACCTCCCGGAAGTTGATGGGCTCGACCCCGTAGGTCTCTGCGGCGAAGCGCAGCCGGTAGTCCAGTTCGTCGATCATGAAGATGCGCTCCACCCCCACCAGCCGCGCGCAGGCGGCGGCCATCAGGCCGACGGGGCCGGCGCCGAAGATGGCCACGCTGGAGCCGGGCCCGAGTTCGGCGTTGGCGACGGCCTGGTAGCCCGTCGGCAGGATGTCGGACAGGAAAAGCACCCGCTCGTCCGCGAGGCCGGGCGGGATGACCAGGGGGCCGCTGTTGGCCTTGGGCACACGCACGTATTCGGCCTGGCCGCCGGAGTACCCGCCATAGAGATGCGAGTAGCCGAACAGGCCGGCCCCTGGGCGCACGTTCTTCTTGTTCATGATCGCGCCGCGGCCGGTGTTGGTGGTTTCGCAGGCGGCGAACATCCGGCGATCGCAGAAGAAGCAGTGGCCGCAGCTGATCGTGAACGGGACCACCACGCGGTCTCCCTTCCTGAGCTTGGTGACGCCGGCGCCGACCTCCTCGACGATGCCCATGAACTCGTGGCCGAGGATGTCGCCGGACTTCATGGCGGGTATCTTCCCGCGGAAGATGTGCAAGTCCGAGCCGCAGATCGCCGTGGCAGTCACCCGCAGGAGGATGTCGTCGGGCTGTTGAAGCATCGGATCGGGGACGTTTTCGACGCGGACGTCCTTGGCGGAGTGGTAGGTCAGTGCTTTCATGGCAGGGGGAGGTGGACGTTGTTGGAGACATGCGGCCCACAAGGGGGCAGCGCGTCGGACCAATCTCTGCCCAGGTGTCGGCTTGGCCTGTAGGAGTGGACACGGCGACGCTGCGAGACATGCACCGGCGCGTGCATGTCCTACGGCGCGCCGACCTGCTGCGCCGCCCGCG
>JAVHYA010000026.1:2299-31334 GCA_031119395.1 Pseudomonadota bacterium
GCGCCTACACGGGAGGGGCGTCGCGGGAAGGAGGGTGATCCTTCATCCCGGACGAAACCGACCGATCCACAGTACCTCCTCCTGGCAGGAGAACCTTCGCCGATGCACACGCGGCCCCCTACACCATGAAGACTTTCCGACGCACGCTTTTCCTCTCTTCCTTGCTGGCCGCCGTCGCCACGGGGGCGGCCACGCACGCTGCGGCGCAGCCCACGGGCAATCCGAAGGGCACGACGGCGCCCACGGACCAGCGCAGCAGCCAACCTGGAACCCCGCGGCCCAGCGGCGATGCGCGACCGGGCGAGGCCGCCACGAATCCCGACGCGCCGGCCGCGCGCAGCGGCGCCTTGCGCCAACCCGGCACGGGCACCGCCGGCGGCCTCAGCGGCCGCCATCCCGGCGACGGGTCGAAGACCGGCACGACGACCACCGACCAGGCACCGCCTGCTGGCCCGGCCGCCGAGGGCCGCAGCGGGCAGCCCTCACGCTGAGCGCAGCCGGATGCGCGAGGGGAACCTGCTGACAGCGCCGCGCGCCGACGGCTCACGAGACTGCGCACACGCCGCAAGGAGGCTGCAGGGCATGTCCGCGACGGCTTCCACTCTGCTCCCACCATCATCTTCTTCTTCACGCTCGAGCGGCGCCGCCCGCGGACCTTCGTCCCCGGCACGGTCGATCCAGCGCCAGTTGCGCGAGGTCTTCGGCCACTCCCGGCTGCGGGCGGGCCAGCGCGACGCGATCGATCGCGTCCTGGCCGGCCGCTCCACGCTGGTCGTGATGCCGACCGGCGCCGGCAAGTCGCTGTGCTACCAGCTTCCATCGATGCTGCTCGGTGGACCGGTGCTGGTCGTGTCGCCCCTGATCGCACTGATGGATGACCAGTGCGCCAAGCTCCAGGAGGCCGGCGTGCGGGCTGTCGCCCTGCACAGCCATCGAAGTGCCGAGGACATCGAGGCGGCCCTCGAGGCCATCGACGCCGGTGCGGTCCGGCTGGTCTACTGCACGCCCGAGCGTCTGGGCCAGGCCGCGGTCGTCGAGCGCCTTCGCCGCGCGCGGGTGTCCCTCTTCGCGGTCGACGAGGCGCACTGCATCGTGCAGTGGGGCCACGACTTCCGCCCGGCCTACCTGGAGCTGCGCGCCGCAGCCGAATCGCTCGGCGGGCCGCCGGTCCTGGCGCTGACCGCGACGGCCGACGCCGAGGCCATGCGCGAGATCATGGAACGCCTGGGCATTCCGCGCGACGGGTGCGTGCAGACCGGCGCCTTCCGTCCCAACCTTCGGCTGGCCGTCGACGTGATCGGCTCCGAGAAGGAACGGCTGGCGAAGCTGCTGGCCTTCGTTCGCGACACCGCGGGGGCCGGCATCGTCTACACCGCCACCGTGCGCGCGGCCGAGGAGGTGGTGCAGGCGCTGCGCGAGGCGGGCGAGGATGCGGGCCTGTACCACGGGCGGCTGCCTGCGCCACAGCGCCGTGCAGCGCAGGATGCGTTCATGGCCGGCGAGCGGCGCGTCATGGTCGCCACCAACGCGTTCGGACTGGGCGTGGACAAGCCCGACATCCGCTTCGTGCTGCATGCGCAGATGCCCGGCAGTCCCGCCGCCTACTACCAGGAGGCCGGGCGGGCGGGCCGCGACGGCGAGTCGGCCGACTGCCGCCTGCTCTTCGTGCAGCGCGACCGTGCGGTGCAGCAGTTCTTCCTGGCCTCCGCGCCTGCGCAGGTGCAGGACCTCTCACGCCTGCAGGACGCGTTGGTCCATCCACCCGAGGGCGGCTGGACCACGACCGCATTGCAGCACCAGCTGGGGCTGCCGGCCGGCCGCGTGCGGGCCTTGCTGGCGCCGCTCAGGCGGGCCGAGCTGGTGCGCGGACCCGCGTCCGCCTTGCGCTGGACGGGCACCGCGCCGTTGGCGCCCGACGCCTTGGCGGCGCTGTCGAGCACGCAGGATGCGCACCACGCCGCGCAGCAGGCGTCGCTGGAGCAGATGACCGCCTATGCGCTCTCGGGCGGATGCCGCTGGCAGATGCTGCGCCAGGCGCTGCAGAGCGATGCACATCCCGAGCCTTGCGGACAGTGCGACAACTGCCTGCGCATTTCGGCGGCCCAGGCGGCGGCGGCGCCGTCTGCGCAGCCGGCCCGTCCGTTGCCGCCGCCGTCCGGCGCACAGTCCATCGCGCTGCCGGCGCCCGGACACCGGGCCAAGGTGCCGCGCTATGGCGTGGGCGAGGTGCTGGCGGCCGACAGCCTGTCGATCACGCTGAGGTTCCCGGACGGCAGCGAGCGCAGCTTCCAGCCGCAGTTCGTGCGCGCGGCGCGCGGACGCGGCAGCCGCCGCCTGGTGCCGGCCGGCGCATGAGCCGCAGCGATCAGGCGACGGCCGCGCCGCCGAAGACCTTGCGCAACTCGTAGGGCGCAGTGGTAGCGAGCTGGTCGTACCCGCACTCGGCGGGCGGCTTGTCGGGCCGCCAGCGCTCGAAGCGGGTGACGTGGCGGAAGCGATCGCCCTGCAGGTGGTCGTAGCGCACCTCGCACACGCGCTCGGGTGCCAGCGGCGTCCAGGCCAGGTCCGCAGCGCGGCTCCACCGGCTGGGCGCGCCGGGGCGGCGCTGGCCGGGCGGGCCGGCGCCGAGCCAGGGATGCGAGGCCCCGGCCGTCGACACCAGCGGCGCAAGCAGCCCGGCCAGTTCACGCCTGAAGTCCAGCGCGAAGCCGCTGGCCGAGCCCACGTGCTGCAGCACGCCCTGCGCATCGTGAAGGCCCAGCAGCAGCGACGCCACCTCGGGCTGCGAGGCGCCGGCGCGCCAGCGCAGGCCGCCCAGCACGCAGTCCGCGGTGCGCACGTGCTTGATCTTGAACATCGTCCGCTCGCCGGCCTGGTAGGGCGCGTCCGCGGCCTTGGCCATCACGCCGTCGAGCCCGGCGCCTTCGAAGTGCGCGTGCCAGGCCCGCGCCAGTGCGGGGTCGAGCGTCATCGGCGTCAGGTACAGCGGCGGCGGGCTGTCGGCCAGCAGGGCCTGCAGCAGCAGCCGTCGCTCCGCCTGCGGCCGTGCGCGCAGGTCCTCGCCCTCGAGGGCGACCAGGTCGAAGGCGACGAAGGAGGCCGGCGTCTGCTGCGCCAGCCGGCGCACGCGCGAGTCCGCAGGATGGATGCGCTGCAGGAGCGCGTCGAAGTCCAGGCCCGCCGGGCCTGCGATGACGACCTCGCCGTCGAGCGCGCAGCCGGCGGGAAGCAGCGCTTCGAGTGCCGCCTCCAGCTCGGGGAAGTAGCGGTTCAGCGGCTTGAGGTCGCGGCTTTGCAGCAGCACGCCGTGCGCATCGCGCAGGACGACGGTGCGAAAGCCGTCCCACTTGGGCTCGAACAGCCAGTCGCCCGGCGCACCCTCGGGCAGCGCGTCCAGCGTGCGCGCGAGCATCGGCGGCAGGCCCGCGTCCGCGAAGGGCATGGCGTGGCGCGCCGGCTCACGCGGGCGCCTGGGCATCGCCGTGTTCCTCGCGCGCATCACGCTCTTCGCGTCCGCCGGCGTCGCTGCGCCGCCGGTGCAGCACGCCGTTGACTTCCGCGCCGAAGATCAGGGTGGTGGCGCTCACGTAGAGAAAGACCAGCGTCGCGACCACGCCCGCGAAGCTGCCGTACACCAGCGCCAGCTTGCCGGCGGTGGCCAGCGTCCTGGACAGCCCGATGGCTGCCGCCACCCACAGCGCCGCACCCAGCAGGGCGCCCGGGAGCACGGTGCTGAGGTACTGGGGGCGGTCGGGCAGCCAGCCGTACAGCAGCGCGTACAACGCGACCAGCACCACGTAGGCCAGCGCGTAGCGCACCCCGAAGTGCAGCCACAGCACCTCGCTGCTGCGCCCGAAGTTGCGCGCCAGGAATTCCCAGACGTAGGGCATGACGATCACCGAGCTGAAGATGGTCCAGGCACCGAAGCCCACCACCACCGTGAAGACCGTGACCTTGATCCGCGCCTTCCAGAAGGGCAGGCCGCGCTCGATGCCGTAGGCGCGGTTGAGCGCCGAGCGCACCGCCTGCAGGCCGGACGAGGCGGTCCAGACGGTGGCCACCAGGCCGATCGCCAGCAGGGCCTGGTTGCGCTGCGCCAGCACCTGGTCGACGACCGGCAGCAGCGCGCGCTGGACCACGCCGGGGGCGTATTCGAGCATCCGGCGCGCGACCGAGGCCGCGTCGCCGGGGTCGCCGACGAACCCCGCGCCCGAGGACAGCAGGATCAGCATCGGGAACATCGCCAGCACCAGCGAGAACGCCAGGCTGCCGGCCTGGTTGGCGCTCTGGTGCAGGATGTAGTGGCGGATGGCCGAAGCCAGCACCGCGACGCCCGGGACGGCCAGGGCGGCGCGGCGCGCGGCGGCAAGGAGTTGGCGCAGGCGGTTCATCGGCAAGACGCTCGATCGTCGCTTCTTGCCACGCGATGCGCCGTCGGCGCGGGCGGGCGCCGTCCGTCAGCCGACGCCGGGCCTGGTCACACCACCTGCAGGCCCTGGAGGGCGGGATCGCCCGGGGGCGTGGCGATCTTCATGTCCTTCAGCGTCTTGACCAGCAGCCGCGCCACCATCAGGTTGCGCTGCCGCTTGCTGTCGGCGGGAATCACGTACCAGGGCGCGTGCGCGGTCGAGGTGGCGGCCAGCGCCTTGCCGTAGGCACGCTGGTAGTCGTCCCATTTCTCTCGCACGGCCAGGTCGCCCATGCTGAACTTCCATTGCTTGCCCGGTGTGTCGATGCGGGCCTGCAGCCGCCCGCGCTGCTCGCTCTTGCTGATGTGCAGCATGCACTTGACCAGCGTGGTGCCGGTCTCGGCGAGCAGGCGCTCGAAGTCGTTGATCTGCGCATAGCGCCGCTGCGTCTCGGCCTTGTCGATCCAGCCTTCGACCACCGGCACCAGCACGTCCTCGTAGTGGCTTCGGTTCCACACGGTGATCTCGCCGGCGCGGGGCACCACCGCATGGCAGCGCCAGAGGAAGTCGCGGGCCTTCTCTTCCTCGGTCGGCGCCTTGAAGGCGGCCACGCGCACGCCCAGTGGCGAGGTGCGCGAGAACACCCAGCGGATGGTGCCGTCCTTGCCGCTGGTGTCCATGCCCTGCAGCACCAGCAGCAGCTTGCGCCGGCCTTCGGCGTGCAGCAGGTTCTGCAGCTCGTCCAATTCCTCGGCCAGGACATCCAGGCGCATCCGTTCGGCAGCCTCGTCCTCGAGCTGGAAGGGCGTGTCGCCGGGATCGATGCGGGAGAGCTTGAAACGGCCGTCGGTGCCGACGCGGTAGTGCTTGAGGCTGCTCATGGCGATGGACGAAGGTGCAAAGCCCGCAGCCTACCCCATGCGTTGCAGCTTCAAGGAAAAAAGGGCTGCAGCGCCCGTCCGCCGGGCGCCAGGCGCTATGAAAACCGTAGCAGCATGGCGTCTCAGCGAGTGTTGCCGTCCGGAGCGTCGTCCACGCTGGCACTCCAGCGGTCGCCCCAGCCGTGCTGGCGTGCCGTGTCGAGGTGCCGCCGTTCGCGCTTGGTGGGTCGGCCCTGCTCGATGCTCAGCGCCGGTTCGCGCGAGACGCGTCTCGCCTCGCGCGCCGCAGCCTGGGCGGCGAGGCTCTCCGGCGTCTCCTGGTAGAGCTGCTGGGCGACCGGCGCGGGGCCGCGCTGCAGGCTCAGCCCCAGCACGCGCACCGTGCGCGTCACCGGGCCCTGGCGCAGGGCCACCGTGTCGCCGGGCTTGATCTCGCGGGCAGGCTTGGCCGCCTCGCCGTTGACCTGCACCCGGTTCTTGCCGATCTCGTCGACGGCCAGGGAACGGGTCTTGTAGAAGCGGGCGGCCCAGAGCCACTTGTCGATGCGCATGCGCTCCATGAATTCGAAATCTGCGGCGAAACGGTTCAGGCCGGTGAAGGCGGAAGGGGTCGGTCGGCGTAGGTGGGGGCGTCGGCGGCCGGCTCAAGGCGTGGCGTCGCGATGCGCCAGCAGCGGCAGCCGCACCACGGCATCCAGCCCGAGCACCCGGCCATCGGGGCCGAGGCGATTGTCGAGCGTGATCTCGCCGCCCAGCGTGTGCACGATCTCCCGGCAGATGGCCAGGCCCAGGCCGGAGCCGCGCGCCACGTCGCCGGCGGCGAAGGGCGCGAACAGGCGCTGGCGCAGCTCGGCCGAGATGCCCGGCCCGGCATCGCGCACGCGCAGCACGGCCTCGCGGCCCTGCGCCGCCACCCGGACGGCCAGCGCTCCGCCCGGCGGGCTGTGCTTGATCGCGTTGTGCAGCAGGTTGCGGCTGAGCTCCAGCAGCATCCACCGGTGGGCGTCGACCCGCGCCGGCGCCACGTCGAGCTCGAAATCGAGCGACTTGTCGGCGATCAGCGGCGACAGGTCCAGCGCCACCTGCCGCACCATCTCGCCCAGGTCCAGCGGTTCCGATTCGGGCTGCTGGCGCAGCTGCTCGATCTTGGCCAGCGACAGCATCTGGTTGGCCAGCGCCGTGGCGCGCTCCACCGTTTCGCGGATCTCGTCCAACGCCTGCGCAGGCGGCACGTCGCCGCGCTGCGCCGACTGCACCTGCGCCTTGAGCACCGCCAGCGGTGTGCGCAACTGATGCGCGGCATCGCGCACGAAGCGCTTCTGGTGCTCCAGCAGACGCTGAAGCCGGCCCATCACGCCGGTCATCGCGTCGACCAGCGGCAGCAGCTCGCGCGGGGCATGCGGCGCCTCGATGGGAGCGAGGTCGTCGGCCGCGCGGGCCTCGATCGCCTCGCCCAGCGCACGCACCGGCCGCGTGGCGCGCTGGACCACGGCCACGGTGACGGCCGCCACCACCGCCAGCAGCAGCAGCTGGCGCCACAGCATGTCGACCAGCAGGCGACGTGCGAGCGTTTCGCGCAGCTCCAGCGTCTCGGCCACCTGCACCACGGCCATGCCGCGGCCGTGCGCGCTGGCCACGGGCTGCAGCAGCACCGCGACGCGCACCGGCTGGTCGCGGAAGCTGTCGTCGTAGAAGTCGACCAGGGCCGCGTAGGGCGGCCGGGCCGGGAGCCTGCCGCGCCAGAAGGGCAGCTCGGCGAAGCCCGACACCATCTCGCCGCCCTGCGTCGAGACGCGGTAGTACATGCGGCTCTTGTTGTCGGCCTCGAAGGCTTCGAGCGCCGAGTAGGGCACCGTGGCGCGGATGGAGGCCGTGTCGTCGTAGCCGTCGACGTCGAGCTGCTCGCCGATGGTCTTGGCCGAGGCCAGCAGGGTCCGGTCGTAGGCCGTGGTGGCCGCCGCGAGGGCCTGGCGGTACACGCTCACGCTGTTGATGACGATGAACAGCGCCACCGGGGCCAGCAGGCCCAGCAGCAGCCGGAAGCGCAGCGAGGTGCGGCGCATGCGCTCAGCCGGCGTCGGGCGCGGCCTTGAGCAAATAGCCCAGCCCGCGCAGCGTGACCAGCGCCGTGCCGGTGCCGGCCAGCTTCTTGCGCAGGCGGTAGACCACCACCTCGATGGCCTCGTACTGCACCTCGGCTTCGCCGGGGAAGACCAGTTCGAACAGGCGCTCCTTGCTCAGCGCATGGCCGGGCTTGGCCATCAACGCCTGCAGCAGCGCGAGTTCGCGCGGCGTGAGCTCCAGGACCTCGGCGCCGCGGTAGACGGCCCCGCTGTCGGGCTCGAAGCGCAACGCACCCACTTCCATCGGCGTGGGCACGCCGTCGTCCGCCGGGGCGTCCTGGCGGCGCCGGCGCAGCGCCCGCAGGCGCGCCTCCAGCTCGTCGAGGTCGAAGGGCTTGGGCAGGTAGTCGTCGGCGCCGGCGTTCAGGCCCATCACGCGGTCGCCCACCGTGCCGCGCGCGGTCAGCAGCAGCACCGGGGCGCGCAGGCCGGCCGCACGGGCCTGCGCCAGCACCTGCAGGCCGTCGAGGTTCGGCAGGCTCAGGTCCAGGGCCACCACGTCGGGGTCGAGCGCGCGCCACTGGGCCAGGGCCTGCGCGCCGTCGCCGCACACCCGCACGTCGATCTGGCGGCGCCCCAGCGTGCGCTGCAGCGTGGTCTGCATGGTGGGGTCGTCTTCGACGAGGAGCAGCTTCATGGGCGGGGCAGGGCGCGCGGGCACCGGGAGTTTCACCATCCTGCGGCCGGCCGGCGGGATGCGGCCCGTGCCGGCCCTCAGTGATTACCCCGAGGCGCCCGACAGCCAACTGACAGCGGCGCGGCGCATCATAGCGGCGCTCAGGTTCCGCTCAGGTTCCGTTCCAGCGATCACATCCATACGACCCCTAGGAGACATCGACATGCGTCGCGACACCTTCCTGAAATCCCTCGCCGCCCTGGCCGCCACCGGCGCACTGCCGCTGTCGGCGCATGCCGCGGCCAACATCAAGATGATGATCCCCGCCAACCCGGGCGGCGGCTGGGACACCACGGGCCGCGCGCTGGGCAAGGCACTGACCGACGGCAAGCTGGCCGACACCGTGACCTACGACAACAAGGGCGGCGCCGCCGGCGCGCTGGGCCTGGCCCAGTTCGTCAACGGCTCCAAGGGCGACGCCAATGCGCTGATGGTCATGGGCGCCGTCATGCTCGGCGGCATCATCACCGGCAAGCCGCCGGTGAACCTGTCGCAGGCCACGCCCATCGCGCGCCTGACCAGCGAATACAACGTCTTCGTGCTGCCCGCCAACTCGCCCTTCAAGACCATGGCCGACGTGGTCGCCCAGCTCAAGAAGGACCCGGGCAGCGTCAAGTGGGGCGGCGGCTCGCGCGGCTCGACGGAGCACATCGCCGCGGCCATGATCGCGCAGAAGGTCGGCGCCGACCCGTCGAAGATCAACTACGTGGCCTTCCGCGGGGGCGGCGAGGCCACCGCGGCCATCCTGGGCGGCAACGTCACCGTGGGCGGCAGCGGCTACAGCGAGTTCGCGCCCTACATCGCCGACGGCAAGATGAAGGCCATCGCCGTCACCTCGGCCCAGCGCCTGCCGGGCATCGACGTGCCCACGCTCAAGGAGCAGGGCATCGACGTCGAGATCGGCAACTGGCGCGGCGTCTACGGCGCCCCCGGCATCAGCGCCGAGCAGCGCAAGGTGCTGACCGACCTGGTGCTGGCCGCGCTCAAGACCCCGTCGTGGGCCGAGGCCATGAAGAAGAACGACTGGACGCCTGCCGTCCTGAGCGGCCCGGCCTTCGACAAGTTCGTCGACGACGAATTCGCCAGCCTGCGCGCCACCATGACCAAGTCGGGCATGGTCTGAGCCCACGTCGGCGCGCTCCTCACAGACATCCAGCCACGCTGTCACACGGACCGGGCCGCGGGCCCATGTCCTTCGGCACGGCGTCCCTCGCGGGTCCCGTGCCTTTTTTCGCCCGGCCGCGGGCCGCCTTCCTTCCGGAGATTCCAACGATGACAAACACGGACACCTCGCCACCGGCCGGCGCCAACGGGCCGCAGACCCTCGTGGGTGTGGGCGTGCTGCTCACGGGCCTGGGCATGGCCTGGGGCGCCACGGGCATCTCGTCCGAGGCCGGCTACAGCGGCGTCGGCCCCAACTTCCTGCCCTGGCTCGTCTCGATCGTGCTCACGATCTGCGGCGCCTGGATCATCTGGGAGGCGCGCACCGGGGGCTTTCGCGAGATGGACGAGGAGGGCGCGACCGCGCCGCCGTACTGGACCGGCTTCGTCTGGGTCTCGGCCGGCCTGCTGCTCAACGCCGGGCTGATCACGACCATCGGTTTCGTGCTCAGTTGCACGCTGTGCTACCTGCTGGCGGTGCAGGGCCTGCGCCGCGCCAGCGGCCAGCCGATCGCCAACGCGCCCGCGACCTGGATCAAGGACCTGCTCGTGGGCCTGGTGATCTCGGCGCCCGTGTACTGGGCCTTCACCAAGTTCCTGGCGATCAACCTGCCGGGCCTGACCGCCACCGGCTGGATCTGACATGGCCCACCCCCAGTCTGCGCGCACTTCGTGTCGCTCCGCCAACCCCCTTCGAGGGGGCAGCATCTGCGGCCCGGCAAAGCCGGTTCCGCGCTGCTCCCGGCTGGCGGCGTGTGCCAAGCACATGCTGCGCTCCTGATCTTGCGAGGTTGAACTCATGGATATCTTCAACGCACTTCTCCAGGGCTTCGCGCAGGCCATCACCGTCAGCAACCTGCTGTGGTGCCTCGTCGGCTGCGCGCTGGGCACGGCCGTGGGCGTGCTGCCCGGCATCGGCCCGGCGGTGGCCGTCGCCATGCTGCTGCCCATCACCGGCAAGGTCGACGTCACGGCCTCGATGATCTTCTTCGCAGGCATCTACTACGGCGCCATGTACGGCGGCTCGACCACCTCGATCCTGCTGAACACGCCGGGCGAGACGGCCTCCATGGTCACGGCCATGGAGGGCAACAAGATGGCCAAGAGCGGCCGCGCCGGCGCGGCGCTGGCCACCTCTGCCATCGGCTCCTTCGTGGCCGGGACCATCGCCACCGTCATCGTCACGCTGTTCGCGCCCTACGTGGCCGACTACGCCGTGAAGCTGGCGGCGCCCGAGTACTTCCTGCTCATGGTGCTGGCCTTCACCACCGTGAGCGCGGTGCTGGGCAAGAGCACGCTGCGCGGCATGACGGCGCTGTTCATCGGCCTGGCCGTGGGCTGCGTGGGCATGGACCAGATCTCGGGCCAGGGCCGCTACGTGGGCGGCGTGCCCGAACTGCTCGACGGCATCGAGATCGTGCTCGTGGCCGTGGGCCTGTTCGCGGTGGCCGAGGTGCTGTACGCCGTGCTGTACGAAGGCCGCGTGAAGGAGAGTCAGAACAAGATGAGCCGCGTGCACATGAGCGCACGCGACTGGAAGCGCTCGATTCCCGCCTGGCTGCGCGGCACCGCGATCGGCACGCCCTTCGGCTGCATTCCAGCGGGCGGCACCGAGATCCCGACCTTCCTGAGCTATGCCACCGAGAAGAAGCTCACCAAGGACCCGGCCGACCGCGCCGAGTTCGGCACCACCGGCGCCATCGAAGGCGTGGCCGGCCCCGAGGCCGCCAACAACGCCACCGTGACGGCCGCGCTGATCCCGCTGCTCACGCTGGGCATCCCGACCAGCAACACCACCGCCATCCTGCTGGGCGCGTTCCAGAACTACGGCATCCAGCCGGGGCCGCAGCTCTTCACCACCAGCGCGGCGCTGGTGTGGGCACTGATCGCGTCGCTGTACATCGGCAACGTGATGCTGCTGGTGCTCAACCTGCCGATGGTGGGCCTGTGGGTCAAGCTGCTGAAGATCCCCAAGCCGCAGCTCTACGCCGGCATCCTGATCTTCGCGACCGTGGGCGCCTACGGCATGCGGCAGAGCGCCTTCGACCTCTTCCTGCTCTATGCCATCGGCGTGCTGGGCGTGATCATGCGGCGCTTCGACTTCCCGACCGCGCCCGTCGTGGTCGGCATGATCCTCGGCCCGCTGGCGGAAGCCAACCTGCGCAACGCGTTGTCGATCGGCGAGGGCAGCCCCATGGTCTTCCTGCAGCGGCCGATGTCGATTGCCCTCATCGTCATCGTGCTGGCGGTGCTGATCCTGCCGCGCGTGGCCAAGCGCATGTCGGACCGCAAGCGCCGCCTGGAGGCGGCGGCCTGATCGCCCGCCATCGTTCTTCGAGTCAAAAGTGCCTCCAACGCCCGCGGGACGGGCGGGAGGCGCTTCTTTTTTGATAGCGCCCGTTGCTGCCGGGCGAGCCCGGGTCCGGTGCTGGATGTGCGCAGGGCGTGCCCCGCGGGCGAGCTTCTTGCTGCATCCACGGCCTCGATGCCACCCACGCGCCCGACATGACCGCCATCCACGCCCTCACCGAACCCCTTTCCCTGCTCGAGGTGCGGCCCAGCGGGGTGCACGGCCTCGGCGCGTTCGCTGCGCTCGACCTACCGGCGGGTACCAAGCTCGGCATCTACAAGGGCCGGCGCTTCAGTGCGGTGCAGGCGGCGTCCATGGACTGGGACCGCGCGCTGACCTACCTCTTCGGCCTGTCGGACGGCACGCTGATCGACGGCGGGCGCGGCGGCAACGCCATGCGCCACCTGAATCACGCCTGCGAGCCGAACTGCGAGGCGCGCGAGGAGCACGGCACGCGTGGCCGGCTGCAACTCTCCATCCACACGCTGCGCGACGTGCGCGCGGGCGATGAACTCTTCCTCGACTACGCGCTCACGGTCGATGCCGCGGAAGGCCCGGGCGACTATCCGTGCCACTGCGGCTCGTCGCGATGCCGCGGCACGATGGTGGCGCCCTCGACCTGAGCGCGGCCTCGGCCGGGCGAGGTGGAAAGTACTCCCCTTCGCGATTGAGGTTGATCGAAGACGGTGCGCAAGGTAAAACCGCGCACATTGCCCCACTCCATCTTCGCGTTCGCATCGCTTCGGTGCGCTTCGCCTCCTGGGGCTCGACAACAAAGAGAACCCGATGACCGATTGGATGATGGTGGCCGCCGCGGTGGCCGCCCTGGCGCTCGTGGGCGCATGGATCTGGTGGCGCCTTCGGCGTGGGCCCAAGGAGACGCCCACGGTGGCCCTGGTGCGGCGGCGGCGCGAACTGCAGTCACGCCTGCAGGACCTGGCCGGGCCGGAGAGCGACGGCATCGTGCGGCAGGAGGCCCAGCGCATGCATTCGAGCCCGATGGACCTGCAGGTGCTCGAAGCCGCGATCGCGCGCGCCGAGAAGCTGGCCGCCACGCGGCGCTGAAGGCCGTTGGCGGCGCGCGGCGTTCAGGGCCTGACGATGCGGTCGCCGGGCGGTGGCACCGCGATCACGGCGCGTCCGTCGGGCGAGGTCACGTAGTCCGACGCGCTGGGCGGTGGCGGCGCGCCCGGCGGCGTCATGACGACGGCGCGGCCATCGGCCGATTCCTGCGGCACCGGTTGCGGCGGCGTTCCGCCATTCGCGCTGTCGAGCATCCGGCCGGCGGCGCGCACGCAGGCTTCCCGCTCCGGCGCGGGCCGCTGGCCGTTGTTGCATTGGGCGATCTGGCGCTCGTAGCGTTGCTGCGCCGCGCCGGGGCCCATGCCCTGCGCCATGGCGAGGCCCGAGGCAGCCAGCGCGCTCAGGCCGAGCCCGAACGCCATGGAACGAGGGAGGACGAAGTGCGGCATGGTGACGGCAGCTTACACCGTCGAATCCGCACCGGCCGTGCGCCGGCATCGCCATGCGGGGTAGGAGCCCGGCGCGCCGTTCACCCGGCGGGCCGGGGCTCGCCCGCGTCGCGCAGGTCGTCGTCCGCGTGCGGGTCGGGCGGCTGGCGGCGCAGCTGGCGCACCTTGCGGCGCACCCAGTGCTCGAAGTCGTCGACGTAGGTGAAGACCGCCGGCACCACCAGCAGGCTCAGCACCGTGGAGGTGATCAGGCCGCCGATCACCGCCGTCGCCATCGGCGAGCGGAAGCTGGAGTCCGCCGCGCCCCAGCCCACGGCGATCGGCAGCATGCCGGCGCCCATGGCCAGCGTGGTCATGATGATCGGCCGCGCGCGCTTGTGGCAGGCGTCCAGCAGCGCCTCCCAGCGGCTCATGCCGTGTTCGCGGCGCGCCACGATGGCGTACTCCACCAGCAGGATCGAGTTCTTCGTCGCCACGCCCATCAGCATGATCAGTCCGATCAGCGAGGGCATCGAGAAGCTCTTGTTCGCGATCAGCAGGCCGACGAAGGCGCCGCCCAGCGACAGCGGCAGCGCGGCCAGGATGGTCGCGGGCTGCAGGAAGTCCTTGAACAGCAGCACCAGCACGATGTAGATGCACAGGATGCCGGTGAGCATCGCCAGCGCGAAGCCGGTGAACAGTTCGCCCATGGCCTCGGCATCGCCGATGTCGATGATGCGCACGCTGGCCGGCAGGTTCTTCACGGCCGGCAGCTGGCGCACCGCCTCGGTCACGTCGTTCAGGCCGCGCGTGCCCAACTCGATCTCGAAGTTCATGTTGCGTGCGCGGTCGTAGCGGCTGATCACGGCCGGCCCGCCCGCCAGTTCGAGCTTGGCGACCTCGCCCAGGCGCACCGGCCCGTGCGCACCCGGCACGGCCAGGCGCTCGAGCAGCGACAGGTCCTGCCGCGCATCGTCGCGCAGGCGCACCATGATCGGGACCTGCCGCTCGGACAGATTGAGCTTGGCGAGCTGGTTGTCGTAGTCGCCCATGGTCGCCACCCGCAGCGTGTCGGCGATGGCGGCGCTGGTCACGCCCAGGTCGGCGGCGCGTGCGAAGTCGGGCCGCACCACGATCTCGGGCCGCACCAGGCTGGCCAGCGAGGTCACGTTGCCGATGCCGGGGATGGTGCGCAGTTCGCGCTCCACGGCGGTGGCCGCCTCGCGCAGCGCGTGCGGGTCCTGGCTGGACAGCGCCAGCACGTACTTGTCGTTCGAGCCGCCGAGGCCGACGCCGTAGCGCATGCCCGGCAGATCCTGCAGCGCGGCGCGGATCTGCGCCTCGATCACCTGCTTCTTGGGCCGCTCGCCGCGCGGCGAGAGCTGCAGCGTGAGCGTGGCCTTGCGCGCCTCGACGAAGTTGCCCGAGAAGGGATCGGCCCCCGCGCTGCCGGCACCCACGGCGGTGTAGATGTCGTGGATGTGGTCGATCTTGAGCAGCCGCTGGCGCACCTGCTCGGCCGCCGCCAGGGTCTGTTCCAGCTTGGTGCCGGGCGGCAGTTCGACGCGCACCTGCGTCTGCACGTTGTCGTCGGGCGGGATGAAGCCGGAGGGCAGCAGCGGGATCATCGCCAGCGAGGCGAAGAAGAACACGGTCGCGCCCACCATGGTGAGGAAGCGGTGGCGCAGGCAGGCCTGCACCCAGCGCATGTAGGTCGCCAGCCAGCCCGGGTCGCGCTCGCTCTTGTCGACGATGGGCTTGAGGATGTAGGCGGCCATCATCGGGGTGAGCATCCGCGCCACCACCAGCGAGGCGAAGACCGCCAGCGAGGCCGTCCAGCCGAACTGCTTGAAGAACTTGCCGACCACGCCGCTCATGAAGGCGGTGGGCAGGAACACCGCGATCAGCGTGAAGGTCGTCGCGATCACGGCCAGGCCGATCTCGTCGGCCGCTTCCATCGCGGCCTGGTAGGGGGTCTTGCCCATGCGCAGGTGGCGCACGATGTTCTCGACCTCCACGATCGCATCGTCCACCAGGATGCCGATCACCAGCGACAGCGCCAGCAGCGTGATGATGTTGATCGAGAAGCCCAGCAGGTACATGCCGATGAAGGCCGGGATCACCGACAGCGGCAGCGCCACCGCCGAGACGATGGTCGCCCGCCAGTCGCGCAGGAACAGCCACACCACGAACACTGCCAGGAAGGCGCCTTCGATCAGCAGCTTGATCGAGGCGTCGTATTCCTCGGCGGCGATCTTCACGAAGTCCAGCGTGCGGGTGAGCTGGATGTGCGGGTAGTCCTTCTGCAGTTGCGCGAGCGCCTTCTCGACGCCGGCGCCGACCTCGACCTCGCTGGCGCCGCGGCTGCGCGCCACCTCGAAGCCGACCACCTGCTTGCCGTTGAGCACGGCCGCGGCGCGCGGCTCGGCCACCGTGTCCTCGATGGTCGCGACGTCCTGCAGCGCGATGCGCCGGCCGTCGGACAGCGCGATCTGCATGCGCCGCAGCTCGTCGGCCGAGGCCACCGTGGCGATGGTGCGCACGGGCTGCTCGGTGCCGCCGAGGTCGGTGCGGCCGCCCGCGCTTTCCTGCTGCACCTGGCGCAGCCGGCGCGACACGTCGGCCGCGGTGGCGTTGAGGGCCTGCAGGCGGGCCGGGTCGAGCGCCACGCGGACCTCGCGCGTCACGCCGCCCACGCGGTTGACCGCGCCCACGCCGGGCACGGCCATGAGCCGGCGCGCCACCGTGTCGTCGACGAACCAGGAGAGCGCCTGGTCGTCCATGCGGTCGGAGGCGATCGCGAAGGCCAGCACCGGCTGCGAGGCCAGGTCCAGCTTGGTGACGATGGGGTCGCGCAGGTCGGTCGGCATGTCCGAGCGCACGCGGCTGACGGCCGAGCGCACGTCGTCCACGGCTTCCTGGATGGGCTTCTCGAGCACGAATTCGGCCGCGACCGTGGCCGAGCCGTCGGTCAGCGTCGTCGTCACGTGCTTGAGGCCCTGCAGCGTGGCGATGGCGTTCTCGATCTTGCGCGCCACGTCGTTCTCGAGCTGCGAGGGCGAGGCGCCGGGCAGGGCAGCGGTGACGATGACCACCGGCAGGTCCATGTCGGGGAAGTTCTGCACCTTCATCTGCTTGAAGGAGAACAGCCCGGCCAGCGTCAGCAGCACGAAGATCATGGCCGCCGGAATGGGGTTGCGGATCGACCAGGAGGAAACGTTCATGGGCGGTGCCCTTTCGGCTGGGTGAGGGGAGCGCCGCTCACTTGGCGGCGCCTGGCGCGGAGGTCGTCGATGGGTCGGCGGCGGGGGCGTCGCTCACGCGGACCAGGTCGCCGTCGTTGAGGAAGCCGGCACCCGCGACCACCACGCGGGCATCCTTGGGCAGCTCGCCGCGCACCTCGATGCGGTCGCCGACGCGGCGGCCGGCCTCCACGCGCACCTGGCGCACCCGCTGGTCGGGCTGCAGCACCATCACGGTGTTGAAGCCGTCGCGCGGCACCACGGCCACCTGCGGCACCGTGAGCGCCTCGCTCCTGCCCAGCAGGAACTCGCCCCTGGAGAACATCCCCGCCTTCACGCCGGTGTTGGCCTGCACATCCGGAATGTCGACGTACACCAGCGCATTGCGCGTCTGCGCATCCACCGTCGGCGCGATGCTGCGCACCTTGCCCGTGACGCGCGTGCCGCCCGGTGCGGTGATGGTGGCGGGCATGCCCACCGACAGCTTGCCCAGCTCGGCCGCGCCCACTTCGGCGCGCCATTCCAGCCGGCCCTGGCGGATCAGCTTGAAGAGTTCCGTGCCCGCGCCGACCACGCTGCCCACGGTGGCAGTGCGCGAGGAGATCACGCCGTCGTCGGGCGCGAGCACCTGCGTGTTGCGGTTGCGCACCTGTTGCGCGGCGAGCGATGCCTCGGCGGCCTCGACGCGTGCCTTGGCCGTCTGCTCGGCGGTCTGGTACTGGTTGATCTGCTGCTGGCTGAGGGCGCCGGTCTGGGACAGGGTGCGCGCGCGCGCGGCGTTGCCGGCCGCGTCGGAGGCCGTGGCGCGTGCCTCGGCCAGCGCCGCCCTGGCCTGCGCCACGTCGGCCGCGACGGTCTCGCCCGAGAAGGTGGCGAGCACCTGGCCCTTGCGCACCCGGTCGCCCACGTTCACGCGCACTTCGGCCAGGCGCAGCCCGCTGGATTCGGAGCCCACGCTGGCTTCCTGCCAGGCGGCGATGTTGCCGTTGGCGCCGAGCGTCACGTCGAGTTCCGCGGGCTCGGGCGTGGCGACGGTCACCGTGACGGCGGGCCGTGCGGTGGAGCCGTCGGCCTGGGCATCCCTGGCCGGCGGCGTCTCGCCCTTGCCGCGCAGCGCGATGGCCGCGCCGATGGCGGCGACCACGACCAGTGCCAGGACGATGAGGAGGGTGCGTTTGGAAGTTCTCATGGGCGGGTTCGCGAAAAACGGTGTGTGCCCTCAGGGGCGGGCAACGGGGGCGGCCTGGGGATCGGGCGTGGCGGCGGCCTGCGCCTCGGGGCGCGTCCAGCCGCCACCCATCGCGCGGTAGAGCGACACCCAGGCGGTGGCGCGCTCGCGCTGCAGGCCCACCCGGGCGGTCTGCGCGGCGAAGAGGGTGCGCCGCGCGTCTTCGAGTTCGAACTGGCTGGCCAGGCCGCTGCGGTAGCGCGCCTCGGTGGCGTCGAAGGAGGCCTGGTAGTTGCGCACCGCGCTGTCGGCGTCGGCCGAGCGGGCGTCGGTGCTCTGCAGGTTGACCAGCGCCTCCTCGACCTCCTTGACGGCGTTGCGCACGCTGGCGCGGTACTGCACCACCGCCTCGTCGTAGCGGGCCTTCGCCGATTCGGCGTTGGCGGCGCGGGTGCCGCCGTCGAAGATCGGCACCGTGAGCTGCACCGGCCCGATGCTCCAGGTGTCCAGCGTCTCGCGGAAGCCGCCGGTGCGGATCTGCAAGCGGCCGATGTTGCCCGTGAGGGACAGCCGCGGATAGCGCTGCGCCTGTGCGGCACCGACGTCGGCGCTTGCCGCCGCCACGGCCTGCTCGGCGGCATAGATGTCGGGCCGCTGGGCCAGCGTGCGCGCCGGCACCTGGTCGACCGGGTGCATGGCGGGCAGGGCCAGGTCGGCCGGCCGCGCGTCGAGCTTGCGCGCGAGGTCGCCCGCATCGAGGCCGGTCATCGCGACCAGGCCCTGGCGCAGCACCTGGCATTGCGCGCGCTGCTGCTTGAGCCGGCCCGAGGCGTCGGCGGCGCCGGCGCGTGCCAGCGCCGCATCGGCCGGCGCGGTGAAGCCGGCCTGTGCCGAGAGATCGGTCAGCCGCGCGCTTTCGACCCGTGAGCGGGTCTCGGATTCGGCCACCGACAGCTGGCGCGCGCAGGCGCGTTCCGCGAAGTAGGCGTTGGCGGTCTCGGCCGCCACCGACACGCGCGCCTCGTGCCACCTGGCGTTGCTCGCATCCAGCCGCGAGGCGGCGGCGTCGCGTCCTGCGCGCAGCCCGCCGAAGAGATCGATCTCCCAGCTCGACTGCAGGCCGGCCTGGCCGATGGTCACGGGCGGGATCGAGGTCGAGCCGCCGGTCGCGCCGCTGGTGCCGGTTGCGCCCGTGGCGCCGACGCCGCCACCGACCCCGCTGGTGGGCGAGTTGCTGCGGGTGGCCGACAGGACGCCGTCGAGGTTCGGCGCCAGCGCGGCGCCGGCCTGCACGCGGGAGGCGCGTGCCTCGGCGATGCGCGTGGCGGCGCTGGCGACGTTGGGGCTGGCGGCCTGCGCGGCCTCGATCAGCTCCGCCAGCACCGGGTCGCCCGCATCGCGCCACCAGGTGGCCAGCGAAGGCAGCGAGCCGGCGTGGGGCAGGGCGGCATCGGGCAGCGGGGCATTCCAGCGAGGGGGCGTCGGCGCCTCGATCGATGCGGGCGGGCGGGTGAGGCCGCAGGCCGCCAGGACAAGAGGCAGCGCGCACAGGGCGCCGAGACGGGGCAGTCGGGTCATGGGAGCAGGGTGGTTCTTGGCGCGGCACGGCGCGAGCGCGTCGGCCTTGCGGCACGGGTTGTCGACGTCCGGCGGCGGCGCGCCTCGTCGGCCACGAGGGCGAGCGCATAGGCGCTCAGGCGATCGGCCCAGGTGTCGATGCGCGCATCGCCCTCGAGCAGCTGCGGCTGCATCTGCTCGACCACGTCGCGCATGACGAAGAGCTGCGTCGCCAGCCCGCTGATGGCGAAAGCCAGTCGCTGCACGTCGTCGTCGGGGCCGGCCAGCTGCAGGTGGCGGCACAGCACGCGGATCAATGCCTCGTGGGGCGCCTTCACGTCGCGGTCCAGCTCCGTGGCCCACTGGCCGGTGGGCTCCAGCAACTCGCGAAGGTGCAGGCGCATGCACTGGCGCACGATGTCGCCGTGCTTGAGCGGTTCCACATAGCCGGCCATGAAGATGCGCAGCGCCTGGGCGATCGGCAATTCGGGCGCCTCGTACATCGCGATCAGATCGGGCATCGCGCCGCCCATCGGCTCGGTGAAGGTGGCGGCGTACAGCCCGGCCTTGTCGCCGAAGTAGTAGCTGATCGACGCGATGTTGGTGCCTGCCGCCGCGGCGATCTCGCGCGTGGAGGTCTTGGCGAAGCCCTTCTCGGCGAACAGCGCGAGCGCGGCGTGCAGCAGGCGCGAACGCGCCTCTGCGCCATCGGATCGGGAGGCCCGCGACGCGGCGGCTCGAGGTTTGGGGGACGACATGGCGGGCCGATTAGAGCACACAGTTCAATCGTTTGATTAAATTAACCTTTCCGGTCGGCGGGCCGCAGAGGCCGCGGCAATGGCGGGTGCCGGCCCGGGTCCCGCGCTCATATCGACGCGGCAGCGGCCTGGCGCGCCGAAGGAGGCGCCGGGGTCAGCTGCGCTTCTCGAACAGGCGTCCGCGACGGGCCGTCCGGTCGCTGGCGGGCTGGAGACCTTCCAGCTGCGTGACCAATCCCGATCCCTCGCGCGTGAGCGTCAACAGGCGGTCGCCTGTCGCATGGCGGCCTCGCACGTCGTCCGGGCCGAACCTGTAGAACTTGACGACCACCGACGGCCCCGTCGGCGTGGCCGTGCACTGCATGCGCGTGTTCGTCTGGAAGCCCGATGCGTGCAGGGTGCAGCCCGTGGGACCCTGATCCGGTCCGATCGACAGCGTGTACGTCACGAACGACGCCACGCCTTCCGACGGCGACGAACCTCCCGTGCGGCCCAGGGATTCCTCCCACACGTAGCGGCCGTGCCATGCCGACAGGGCGCGCGAGGATGGCGGCCTTTGCGGAGCGGGGCGCGCACCGGCGACGGCACCCGTCACGGCGACGCGGCCCGACAGGGGCGTGATCGCGAAGTCGCTGCCTCCCCGAGGCGAGGGCGACAGGCCGACCTGGAAGTCCTGGCGGCCGCCGCACGCATCGACGCTCCATCGCTCGAAGTGCCCGCCACGGCCGCTGGCTGCGGACGGCGCCTGCCGGGGCACGTAGCTGCGCGGCAGCACCTCCATCCGGACGGCGTCGAGGGTCGCGCACCCCGCGCTCGTCCGGTTGTATTCGACGATCTTGTTGAGCACGTCGGTGGCAAGCTGCGAGCTCGCGAGGGTCTTTCCGCTCGCTTTCACCTGGCCAGGCTCGGCGGCAGTGGCGGCGGCGGCGGCGGCGGCCAGGATGGCCAGTCCGAGCGTGAGGGTCGTGCGTCGCATCATGGCCCGCGTTATGGCGCACGCTCGTGTCCCGCGGCCGCGGCGGACGCTGAGGATCGGGGTAGGACGGGAGCCTCCTGCACCCCGGGCCTTCGTGCCGTGCACCGGAGAGCCGCCGCAGCGCAGGCGCTACGATCCCGCCCCATGCCCGCCGCCTCGCCATCGCCCGCGCTGCCCCTCGACGCCGAAGGCATCCTCGCGCTGGCCGCGCGCTCCATGTTCCAGCTCTTCTCGAGCATGAGCCAGGGCATGTTCCTTATCGACCGCAGCGGGCGCATCGTGTGGGTGAACGAGGGCTATCGCCGCTTCCTGCCGGCGCTGGGCTTCAGCGACCTGAACCAGTTCCAGGGCCACATGGTGGAGGACGTGATCCCCAACACGCAGATGCGCCGCGTGCTGGAGACCGGCGAGCCGGTGCTGGTGGACCTGCTGACGAACAAGGCCGGCACATTCGTGGTCAGCCGGCTGCCACTGCGCCAGGAGCGGCCCGACGGCCGGGGCGAAGTCATCGGCGCGATCGGCATCGTGCTCTTCGACCACCCGCAGACCACGCTGCAGCCGCTGCTGGCCAAGTTCGCGCTGCTGCAGCGCGACCTCGACGAGGCCCGGCGCGAGCTGGCCAGCCAGCGCGGCCGCGCGGCACGCAGCGGCGAACTGCCGCGCCAGGCCAAGTACAGCTTCGCCAGCTTCATCGGCAGCAGTCCGGCGGCGGTGGAGGTGAAGCGCCATGCGCGCCGGGCGGCGCAGTCGACCAGCCCGGTGCTGCTGCTGGGCGAGACGGGCACCGGCAAGGAACTGCTGGCCCATGCCATCCACGGCGCCTCGGCCCGCGCGGCCGGCCCGTTCGTCACGGTCAACATCGCCGCCGTGCCCGACACGCTGCTGGAGGCGGAGTTCTTCGGCTTCGCGCCGGGCGCCTTCACCGGTGCCGACCGGCGCGGGCGCGAGGGCAAGTTCAAGTTCGCCGACGGCGGCACGCTCTTCCTCGACGAGATCGGCGACATGCCGCTGTCCCTGCAGGCCAAGCTGCTGCGGGCGCTGCAGGAGGGCGAGATCGAGCCGCTGGGCTCGAACAAGCTGGTGCCCTTCGACGCCCGCGTGATCGCCGCCACCTCGCGCGACCTGCCGGCGCTGGTGCGCGAGGGCCGGTTCCGCGAAGACCTGTTCTATCGTCTCAACGTGCTGCCGCTGCGCGTGCCGCCGCTGCGCGAACGCCGGGCCGACATCCCGGCGCTGGTGGAGGCGCTGGGGGAGGACATCGCCCAGCGCACCGGCGAGGCCCCGCCCGAGCTGCTGCCCGATGCGCTGGCACTGCTGGCGGGCCAGCACTGGCGCGGCAACACCCGCGAGCTGCGCAACGTGCTGGAGCAGCTCGCGATGCGCAGCGACTCGCAGCGCGTCGATGCGGCCGAGGTGGCGCGCGTGCTGGCCGAGACCGGGGTGGAAAGCATCGCCGCGCCCGAGCCGCTGGCAGCGCCGGCGGCGGGCGAAGGTGACGACGCCGCGGCGCTGCTTCGGCCGCTGGCCGAGCAGGTGGCCGAGCTGGAGCAGCGCGCCATCGCGGCCGCGCTCGCCGCCACGGGCGGCAACAAGCTCGCGGCGGCCCGGCGGCTGGGCATCTCGCGCGCCACGCTCTACGACCGCATGGGCGAGCGCTGAGCCGGCCGGGGCTCAGTGGTGGAGCACGGCGCTCAGTCCCGACAGCACCATGCCCGCACCGGCCAGCACCAGCAGCCAGCCGGTGAGGCGGCGCCAGGCGCCGGAAGGGCGGCCGGGTGGGCGGTGGCCCCCGGAGGCGCGACGGGTGCTGCGTTCGGTCATGCCGTGAGCATGGATCCGCTGCGCTGAGTGCCTCCTGACGCTGCAGGCGACATGGCGCGACGATGCTCGCGTTTTCCCTGATCGAAAAGCAGACAAGTGTCTGAATAAAAGACGATGGGGTAGGCGGTGATCGGCCGGATTTCGGTCATTTCATTCTCAAGGGCGCTTTAAACCTCGCGCAAAGCCCGATTTTCCGGCTGGCACGGACTGTGCAAAGTTCAGGCATTCATCCTAGGAGACATTCCATGCACCGTCGCCATCTCGTTGCCCTGGCTGCACTGGCCGCCACCGCCGCCGCCGTGCCGGCCTGGGCCCAGTCCAACGAAATCCGCATCGCCCACGTCTACAGCAAGACCGGCCCGCTGGAGGCCTACGGCAAGCAGACGCAGGCCGGCCTGATGATGGGCCTGGAATACGCCACCGGCGGCACGATGACCGTCAACGGCAAGAAGATCGTCGTCATCGAGAAGGACGACCAGGGCAAGCCCGACCTGGGCAAGTCGCTGCTGGCCGCCGCGTACTCCGACGACAAGGCCGCGCTGGCCGTCGGGCCCACCTCCTCGGGCGTGGCGCTGGCCATGCTGCCCGTGGCCGAGGAGTACAAGAAGGTGCTGATCGTCGAGCCCGCCGTGGCCGACTCGATCACCGGCGACAAGTGGAACAAGTACATCTTCCGCACCGGCCGCAACTCGAGCCAGGATGCGATCAGCAACGCCGTCGCGCTCGACAAGCCGGGCACCACCATCGCCACCCTGGCCCAGGACTACGCCTTCGGTCGCGACGGCGTGAAGGCCTTCAAGGACGCGGTGAAGAAGGCCAAGATCGTCCACGAGGAATACCTGCCGCAGAACACCACCGACTTCACCGCCGGTGCGCAGCGCCTGATCGACAAGCTCAAGGACCAGCCGGGCCGCAAGGTGATCTGGATCGTGTGGGCCGGCGCCGGCAACCCCTTCAAGATCGCCGACCTCGACCTCAAGCGCTACGGCATCGAGATCGCCACCGGCGGCAACATCCTGCCGGCCATGGCGAGCTACAAGCAGTTCCCGGGCATGGAAGGCGCGACGTACTACTACTTCGGCATCCCGAAGAACCCGGTCAACGATGCCCTGGTGTCGATGCACTACAAGCAGTACAAGACACCGCCGGACTTCTTCACCGCCGGCGGCTTCTCGGCCGCCATGGCCGTGGTCACCGCGCTCAAGAAGACCGGCGGCGACACCGGCACCAACAAGCTCATCAGCACGATGGAAGGCATGAGCTTCGACACGCCCAAGGGCACGATGACCTTCCGCAAGGAAGACCACCAGGCCATGCAGAGCATGTACCACTTCAAGATCAAGGTCGACCCGGCCTTCGCCTGGGGCGTGCCGGAACTGGTGCACGAGATCAAGGCGTCCGAGATGGACGTGCCGATCCGCAACAAGCGCTGATCGCCAACGCGGACTTCCATACGCGAAGGACGCGAAGGTTTCGCGAAGGGCGCGAAAGAAGGCATTCGAAGATTCTTTTTTGTTGAATCTTCTGCGTCTTTCGCGGGACTTTCGCGCCCTTCGCGTTCGGTTCCCGCTTCCGCATTCGACCCGATGCTCCAGACCCAAGACCTCACCATCCGCTTCGGCGGGCACGTCGCGGTGAATGCCGTGAGCTGCACCTTCGCGCCCGGCACGCTCACGGCCATCGTGGGCCCGAACGGCGCGGGCAAGACGACGTATTTCAACCTCATCTCGGGGCAGCTCAAGGCCACGTCGGGCTCGGTGCGGCTCGATGGCCGCGACCTCACGGGCCTGCCGGCCTCGGCGCGCACGCGCGCCGGCCTGGGCCGCGCCTTCCAGCTCACCAACCTGTTCCCCAACCTCACGGTGCTGGAGAATGTGCGCCTGGCGGTGCAGGCCGCGCACGAGGGGCCGCACCGCCGCGGCCTGAACCTCTGGAGCATCTGGAGCGACCACAAGGCGCTCACCGAGCGGGCCGATGCGCTGCTGGCCGACACCAACCTCAAGGCGCGCGAGCACGACGTCGTGGCCAGCCTGCCGCACGGCGACCAGCGCAAGCTCGAAGTGGCGCTGCTGATGGCGCTGGAGCCGCAGGTCTTCATGTTCGACGAGCCGACGGCCGGCATGAACGCCGCCGAGGCGCCGGTCATCCTCGACCTGATCCGCCAGCTCAAGAAGGACCGCAGCAAGACCATCCTGCTGGTGGAGCACAAGATGGACGTGGTGCGCGAACTCGCCGACCGCATCATCGTGCTGCACAACGGCACGCTGGTGGCCGATGGCGAGCCGGCGGAAGTCATCGCGTCGCCGGTGGTCCAAGAGGCGTACCTGGGCGTGGCGAAGGAGGCGGCATGACGCGCGCGGGCTCCGACAGTTCGCTTCTCGCGCTCGAAGGCGTGCACACGCACATCGGCGCGTACCACATCCTCCACGGCGTGGACCTCGCCGTGCCGAAGGGCCGGCTCACCATGCTGCTGGGCCGCAACGGCGCCGGCAAGACCACCACGCTGCGGACCATCATGGGCCTGTGGCACGCCTCGCAGGGGCGAGTGACCTTCGCGGGCCAGGACATCACGAAGCTCACGACCCCGCAGATCGCCGACCTCGGCATCGCCTACGTGCCCGAGACCATGGGCATCTTCGCGGACCTGACCGTCAAGGAGAACATGCTCCTGGCCGCACGCGCGGCGCGCCGCGCCCAGGACATGGACGACGCGCGCCTGAAGTGGATCTTCAAGCTCTTCCCGGCCGTCGAGAAGTTCTGGAACCACCCGGCCGGCAAGCTCTCGGGCGGGCAGAAGCAGATGCTGGCCGTCTCGCGCGCCATCGTCGAGCCGCGCCAGCTGCTGATCGTCGACGAGCCCAGCAAGGGCCTGGCGCCGGCCATCATCAACAACATGATCGACGCCTTCGCCGAGCTCAAGGCCAGCGGCGTGACCATCCTGCTGGTGGAGCAGAACATCCACTTCGCGCAGCGCCTGGGCGATCACGTGGCGGTGATGGACAACGGCCGCGTGGTGCACGCCGGCACCATGGCCGAGTTCTCGGCCGATGCGCAGCTGCAGCAGTCGCTGCTGGGGCTGGCGCTGTGAGGGACCGGATGCGGACATCCGTACGCGAAGGGCGCGAAGGCTTCGCGAAGGACGCGAAGAAAACCATTCAAGAATTTCTTTCGCGTCCTTCGCGTGACTTTCGCGTCCTTCGCGTATGGATGTCCGATTTCAAGCCAAATCCGGGCGCAGCGCCCATCAGCCGGGCGCAACCAGCTATGAATTCGATAGCAAATCAACCGCGGGGACGTGCCGAATGAAGGCCCTCGATTTCGATTGGAAGCCGCTGCTGCTGGTGCCCGTGCTGGCGCTGCTGGCGCTGCCGCTGGTGGGTTCCACCTCCACCTGGCTCACGCTCACCGTCGCGGGGCTCGCGATGGGGATGATCGTGTTCATCATCGCCTCCGGGCTCACGCTGGTCTTCGGGCTGATGGACGTGCTGAACTTCGGGCATGGCGTGTTCATCGCGCTGGGCGCCTTCGTCGCCACCAGCGTGCTGGGGGCGATGGGCGACTGGACGCAGTCGCAATCCATCCTCACCAACCTGGTGGCCGTGCTGCCCGCGATGCTGGTGGCGATGCTCGTGGCCGGCGCCGTGGGCCTGGCCTTCGAGCGCTTCATCGTGCGGCCGGTGTACGGGCAGCACCTCAAGCAGATCCTCATCACCATGGGCGGGATGATCATCGGCGAGGAGCTCATCAAGGTGATCTGGGGCCCGGCGCAGATCCCGCTGCCCCTGCCCGAAGGGCTGCGCGGGTCCTGGCTGCTGGGCGATGCGGCGATCGAGAAGTACCGGGTGCTCGCGGTGGTCGTCGGCGCCGTCGTCTTCGCGCTGCTGGCCTGGACGCTCGCGCGCACCAAGATCGGCCTGTTGATCCGCGCCGGCGTGCAGGACCGCGAGATGGTCGAGTCGCTGGGTTATCGCATCCGCGTGCTCTTCGTCGGCATCTTCGTGGCCGGCAGCGCGCTGGCGGGGCTGGGCGGCGTGATGTGGGGGCTGTACCAGCAGAACGTGATCCCGCAGATGGGTGCGCAGGTCAACGTGCTGATCTTCATCGTCATCATCATCGGCGGCCTGGGCTCGACCACCGGCGCCTTGATCGGCGCGCTGCTGGTGGGCCTGATGGCCAACTACACCGGCTTCGTCGCGCCCAAGGTGGCCCTGTTCTCCAACATCGCCCTCATGGTCGCCATCCTGCTGTGGCGCCCGCAGGGGGTGTATCCGGTGGCGGGGAGCCGATGAGATCCGGGCTCGGACTTCCGTACGCGAAGGACGCGAAAGCCACGCGAAGGTCGCGAAGAAGACCTCTCGATCCTTGGCTTCTCCTTCTTGCAGTCTCTTCGCGTCCTTCGCGCAACCTTCGCGCCCTTCGCGTACGGAACCCGCTTCCGCATCCAAAGCCATGCTGACCCGTCTCCTTTCCAACGACCTCCCGCGCAACAAGGTGCTGGCGGTGCTGCTCGTGGCGGTGCTGCTGGGGCTGGCCTTCGCGCCCTTCATCTTTCCAGGGGTGAAGGCGCTGAACGTGGCGGCGAAGATCCTGGTCTTCATCGTGCTCGTGGCCAGCTTCGACCTGCTGCTGGGCTACACCGGCATCGTGAGCTTCGCGCACACGATGTTCTTCGGCATCGGCGCCTACGGCATCGCCATCGCCGCCACGCGGCTCGGGCCGAACTGGGGCGCGATCGCGGTGGGGCTGGTGGGCTCGCTGGCGGTGTCGCTGGTGCTGGCGCTGGCCATCGGGCTGTTCTCGCTGCGGGTGCGGGCGATCTTCTTCGCCATGATCACGCTGGCGGTGGCCTCGGCGTTCCAGACGCTGGCCTCGCAGCTGTCGGAGTTCACCGGCGGCGAGGACGGCCTGACCTTCAAGCTGCCCGAGCTGATCTCGCCGAGCTTCGAGTTCGCCGAGGAGCCGTTCCTGGGTGTCTCGCTCGACGGCCGGCTGCTGTGCTACTACCTGCTCTTCGTGGCCGCGGTGGTGCTGGTGCTGATGCTGCTGCGCATCGTGAATTCGCCCTTCGGCCGCGTGCTGCAGGCGATCCGCGAGAACGAGTTCCGCGCCGAGGCGATCGGCTACCGCGTGGTGGTCTACCGCACGCTCTCGGCCGTGCTGTCGGCGCTCTTCGCCACGCTGGCCGGCGCCATGCTCGCGATCTGGCTGCGCTACAACGGGCCGGACACGTCCCTGTCGTTCGAGATCATGATCGACGTGCTGCTCATCGTCGTCATCGGCGGCATGGGCACGATCTACGGCGCGGCCATCGGCGCGGTGCTCTTCGTGGTGGCGCAGAGCTACCTGCAGGACCTGCTGCGCCTGGGCAACGAGGCCGTGAGCGGGCTGCCCTGGCTGGCGGCGCTGCTGTCGCCCGACCGCTGGCTGCTGTGGCTGGGTGTGCTGTTCGTGCTGTCGGTGTATTACTTCCCGACGGGGATCGTCGGCAAACTCAGGGCCAGGAGCGCGCGATGAGCCAGCCTTCTTCGCACTACGCGACGCTTTGCGGCCGCGAGCTCCACTGGGTGGAGTGGGGCGCCGCCGGCGCCCCCGCCGCGCCCGCCGTCATCGCCTGGCACGGCCTGGCGCGCACCGGCCGCGACATGGACGAGCTGGCGCAGCACCTCGTGTCGGCGGGCTACCGCGTGATCTGCCCCGACACGATCGGCCGCGGCCTGAGCCAGTGGAGCGCGGCGCCCGACGACGAGTACCGGCTCGCCTTCTACGCCCGCCTGGCCGATGCGCTGTGCGAGCAGCTGGGCCTGGCGCGCGTGCACTGGGTCGGCACCTCGATGGGCGCGGCCATCGGCACCGTGTGCGCGTCGGGCCTGTTCGCGCCGGCCATGAAGGGGCGCATCGCCAGCCTGGTGCTCAACGACAACGCGCCCGAACTGGCCGCGCCCGCGCTGGAGCGCATCAAGGCCTATGCCGGCACGCCGCCGGCCTTCGACACGGTGCAGGAACTCGAGGCCTTCTTCCGCACGGTCTACAAGCCCTACGGCTGGCTCAGCGACGCGCAATGGCGACGCCTCACCGAGACCTCCACGCGCCGCCTGGCCGACGGCCGGGTGACGCCGCACTACGACCCGGCGATGGTGCGGCAGTTCACCGCGCACGAGAACGACTACCTGATCTGGGACCACTACGACGCACTCGATGTGCCCGTGCTGCTGCTGCGCGGCGCCGAGTCCGACCTGGTGCTGCCCGAGGTGGTCGAGCGCATGAAGCTGCGCGGCCCCGGCGCCGCCGGGCGCCTGCAGGTGATCGAGGTGCCGGGCTGCGGCCACGCGCCGGCGCTGAACGTGCCCGACCAGCTCAATGCGGTCGAGGCCTTCATCCGCGCGGCCGGCTGAACGCCTTTTCGAGCCAAAAGTGCTCGCAGCGCCCGCGGGACGGGCGCGGGCAGCTATCAAAAGCGTAGCA
>JAVHYA010000026.1:31434-61730 GCA_031119395.1 Pseudomonadota bacterium
AAAAGTGCTCGCAGCGCCCGCGGGACGGGCGCGGGCAGCTATCAAAAGCGTAGCAAAGGCCGTTCTGGCGAGAATCCGCGGCCCACAACAACATTCCCGGAGAACTCCCGCCATGGCCATCTCGCTCTACGACGCCTCCGTCCCTGTCTTCATCCGCGGCCTCGACCAGCTCACGCACGTGCTGGGCAAGGGCCTCGCGCACGCGCAGGCGCAGGGCCTGGACCCAGCCACGCTGGTGCAGGCCCGCCTGGCGCCGGACATGCTGACGCTGGCCGGCCAGGTGCAGCGCGCGAGCGATGCGTCCAAGCTCGCCGCCGCACGCCTGGGCGGCATGACGGCGCCGAGCTTTCCCGACACCGAGAGCACGTATGACGAACTGCTCGCGCGCGTGGCCAGGACGCGCGACTTCCTGGCCGGGGTGGACCGCGCCGCCATCGACGGCCAGGAAGCGCGCGAGGTGCGCCTGAAGGTCGGCGACGGCGAGATCGTCTTCGATGCGCAGCGCTACCTGCTGCAGTTCGCGATTCCCAATTTCTTCTTCCACCTGACCACCGCCTACGACGTGCTGCGCCACGTGGGGGTGCCCGTGGGCAAGCGCGACTACCTCGGACGCTGAGCGCCGCAGCCCTACAGCGGCAGCTGCGTCGTCGACAGCACTTCCTTCAGGACCATGAAGGTGCGCACCTGCCGCACACCGGGCAGGTAGAGCAGCTGCTCGGCGTGCAGCCGGTTGTAGCTCTCGTTGTCGCGCGTGCGCACGAGCATGAAGTAGTCGAACTCGCCGGTGACCACGTGGCATTCGAGGCAGCCCGACACCTTCTGCACGGCCTTCTCGAAATCGGCGAAGGACTCGGGCGTGGAGCGGTCCAGCACCACGCCGATCATCACCAGCATGCCGCAGTCCAGCGCCTTGGGCGACAGCAGCGCCACGGTGCCGCGGATGAAGCCCAGCGTCCTGAGCCGGTCCACGCGCCGCAGGCAGGCCGGCGCGCTGAGGTTCACCTTGGCGGCCAGCGCCACGTTCGACACCGAGGCGTCGCGCTGCAGCGCGCGCAGGATGGCGCGGTCGGTGCGATCGAGTTCGCTCGGGGCAGGCAATGTTGTTGCGTGATTGGGCTTTTTCATGGAATGAAGCGCTGGATGTCTTGCAGAGCGGCGGGCGGAATTTCCTGAAGCGCCCTCATTTTGCAACCCTGTGAGGCGGCTTCCTTCCTACGATTCGTTCACGCCAACGAACCCGGAGCCCGCCGCCATGAACCTGCAGAAATTCCCCCGCCATCCGCTCACCTTCGGCCCGACGCCCATCCAGCCGCTCAAGCGCCTGAGCGCGCACCTGGGTGGCGAGGTCGAGCTCTATGCCAAGCGCGAGGACTGCAACAGCGGCCTGGCCTTCGGCGGCAACAAGACCCGCAAGCTCGAGTACCTCATTCCCGAGGCGATCGAGGGCGGCTACGACACGCTCGTGTCCATCGGCGGCGTGCAGTCGAACCAGACGCGCCAGGTCGCCGCCGTGGCCGCGCACCTGGGCATGAAGTGCGTGCTGGTGCAGGAGCATTGGGTCAACTACGAAGACCCGGTCTACGACCGCGTGGGCAACATCGAGCTCTCGCGCATCCTGGGCGCCGACGTGCGGCTCGATGCCTCGGGCTTCGACATCGGCATCCGCAAGAGCTGGGAAGAAGCCATGGACGGCGTGCGCCGCGCCGGGGGCAAGCCCTTCCCGATTCCGGCCGGCTGCTCCGAACATCCGAAGGGCGGGCTGGGCTTCGTCGGCTTCGCCGAGGAGGTGCGTGAGCAGGAGAAGGCACTGGGCTTCCAGTTCGACTACATCGTGGTCTGCTCGGTCACGGGCAGCACGCAGGCCGGCATGGTGGTGGGCTTCGCGGCCGACGGTCGCGCCGACCGCGTGATCGGCATCGATGCCTCGGCGAAGCCGCAGCAGACCTTCGAGCAGATCCTGCGCATCGCGAAGAACACCGCCGGCCTGGTCGAGCTGGCGCGCGACATCACCGAGAAGGACGTCGTGCTCGACACCCGCTTCGGCGGGCCCGAGTACGGCCTGCCCAGCGAAGGCACGCTGGAGGCGATCCGCCTGTGCGCGCGCACCGAGGGCATGCTGACCGACCCCGTGTACGAGGGCAAGTCGATGCACGGCATGATCGAGAAGGTGCGCCTGGGCGAATTCCCGGCCGGCTCGCGCGTGCTGTACGCGCACCTGGGCGGCGCGCCGGCGCTCAGCGCCTACGCGGGCCTCTTCGCCAACGGCTGATCCGCCGCGGCGCGCGCCGGCCGGCTCAGGCGCCGGGCGCCGCGTCCGGGTCCACGTCGTCCAGGAAGCTCGCCGTCGGCACGAAGAACAGCGTGCCCGTCACCGCGCGGCTGAAGTCCAGCAGCCGGTCGTGGTTGCCCGGCGGCAGGCCGACGAACATGTTCTCGAGCATGCGCTCGGTGCGGGCGGGCGAGCGCGCGTAGCCGATGAAGTAGGTGCCGTACTCGCCCTTGCCGACCTGGCCGAAGGGCATGTTGTCCCGCACGATCTGCAACTGCTCGCCGTTCTCCTCGATGTTGGTGAGCACGTTGTGGGCGTAGGCGGTCTTCGCGCTGTCGGGCAGCTCGATGTCGGAGAGCTTCCTGCGGCCGATGATGGCTTCCTGCTGCTCGACCGGCACGGCGTTCCAGCCCTTCATGTCGTGCAGGGACTTCTGCACGATGACGTAGCTGCCGCCGGCGAAGGCCGGGTCCTCGTCGCCGACCAGCGCGGCGTCGGCGGCGGCCTGGCCCGAGGGGTTCTCGGTGCCGTCGACGAAGCCGAGCAGGTCGCGTTCGTCGAAGTACTTGAAGCCGTGCGTCTCGTCGACCACCGTGGCCACGCCGCCGATGCGCTCGGTGATCTGCGCCGCCAGCTCGAAGCACAGGTCCATGTCGGTCGCGCGGATGTGAAAGAGCAGGTCGCCCGGCGTCGCCACCGCATGGTGCACGCCCCGGATCTCGCGGAAGGGATGCAGCGAGGCCGGCCGCGGCCGGCCGAAGAGGCGGTCCCAGGCCTCGGAGCCGACACCCATCACGCACGACAGCCGCCGGCTCGCGTGGCGAAAGCCGATGCCGCGCAGCAGCGAGGACATGTCGGCGCACAGCTGGCGCACGGGCTGCCGGGCCTCGGTGCCCGGGTTCAGCGTGAACACCAGGAAGATGGCGGCATGCGTGAGCTTGGCGGTGACGGCCTGGGTGGCGACGGTGGACACGTGGGGCTTCCTCGGGGCTGTGGTGATGCGATCGTGTTCAGGCGAAGCGCTCGCGGGTCGGCCAACCGGCGAGGTGGCGCTCGGCGATGTCCGCCAGCGCGGTGATCCAGGCCGCGTCGTCGTTGAGCGCGGGGATGTAGTGGAATTCCTTGCCGCCGCTGTCGAGGAAGGCCGCGCGGCCTTCCATCGCGATCTCTTCCAGCGTCTCGAGGCAGTCCGCCGGAAAGCCCGGGCACAGCACGTCGACGCGGCCCACGCCCGCGCGGCCCATCTCGCGCAGCGTCGGCTCGGTGTAGGGCTGCAGCCACCTGGCGCGGCCGAAGCGCGACTGGAAGGTGGTCGCCCATGCGTCCTGGCGCCATTGCAGCCGTTCGATCAGCCGTTCGGCGGTGCGGCGGCACTGGGCCTCGTAGGGGTCGCCGCGCGTGATGTTGCGTTCGGGGATGCCGTGGAAGCTCATCACCAGCCGGTCGGGCTGGCCGTGCGCGCGCCAGTGGGTCTGCACGCTGGCGGCCAGCGCGTCGATGTACCCCGGGTCGTCGTGGTAGTCGTTCACGAAGCGCAGCTCGAGCATGCGCCGTGCCCGCGCGCTCCAGGCGTTCACGGCGTCGACCATGCTCGCGGTGGTGGTGGCCGAGTACTGCGGGTAGGCCTGCAGCACCAGCACGCGGTCGATGCCGCCGGCCTTCAGCGCCTCGAGTTGCTGGTCGACCGAGGGCGCGCCGTAGCGCATGGCCGGCAGCACCGCGACCCGGTGGCCGCGTTCGCCGAGCCAGCCCTGCAGCAGGCTCGCCTGCTTGTGCGTCCACACCGTGAGCGGTGAGCCCTCGGGCGTCCAGATGCTCTGGTACTTGGCGGCCGAGGCGGCAGGGCGGCGGGGCAGGATCGCGCCGCGCAGGATCGGCTGCCACAGCAGGGCCGGCAGCTCGACCACCCGCGGGTCGCTCAGGAACTGCGCCAGGAAGGGCCGCACGGCGGCGGCGGTGGGGTGGGTCGGCGAACCCAGGTTGCACCACAGCACGGCGGTGCGCGAGGCGGCGATGGGCGGGCTCTGGATCGCGAGCGGCTCGGGACGGAAGCGGGGCATGCGATATTCTGCGGCATGACCTCTGCCGCCCCGGGCGCCGCGCTCCTCGACGTGAAGCGCATCCAGGCCATCTCGCTGGACCTGGACGACACCCTCTGGCCCGTGTGGCCCACCATCGAGCGCGCCGAGCGCGTGCTGCACGCCTGGCTGCAACGCCACGCGCCGCGCACCGCCGACCTCGTGACCGACCCCAAGGTGCTGCGCGAGCTGCGCGAAGCCACCGCCAAGGAGCGCTCCGACCTCGCCCACGACCTGAGCGCGCTGCGGCGCGAGTCGATCCGCGGCGCGCTGCGCCGCGCCGGCGACGACGAGGCCCTGGCCGACCCGGCCTTCGACGTCTTCTTCGCCGAGCGCCAGCGCGTGACGCTGTACGACGATGCGCTGCCGGCGCTGCGCTGGCTGAGCGAGCGCTACCCGCTGGTCGCCATCTCCAACGGCAACGCCGACCTGGAGCGCACGGGCGTGGCGCGCTGGTTCCGCGCCGGCTTCAGCGCCCGCGCCTTCGGCAGCGGCAAGCCGCATGCGCCGATCTTCCGTGCCGCCGCAGCCTCGGTGGGGCTGCTGCCGCGCGACGTGCTGCACGTGGGCGACGACGCGGCCCTCGACGTGGCCGGCGCGCTGGACGCCGGCATGCAGGCCGCCTGGCTGGTGCGCGACGAGCGGCCCTGGGAAGCGGGCGCGCGGCCACAGCTCATCGTGCCCAACCTGCACGCGCTGTGCATGGCGCTGGACGGGCGATAAGAAGGTGTGAACGAACCCGACATGGCCGCTCATTCCGCCAAAACACACCCGCTCGGCGTTGCAAATGCTCGCCATAGTCCAAGCTATGGCTGCGCTTTGCGCCTTGATCGGGCGCGTTTTCGCGGCCTGCTCGGCCACGCCGGATTCATTCACACCTTCTGACCGCGGGCTCGCCCACAGTTTTGCAACATCGGGGAACCAATCCCCCTACCTTGAAACACACCGTGCGGACCGGCTCGCCGAGGGGCGAGCCCGGCCTTTTTTCGTCTTCGTATTTCAAGAGAAGGACCCATCCGCATGACCCAGTTCTCCCGCCGCCTGCCCGCCGTCGTCCTTGCGTTGTTGATGCTGCTGCTGGCCGCCACGGCCGTGCAGGCCAGGGAGATGGTGAGCGCCGCCCGGGATGGGGTCATGCTGCGCACGGGCCCGAGCCCGCGCGCAGCCGCCACCTGGTCGGTGGACCGCGGCTACCCGCTCGAGGTGCTGGGCCGCAAGGGCTCGTGGCTGCGCGTGCGCGATTTCGAGAACGACCGCGCCTGGGTGCGCAGCTCGCGCGTCGGCCGGCAGGCGCACGTGGTCTCGACGGCCAGCGCGCTGAACGTGCGCAGCACGCCCAGCACGCGTGCGCGCATCGTGGCCAAGGCCGGGTATGGCGACGTGCTGCGCACGATCGAGCGGCGCGGCGACTGGCTCAAGGTGCGCACCGGCGCCGGCCGCGTCGGCTGGGTGTCGCGCAAGCTGGTGTGGGGCTGGTGAGGCTCAGAGCGCGGCCGCCGCGGCCTGGCCGCTGAGCACCGCGCCCTCCAGCGTGGCCGGATAGGGCCCCTCGACGTAGTCGCCGCAGGCCGACAGGCCCGGCGCGACGTCGATGGGCGGCCGCCGCACGCCGGGCGTGCAGGCGAAGGTGGCGCGTTTCTCGACGATGGTCTGGACCGGCACGGCGCCGTGCCAGCCGAGCTGTGCGCGGGCTTGTGCGAGGGCCTGCGCCTCGACTTCTTCGCGCGTGCCCTCGCTGGCGCTGACGACCAGCGCCGCCAGCCCGGCCGGGCCGCCCAGCGCGCCGCGGTCGAACACGAACTGCGCGGGGGTGTCCGGTCCGTGGCGCAGCGCGCGCAGCGCGGCGCCCGGCAGGCCGGGCGTGCCGCGCAGGTAGACGGTGGCAATGGCTTCGTGGCCCAGCGCGTCGGCCTGCTCGGCCCATGCCATGGCCGGCGGCACCGATGCGCCACGCGCCAGCCGCGCCGACTCCCACGCCGGTGCGGCGAGCAGCACGCGCTCGAAGGCTCCGCCGTCGACCGTCCAGCCTGCGGCGGTCGGCGCGATCGACTGCACGCGCTGGCCGATGCGGATCGATGCGCCGTGCGCGCCCAGCCACTGCGCGGCGGGGTCGGGCAGCAGTGCGCCCAGGTCCACGCGCGGCAGCAGCAGGTCGGCGCCGCCGCGCTCGGCGAAGAGGGCGTCGTGCAGCACGCGCAGGAAGACTTCGCCGCTCGCGCGCTCCACCGGCACGTTGAGCGCGGAGACGCACAGCGGTGCAACGAGCTCGTCCATCACGCGCGGCGTGAGGCCCGTGCACAGCGCGGCCACGCTGTCATCCGGTGCGCAGCGGAAGCCCCGCGCGCGCCAGCGCAGCGAGGTGCGCACGAGCGAGAACTTGTCGCGCAGCGACCAGCCCTGGGCGCCCGCGATGCCGGCCAGCAGGTCCAACGGCGGGGGTAGGCCGGCCGGGACCGACAGGCCCCCGCCGTCGGGAAAGCGCAGCGCCAGCGGCAGGCGCAGCAGCGCGGCGTCGAGGTCCACGCCCAGGCCGCGCATCAACGCGAGCGTGGCACGGTAGGCGCCGATGAGGATGTGCTGGCCGTTGTCGAGCACCAGGCCGTCGTCGGCCAGCACGCGGCGCGCGCGGCCTCCCAGCGTGCGGGCGGCTTCGAACAGGGTGACGGCATGGCCCGCGCGCGTGGCCTCGACGGCGGCCGCCAGGCCGGCCCAGCCACCGCCGACGATGGCGACCCTCAGTGCCACGTTTTTTTCAAGCCGAATCGGCCCGCAGCGCCCGCCGGTATTGCGCAGGCAGCTACGAAATCGATAGCAACGCGGCTCACATGCGGCCCAGCGCCTGCACCTTCCAGGCCAGCCACAGCTTGCGCAGCGGCGTGAGGCTCACGCGCTGGTTCAGCACCTGGAAGCGGTCGGCCTCGATCTCGGCGAGCAGCGTGCGGTAGATGCTGGCCATCATCAGGCCGGGCTTCTGGGCGCGGCGGTCGGCGGCGGGCAGCAGGGCCAGCGCCTCGTCATAGAGCGCCTGGGCGCGCGCGGCCTGGAACTGCATCAGCGCGACGAAGCGGTCGGAATACGTGCGGCTGAGCAGCTCGTGCGCCTTGACGTCGAACTGCTGCAGCTCGTTGACCGGCAGGTAGATGCGCCCGCGCAGGGCGTCCTCGCCCACGTCGCGGATGATGTTGGTCAGCTGCAGCGCCAGGCCCAGCTTGTGCGCGTAGGCGGTGGTCTGCGGCTGGGTCTGGCCGAAGATGCGCGCCGACACCTCGCCCACCACGCCCGCCACCAGGTGGCAGTAGCGCTCGAGCCCGGCGAAGTCCAGGTAGCGCGTCTGCGTGAGGTCCATCTCGCAGCCGTCGATGATCTCCTGCAGCTGCCGTGCCTCGATGCCGAAGGCCGCCACGTGCGGCATCAGTGCCTTCATCACCGGATGTCGCGGCTCGCCGCCGAAGGCGCTCGCCACCTCGGTGCGCCACCAGGCCAGCTTGGTGGCGGCCACGCCGGGGTCCGACACCTCGTCCACCACGTCGTCGACCTCGCGGCAGAAGGCGTAGAAGGCCGTGATCGCTGCCCGGCGGTCCTTGGGCAGGAAGAGGAAGGCGTAGTAGAAGCTGCTGCCCGATGCGGCGGCCTTGTCCTGGACGTACTGCTCGGGGGTGCTCATCGGGGCGGGCGGGGGCGCGGGGCGGGGCTCATCGGTCGGCGATTGTCGGGGATGCGGGATCACGTGCCCGGCTCGGGGAAGCACCGACGCCCGGGTGCCACCTTCGGCAGCCTGCGAAGCCTGCGCCCGTGCTTGCGCAAGCCGCCACCCGTTCGTCGAAGGCTGCCGGGGCACAGCCGGTGCGCAGCAGTTCGTCCCTGCCAGCGGACGTGGCAGCGGGGCCGATGCCGTTCCTGGCCGTCACGACCCGCAGAGTGCATTCACATCCAAAGCGCCCGCCACGCCAGCCGCGGCGCATCGGCCTTGCCCACGGTCGGGCGGCGGGAGAAGCTGTCGAAGCCCTGGGCCTCGATCTTGTCCAGGATGGCCAGGCCGCCCTGGACGACCAGGCGCAATTCCCAGCCGATGCGGCCGTGCAGGACGTGCACGAGCGGCGCACCCCGGTGCATCAGTTCACGCGCCCAGCGCACTTCGTCCGCTATCAAATCGATAGCTGACTGCGCAGGCGGGGCGGGCGCGAGCGGCCGAAAAGACTCGAAATCCCCGCGCGCGAGGCCGCGCGCGGCGCAGTCGGCCAGCGGCAGGTAGAAGCGCCCGCGCGGCAGGTCGACCGAGGCGTCCTGCCAGAAATTGATCAGCTGCAGCGCACTGCAGATGGCGTCGCTGCGTGCCAGCGCATCGGGGCGGCGCTCGCCGTACAGGTGCAGCAGCAGGCGCCCCACCGGGTTGGCGGATCGGCGACAGTAGTCGAGCAATTCGGCGCGGTCGGCATACGCACGGCCGTCGCGGGTCCAGGCGATGTCCTGCACGAAGGCGTCGAGCAGGTCGGCCAGCAGCGCTTCGGGCAGCCCGAACGCGGCGATCGCGCGGCCCAGCGGGCCGAAGACCTGCGGCCATCGCGCCGAAGGGGCGCCGCCACGGGCGACGGCGGCCAGGTCGGCACGGTAGGCCTGCAACTCGGCGATGCGCGCGTCGGGTTCGGCGTCGCCCTCGTCGGCGATGTCGTCGGCCGTGCGGGCGAAGTGGTAGATCGCGGCGATCGGCGGACGCAGCCTGGGCGGGCACAGCCACGAGGCGACCGGGAAGTTCTCGTAGTGGTCGATCGGCGCGGCGACGGCGGGCAGGGCGGACGGGGAGGGCGGGGGCACGCGGCATTGTCATCTGCCGCCGCCGCGTCGGCCGGTGGCCGGGTGTCAGCGCGGCGGGGCTATGCTGGCGGCCCCGCGATTTCCCGCCGCCCACGCATGCCCGTCGCCAGCGCCTCCTCCACCGCACCGAACCCTGCGCACCCCGCGGGGCCGGCCCTCATGCTGGCAGCGCTGGGGGTGGTGTTCGGCGACATCGGCACCTCGCCGCTCTACGCCTTCAAGGAGACGCTCAATCCCGACCACGGCGTGCCCTTCGCGGCCGAGGCCGTGCTGGGCCTGCTGTCGCTGGTGGTCTGGGGGCTGGTGGTGGTGGTCACGCTCAAGTACGTGGTCTTCGTCCTGCGCGCCGACCACGACGGCGAGGGCGGCATCCTGGCGCTGCAGGCGCTGGCGCGCCACGCGGTGGAGAGCGGGCGGCGCCGCCCCTGGCTGGGCGGCGCGGTGGTGTGGATGGGGCTGATCGGCGCCGCGATGTTCTACGGCGACAGCCTCATCACGCCGGCGATCTCGGTGCTGTCGGCGGTCGAGGGCCTGGAGGTGCAGGCGCCGGCGATGCAGCGCTTCGTCATCCCGCTCACGCTGGTGATCCTGGTGGTGCTCTTCATGGTGCAGCGCCGCGGGACGGGCGTGGTCGGCCGGGTGTTCGGTCCGGTGATGCTGCTGTGGTTCGGCGTGATCGCGGTGGCCGGCGCCTGGCAGGTGGTGCAGACCCCGCAGGTGCTGGCGGCGCTGGACCCCCGGCATGCGGTGGGCTTCCTGCTGACCTACCGCGCCCAGTCGCTGGCGGTGCTGGGCGCGGTGTTCCTCGCCTTCACGGGCGGCGAGGCGCTGTATGCCGACATGGGCCACTTCGGCGCCCGGCCGATCCGCCTGGCCTGGCTCTTCATCGCGCTGCCGGGCCTGGTGCTCAACTACTTCGGCCAGGGCGCGCTGGTGCTGCGCGACCCGGCGGCCGTCGACAACCCCTTCTTCCGCCTCTTTCCGTCGTGGGCGGTGGTGCCGATGGTGGTGCTGGCGGCGATGGCGACGGTGATCGCCTCGCAGGCCGTGATCTCGGGCGCCTTCTCGCTCACGGCCCAGGCCATGCGCATGGGCTACCTGCCGCGCATGCGCATCGTGCAGACCTCCAGCGACGCCATCGGCCAGGTCTACGTGCCGGCGATGAACTGGATGCTGATGGCCGGCGTGCTGTTGCTGGTGCTGGGCTTTCGCAGCTCGAGCGCGCTGTCGGCGGCCTACGGCATCGCGGTGTCGATCACCATGGTCACCACCACGCTGCTGGCCGGCATCGTGGCCTGGAAGTTGTGGCACTGGAACCGCTGGGCCGTGGCGGTGGCGGTGATCCTGTTCGCGGTGATCGACCTGACCTTCGTGGTGGCCAACAGCCTCAAGATCGCAGAAGGCGGCTGGCTCACCCTGGCGGTGGCGGGGCTCGCGCTGCTGGTGTTCACGACCTGGTTCAAGGGCCGGCGCCTCGGGCTGGCGATGCAGGCGCAGCACCGCGTGCCGCTGGCACCCTTCATCGCATCGCTGGCGCTGGACATGCCGGTGCGCGTGCGCGGCACGGCGGTGTTCCTGGCGCCCGATGCGCACCTGGTGCCGCATGCGCTGCTGCACAACCTGGAGCACAACCAGGTCCTCCACGAGCAGGTGTTCATCCTCGCGATGCACGGCGTGGACACGCCGCGCGTCCATGCCCGCGACCGCATCGAGGCCGAGCCGATGGGCCACGGCATCTGGGCCGTGACCGTGCGCTACGGCTTCATGGAGCGGCCGGACGTGCCGGAGTTCGTGCGCGTGCTGGCCTACCAGAAGGGGCTGGCGGTGGAGTCGATGACGACGTCGTACTTCACCTCCCGCGCTGCGATCGGGCGGCACCGGCTGCCGGGCATGAACCCGCTGCGGCTCGCGCTTTTCGGGTGGCTGCAGCGCAACGCCGGGCGCGCGTCGGACTACTTCCAACTGCCCGACAACCGGCTCGTCGAGATGGGACAGCGGGTGTAGTCGCCGGCGGCGCCACGCCGCGGCGATTGACACCGCAGGGGGTATCCCCTAGATTACTAACCGCGCGGTCAGTAGTGGCTGCGCGTCCCCTTGTCCTCTTTTCACGACCGGTGCAACGCCATGGCCGCTGACTTTTCCTTGCCCGCTCCATGGCGCCACCCCGGCCTGGCGCTGTCGCTGTCCCTGCTCGCGGCGGCGCTCGCCGCCGGCTGTTCGAAGCGGCCGCCGCAGGAAGAGCCGGTGCGCGCCGTGAAGGTGATGGCGGTCGGCGCCAGCCCCTACGGCAGCGAGCCGGAATTCGCGGCCGACGTCCGGGCACGCGTCGAATCGCGCCTGGGCTTTCGCGTCGCCGGCAAGATCGTGCGCCGCCAGGCCGAACTGGGCCAGGCGGTGAAGGCCGGGCAGGTGCTGGCGCAGCTGGACCCGCAGGACCTGCGGCTGGCGGCCGAGGCGGCGCGGGCGCAGTCGGTCGCCGCGCAGACCAACCGCGACCTGGCCGCGGCGGACCTGAAGCGCTATCGCGAATTGCGGGCGCAGAACTTCATCAGCGGCGCGGAACTGGACCGGCGCGAGGCCACCTTCAAGTCGGCCCAGGCGCAGTTCGAGCAGGCGCAGGCGCAGGTGGCGGCGCAGGGCAACCAGGCCAGCTACGCCACGCTGGTGGCCGATGCGGCGGGCGTCGTCACCGGCATCGAGGCCGAGCCGGGCCAGGTCGTCTCGGCCGGCACCCCGGTCGTGCGCATCGCGCAGGACGGCGCGCGCGACGTGGTGTTCTCGGTGCCGGAGGACCGCGCCGGGCAGGTCACGCCCGGCTCGGCCGTGAAGGTGCGCGGCTGGGCCAGCGACCGCGAGATCGAGGGCCGGGTGCGCGAGGTGGCGGCCAGCGCCGACGCGGTCACCCGCACCTACACCGTGAAGGTGAGCATCGACGCGGCGAGCGCCCCGCCGCTCGGCTCGACGGTCTACGCGCGGCCGCAGGCGCTGGCGCACAACGGCGCGCCGGTGCTCAAGCTGCCGACCAGCGCCTTGCGCCAGGAGGGCGGCGGCTCGGCCGTGTGGGTGCTCGACAAGTCTTCGATGACGGTGAAGTCGCAGCCGGTGCAGGTCGCCACGGCCGACGGCAACGAGGCCGTGATCGCGGGCGGCGTCGCGCCCGGCACGCTGGTCGTCACGGCCGGCGTGCACGTGCTCTCGCCTGGCCAGAAGGTCACGATCTACCAGGAAAAAGGGGCTGCAGCGCCCGTCCCGCCTGCGTCGGCCGCTATGAATAACGTAGCGCCCGCTGCGTCGGGAGCCAAGTGATGCAGGCGGCGCCCGAGCCCGGCAAGGCGGGCTTCAACCTGTCGAAATGGGCGCTGGACCATGCGCCGCTGACGCGCTACCTGATGGTGGTGCTGATGCTGCTGGGCTTCGCCGCCTACTTCCAGCTCGGCCAGGACGAAGACCCGCCCTTCACCTTCCGCGCGATGGTGGTGCGCACCTACTGGCCCGGTGCCACGGCCCAGCAGGTGGCCGAGCAGGTGACCGACAAGATCGAGCGCACGCTGCAGGAGGTGCCGTACGCCGACAAGATCCGCAGCTACAGCAAGCCGGGCGAGTCGCAGATCGTGTTCGAGATCAGGGATTCGTCGAAGCCCTCGGAGGTGGCGAACCTCTGGTACACGGTGCGCAAGAAGATCGGCGACATGCGCGGGACGCTGCCGGGCAACGTGCAGGGGCCCTTCTTCAACGACGAGTTCGGCGACGTGTACGGCGTGATCTACGCGCTGCACGGCGACGGCTTCAGCTACGCCGAGCTCAAGGACTTCGCCGACGACGTGCGCCAGCAGCTGCTGCGCGTGAAGGACGTGGCCAAGGTCGAGCAGTTTGGCGTGCAGGAGCAGAAGGTCTGGATCGAGGTCTCGCAGAAGCGCCTGGCGCAGCTGGGCCTGGACTTCGAGCAGGTGCTGCAGCAGCTGGGCGCGCAGAACGCGGTGGAGAGCGCGGGCACGATCCAGTCGCCGCAGGACGTGGTTCAGGTGCGCGTGGGTGGCCAGTTCACCGACATCGACCAGCTGCGGGCCATGCCGATCCGCGGCAGCTCGGGCAACCAGCTGCGCCTGTCGGACATCGCCGAGGTGCGCCGCGGCTACGTCGACCCGCCTTCGGTCAAGGTGCGCTTCCAGGGGCAGGAGGTGATCGGCCTGGGCATCTCGATGGCCAAGGGCGGCGACATCATCGCGCTGGGCAAGTCGCTGCGCGCGGCCACCGAGCGCATCCAGGGCACGCTGCCCGTGGGCGTGACGCTGGCGCAGGTGCAGGACCAGCCGGCCTCGGTCTCCAGCTCGGTGGGCGAGTTCGTGCACGTGCTGATCGAGGCCGTGGTGATCGTGCTCGGCGTGAGCTTCATTTCGCTGGGCCTGCACAAGGGGGGGCGCTTCGGCTGGCACATCGACTACCGGCCCGGCCTCGTGGTGGGCATCACCATTCCGCTGGTGCTGGCCGTGACCTTCCTGGCCATGCACTACTTCGGCATCGGCCTGCACAAGATCTCGCTGGGCTCGCTCATCATCGCGCTGGGCCTGCTGGTGGACGACGCCATCATCGCGGTGGAGATGATGGTGCGGAAGATGGAGGAGGGCTACGACAAGGTGCGCGCCGCCACCTTCGCCTACGACGTGACGGCCAAGCCCATGCTCACCGGCACGCTCATCACGGCGGCGGGCTTCCTGCCCATCGGCATCGCCAAGTCGGTGACGGGCGAGTACACCTTCGCCATCTTCGCGGTCACGGTGACGGCGCTGGTGCTGTCGTGGCTGGTGTCGGTGTACTTCGTGCCCTACCTGGGGACCCTGCTGCTCAAGGTGAAGCCGCACGATCCCGACGCGCCGCCGCACGAGCTCTTCGACACGCCGTTCTATGCGCGCTTTCGCGCCACGGTGGGCTGGTGCGTGGACCACCGCTGGATCACCATCGCGGCGACCGTGGGCATCTTCGCGCTCGGGATCCTGGGCATGGGCAGGGTGCAGCAGCAGTTCTTCCCCGACTCCAGCCGGCCCGAGATCATGGTCGACATCTGGTTCCCCGAGGGGACGCCCTTCTCGGCCAACGAGGCGGTGGCGAAGCGGCTCGAGGCGCGCCTGATGAAGGAGGAGGGGGTGGCCTCGGTCGCCGCCTGGATCGGCTCGGGCGCACCGCGCTTCTACCTGCCGCTGGACCAGGTGTTCCCGCAGTCGAACGTCTCGCAGTTCATCGTGCTGGCCAGGTCGCTCGGGGAGCGCGAGGCGATCCGCCTTCGCCTGCCGAAGCTGATGGCGCAGGAGTTTCCGGAGGTGCGCGGCCGCGTGAAGCTGCTGCCGAACGGCCCGCCGGTGCCGTACCCGGTGCAGTTCCGCGTCATCGGCACCGAGCCGGACCAGCTGCGCCGGCAGGCCGACGAGGTCAAGGCCCTGCTGCGCCAGAACCCGAACCTGATCGGCGTGAACGACAACTGGAACGAGTCGGTGAAGGTGATCCGGCTCGAGGTGGACCAGGCCAAGGCGCGTGCGCTGGGGGTGACCAGCCAGGCCATCGCGCAGGCCACGCGCACCATGTTCACCGGCCGCACCGTGGGCCAGTACCGCGAGGAGGACCGGCTCATCGACATCGTGCTGCGGCAGGCGCCGCAGGAGCGCGAGGCGATCACGGACATCGGCAACGCCTACCTGCGCACGGCCGGCGGCCAGTCGATCCCCCTGGCGCAGATTGCCAAGCCGGTCTTCACCTGGGAGCCGGGCGTGATGTGGCGCTGGAACCGCGACTACGCGATCACCGTGCAGGGCGACCTGGTCGAGGGCCTGCAAGGCGCCACCGTGACCCAGCAGCTGCTGCCCAAGCTGCGGGAGCTGGAGGCCGCCTGGCATGCGCAGGGCCAGGGCGGCGCGCGCATCGAGGTGGCCGGCGCGGTGGAGGAGAGCAGCAAGGGTTCGGCCTCCATCGTGGCGGGCGTGCCGATCATGCTGTTCATCGTCTTCACCCTGCTGATGCTGCAGCTGCACAGCTTCAGCCGGGCGTTGCTGGTGTTCGTCACCGGGCCGCTGGGCATCGCGGGGGTGGCGGCGGCGCTGCTGCTGCTGAACCGGCCCTTCGGCTTCGTGGCGTTGCTGGGCGTGATCGCGCTGATGGGCATGATCCAGCGCAACTCGGTCATCCTGATCGACCAGATCGAACTGGACCGTGCCGCCGGCGTGCCGGCCTGGAACGCGATCGTCGAATCGGCGGTGCGGCGGCTGCGGCCGATCGTGCTGACGGCCGCGGCGGCCGTGCTGGCCATGATCCCGCTGTCGCGCAGCGTGTTCTGGGGGCCGATGGCGGTGGCCATCATGGGCGGCCTGATCGTGGCGACGGTGCTGACCCTCTTGGCGCTCCCCGCCATGTACGCCGCGTGGTTCCGCATCCACCGGGAGCCGGAATCGGCCTAGCGGCATGCCGTGCCGGAAGGCGCGCATTTGCGGCTTAAAATGCGCGGTTGACCGATTTCAGCGGGCGGTCTTCGACGGAGGCCGCCCGCTTTTCACATCCTCCAGCAGCGACCCCTCGGGGGCGACCGCCTCGCGGCGGTGCAGCTGGACTGGCGCGGGTGGCGAAATTGGTAGACGCACCAGGTTTAGGTCCTGACGCCAGCAATGGCGTGCCGGTTCGAGTCCGGCCCCGCGCACCAGCCTCTTTCCAAGGAAGACTCCAATGACCGTGAACGTTGAAACCCTCGAGAAGCTCGAACGGAAGATCACCCTGACCCTCCCGGTCGACACCATCAAGTCGGAAGTGGACTCGCGCCTCAAGCGCCTGGCCCGCACCGTCAAGATGGACGGCTTCCGGCCCGGCAAGGTGCCGATGAACGTCGTGGCGCAGCGCTACGGCTATTCGGTGCAGTACGAGGTCATGAACGACAAGGTCGGCGAGGCCTTCTCGCAGGCGGCCAACGAGGCCAAGCTGCGCGTGGCCGGCCAGCCCACGATCACCGAGAAGGACGGCGCGCCCGAAGGCCAGCTCGCCTTCGACGCGGTGTTCGAGGTCTTCCCCGAAGTGAAGGTCAACGACCTGTCCGGCGCCGAGGTCGAGCGCCTGTCGGCCGAGGTCAACGACGAGGCCATCGACCGCACCCTGGACATCCTGCGCAAGCAGCGCCGCACCTTCGCCCAGCGCGCCCAGGACGCGGCGGCCGAGGACGGCGACCGCGTGACCGTCGACTTCGAAGGCAAGATCGACGGCGAGCCCTTCGAGGGCGGCAAGGCGGCCGACTTCCAGTTCGTGGTCGGCGAAGGCCAGATGCTCAAGGAATTCGAGGACGCCGTGCGCGGCATGAAGGCCGGCGACAGCCGCACCTTCCCGCTCGCCTTCCCGGCCGACTACCACGGCAAGGACGTGGCCGGCAAGCAGGCCGACTTCATGGTCACCGTGAAGAAGATCGAGGCTTCGCACCTGCCCGAGGTGAACGAGCAGCTCGCCAAGTCGCTGGGCATCGCCGACGCCACGGTCGAGGGCCTGCGCGCCGACATCCGCAAGAACCTGGAGCGCGAAGTGAAGTTCCGCCTCCTGGCGCGCAACAAGACGGCCGTGATGGACGCGCTGATCGCCAACGCCGAGCTGGACCTGCCCAAGTCGACGGTGCAGGCCGAGATCGACCGCATGGTCGAGGGCGCCCGCGCCGAGCTCAAGCAGCGCGGCATCAAGGACGCCGACAAGGCGCCGATCCCGGCCGATATTTTCCGCGAGCAGGCCGAGCGCCGCGTGCGCCTGGGCCTGGTGGTGGCCGAGGTGGTGCGCGCCAACGACCTGCAGGCCAAGCCCGAGCAGATCAAGGCCCACATCGACGAACTGGCCGCCAGCTACGAGAAGCCGGCGGACGTGGTGCGCTGGTACTACGGCGACAACCGCCGCCTGGCCGAGGTCGAGGCCGTGGTGATCGAGAACAACGTGACCGAGTTCGTGCTCGGCAAGGCCAAGGTGAACGACAAGGCGGTCTCCTTCGACGAGCTGATGGCCCAGCAGAGCTGATCGGTCGGCCCTCGGGCCGTTTCCGATGGGGCTTGTGCTTCGCGGCACAAGCCCCATTTCGTTAGGACGTACAGTTAGACCTCTTCCGGAGAGAACCATGAGTGCACACGAAACCCAGGCCCTCGGGCTGATCCCGATGGTGATCGAGCAGTCGGGGCGCGGCGAACGCTCCTTCGACATCTATTCGCGCCTGCTCAAGGAGCGCGTGATCTTCCTGGTCGGTGAAGTCAACGACCAGACCGCCAACCTCGTCGTGGCGCAGATGCTCTTCCTGGAGAGCGAGAACCCCGACAAGGACATTTCCCTGTACATCAACTCGCCCGGCGGCAGCGTGACGGCCGGCATGTCGATCTACGACACCATGCAGTTCGTCAAGCCGGACGTCTCGACCATGTGCCTGGGCTTCGCGGCCAGCATGGGCGCCTTCCTGCTGGCGGCGGGCGCCAAGGGCAAGCGCTACTCGCTGCCGAACTCCAAGGTCATGATCCACCAGGTCCTGGGCGGTGCCCGCGGCCAGGCGACCGACATCGAGATCCAGGCGCGCGACATCCTGCGCACCAAGGACCAGATGAACCGCATCCTGGCCGAGCGCACCGGCCAGCCGCTGGAGAAGGTCAAGGCCGACACCGAGCGGGACTACTACATGACCGCCGACGAAGCCAAGGACTACGGCATCGTCGACCAGGTCATCGCCCAGCGCGGCTGATCCCCGATTCCGGGTATTCCGGCTGCCCGCGAGGGCATCAAGACGGCGTTTTCCCTTCGGGAAACGCCGTTTTTTCTTTCGTTATCATTGGTCACTTCCCCCAGCGAGGCACTGTTACATGGCCGATAAAAAAGGCTCATCCAGCGAAAAGACGCTGTATTGCTCGTTCTGCGGCAAGAGCCAGCACGAGGTCAAGAAGCTCATCGCGGGCCCGTCGGTCTTCATCTGCGACGAGTGCATCGACCTGTGCAACGAGATCATCCGTGACGAGTTGCCGGCCGGCGAGGAGAGCCGCGAAGGCCGCGGCGACCTGCCCACGCCCGCCGAGATCAAGGCCAACCTGGACAACTACGTGATCGGCCAGGAAGTGGCCAAGCGCATGCTGTCGGTGGCCGTGTACAACCACTACAAGCGCCTGCGCCACAAGGAGCGGGCCGACAAGGGCAAGGGCGCGGACGAGGTGGAGCTCAGCAAGAGCAACATCCTGCTGATCGGCCCCACGGGCTCGGGCAAGACGCTCTTGGCGCAGACGCTGGCGCGCCAGCTCGACGTGCCCTTCGTCATGGCCGACGCGACCACGCTGACCGAGGCCGGCTACGTGGGTGAGGACGTCGAGAACATCATCCAGAAGCTGCTGCAGAGCTGCAACTACGAGGTGGAACGGGCCCAGCGCGGCATCGTCTACATCGACGAGATCGACAAGATCAGCCGCAAGTCCGACAACCCCAGCATCACGCGCGACGTGTCGGGCGAGGGCGTGCAGCAGGCGCTGCTCAAGCTGATCGAGGGCACCATGGCCAGCGTGCCGCCCCAGGGCGGGCGCAAGCACCCGAACCAGGATTTCCTGCAGATCGACACCACCAACATCCTGTTCATCTGCGGCGGCGCCTTCGCCGGCCTGGAGAAGGTCATCGAGGCGCGCACCGAGGCCTCCGGCATCGGCTTCGGCGCCGTGGTGCGCAGCAAGCAGCAGCGCAGCATCACCGAGGTGTTCCGCGAGGTGGAGCCCGAGGACCTGATCAAGTTCGGCCTCATCCCCGAACTGGTGGGCCGCCTGCCGGTGGTCGCCTCTCTGGCCGAGCTCAGCGAGGACGCGCTGATCCAGATCCTGACCGAGCCGCGCAATGCCGTGGTCAAGCAGTTCGCCAAGCTGCTGCAGATGGAGGGGGTCGAGCTCGAGGTGCGTCCCGCCGCGCTGCGCGCCGTGGCCCGCAAGGCGCTGGCCCGCAAAACCGGGGCCCGGGGCCTGCGCTCGATCCTGGAGCAGTCGCTGATCGACACCATGTTCGAACTGCCCAACGCCACGAACGTGGAGAAAGTGGTGGTCGACGAATCGACCATCGACGAGAGCAAGCCGCCGCTGCTCGTGTACCGCGAGGCGGCGAAAAAGGCCTGAGTGCCGCCCGAAGGCCTTGACCTTACGACCGGCGCGCGTACTGCGCGCGTCCTGACGGTGCGCCGGCGCGATCTTGAAAATCGCGCCGGATCGACCATCTTTGACCTATCCCTTTTCGAGGATTTCCATGTCCGGTCATACGCCCCTGCCTTCTGATCCGATCGACCTGCCGCTGCTGCCGCTGCGCGACGTCGTCGTGTTCCCCCACATGGTCATCCCGCTGTTCGTGGGCCGGCCCAAGAGCATCAAGGCGCTGGAGCTGGCGATGGAGGCCGAGCGTCGCATCATGCTCGTCGCCCAGAAAGCCGCCGCCAAGGACGAACCCTCCGTCGAGGACATGTTCGAGGTCGGCTGCGTGTCGACCATCCTGCAGATGCTGAAGCTGCCCGACGGCACCGTGAAGGTGCTGGTCGAGGGTCAGCAGCGCGCCCGCGTGGCCCGCATCGACGACAGCCAGACCCATTTCACCGCCAACGTGGTGCCGCTGGACCCGTCCGCCACCGCCGGCAACGAGGTCGAGGCCCTGCGCCGCGCGGTGATGCAGCAGTTCGACCAGTACGTCAAGCTGAACAAGAAGATCCCGCCCGAGATCCTGACGTCCATCTCCAGCATCGACGACGCCGGCCGGCTGGCCGACACCATCGCGGCGCACCTGCCGCTCAAGCTCGACAACAAGCAGGCCGTGCTCGACCTGTCGGACGTCAAGGAGCGGCTGGAGAACCTCTTCGGCCAGCTCGAGCGCGAGGTCGACATCCTCAACGTCGACAAGAAGATCCGCGGCCGCGTGAAGCGGCAGATGGAGAAGAACCAGCGCGACTTCTACCTCAACGAACAGGTCAAGGCGATCCAGAAGGAGCTCGGCGAAGGCGAAGAGGGCGCCGACATCGAGGAGATCGAGAAGAAGATCATCGCGGCCAAGATGCCCAAGGACGCGCGCAAGAAGGCCGAGGGCGAGCTCAAGAAGCTCAAGCTCATGTCGCCCATGTCGGCCGAGGCCACCGTGGTGCGCAACTACATCGACGTGCTGGTCGGCCTGCCGTGGAGCAAGAAGACCAAGATCAAGCACGACCTGGCCAACGCCGAGGCCGTGCTCAACGAGGACCACTACGGGCTGGAGAAGGTCAAGGACCGCATCCTCGAGTACCTCGCGGTGCAACAGCGCGTGGACAAGGTCAAGGCGCCGATCCTGTGCCTCGTCGGCCCGCCGGGCGTGGGCAAGACCTCGCTGGGGCAGTCGATCGCCAAGGCGACCGGCCGCAAGTACGTGCGCATGGCGCTGGGCGGCATGCGCGACGAGGCCGAGATCCGCGGCCACCGCCGCACCTACATCGGTGCGCTGCCGGGCAAGGTGCTGCAGAGCCTGAACAAGGTGGGCACGCGCAATCCGCTGTTCCTGCTGGACGAGATCGACAAGCTGGGCACGGATTTCCGGGGCGACCCGTCGTCGGCCCTGCTGGAAGTGCTCGACCCCGAGCAGAACCACACGTTCGGCGACCACTACGTCGAGGTCGACTTCGACCTGTCGGACGTGATGTTCGTCGCCACTTCGAACTCGATGAACATCCCGCCGGCGCTGCTGGACCGGATGGAGGTCATCCGCCTGTCGGGCTACACCGAGGACGAGAAGACCAGCATCGCGCTGAAGTACCTGCTGCCCAAGCAGATGGAGAACAACGGCGTGAAGGCCGAGGAACTCCTGGTCACCGAGGACGCGGTGCGCGACATCGTGCGCTACTACACCCGCGAGGCCGGCGTGCGTTCGCTCGAGCGTGAGCTCTCCAAGATCTGCCGCAAGGTGGTCAAGGGCCTGCAGCTGAAGAAGCTCGAACCCAAGGTCACCGTCACCAGCGAGAACCTGCACGACTACCTGGGTGTGCGCAAGTACACCTTCGGCCGGGCCGAGCAGCAGAACCAGGTGGGCCAGGTGGTCGGCCTGGCGTGGACCGAGGTGGGCGGCGACCTGCTGACCATCGAGGCCGTGACCATGCCGGGCAAGGGCATCATCAGCCGCACGGGTTCGCTGGGCGACGTGATGAAGGAATCGGTCGAGGCCGCGCGCACCGTGGTGCGCAGCCGGGCGCGCCGCCTGGGCATCAAGGACGAGATGTTCGAGAAGAAGGACATCCACATCCACGTGCCCGATGGCGCCACGCCCAAGGACGGCCCGAGCGCCGGTGCCGCGATGACGACGGCCTTCGTGTCGGCGTTGACCGGGATCCCGGTGCGCGGCGACGTCGCCATGACCGGCGAGATCACGCTGCGCGGCGAGGTGACCGCGATCGGCGGCCTGAAGGAGAAGCTGCTGGCGGCCCTGCGCGGCGGCATCAAGACGGTGCTGATCCCGGAGGAAAACGCCAAGGACCTGCAGGACATCCCGGAGAACGTGAAGAACGGCCTGGAGATCGTGCCGGTGCGCTGGATCGACAAGGTGCTCGAGATCGCGCTGGAGAAACAGCCCGTGCCGCTGTCGGACGAGGAGGTTGCGGCTTCCCAGGCCGCGATGGCCGAGCTGGCCAAGCAGCGTGCGGGCTCCCCAGCGCCCGCGCCCGCGTCGGACGGTTCGGTCAAGCACTGATTCGGCGCGAGAGCGTTGCCGAACGGGCCAAAAACGGTATATACTGCAAGGCTTCCGGCGACGGAAGAAAACAACAGCCAGGGCCGTGTGGCACGGGCTGGAAACGCGGGAATAGCTCAGTTGGTAGAGCGCAACCTTGCCAAGGTTGAGGTCGACGGTTCGAGACCGTTTTCCCGCTCCAGTTTTCTTTCGTCCGTCTGAAATGCGCGGGAATAGCTCAGTTGGTAGAGCGCAACCTTGCCAAGGTTGAGGTCGACGGTTCGAGACCGTTTTCCCGCTCCAGTTTTCAAGAAAGGGAAGCATCTGCTTCCCTTTTTTTCAGGTCTGCCCCGGCAGCCTGAACGGCGCGATAGCAAAGCGGTTATGCCCCGGATTGCAAATCCGGTTAGACCAGTTCGACTCTGGTTCGCGCCTCCACCCCACACGGAGCGGCCTCTGTTCAACGGCGTTGATGACGGCGTGAAAAGAGGCCGCTTTGTTTTGGGTTATCGTCGTTCAATCCCGGCGCCCGGATGGTGAAATTGGTAGACACAGCGGACTTAAAATCCGCCGCTTTCCTGTGAAGGGGCGTACCGGTTCGACCCCGGTTCCGGGCACCACATCCACGAGTACAAGGGAGCTGCTCATGCCTCGCTACAACGCTCCATTCGAGATCCATGTGCACGGCGACGTGCCGCTGCGCTCGGACGTGACCTACGACCAGATCCAGGAAGCCCTCAAGCCGCTGTGGACCTACGCCGGTGCCAAGTCGCTCGCCGACGGCGCCACCAGTTCCTACGAAGAGGAGCCGGGCATCCGCTACGAGCAGAAGGACAGCATGCTGCAGATCTGCTGGACCGTCGCCGGCGACGAGGACTTCCGCCAGGCGCTCGACGAGATGTGCATGGGCGTGAACGAACTGGCGGAGCAGGGCGCGGCCATCGAGGTCACCTTCTACGACACCGAGTTCGACGAAGAGGAAGACGGCGATCCCGAGGAGGAGTCGCGCGACGACTTCGTCATGCTCTTCGTCGGCCCCAATCCCGCGGCGATCATGCAGGTGCAGCGCGACCTGCTGGTGGAGGACGTGGTCAACCTCATGGAACGCCACTTCGATGGCGCCGAACTCGGCGGTGTCGTGGCCGAGATCGACAAGCTGTTCAGCGACCGCTTCGATGCGCTCGTGAACTCGCTCGAGATCGGCAAGCGCCCGCGCGGCGGCGGCACCGGCGGCCCCGGTGCGGGCGGCCATGGCGGCGGCCGCCGGCCGCGCCACCTGCACTGACCACGGCGTCGGCGCACGCGCCAACGATGCCCGCTTCGGCGGGCATTTTCTTTGGCGGCACCGCGTCGGGCCTCCGCTATGCTCGCGCCGTCCTGACCTCAAAGGCGTGCGCGTGGCACTCTTTCCTTCCTCGGTGTTGCAGCCCGGCGTTCGCAAGCGCGAAGTCTTCGGCTGGGCCATGTACGACTTCGCGAACTCGGGCTACACCACGGTGGTCATCACGGCCGTGTTCGCTGCGTATTTCGTCGGAGGCATCGCCAAGGGAGCGCCCTGGGCCGCCTTCGCCTGGACGCTCGCGCTGAGCATCTCGTACGCGCTCGTGATGGTCACGATGCCCGCCATCGGCGCCTGGGCCGACCGCCGCGCGGCCAAGAAGCGCGTGCTGGTCCTGGCCACGGCGGGCTGCGTGCTGGCCACGGCCGCGCTGGCATTCACGCCGCGCTTCGCCTCGGGCAGCGCGCCGCTCGTGGGCGTGGGGGTGGCGATGGCGCTGGTCATCGTGTCCAACACCTTCTACTCGTATGGCGAATCGCTGACGGGGGCCTTCCTGCCGGAGCTCGCGACCGCCGAGGGCATGGGCAAGGTGAGCGGATGGGGCTGGGCCTTCGGCTACGTGGGCGGGATGCTCACCCTCGGGCTGTGCCTCGCCTACGTTCTGTGGGCCCAGTCGCGCGGTCTGCCGGCGTCGCAGTTCGTGCCTGTCACCGTGCTCGTCACGGCCGTCGTCTATGGGCTGGCCGCGTGCGTGACCTTCGCGCTGCTGCCCGAGCGATCGACGCCGCAGCCGGGGCGCGCCGGAGGCGCGATGCGGCAACTGCTGCACACCCTGCGCGAGGCACGCCGCTACCGCGACTTCATGTGGCTCTTGGCCTGCACCGTCTGCTACCAGGGCGGTGTCGCGGTCGCGATCACGCTGGCGGCGATCTACGCCGAGCAGGTGATCGGCTTCGTGCCGCACGAGACGATGGTGCTGATCTTCGTGCTGAACCTCGCGGCGGCCGCCGGCGCCTTCGGCTTCGGCTATGTGCAGGACCGGCTCGGCCATCGGCTGTCGCTCGGCGCGACGCTGGTGGCCTGGGTGCTGGTGTGCATCGTCGCGGCGGCAGCCACCACCAAGGGCGGCTTCTGGGTCGCGGCGGCCATCGCCGGCCTGGCGATGGGGTCCAGCCAATCCGCCGGCCGTGCGATGACGGGCGTGCTCGCCCCACCGACGCAACTGGCCGAGTTCTTCGGCCTGTGGACCTTCGCGACGCGGCTGGCCAGCATCGTGGGGCCGCTGTCCTATGGCGCGATCACGTGGGTGACCGGTGGCAACCAGCGGGTGGCGATCCTCGCGACGGCGGGGTTGTTCGTGGCGGGGCTGCTGCTGCTCGTGCCCATCGACATGCGCCGTGGGCGCGCGGCGGCCCTGGGCGACGCGGCAGCCTGAATCAGGGCGAGCGCAGCGACTTCGGCACGCGGTAGCGCTCGCCGTCGTAGTGCAGCACCACCGAGTCGTAGCGCGGCGGCAGCGCCTTTTCGTTGCAGTGGCCGTCCTCCTGCACCTGGGCGCGACTTTGCGTGAGGTTGCGCGACAGCGTCAGGTCGGCGAAGCCCTCGCTGCGCATGTGGGACACCGACAGCAGTGTGCGCAACTGCTCGAAGCGGCCATTGCATTGCGTGTCCCATTCGCCGCTGTCACGGTCGATCACGACCTCGTCGAGCACCTGGCGCAGCCTGGCGCCCTGCGGCACGTACAGGCGCAGCGTCTCGCTGGCGTAGGGGTTGGCGCGCGAACTGCCGTTGTAGCGCACGCGCAGCCCGAAGGCGCGGGCTTCGGGCGAAAGCACGTAGCGCGCGGTGTCGATGCGGATGTCCTGGATGCGGATCGCGTCTTCCTCGAGCGCTTCAGGCTGATACAGCCGCGCCAGCACGGTGTCGCGTTCGGTGTTCCCGTTGTCGGGTCGCTGGATGACCAGCACCTCCAGGTCCAGTGTCTTGCGGGCGTCGTTGGCCAAGCCGTTGACCAGCGGCAGGACCACGATGCTGCGTCCCGGGTAGGCCGGCCACGGTTTGCAGGCCGCGAGCGATTCGTCGAGCTTGCGCTTGGGGTGCAGCTTGGCGTGCATGCGCTCGGCCAGGCCGCTTTCGCAGGCCGCATGCGCAGCGGTGCCGGCCAGGGCCGCCAGGGCGAAGACGAGAAGGCAGGGAAGACGCCGGATGCGCATCCGGCGATTGTCGGCGCGCGCTCAGCGGCCGGCGACCGCCGCCCCGGCAGACAGTGGCGCGGAAGCGGAAACTTTCGGCAAAGACGCCGGCCACGGCGCGAGCCAGCGTGCCGCCGCGGCCTGCAGGAGCGCCAGGTCGGCGCTGCCGCGCAGTGTCAGACCTGGCGCGGACGCCGGCGCGCCGGCGAGCAGGTCTTGCGCGGCCAGCACCCGGCGGGTGTGCAGTGCCACCGGCACGCCGGTGTCGATGAAGCGCACGCCTTCCGGCGCCTGGGCCTGCAGCAGCGGCGCGGCGAAGGGGTAGTGCGTGCAGCCCAGCACCACCGTGTCCACCTCGCCGGCCTGCAAGCCGAATGGGCCTGCAGCGCCCATGTAGCGGGCGCACAGCGCTCCTGTTTTGATAGCGTCGCCACGTTCGATGGCATCGGCGAGCCCATCACAGGGCACCAGGCGGAACTGCGCCTGGCCCGCCAGTGCCTCGTGCAGGCGGCCGAACTTGGCGCTCGCCAGGGTGCCGCGCGTGGCGAGCACGGCGATGTGGCCGGTGCGGCTGGCGGCCACGGCGGGCTTGAGCGCCGGTTCGAGCCCCACCACCGGCAGCGCCGGCCACTGCGCGCGCAGCAGGTGCACCGCGGCGGCCGTGGCCGTGTTGCAGGCCACCACCAGCGCCTTGATGCCGTGGGTGCCGACCAGTTCGCGCGCCACCGCCAATGTGCGCTCGGCCACGTAGGCGTCGCCCCGCTCGCCGTAGGGCGCATGGGCCGTGTCGGCGAAATAGACGAAATGCTCGTGCGGCAGTTCGGCCTGCAGTGCGCGCAGCACGCTCAGGCCGCCGACGCCGCTGTCGAACACGCCGATCGGGCGACCGGCGTTCGGTGTGCTGCCGATCGGCCGGTCGGCGGTCGATGCGCTGCCGATCGGCCGGCCCGCGCTGGCAGCAGAAGCGACCGGCAGGCTCAAGCGGTTTCCAGCGCGATGCCCTTGAACTCGCCGCTGGCGATGCGCTTGCTCCACTCGGCCGGGCCGGTGATGTGGGCGCTGGTGCCGCCGGCGTCGACCGCCACGGTCACGGGCATGTCCACCACGTCGAACTCGTAGATCGCTTCCATGCCCAGGTCCTCGAAGCCGACGACCTTGGCGGTCTTGATCGCCTTGCTCACCAGGTAGGCCGCGCCGCCCACGGCCATCAGGTAGGCCGACTTGTGCTTCTTGATCGCCTCGATGGCGACCGGGCCGCGTTCGGCCTTGCCGATCATCGCGATCAGGCCGGTCTGCGCCAGCATCATCTCGGTGAAGCCGTCCATGCGCGTGGCGGTGGTCGGGCCGGCGGGGCCGACGGCCTCGTCCTTGACCGGGTCGACCGGGCCGACGTAGTAGATGACGCGGTTGGTGAAGTCCACCGGCAGCTTCTCGCCCTTGGCCAGCATGTCCTGGATGCGCTTGTGCGCGGCGTCGCGGCCGGTGAGCATCTTGCCGTTGAGCAGCAGCGTGTCGCCGGGCTTCCAGCTCGCGACTTCCGCGGCCGTGAGCGTGTTCAGGTCGACGCGCTTGCTCTTGTTGTAGTCGGGTGCCCAGTCGATCTTGGGCCACAGGTCGAGCGAGGGCGCCTCGAGGTACACCGGGCCCGAGCCGTCGAGCACGAAATGCGCATGGCGGGTGGCGGCGCAGTTGGGGATCATCGCCACCGGCTTGCTGGCCGCGTGCGTGGGGTACATCTTGATCTTGACGTCCAGCACGGTCGACAGGCCGCCCAGCCCCTGCGCGCCGATGCCCAGCGCGTTGACCTTCTCGTACAGCTCCAGGCGCAGTTCCTCGACCTTCGACAGCGGCTCCTTGCGGGCGGCCTTGGCCTGCAGCTCGTGCATGTCCAGGTCGTCCATCAGGCTTTCCTTGGCCATCAGCGCAGCCTTCTCGGCCGTGCCGCCGATGCCGATGCCCAGCATGCCGGGCGGGCACCAGCCGGCGCCCATGGTCGGCACCGTCTTGAGCACCCAGTCGACCACGCTGTCGCCCGGGTTGAGCATGACCATCTTGCTCTTGTTCTCGCTGCCGCCGCCCTTGGCGGCCACGGTCACCTCGACCTGGTCGCCCGGCACGATCTCCGTGAAGATCACCGCCGGCGTGTTGTCCTTGGTGTTCTTGCGCTCGAACTGCGGGTCGGCCACGACCGAGGCGCGCAGCGTGTTGTCCGGATGGTTGTAGCCGCGGCGCACGCCTTCGTTGATGGCGTCATCCAGGCTGCCGGTGAAGCCGCCCCAGCGCACGTCCATGCCCACCTTGAGGAAGACGTTGACGATGCCGGTGTCCTGGCAGATCGGCCGCTGGCCGGTCGCGCTCATCTTGCTGTTGGTGAGGATCTGCGCCATCGCGTCCTTGGCCGCCGGGCTCTGCTCGCGCTCGTAGGCCTTGGCCAGGTGGGCGATGTAGTCGGTCGGGTGGTAGTAGCTGATGTACTGGAGCGCGGCCGCGATCGATTCGATGAGGTCCGCCTGCTGGATCGTCGTCATGGTGGGTGTCGTGGGGAGAAGGGTGGGGAACGCGCGCCCGGCGTGGCGGGGCAGCCCGCGATTATCGGCGGCCCCGATGCCCCACGGTGCCGGTCGGAAGACCATGAAGATGAGAACTGCTCTCGTTCGGCCGATACTGGCGCTTTCGACCAACGAGCAACGAACGCCATGACGACCGCCACCCGCACCGAGAAGGACACCTTCGGCCCCATCGAGGTCCCCGCCGACAAGCTGTGGGGCGCGCAGACGCAGCGCTCGCTGCAGAACTTCGACATCTCCGGCGAACGCCAGTCGCGCGAGGTGATCCATGCGCTGGCGCTGGTCAAGCGCGCCTCGGCGGTGGTCAACCAGCAGCTCGGCCTGCAGGACGAGAAGAAGACCGGTGCCATCGTCGCCGCCGCCGACGAGGTGCTGGCCGGCAAGCACGAGGGCGAGTTCCCGCTCGTCGTCTGGCAGACCGGCTCGGGCACGCAGTCGAACATGAACGTCAACGAGGTGCTGGCCAACCGCGCCAGCGAGCTGCTGGGCGGCCCGCGTGGCGAAGGGCGCCTGGTGCACCCCAACGACGACGTGAACCGCAGCCAGTCCAGCAACGACGTCTTCCCCACCGCCATGCACGTGGCCGCGGTTCAGGGCCTCGTGCACAAGGTGCTGCCGGCCATCGCCAAGCTGCGCGCCACGCTGGCGAAGAAGTCCGAGGACTTCATGGACATCGTGAAGATCGGCCGCACCCACCTGCAGGACGCCACGCCCCTCACGCTGGGCCAGGAGATCTCGGGCTGGGTCGCCCAGCTCGACCAGAACGAGAAGCACGTGCGCGCCGCGCTGCCTCACCTGTGCGAACTGGCCCTGGGCGGCACGGCGGTGGGCACGGGCCTGAATGCGCCCAAGGGCTATGCCGAGGCGGTGGCGGCCGAGCTGGCGCGCCTGACGGGCCTGCCCTTCGTCACCGCGCCGAGCAAGTTCGAGGTGATGGCCGCCAGCGACGCCTTCGTGCACGCCCACGGCGCGCTCAAGACGCTGGCCGCGAGCATGAACAAGATCGCCAACGACGTGCGCTGGCTGGCCAGCGGCCCGCGCAGCGGCATCGGCGAACTGTCGATCCCCGAAAACGAGCCGGGCTCGTCGATCATGCCCGGCAAGGTCAACCCGACGCAGAGCGAGGCCGTGACCATGCTGGCCGCGCAGGTGATGGGCAACGACGTCGCCATCAACATCGGCGGCATGAGCGGCAACTTCGAGCTCAACGTGTTCCGGCCGATGGTGGCCCACAACTTCCTGCAGAGCGTGCGCCTCCTGGCCGACGGCATGGTGAGCTTCAACGACCACTGCGCCGTGGGCATCGAACCCAACCGCGACCGCATCGCCGAACTGGTCAGCCGCTCGCTGATGCTGGTCACGGCGCTCAACACCCACATCGGCTACGACAAGGCCGCCTTCATCGCCAAGAAGGCGCACAAGGAAGGCACCAGCCTGCGCGAGGCGGCCATCGCCTCCGGGCATCTCACGGGCGAGCAGTTCGATGCGTGGGTGGTGCCCGAAAACATGACGGGGCGCTGAGTGCCCCCTCGGCCGTTCGCACTGAGCTTGTCGAAGTGCCGCCCCGGGCTTCGACAGGCTCAGCCTGAACGGCTGGGGTGGAAAGGGCCTTGAACGGACGAAACGGGCCTTAAAAGGGCGGCCCGCCCGCCTGCTGCGCGGCAAGCTGCTCGCGCAGCGACGCGTTCTCCGCCATCAGTTCGGCGATGCGCTGGCGCAGCGAGGCGATCAGTGCCGCCGGGTCGGTCGGCTCGCCTGCGTCTGTGGTCCCGGACGGCGCGGCTTCGGGCGCGGTCGCGTCCTCGCGCGGCTTGCGCTTGGCCTCGCGCACGCGCTTCGCGGCCTGCTTGAGTTCGTCCGCACCGCCGCTGGCGGCTGCGATCTGCTCCTCGGCCGGCAAGCTGGCCACGGCCGCTGCCGCGCTGAGCGACACGGCGCCGGACTTCACGGCCGCCACCAGCTCCGGCGTCGCCTGTTTCTGGATGCGTTCGATCATGCCCACCTGGCTGCTCGACAGCTTGGCGGCGCGCGCCAGGGCTTCGCGGGTGTCGATCGGGTCCGGCAGCGGCGGGGGCGCGTCCGCCGCGGCTTCGACGGTGGCATCGACCGCAGCGCTGGCCGGGGCCGCCTCGGGCGCAGGGTGGCGGCGCCGTTCGGCCACGATCTCGCGCTTGCGCAGTGCCAGCACGCCGCGCTGGAAGTCCGACAGGCTGCGCCGGCCCAGGTGCTGGTCGATCATCCACAGGTGCACGTCCTCCATCGAGCGGAAGCGCGTGTTCTGCACGGTCTGGAAGGGCAGTTCGTGCTTGCGGCAGATGCCGTAGCGGTTGTGGCCGTCCACCAGCACGTTGCCCCACAGCACGAGGGCGTCGCGGCAGCCCTCGGCGAGCAGGCTGCGCTCCAGGGCCTCGTATTCGTCGGGCG
>JAVHYA010000081.1 GCA_031119395.1 Pseudomonadota bacterium
TGCAGCGTGCCGCCGCTGACCGTGGTGCCGCCGGTGTAGGTGTTCGCCCCCGTGAGCACCAGCGTGCCCAGGTCCACCTTGTCCAGCTTGCCCGCGCCGGTCAGGGCCGAGGCGATGGTGGCCGTGGCGGCCGCGCCAGCGCTGGTGCCGTCGCCCACGCGGATGGCATTGGTGCCGGCGGCCAGTTCCACCGGGCCGCCCTCGATGCGGTAGCCGCTGGTGGCGAACTGCATGCCGCTCACGCGCACCTGGCCGGCGCTGTTGTCCACCGTGACGGTGCCGGGGCCGCCAGCGAAGATGGCGAAGCTACCGTTCTGGTAGGGCGCGTTGATCTGGCCGTCGGCCTGCGTCCAGCGGTCGGCCGTCGCGCCGCTGCCGATGGCCGTCCAGGTGCCGTTGCCGCCCGCGATGGCCCCGTCGTTGCGCCCGCCCGCGCTGCCGTCCCACCAGTTCAGGGTCAAGCCCCGGCTGTTGACCAGGTTGACCTGCTTGGCAATGGACGTCTGGACGTAGTTGTCGGTGCCCGCCGGCATGCTGCCCAGCGCCAGGCCGTTGTCGGTGAGGGTGCCCGCGTAATCGATGAGGCGATACACGCCTGCACCGTACGTGCCGCCGGCCGACTGCGTGACGTTCAATGTGCCGTCCAGGGTGAGGTTGCCGTTGACCACCGTCAGGTCATTCAGCGGGCCGCCCACGGTGTTGGCAGCGCCCAACTCGTAGTTCAGCGTCGAGGCGGACGACAGGGCCAGGTTGCCATTGATGGTCAGGGTGCCGGGGCTGTTGCCCGGTGAGAGCACGCCGTCGCCGATGGCCACGTTGCCACCGATGGTGCCGGCGCCGCCCAGCGCCGCGCCATTGCCCACGTTGACCTGGCTGGTGGCGTTGCCCAGCGTACCGTTCACGCGCAGCGTGCCGCCGGTGACGTTGGTCGTGCCGCCGTAGCCGCCGCTGTTGCCGGTCAGCGTGGTGTGGCCGGCCAGCTGGTTGATGGTGGCGCTGCCGGTGCCGCCGCCGCTGCCGATGTTGGGGGCGAAGACATAGCTGCCGTCGGTGCTGGTGTGGTTGAAGTTCAGCGTGCCGGTGGTGGGCGATCCGTTGGAGTTCCCCGGGCTCAGCCAATTGAACACCACCGTCGGTGCATTGAGCGTTCCGGGCGCTGCTGCGGCCAGCCCCGCGGCGGCACCGATGTTCAGTGTTCCGGACGCGGACGCGCCGGCATCCGTGCCCAGGCGCACGACCGGCGTGTTGACCACGGCCCCGTCGGCGATGGTCACGGCGCCTGTAGCGTTCGCGCCCGTGCCCGTGTTGGCGCCGAGGCCGATCGCCAGCCCGACGCCGTTCGTGTTCGCGGTGTTGGCCACGTTCCATGTCGACCCGTTGCCCGACACGTTGACGATGCCGGCGCCGCCCGTGCCCAGCCCGACGATGGCGAAGTTGCCGATGGTGGCGGTCGCGCCGTTGCCCACGTTCACCGTGCCATGCTCGGTGGCACCGCTGCCGTAGCCGATGCGCGAGACGCCCGTGTTCACCCAGCTCGAGCCGGCGTCCGTCACGTTCACGGTGCCCGAGCCGCCGTTGCCGAAGACGTCGAAGCCGATGAAGGATGTCGGGGTGGTGAAGGTCCCGCCGTGGCTCACGGTCACCGTGCCCGAGCCGGTGCCGCCCGCCGAGTCGGTGCCGCCGATGTACGAAGCGCTCAGGTTCGAAAGCGCGGAGCCGGCGCCTGAGATCGTCACGTTGCCGGTGCCCGAACCATGGCCAACGCCAAAGAAGGCACCGCCGCCCGTCGAGCCGGTGTTGACGACCGTGCCGCCGTTCGTGATCGAAAGGGTGCCGGTGCCGACTGCCCCCACATCGAACTGGCCTGCCACGTTCAGGGACGAGCCCGCACCGCTGACGGAGCCGGTGGCGATGCCGCCGACCGTGTCGCCGTACGTCGCCGTTCGGGCGTTCACCGTGCCGCCGCCCTCAACGTTGAACGCGCCCTGTGAAACGGCCACGTCACCGGTGCCGTTGCCCAACGTGCCGGTGACGCCCAACACGCCGCCGCTCACCTGAGTGAAACCTCCGTAGCCGCCGCTGTTGCCGGTCAGCGTGGTGTGGCCGGCCAGCTGGTTGATGGTGGCGCTGCCGGTGCCGCCGCCGCTGCCGATGTTGGGGGCGAAGACATAGCTGCCGTCGGTGCTGGTGTGGTTGAAGTTCAGCGTGCCGGTGGTGGGCGATCCGTTGGAGTTCCCCGGGCTCAGCCAATTGAACACCACCGTCGGTGCATTGAGCGTTCCGGGCGCTGCTGCGGCCAGCCCCGCGGCGGCACCGATGTTCAGTGTTCCGGACGCGGACGCGCCGGCATCCGTGCCCAGGCGCACGACCGGCGTGTTGACCACGGCCCCGTCGGCGATGGTCACGGCGCCTGTAGCGTTCGCGCCCGTGCCCGTGTTGGCGCCGAGGCCGATCGCCAGCCCGACGCCGTTCGTGTTCGCGGTGTTGGCCACGTTCCATGTCGACCCGTTGCCCGACACGTTGACGATGCCGGCGCCGCCCGTGCCCAGCCCGACGATGGCGAAGTTGCCGATGGTGGCGGTCGCGCCGTTGCCCACGTTCACCGTGCCATGCTCGGTGGCACCGCTGCCGTAGCCGATGCGCGAGACGCCCGTGTTCACCCAGCTCGAGCCGGCGTCCGTCACGTTCACGGTGCCCGAGCCGCCGTTGCCGAAGACGTCGAAGCCGATGAAGGATGTCGGGGTGGTGAAGGTCCCGCCGTGGCTCACGGTCACCGTGCCCGAGCCGGTGCCGCCCGCCGAGTCGGTGCCGCCGATGTACGACGAGTACTGGGTCGACAGCTTGGAGCCGGTGCCTGAGATCGTCACGTTGCCGGTGGCCGAACCGTTGCCGGTGCCCGAACCATAGCCAACGCCGAAGTAGTAGTAGATGCCGGCCTTGCCGGTATTGACGACCGTGCCGCCGTTCGTGATCGAAAGGGTGCCAGTGCCGACTGCCCCCACGTCGAACTGGCCCGCCACATTCAGGGTCGAGCCTGCCCCGTCCACGGTCAGGGCACCGGCGACGCCGACAGAATTGCCCAGATGGAGCTGAGTGGAAGAAACTTGCGCGCCGCCTGCCAGGGCCAGGCCGCCGGCTGCGGCGTTGCCGATGTCGAGACTGCCGCCTGCGTTCCACGGCGACGCGGTTTGCGCAAAGCTGCTGGTGACATCTCCCGACGAGGTGATCGTCTGTGCCCACGCCGGGGCACCGGCAAACAACAGCAGCGCCACGCTGGCGACCACGGAGCCCGAGCGCTTGCCGCGCGACGGCGCGAGCTCCGACACGGCCACCCAAGCGCCCAAAGCATCGCTCCAGACGCTGCGATACGTCTTGTTCATGTACTTCTCCCTTCGATCATGTGACGGCGCCAGGTAACCGATCACACCAAACGCGGCAGTCTCCGGCGCGCCGCGAAAATGTAGTTACAAGCGGCCAAGAACCGTCCACGACCTCGTCGGATCCGTGAGATCTACGGCATTTCTGAGAAATTCTTGGGATTTCCGGGCACGCTCATCGATCAGCGGCCTTGGGCTGGGGCGCTCGAAGCAGGTCGGCGGGTGACGCGGGAGACGGGACGCGCAGGCCGGAATGCCAATCGGCCACAGCGCCCGTTGCGCGGGCGCTGCGGCCGAATCCGTCACATTCGTGGCGACTTGCCGTTCGACCGGCGAGGTCCGCCGGCCAGAGAAGACTCAGAACCTGTACTTCATCGACACCGTCGCGCTGCGCGGCGCGCCGTAGGTGATCTGGTCGTAGGCGTCGAACATCCCGTAGGTCTTCTTGTTCGTCAGGTTGTCGATGTTCAACTGCGCCGAGAGGCGGTCGTTGAAGTCGTAGCGCGCCATCAGCTGGACCAGGCCGTAGGCGCCCTGGTTGATGCGCTGCGTCGCGCCCAGCGGGTTGACGGCGTCGGTGTAGGTGCGGCCCTGCCAGCTCACGCCGCCGCCCACCGTCAGGCCGGCCAGCGCACCCGTCAGGCGGTAGGTGGTGAACACGCGCAGCAGCTTGCGCGGGAAGATGGTGTTGACCTGCGTGCCGTCCGCGTCCTTGAGCGTGTACTGCGTGTAGCCGGCCGAGAGGTTCCAGCGCGGGGCGATCTCGCCCGACACCTCGAGCTCGAAGCCCTTGCTGGTCGCGCCGTCGGAGGCGCGGTAGGCCGTCTCGGGCAGGCCGCCGATGCCGATGAGGCGCTCCGTCGTCGCCACGGCCAGGTTGTTCTGCTTGATGTGGAAGACCGATGCCGAGGCGTTCAGCCTGCCGTCCAGGAACTCGCCCTTGAGCCCCGCTTCGAAGGCCTTGCCCTTGATCGGGTCGAGCGTGTTGCCGCCGATGTCGCGCTGCGTCTGCGGCTGGAAGATGCTGGTGTAGCTGGCGTAGGCCGACAGCTGCTTCGTGATGTCGAAGACCACGCCCGCATAGGGCGTGACCTCGCTCTTGGCGCGGATGCCGTAGGGGTTGCTGTAGATGTCGTCGCCCCAGCGGCGATAGTTGGTCACGCGCGTGCCGACGATGAGCTTGAGCGGGTCGGCCACGTTGAGGCGCGCGGCGCCGTAGACCGCGTCCTGCCGCGTCTCGCTCTTGCCGTAATAGGTCAGCGGTCCCCAGGAGGGTTCGGGGAAATAGCCGTTCCAGGTGTTGAAGTTCGAGGCGAAGCCGACCGAGGGCGTGGCGGGGCGGCTGTCGGCATGGAACTTCTGCGTCGAACTCGCGTAGCCGAACACCGCCTCGTGCTCGCGGCCGAAGAGCTGGAAGGGCCCCCCGGCCTGCAGGCCGATGTCGTCCTGCTTCGTCTTCACCAGGTAGGAGGCCGCGAAGGTGTACAGGCCCAGGCCGGTGAACACGCTGGGCGCGCCCGAGAGGTACAGCAGGTGCGAGTCGGCCTTGCGGTCGCCGCGGGTGTAGCTGGCCTTGAGCCTCCACCCGTTGCCGAAGCGATGTTCCAGCGAGGCGAAATACGTGTCGTAGCTCGTGTCCCAGCGTGTCCAGTGGGCGGCGGTGGACTTGGAGGTGTCCCAGTTCGTCATCAGCCCTTCCGCGTACCAGACCGGCAGGCCGCCCCACATCGGGCCCTGGGTCTTGAGCTTCTGGTGGCTCAAGCCCGCCGTCAGCAGCGTGTGCGGCGTCAGGTCGGCCTCGACGGTGGCGAAGAGGGTCTCGTTTCGGTTGTTCAGGCCGCGGACGTAGCTGTTCTTGTCTTCCAGCTCGCCGACCACGCGGGCACGCACGGTGCCGGCCGCGTTGACCGGCGTCGACAGGTCGACCATCGCGCGGCGGTTCGCCCAGCTGCCGTAGTCCAGCTCCACGTTGCCGGTGAAGACCTTGCTGCCGGCGCGCTTGCGCACCAGGTTCACGGCCGCCGACGGGTCGCCCGCGCCGGTGGTCAGGCCCGTGGCGCCGCGCACCACCTCCACGCGGTCGTACATCGCCAGGCTGGTGAAGATCTCCCCCGAGCTCCACGGCTGCTCCCAGCTGGTGGGCACGCCGTCGATCAGCAGCGTGTTGATCTTGAAGCCGCGCGAGACGAACTGGCCGCGGCTGGTCTCGTACTGGTTCACCGACACGCCGGTGGTGTTGTTCATCACGTCGGTGATGGTGCGCAGGCGCTGGTCCTCGATGCGCTGCTGCGTCACCACCGTGACCGACTGCGGCGTCTCGCGCAGGCTCAGGCTCAGCGGCGTTGCCGTGCGCGAGGCGCCGGTGGTGTACGAGCCGGTGCCTTCGGTGGTCTCCGGGTCGCCGGCGGCCTCGACCTGCACGGCGGGCAGGGTGGCGGCTGCGGCAGGTGCGTCGGGTGCGGCCTGCTGCGCCCAGGCGAGCGCGGGCAGGGCGGCGGCGAGGCACAGGGCGAGCGGCGTCAGGCGGGCGGGCGCGCCGGGGCGCGGCAGGGAGGCTGTCTTCATGTCGGAACGGTGGAAGGCGGCGCCGCGCCCCTTGATCCGCCCCGCGGCCGCTGGGCGGCCGGTCGAAGGTCACAAAGGCATGACGCCTATCAAATGAGAGTGATTGTCATTTGAAGTGTATCCGTGCTTGGTCGCGATGCCGTCCGCATGGCGCAACATTTGCCTCCGTCGGGTCCGGCCATCCATCTGGTAGCATGCGCTTACTTGTTTCCAGATGCTTGTGCAGCCAAGGCATTTTCAGTTCGTAGACCGAACGGGCAATGGCAGCGCCGTCTTGTAACGCACCTGCTTGAGCGCGAAGCTCGAGCGGATCTTCTCGATGCCGGGCGTGGGCGTGAGCTGTTCGAGGATGAATTTCTCCAGCGCCGCCATGTCGGCCACCGCGATGCGGATCAGGTAGTCGCTGTCGCCGGTCATCAGGTAGCACTCCATCACCTCGTCGTGTTCGGCGATGCGGCGCTCGAAATCGGCCAGCGACTGCTTGCTCTGGGTCTTCAGGCTGATCGAGATGAAGACGTTCAGCCCCAGCCCGAGCGCCGGCGCACTGCACAGCGCCACGTAACGGTCGATGACGCCAGCCGTCTCCAGGGCCTTGACGCGCGCCAGGCAGGGCGACGGCGAGAGGTGCACACGCCGGGCCAGCTCGACGTTCGACAGCGCGCCATCGCGCTGCAGTTCGTCCAGGATGCGCAGGTCGATGGTGTCGAGTTGCATGAAATGCCGCCGTGACTTGGATCGGCGGCAGTTTATGCCTCGTGAGCCGAAGATCGCGGTGCATTTCGAAAGCTCATTTCGCCGCCACCGGCCTAGAGTGCCGAAGCATGAACGCCCCGATTTCCGCCGACCAGATGCGTGCCCTGCTCCAGGGCGCCTCCGACGCCCACGACCCCGACCCGGCCGAGACGGCCGAGTGGCGCGACGCCTTTCTCGCGCTGGTGCAGTCGCAGGGCCCGGCGCGCGCGCGGCAGATGCTGGACGAGCTGGCACGGCTCGCGCGGCGCGAGCGCATCGGCTGGCAGCCCGAACTGGCGACGCCGTATGTCAACACGATCGCGGTGGACGAGCAGCCGGCCTTCCCCGGCGACCTGGCGATCGAGGAGCGCCTCGCCTCGCTGATGCGCTGGAACGCGCTGGCGATGGTGGTGCGGGCCAACCAGGCGTACGGCGAACTCGGCGGCCACATCGCCAGCTACGCGAGCGCCGCAGACCTCTTCGAGACGGGGTTCAACCACTTCTTCCACGCGAAAGGCGGCGCGCACGGCGGCGACTTGGTCTTCTTCCAGCCGCACAGCGCGCCGGGCGTCTACGCCCGCGCCTTCCTCGAAGGGCGCCTGGGCGAGAGCGACCTGCTGCACTACCGGCAGGAACTCGCAGCGTCGACCCACGGCGCGCAGGGCCTGTCGAGCTACCCGCACCCGTACCTGATGCCGGACTTCTGGCAGTTCCCCACCGGCTCGATGGGCATCGGACCGATCAGCTCGATCTACCACGCGCGCTTCATGCGCTACCTCACGCACCGTGGGCTGCTCGACTGCGGCGCGCGCAAGGTCTGGGGCGTCTTCGGCGACGGCGAGATGGACGAGCCCGAATCGATGAGTGCGCTCACCCTGGCCGCGCGCGAGAAGCTCGACAACCTGGTGTGGGTCGTCAACTGCAACCTGCAGCGCCTGGACGGCCCGGTGCGCGGCAACGGCCGCATCATCGACGAGCTGGAGCGGCTCTTCTCGGGCGCCGGCTGGAAGGTCATCAAGCTCGTGTGGGGCAGCGACTGGGACGGCCTGTTCGCGCGCGACACGCAGGGCGCCCTGGCGCGCGCCTTCGCCCACACCGTCGACGGCCAGATGCAGACCTTCGCCGCCAAGGACGGCCGCTTCAACCGCGACAACTTCTTCGGCCAGGACCCCGAGCTCGCGCGCCTGGCGCAGGGCATGACCGACGAGCAGATCGACCGCCTGAAGCGCGGCGGGCACGACCTGGTGAAGATCCACGCCGCGTACGCCGCCGCCGCGGCCCACACCGGCCAGCCGGTCGTCATCCTCGCCCACACCAAGAAGGGCTACGGCATGGGCACGGCCGGCCAGGGGAAGATGACCACGCACTCGCAGAAGAAGCTCGACGAGAGCGACCTCATCGAGTTCCGCAACCGCTTCAACCTGCCGCTCACCGACGAGCAGGCCACCTCGCTGGCCTTTCACAAGCCGGCCGAGGACAGTGCCGAGATGCGCTACCTGCGCGAGCGGCGTGCCGCACTGGGCGGCGCGCTGCCGCGGCGCGAGACGGCCTGCGACGTCGTGCCGGTGCCGCCGCTCGCGAGCTACGCGAAGTTCGCCACCGAGGCCGCGGGCAAGGAGATGAGCACCACCATGGCCTTCGTGCGCCTGCTGGGCCAGCTGCTCAAGGACCGCGAACTCGGTCCGCGCATCGTGCCGATCGTGGCCGACGAGGCGCGCACCTTCGGCATGGCCAACCTCTTCAAGCAGGTCGGCATCTATTCGAGCGTGGGCCAGCGCTACGCGCCGGAGGACATCGGCTCGGTGTTGAGTTATCGCGAGGCGACCGACGGGCAGATCCTCGAGGAGGGCATCAGCGAGGCCGGCGCCATCGCGAGCTGGACCGCCGCCGCCACCAGCTACAGCGTGCACGGCCTGGCGATGCTGCCCTTCTACATCTACTACTCGATGTTCGGCTTCCAGCGCGTGGGCGATGCGATCTGGGCGGCCGCCGACCAGCGCGCGCGCGGCTTCCTGCTGGGCGCCACCTCGGGCCGCACCACGCTCGGCGGCGAGGGCCTGCAGCACCAGGACGGCAGCAGCCACCTGGTGGCCGCCACCATTCCCAACTGCAAGGCCTGGGACCCGGCCTTCGCCGGCGAGATGGCCGTCATCGTGGATGCCGGCATGCGCGAGATGCTGGTGGAGCAGCAGGACGTCTTCCACTACATCACCCTGATGAACGAGAACTACGCCCAGCCCGATGTGCCCGCCGAGGTGCATGCCGACCTGTTGCGCGGTTGCTATCGTTTCGATAGCTGGTCGCGCCCGTCCGGCGGGCGCCAGGGGCCGATTGCTTCCGCAAGAAAGGTCACGCTCATGGGCTCGGGCGCCATCCTCACCGAGGTCGTGAAGGCCGCGCAGCAACTGGCCGAGGACGGCATCGACGCCACCGTGTTCAGCGTCACCAGCTGGAGCGAACTCGCGCGCGACGGCCGGGCCTGCGAGGCGCGCGCTCTGGCGGGCGAGGCCGAGATCGGCACGCCCTTCGTGGCGCAGCAGCTCGCGCGCAGCGAAGGCCCCGTCGTCGCCGCCACCGACTACGTGCGCGCCGTGCCCGAGAGCGTGCGCGCCTTCGTGCCCGAAGGCCGCCGCTACCTCACGCTGGGCACCGACGGCTTCGGGCGCAGCGACACCCGCGCCGAGCTGCGTCGCTTCTTCGGCGTCGACGCGGCGGCCATCGTGCGGGCGGCGAGGTTCGCGCTGGGCTGACGGCTGCCGCCGTTCACGCCGACGCGAGGCGGCGCCGCGCCTCGGCGCGGAACGCGCTCGGCCGCTGACCGGTGTGCTTCTTGAAGAAGCGGCCGAAGTACGCCTCGTCCTCGAAGCCGAGCGCGGCAGCGACCTGCTTGATCGACAGCGACGAGTACACGAGTTCTCGCTGCGCCTCGTGCACCACGCGGGCGTTCACCACCTCCTGCGCCGGCAGCCCCAGCAGCTCGCGCGTCAGCCGCGTGAGCTGGCCCACGCTGATGCCCAGCGCCTGCGCGTAGTGCTGCACCGGCAAGCGCAGGCGGAAGTCGCGGTCCAGCTGGGCGCGGAAGCGCTCGATCTGCGCTGCCTTGCGCGAGCGCGTGCTGTGCGCCGTCCCGGTGCCTGACTGCGCCACGCGCGCCACCTGCACGCACAGCGCCAGCAGCAGCGGCATGCCGGCGGCCATGCCGCCGCCGTCGTGCAGCTGCGATTCGCGCTCGATGGCCTCGAAGAGCGCCAGCAGCGGCGGCGCATGCCGGCTGTCGGCATCGAGTTCGAGCACGGCCGGGCGACGCAGGTGCTCCACCAGTCCCGGCGCAGCGAGCTCGGCCAGCGACTCCAGCGGCTTCTGTGCGGCGGTGATGACCGGGCCGTCGGTCGCGGGATGGAAGCTGAAGCCGTGCACCGCCCGCGCCGGCACCACGATCAGGCATGGGGGACGCAAGGCCCAGCGCGTGCCGTCGATCCACGCGGCACCCTCGCCGCCGGCCGTGAGATAGAGCAGCTGGATCAGGCCCTCGTGGAAGTGCAGGTCGATCTCCCAGTCGAACAGGCTGGAGCGCTCGGGCACGCGCTCCAGATGCACCAGCTCGGCCCAGGCGGGCGCCGTGTCGCTGCTGCCGTAGAGCGCGAAGCTGCGCACGGTTCCAGGCTGGGTCCGCATGGTGTTTCTCCCGATGAGCAATGCACGAATTGTCCGGTTGCCGGCCGCATTTGTCGATTGAGGGCAAAGCGCCTCTGCGCGATCCTTCTCCCATCGAATCAAGGAGACAAGACCTCATGACCGTGGATCGTCACGACCCATCGGCGATCGAATCGTCCGGCCCGTTCATGCCGCGCGAGGCGCACGGGTGGCTCGGCCTGCAGGGCCAGGTGTGCGTGGTCACGGGCGCCGGCAGCGGCATCGGCGCGGCCACCGCCCAGGCCTTCGCCGCCGCTGGCGCGAAGGTGGCTCTGGTCGATCGCGACCTGCCGGCCGCGCGCCGCGTGGCCGGCCCGCTGGCCGAGCAGGGCGCGCAGGTGCTGGCACTGCAGTGCGACATCGCCGACGAAGCCGCGGTGCTGGCCGCCGCACGGCAGGTGCGCAGCGTGCTGGGCCCCGTGGCTGCGCTGGTCAACAACGCCGGCCTGCTGCGGCCGGGTGCACTGGCCTCGGTGTCCGTGGCCGAGTGGAACGAGGTGCTGGCCGTCAACCTCACCGGCTACCTGCTGTGCGCACGGGCCTTCGGGCAGGACATGCTGGAGACCGGCCGCGGCAGCCTGGTGCACGTGGCCTCGATCTCGGCGCTGCACCCGCAGACGGCCAGCGGCGCCTACAGCGCCAGCAAGGCGGGCGTGCTGCTGCTGTCGCGGCAGCTCGCGGCCGAGTGGGGCCCGCGCGGCGTGCGCAGCAACGTGATCTGCCCCGGGATGATCCGCACCGCGCTGTCCGCGAAGTTCTACGACGAGCCCGGCTTCGCGCAGCGGCGTGCGGCGGCCACCGCCAGCCGTCGCATCGGCGAGCCGCGCGACATCGCGGAGCCGGCGCTCTTCCTCGCCAGCGAACGCTCGGCCTACATGAACGGCGCCGAGCTGGTCGTCGACGGCGGCCTCGGCTGCATGTTGATGGACATGGTGCCGCGCCCGGGCTTCAACCAGAACCATCCGGAGACACAGCCATGAACGCCACCACCTCTTCTTCTGCGCCGCAGGACCTGCTGTGCGACCTGCTGGTCGTCGGCTCCGGGGCCGGCGGCCTGTCCACCGCCATCACCGCACGCAAGCACGGGCTGGACGTGGTCGTGGTCGAGAAGGCGCCGGTCTTCGGCGGCACCACCGCCTTCTCGGGCGGCGTGCTGTGGATTCCCGGCAACCGCCACGGCCAGGCGGCGGACGACCGGGCCGCCATGCGCACCTACATGAGGGACCAGACCGGCCCCTTCCACGACGAGGCCGCGGTGGAGGCCTTCCTCGACCATGCGCCGGCGATGGTCGAGTGGTTCGAGCGCGAGACCGCCGTCCGCTTTGTGCCCACCCTGTACCCCGACTACCACCCCGACGCGCCCGGCGGCGCGCAGGTCGGCCGCTCCATCCTGGCCGCGCCCTTCGACGCCAGCGCGCTCGGCAGCGAGCTGGCGCGCCTGCGCCCGCCGCTGGAGACGATCACCTTCGTCGGCATGATGTTCAACTCCTCCAACGCCGACCTGAAGCACTTCTTCCGTGCCACGACGTCGTTGGTGTCCGCGGCCTACGTCGCACGGCGGCTGGCGGCGCATTTCGTCGACCTGCTGCGCTACCGGCGCGGCGTGCAGGTGACCAGCGGCAACGCGCTGGCCGCGCGGCTGGCCAAGAGCTGCTTCGACCTCGGCATCCCGATCCACACCGACGCGCAGGCCAGGGAGCTGCTGCAGTCCGAGGGCCGCGTCACCGGTGCCCGCGTGCGCATGCAGGGGCGCGAGGTGCGCGTCGTCGCCCGGCGCGGCGTGGTGCTGGCCTGCGGCGGCTATCCGCACGACGTGGCACGCATCACCCGGCGCTACCCGCACCTGGCGCGCGGCGGCGAGCATGTCTCGCCCGTGCCGCCGGAGAACACCGGCGACGGCCTCGCGCTGGCCGAGGCGGTGGGCGGCCGGGCCGACATGCGTTTCGAAGGCACCGGCGCGGCGGCGTGGATGCCGGTCTCGCGCGTGCCCCTGGGCGGCGGACGCACGGGCGTGTTCCCGCACCTGCTGGACCGCTACAAGCCCGGCGTCATCGGCGTGCTGCGCAACGGCCGGCGCTTCACCAACGAGTCCAACTCGTACCACGACGTCGGTGCCGCCATGATCGAGGCCTGCGCGGGCGAGAAGGAGACGGCGATGTGGCTGGTGTGCGACCAGGCCGCCATGTCGAGATACGGCCTGGGCTATGCCAAGCCGGCGCCGATGCCGCTCGGCGGCCTGATCCGCAAGGGCTACCTGTTCAAGGGCCGCACGCTGGCCGAACTGGCCGCCGCCGCGGGCATCGATGCCGCCGGCCTGGAGGCCACGGTGCGCGAGTACAACGTCGGCGCGGCGCAGGGCGTGGATGCGCGCTTCGGCCGCGGCAGCACCGCCTTCAACCGCTACCTGGCCGACCCGGAGCACCGGCCCAACCCCTGCGTGGCACCGCTGGCCAAGGGGCCCTTCTACGCGGTGAAGGTCGTCATGGGCGACCTGGGCACCTTCGACGGCCTGCGCACCACCACCATGGGCGAGGTGCTGCGCGACGACGGCGCCGTGGTGCCCGGCCTGTACGCGGTGGGCAACGACCGGGCCAGCGTGATGGGCGGCAACTACCCCGGTGCCGGCATCACGCTCGGGCCGGCCATGACCTTCGGCTGGCTGACCGCGCGCTTCATCGCCGGGGTGCAGCGCGACGCGCGTCCACCGGCGGCCGAGGTGCAGGCCCCCGCCCCGCAGGAGCTGCGCCATGTCGCCTAGGCCGCTGGTCGACCACCGCATCTACACCATCCGCCTGCGCCGGATGGGCGAGTTCCTGGAGGTGTTCAACCGCCTCGCGATGCCGATCCTGATGCGCACGCTGGAGCACCCGCTGGGCTTCTACGTGAGCCAGGTCGGCCCGCTCAACCAGTTCGTGCACCTGTGGGCCTACGAGAGCCTGGCCGACTACGAGCGCCGTTGCCACGCGCGCGACACGCACCCCGACTTCGCGGCCTACCTGGCCGCTTCCGAGCACCTGATCGTGGCGCAGGAGACGCGCCTGGTCCGTGCCGTGGACATGCCCGGCCGGGCCTCGCCCGCGGACTGAATCCCGCCCCGGGGCCGCCGGCCCCCCTTTGCTTCCGTTGACCGACCTGTTTGAAGGAGACATCCATGGCTTTCGCTCGCCCTGCCTTTTCATCGCGCCGTCTGGTCTGCGCCGCAGCCGCCCTGCTGGCCCTCGCCGGCAGCGCCGCCGCGCAGGCCCCCTGGCCGTCCAAGCCGATCCGCTTCGTCGTCGGCTTCCCGGCCGGCGGCACGACCGACGTGATGGCCCGGATGGTCGGCACGCCGCTGCAGAAGGCGCTCGGCCAGCCGATCGTGGTGGACAACAAGCCCGGCGCCAGCGGCAACATCGCGGCGGCCGAGACCATCAAGGCGGCGCCCGACGGCTACACGCTGATGGTGGCGCCGATCTCGGTGCAGACGGCCAACCCGTCGCTGTTCAAGCCCGCGCTCAACCCCGAGCGCGACCTGCGGCCCGTGGCCAGCCTGGGCTACGCGCAGCTGTACCTGGTGACGAAGAAGAGCCTGCCGGTGCGTACCGCGGGCGAACTGGTCGCCCTGGCGAAGGCGTCGCCCGGCAAGCTCAGCTACGGCTCCGGCGGTCCCGGCACGCAGATGCACCTGGTGGGCGAGCTGTTCAAGCAGCAGGCGGGCATCGACACGGTGCACGTTCCCTACAAGGGCGCCGCGCCCGCGCTGCAGGACGTGCTGGCCGGCCAGATCGACTACTACTTCGACCCGGCCACCGGCTTCCAGCACATCCGCGAAGGGCGCGCGAAGCTGCTGGCCGTCAGCGGCACCAAGCGCTCGCCCTTCTTCCCCGACGCACCCACCTTGACCGAGGCCGGTGTGAAGGGGGTCGAGCTGGGCAACTGGTTCGGCGTCTTCGCGCCGGCCGGAACGCCGCCGGAGATCCTGGCCCGCCTGGGCAGCGAAATCGCCAAGGCGGTGGCGCTGCCGGAGGTCAGGCAGCGCTTCGCCGAACTGGGCGTCGAGGCGATCGCGCAGGACGCGCCGGCGTTCCGCAAGACCATCGTCGACGAGACGCAGGTCCTGACGACGCTGATCCGCGAGCGGCGCATCGCCCTCGACTGAAGCGCGGCGGCGCCCGCGCCCGGCGCGCAGAATCCGCGGATCGCGCGGCACGTTCCGTGCTGCGCACCACGATCCGAGGAGCACTGCCGATGAGCATGGGCAAACCCATGGCCCGCTACGCCGCCGCCAAGCGCGTGGGCGATTTCGTTTTCATGAGCGGCGTGGTGGCGGTCGACCCCGCCACGCGCCGCGCCGTCTCGACCTACGACGAGCTGCCCGAGGCCGCGCAGGCGCCGCTGCGCGGGCTGGGCTACGCCACGGGACAGATGTCGGTCGACGTCTTCGAGGCACCCATCGTCGCCCAGAGCTGGTTCGTGCTCGAGCGCATCCGCCAGATCGCGGCCGAGCACGGCGGCACGATGGACGATGTGGTCAAGCTGGTGCAGTACTTCACCCACCTGCCGCACTACGCCTTCTTCAACCGCGTGCGCGGCCTCTTCTATCCCGGCGAGCCGCCGGTCAGCACCGTGGTCGAGGTGAACCGCTTCCTGCCCGGCGACGGCGTGCTGGTCGAGGTCGAGGCCACGATGTACCTGCCATCCCAGTCCTGAAACGGCGAAGTGCAATCGGCCGCCAGCGCACGCCGGGCGGGCGCTGCGGCCGAATTCGTCACGCCCGTTACCAACCGGCCTGACGGTTCGGGCTGGGCTGCCAGCGCGCAGCCCCGGCTTCAGACCGGCATCGGCAGTCCGGCCAGCAGCTTGTCCAGCGTCACCGGGTAGTGCCGCACGCGCACGCCGGTCGCGTTGTAGACCGCATTGGCCACCGCCGCGGCCACGCCGCAGATGCCCAGCTCGCCCACGCCCTTGGCCTTCATCGGCGAGGAGATCGGGTCGGTCTCGTCCAGGAACACCACGTCCTGGTGCGGGATGTCGGCATGCACCGGCACCTCGTAGCCCGCCAGGTCGTGGTTGACGAAGAAGCCGCGGCGCTTGTCGATCGCCAGTTCCTCCATCAGCGCCGCGCCCACCCCCATGGTCATCGCGCCGATCACCTGGCTGCGCGCCGAGGTCGGGTTGATGATGCGGCCGGCCGCGCACACGGCCAGCATGCGCCGCACGCGGATCTCGGCCGTGGCCGGGTCCACGCGCACCTCGACGAAGTGGGCGCCGAAGGTCGACTGCTGGTACTTCTTGTCCAGGTCGCCGTACTCGATGTGGTCCTCGGCGACCAGTTCGCCGTCGCCGGCTGCCTGCGCGAGCGGCAGCGCCCGCCCGCCGCCGCGCACCCGGCCCTCGGCGAAGGTGGCGTCGGCCGGGTCCATGCCCAGCTTGCGGGCCACGGCCTCGCGCAGCTTCATGCAGGCCGCGTACACGCCGGAGGTCGAGTTGTTGGCGCCCCACTGGCCGCCCGAGCCGCAGGAGGCCGGCAGCGTCGAATCGCCCAGCCGCACGTTCACCCGGTCCAGGCCCACGCCCATCATCTCGGCCGCGGTCTGCGCGATGATCGTGTAGCTGCCGGTGCCGATGTCGGTCATGTCGGTTTCGACCGTGACGATGCCGTCGCGGCCCAGGCGCACGCGGGCGGCCGACTTCGTCAGCAGGTTGTTGCGGAAGGCGGCGGCCACGCCCAGGCCGACCAGCCAGCGCCCGTCGCGCACCTGCGCGGGCCGTGCATTGCGGCGGCTCCAGCCGAAGCGCTCTGCGCCGATGCGCAGGCAGTCGACCAGCCGGCGCTGCGAGAAGGCGCGCTGCGGCTTCTCGGGGTCGACCTGCGTGTCGTTGCGGATGCGGAATTCCACCGGGTCGAGGCCGAGTTTCTCGGCCATCTCGTCCATGGCGATCTCCAGCGCCATCATCCCCGGCGCCTCGCCCGGCGCGCGCATGGCGTTGCCCTCGGGCAGGTGCAGCACGGCCAGGCGCATGGCGGTCATGCGGTTGGGCGCGGCGTAGAGCAGGCGGGTCTGGCCCACGGCCGTCTCGGGCTGGCCCTCGGGCTGGTCGCCCGACCAGCTCTCGTGCGCGATGGCGGTGAGCCGCCCGTCCGCCGTCGCGCCCAGGCGGATGCGCTGGATCGTCGCGGGGCGGTGCGTGGTGTTGTTGCCGATCAGCGGCCGCTGCAGCGCGACCTTGACCGGCCGGCCCGCGGCGCGCGCACCCAATGCGGCCAGCAGCGCGTCGGCGCGCACGAAGAGCTTGCCGCCGAAGCCGCCGCCCACGAAGGGCGAGACCAGGCGCACCTTCTCCTTCGGAATGCCCAGCGTCTTGGCCAGGTCGCCGGTGCACCAGTCGATCATCTGGTTGGAGGTCCACACCGTGAGGCGATCGCCCTGCCAGGCCGCGATGGAGGCATGCGGCTCCATCATGGCGTGGCTGTGGTCGGGCGTCTCGTAGGTGGCGTCGAGCTTCACCGGGGCGGCCGCGAAGGCGCCGGCGAAGTCGCCCACCGCCGTCTGCGGCGGGCCGCCGTCGGGGCCGGGCTTGGCCAGCGGGGCGCCGTCCTTCACGGCCGCCAGATCGAAGGCGCCCGATGCGGCCTCGTAGCGCACGCGGATGCGCTGCGCGGCCTCGCGGGCCCGTTCGAAGGTGTCGGCCACCACCACGGCGATGGCCTGGTGGTAATGCGCGATGTCCGGGCCGCCGAGCAGGGGCGCGGTGTTGTACTGGCCCTTGCTCAGCTTGCCGGCGTTCTCGGCCGTCACGATGGCCAGCACGCCCGGCGCCGCACGTGCCGCCGACAGGTCCATCGACACGATGCGGCCCTTGGCGATGCCGGCCCCCAGCACGTAGCCGTAGGCTGGCGCGGTGGGCGTCTCGCGCTGCTCGTAGGCATAGCGGGCGGTGCCGGTGGTCTTGCGCGGGCCGTCGATGCGCGGGGTCGGGCGGCCGACCACCTGCAGCTGGTCGATGGGGTTGGTGGTGGCGGGGGTGTCGAACTTCATGCGCGTGCCTTTGCTTCCGCCAGCGTGGCGGCCAGGGTGCGTTCGGCCAGCGTGAGCTTGAACGCGTTGTCGGGGGCGGGCCGGGCACCGGCGAAGAGGGTGGCGGTGCCGGCGCGCAGGTCGGTCGCGAGGGCCGGCTCGGCCGCTTCCACCCGCCAGGGCTTGGCGGCCAGGCCGCCGAAGGCCACGCGCGCACGGCCGTCGCGCTGCACGATCGCGGCCACGGACACCAGCGCGAAGGCGTAGGACGCCCGGTCGCGCACCTTGCGGTAGAGCTGCACGCCGCCCACCGGGGGCGGCAGCGTCACGCCGGTGATCAGCTCGCCCGGCTTCAGGGCCGTCTCCACCTCGGGCGTGTTGCCCGGCAGGCGGTGGAAGTCCGCGATCGGAATGCGGCGCCGCTCGCCGCTGGCGTGCACCGTCTCCACCGTGGCGTCGAGCGCGCGCATGGCGACGGCCATGTCGCTCGGGTGCGTGGCGATGCAGGCCTCGCTGCCGCCGATCACCGCCAGCTGCCGCGCCACGCCGCCGATGGCGGAGCAGCCGCTGCCCGGCTGGCGCTTGTTGCAGGGCTGGGCGGTGTCGTAGAAGTAGGGGCAGCGGGTGCGCTGCAGCAGGTTGCCGGCGGTGGTCGCCTTGTTGCGCAGCTGGCCCGAGGCGCCCGCCAGCAGCGCGCGCGAGAGCACGCCGTAGTCGCGCCGCACGCGGGCATCCGCCGCCAGGTCGGTGTTGCGCACCAGGGCGCCGATGCGCAGGCCGCCGTCGGGCATGGCCTCCATGCGGTCCAGGCCCAGGGCGTTCACGTCCACCAGGTGCGCGGGCGTCTCGATCTGCAGCTTCATCAGATCCAGCAGGTTGGTGCCGCCGGCGATGAACTTGGCGCCGGGGCGCTGCGCCACGGCGGCCGCGGCGGCTTCGGGCGTCGCGGCCCGTTCGTAGCTGAAGGCCTTCATGTGCGGCCTCCCGGCGCCTGCGCCACCTCGGTGATCGCATCGACGATGTTCGAATACGCGCCGCAGCGGCAGATGTTGCCGCTCATGCGCTCGCGCAGTTCCTCGGCCGACAGCAGCGGCTGCGCCGTGATGTCGCCGCTCACGTGGCTCGGCACGCCGCGGCGCAGTTCGTCCAGCGCACCGACGGCCGAGCAGATCTGCCCCGGCGTGCAGTAGCCGCACTGGTAGCCGTCGTGCTTGACGAAGGCGGCCTGCAGCGGGTGCATGCGGGCGGGCGTGCCCAGGCCTTCGATCGTCGTCACCTGGGCGCCCTCGTGCATCACGGCCAGTGTGAGGCAGGCGTTGATGCGCCGGCCGTCGACCAGCACCGTGCAGGCGCCGCACTGGCCGTGGTCGCATCCCTTCTTGGTGCCGCCGAGCTGCAGGTGCTCGCGCAACGCGTCCAGCAGGGTGGTGCGGGTGTCCAGCTCCAGGCGCTGCGCCTGGCCGTTGACCGTGAGGTTCACCGCCTGGGTCACGCCGCCTTCGGGCGTGGAGGTCGGCGGCACGGCGCCGGTGCCGGTGCCGGAGGCGGCGCAGCCGGGCAGCGCCACGCCGGCGGCGCCGGCGCTGCCGGCCAGCAGCAGTTCGCGCCGGGACATTGCCGGCGACCATTGGCAGAAATTCATCGTGGGTACTCCGTGGGAAGT
>JAVHYA010000082.1 GCA_031119395.1 Pseudomonadota bacterium
AACTGGCGCAGGCCGAACGCGCCCTGCAGCTGGCCGAGGCGCGCTACCGCGCGGGTGCGCTGACGCTGCTCACGCTGCTGGACGCGCAGCGCACCCACTTCGCGGCGCAGGACGCGCGCGCCGAGCTCGTGCGGGTGCGGCTGACGGCGGCCGTCTCGCTGCACCGGGCGATGGGCGGCGCAGGCGCCGAGGTGACGCCCTGAAGCCCCGTGGCGGATCGTCGATGGCCGCCTGCGGCCGAGTTCACGCCACGCGTTCGATCGCCTGGCCCAGCAGTTGCACGCCGAGGTCGATCTCCTCGTCGCTCACCGTCAGCGGCGGCGCGATGCGGAACACGCCGCCCATGCCGGGCAGGTTGACGATGTTCATCGACAGGCCCAGCTTCATGCATTCGCGCGTGATGGCGGCGCCCAGCTCGGGCGCGGCCTCCTTGCCGGCACGGCTCTTGACGATCTCCACGCCCAGCAGCAGGCCGCGGCCGCGCACGTCGCCGATGCAGTCCACGCGGTCCTGCAGCGCGCGCAGCCCGTTCTCCAGCCGCCGGCCGGCGACGCGCGCGCGCTCCATCAGGCGATCGCGCTGCACCACCTCCAGCACCTTCAGGCCGACGGCCGCGGGCAGCGGGTCGGAGACGTGCGTGGTGTAGAAGAGGAAGCCGCGCTTGTGGCATTCCTCCTCGATCGCTTCCGAGGTGAGCACGGCGGCCAGCGGCAGGCCGGCGCCCAGCGTCTTGGACAGCGTGAGGATGTCGGGCACGACGCCGTCGCGCTCGCAGGCCAGCATCGTCCCGGTGCGGCCGATGCCGGTCTGCGCCTCGTCGAGGATGAGCAGCATGCCGCGCTCCACGCACTTGGCCTTGAGCGCCGCGAGGTAGCCCGGCGGCAGGTCGATCAGGCCGCCGGAGCTGAGGATGGGCTCGGCGATGAAGGCGGCGAGGTTGCCGCTGGATTGCCGGTCGATGAGGTCGAAGGCGTAGTCCAGCTCGGCCTGCCAGTCGAACTGCCCGTTGCGCTCGAAGCGCGGGCGGTACGGGTACGGCGCGGGGATGGCGAAGGACCCGACGGCCGCCGGCCCGTAGCCCTTGCGGCCCGCGCTGTAGGTGGCCGAGGCGGCGCCGCCCGTCATGCCGTGCCAGGACTGCGCGAAGCTCACGACCTCGTACCGGCCGGTGTAGAGCTTGGCCATCTTGATGGCGGCTTCGTTGACCTCCGCGCCGGTGGTCAGGAGCAGCGCGCGGTCCAGGCCGGCAGGCGTGATCTCCGCCAGCTGCGTGGCCAGGTCGACCACGGGGCGGCTGAGCATGCCGCTGAAGAGGTGGTCCAGGCGCTGCGCGTGGTCGGCCACCACGGCGGCGATCTCCGGATGGCCGTGGCCCAGCACCGCGCTCATCTGGCCCGAGGTGAAGTCGAGGATCGCGCGGCCGTCCGCGTCGTAGACGAAGCTGCCCTCGGCGCGCTCGATGATCAGCGGCTCGAAGCTGCCGCCGTATCGGATCAGGTGGCGGCGGGCGTTGTGCCAGAAGGCGGGGTCGTCGTTGCGGGACATGGGGGCTCCAGGGGGTCGATGCATCGCAGCGTAGGAGCGCGCGGGCCTCAAGCAAAGCTAATATTTCTGAACCCAGCCATCAAGCGCGTTGATTCCTTGAAACCCCTCCTCGACGTCGACCTGCTGCGCACCTTCGTCGCGATCGCCGAGACGCGCACGCTGGGCCGCGCCGCGGCGCGCATCGGCCGCACGCAGGCGGCGGTGAGCATGCAGGTCAAGAAGCTCGAGGAGATGCTCGCCCAGCCGCTGCTCAACCGCACCGGGCGCGGCGTGACGCTCACGCTGCACGGCGAACGGCTGCTGGGCCACGCGCGCACGCTGCTGCGACAGCACGACGCGGCGGTGGCCGACCTGTCGGGCACGGGCCTGTCGGGCACGCTGCGCTTCGGCTGCCCCGACGACTACGCGGCGGCCTTCCTGCCGGCGATCCTGCGCAGCTTCGCGGGACAGCACCCCAACGTGCTGGTCGAGGTGGTGTGCGCGCCGACGCCGCGGCTGCTCACCCAGTTGCGGCAGCACGCGCTGGACCTGGCGCTGGTCTCCACGCCCGACTCGGAAGACCCGGTCCCGCCGCTGCGCCGCGAGCCGCTGGTGTGGGTCGGTCATCGCCACGAGGCGGCGGCGCTGCGCGAGCCGCTGCAGATCGCGCTGTCGGACCCCGACACGCTGGACCACCGCGCGGCCTGCGAACAGCTCGACGCGGCGCAGCGGCCGTACCGCGTGGCCTACGCGAGCGGCAGCATGTCGGGCCTGCTGGCGGTCGTGCGCTCGGGCCAGGCGATCGCGGTGCTCACGCAGTCGGCAGTGCCGGCCGACCTGCAGGTGCTGGCCGCCGGCGAGGGCCTGCCGCCGCTGCCCACCGTCGGCCTGCGGGTGCGCTTCGGCCTGCCCCGACCGCCGGCGCTCGTCGCCGCCTTCGCCGAGCACCTGCAGCGGCTGGTGCCCGACTTGTGAGGCGCCCATGCAGGCCCCCGGGGCCAGGGCGCTGGAGGCAGCCCGGCGTTTTCTTGTGAACGGAATCGGCCTGCAGCGCCCGCGGGACGGGCGCAAGCAGCTATGAATTCAATAGCGCGGTGACGGCCAGGCCGGGGTGCGCGTTGCGCAGCGTGAGGCGGCCGGCATGCGCCTGCGCGACCAGCCGGCACAGGTACATGCCCAGGCCCACGCCGCCGGCGCTGCGGGTGCGCGCGCTGTCGGGGCGGTAGAAGGGTTCGGCCAGGCGGGCGAGCTGCTCCTCGGGCACACCGGGGCCGAAGTCGCGCACCTCGACCTCGACGCCATCCCCGCCTTCGCCGGCGCCCGCAGGCCGCAGCGACACCACCGGCGCCTGCGGGCCGCCGGCGCCGTGGCGCAGCGCGTTGTCCAGCAGGTTGCGCAGCAGCAGGCGCACGCGCGACCGGTCCAGCGCCGGCGTGGGCAGGCCCGGGGCCACGTCGACCCGCACCGCCTGCGCCATCGGCACGCCGCGCGCGGCCAGCTCGTCCTGCACCTCGCGCACCAGGGCCGGGAGGTCGACCGGCTCGCGCTGCAGCGCGACGTGGGGGCTGGCCAGGCGCTCGCTCTCGAGCAGGTCGCTGATGAGCTCGCGCATCTCGCCCAGGTCGCGCAGCAGCGCCTCGCGTTCGGCCGCGCCCTCGCCGCCTTCGGGCAGCAGCTCGGCGTTGAGCCGCGCGCGGGTGAGCGGCGAGCGCAGCTCGTGGCTCATGGCCAGCAGCAGCGTGCGCTTGGCGTCGAGCATGGCGCGGATGTCGTGCGCCATGGTGTTGATGCGCTGCGCCAGGTCGCCCAGGTCGTCGCAGTGCCGGATGGGGATGGGCGTCTCGAACTCGCCGCGGCCGAAGCGCTCGGCCCCTTCGCGGATGTCGATCAGCGGGCGCAGCAGGCGGCTGATGCCGGCGTACACGACCGCCACCAGCAGCAGCAGCGCGGCGAGGGTGCCCCAGCCCGCGGCGCGTGGCGCCTGCTCCCACACGCGCGGCGCCCAGCCGAAGACGACGCGGTGGCCGTCGGCGGTCTGGCGCACGTACCAGCGCTCCTCCTCGCCGTTGGCGGGGCGCGCGTCGCGCAGGAAGCCGTGCTCGGGCTGGCCGGGGTGCGAATCCCAGTTGACCTGCGGGCCGCTGATGCGCAGCGTGATCGGCAGGCGCGCGACCAGGGCCTGCGCCTTGGCCACGTCGGGCGGCGTGCCGAGCTCGGCCACGATGCGGTCCTCGTAGTCCATCAGCAGCGGCTGCGCGACCGCGCCCCAGCCGTTGGAGAAGGAGCGCTTCATGCCGCCCAGGAAGATGCCGGCCATCACCAGGGCGAGCACCAGGAACCACATCACCAGCCGCACGCGCAGCGAGCGGCGCCAGCGGGGGCGGTGCCGCCGGTCGACCGGATGCGGGTGTGCGCGCCGCCTCACGACGCCGCTGCTTCGGAGGTGCCGGGCGCCACGGCCAGGGTGTAGCCGGCGTTGCGCAGGGTCTTGATGCAGTCCAGCGGCTCGAGCTTGCGGCGCAGCCGGCTCACCACGATGTCGACCGCACGGGTGTACAGGTCGGCCTCGTGGCCGCGCAGGCGGTTGAGGATGTCGTCGCGGCTGAAGACCTTGCCCGGCTCGGCGGCCAGCAGTGCCAGCAGCTCGAACTCGGTGCCGGTGAGCTCGACGCGCTCGCCGGCGCGCTGCACCTCGCGGCGGTCGAGGTCGATCGACAGGCCGTCGAACACCAGGCGCTGGGCCGAGGCCGCCGGCACGGAGGCACGCACGCGCTGGCGGCGCAGGATGGTCTGCACGCGCGCCACCAGCTCGCGCGGCTCGAAGGGCTTGGGCAGGTAGTCGTCGGCGCCCAGTTCCAGGCCGACCACGCGGTCCATCACCTCGCCGCGGGCGGTGAGCATGACGATGGGGATGTCGCTTTCCGCGCGGATCTGGCGGCACAGCGCGAAGCCGTCCATCTCGGGCAGCATGACGTCGAGGATCGCCGCGTCGTAGTCCCCATGGCGCAGCTTGGCGAGCCCTTCGCTGGGCCGCTGCGCGCTGTCGAGCGTGCAGTCGAAGCGGGCGAAGTAGGTGGTCAGCGGCGGCGCGAGGTGCACGTCGTCGTCGATCAGCAGGATGCGCGGCATGGCGGCATTGTGCCCATGGGAGAACAGGGCGGCGAGCATGAGGCCGGCGGGCATCCGGGCGTCACCACGCGTCGCGGGGCCCGAGCCGGCCCAGGTGGGTGAAGCCGAAGCCGCGGGTGTACTTGAGGCCGTAGCCCAGCATCCGGTCGAAGCCGATGTGCGCGGCCCACACGAGTGCGAAGGCCATCGCCACCGGCGCGCCGAAGGCCAGGCCCCCACCGCCGAGCAGCGCCGGGCCGACCAGGCTGTGCGTGCTGTTGTAGAGCGCCGCGCCGGCGCGCGGGCCGGCCAGGTAGCCGAAGAGCGCGATGTCGGGCGCGAGGAAGAGCAGCGCGAAGCCGCCCCAGCCCGCGCCGAGCTGCGCATAGCCCGCGACGGCGAGCACGAGCAGCGCCAGCCCTTCGAGGCGCAGCAGCACGCGCACGCCGCCCTGCGCCGCGCCGTCGCCGGACGGAGCGGCCGCAGCGCGTCGCCATGCGCCGCGCGCGGGCCACGACGCGGCGGCGGAGGCCGCAAACGGCTCAGCCATGGCGCGACCAGCGGCGCCCGCCGCGGTCCATGAACTCGCGCACCTTCTGCTGCTGCGCGGGGTTCAGGTGGTCGAAGAAGTCGGCTGCGGCGGCGATGACCTCGGGGCTGCCGTTGCGCACGGCGGCGGTCTTCTCCTCGACCAGCTTCGCGGCCGCCGCCTGGTCGAGCCGGTCGCCGGCGAAGAGCGCCTTGAACTGCGCCCGCGGGTCGCCCGTGCCGCGCATGGCCTGGCGCTGGGCCTGCAGCTTCTGCGCCAGCACGTCGAGCTTCTGCTTCTGCGTGGCGTCCAGGTCGAGCCGGCTGCCCACGCGTTCGACCATCTTCGCGCGGAATTCGGTGCTGTCGGTGGCGCCCCAGCCGTGGCGGTGGCCGGCACAGCCGGCGATGCTGCCGGCGACGAGGGCGCCGCCGAAGAGGCCGAAGAGAGCGCGTCGGATCCAGGGTTTCATGGTGCGTGTGTCCTTGGGTGATGAGGGGGTGCGAGGCCGGGACCGCGTCACTGCGCCGCGTTGGTGCTGCGGGCCTGCGCCTCGGCGCGCACGTCCACCGGGTTGCGCATCGTCGACACGACGCGGCTGTTCACGCGCGAGCCGGAGCTCACGTTCTGGTCGGGCGCGGCGGCGGTGCGCACGGCTTCGGCCTGCACGCCGGCGCGGGACTGCGAGACGGCGACGGTCTCGGCGCCGCGCGAGCCGCGCACCACGTTCTGGTCGCGGGCCGCGGCGGCGCGGGCGGCCTCGGCCTGCACCGCGCTGCGGCCGAGGGCGCCGGCGGGCGCATGCACGCCCTCGTAGCTTTCGGCCTGCGCGGCGGTGGTGCCCAGCAGGGCCAGGGCGGAGACGGCGAGGAAGGTGGCGCGGATGCTGTTCATGTCGAGGCCTTTCGGATGAAAGTGATGAAGGAGCCTCGATGGTGCGCACGGGGGCCGGCGCGGTCTTTTCAACGCCGTCGCGCTATGTTTCGTTTGATTTCAACGCTATGAAAATCATAGCGTTCCGTGCAGGCGGGACGGGCGCTGCAACCCGTTTTTCATCCAAAAGGCGCGCTGGCGGTGGCGCCGAAGGCTTACTCGGCCAGCATCCCCGCCGGGTCGTCGGATTCGAGCACGCGCTGCGCCCAGGGCGCGAGCTTGGTGGTGTCGGCGCGCAGCACCTCCTGCTTGACGGCCAGGATCTGCGAGGGATGCATCGAGAAGCTGCGCAGGCCCAGGCCCAGCAGCAGCCGTGTGAAGTGCACGTCGCCGGCCATCTCGCCGCACACGCTCACGCCCTTGCCCTGGCGCCGGCACTCGGTGATGGTGTCGGCCACCAGGCGCAGCACCGCGGGGTGCGCCGGGTCGTACAGGTGGGCCACGGCCTCGTCGGCGCGGTCGATGGCCAGCGTGTACTGGATCAGGTCGTTGGTGCCGATCGAAAGAAAGTCGAAGTGCCGCAGGAAGAGCTTGACGGTGAGCGCCGCCGCCGGCACCTCGATCATGGCGCCCAGCTTCACGGCGCCGTGCGCCTGGCCGCGCGCGTCGAGCTCGGCGCGCGCCTGCTCGATGAGCGCCAGCGTCTGCCGGATCTCGGCGGCGTGCGCGAGCATCGGAATCAGCAGGTGGACCGAACCGTGCGCCGCGGCGCGCAGGATGGCACGCAGCTGCGTGAGGAACATCGCCGGCTCCGCCAGGCTCCAGCGGATGGCGCGCAGGCCCAGCGCGGGGTTGAGGTACTCCTGCTTGCCGCTCTTGCCGTCCAGCGGCTTGTCGGCGCCGATGTCGATGGTGCGGATGGTCACCGGCATGCCCTGCATGCCGTCGATGGCGCGGCGGTAGGCCTCGTACTGCTCCTCCTCGTCGGGCAGCTTCTCGCCGCGCTCGGTGCGGCCCATGAAGAGGAACTCGCTGCGAAACAGCCCCACGCCCACCGCGCCGGCCTTCACGGCGCCGGCGGTGTCGTCGGGCAGTTCGATGTTGGCGAGCAGCTCGACGCGCTGGTTGTCGAGCGTGACGGCCGGCTTGTGGCGCAGGCGCCAGAGCCGTTCGCGCTCGAGTTCGCCCTGGCGCTGCTTGAAACCGTACTCGGCCAGGATGATGGGCGAGGGGTCGACGATGACCACGCCCGCATCGCCGTCGATGATGACCCAGTCGTCCTGCCGCACGAGCTGGCTGGCGCCGCGCGCGCCGACCACGGCCGGGATGTCCATGCTGCGCGCCACGATGGCGGTGTGCGAGGTGCGCCCGCCGACGTCGGTGACGAAGCCGGCGAACACGCTCTTCTTGAACTGCAGCATGTCGGCCGGCGCGAGGTCGTGCGCGATGAGCACGAGCGGCGCATCGAAGCCGTCGTCCGCGCCGTCGTCGCCCTCCTCGCCGGTGCGCGCCTTGCGCTTGGGCGGCGGCGGCGCGAGCACCGCGGCCGTGCCCTTCATCTGGTGCAGCAGGCGCTCGACGACCTGTTCGAGGTCGGACTTGCGCTCGCGCAGGTACTCGTCCTCCATCTCGTCGAACTGGCGCGCGACGATCTCCAGCTGCGTGGTGAGCGCCCATTCGGCGTTGTAGAGGCGCTCGGTGATCCAGTGCTTGACGCCGTCGGTCAGGGCCTCGTCCTGCAGCAGCATCTGGTGCACCTCCAGCAGGGCCGACAGCTCGTGCGGCGCCTCCTGCGGCGTCATCTGCGCCACGTTGGCCTGCAGGCGCTGCAGCTCCTCGGCCACCGCGTTGCGCGCGGTGCGCACCCGCCCGATCTCGGCCTCGACCTCGTGCGGCTGCACGAAGTAGTGCGCCACGTCGACCCGGCTGGACACGACCAGCACCGCGCGCCCGATCGCGATGCCGCGGGCGACGGGGAGGCCGTGGAGGGCGAAGGTCATGGGGTGGGTGCGCGGGCTGGTTGAATGCGGACTCCCATACGCGAAGGACGCGAAGGTTTCGCGAAGGACGCGAAAGAACTTTCAGAGAAACCTGAATGGGCTTTTTCGCGAACTTCGCGTGCTTTCGCGTCCTTCGCGTACGGAGGTCCGCTTTTCTTCATCACTCGCCTTCGCCGAACTTGTCGTTCATCAAGGCGACCAGCGCATCCATGGCTTCCTGCTCGCGCTCGCCGTGCGTCTCGAGCTCGACGGTGGCGCCCAGGCCCGCGGCCAGCATCATCACGCCCATGATGCTCTTGGCATTCACGCGCCGGTCGCCGCGCGCGATCCACACCTCGCAGGGGTAGCTGCCGGCCAGCTTGGTGAGCTTGGCCGACGCGCGGGCATGCAGGCCCAGCTTATTGCTGATGGTCACGGATGTCTTGATCACTGTATTTTCTTCTCACCTGGTTCTGGGGGGCGGCCACGGCCACCTGCATGACGCCGGCCGTGCCACCGGCGATCGCGCGCTGCACCTGGGCTTCGAGCGGCTCGTGCCGGTAGGTGACGGCACGCAGCAGCATCGGCAGGTTGACGCCCGCGACGAGGCGCGAGCGCACCCCGTCGACCAACTGCTGCGCCACGTTGCAGGGCGTGGCGCCGAACACGTCGGTCAGCACCAGCACCTGGGCGCGGGGCGCGCGCCCGAGCTGCTGGGCGAGGATGATGCGGGCCGCGCCCAGCGTCTCTTCCGGCGACACGTTGGGCAGCACATCGAGGGCGCCGACGCAGTCCTCGGCCTCGGGAAAGACATGCAGCGCGCATTGCCGCAGGGCGTGGGCCAGCGGCGAATGGGCGATGAGGAGGATGCTGTTCATGCGGGCGGCGTGGGCTCGCAAGCATTATGCGGGCGCGCCCGTCGCCGACCGGGCGTGGCGCGGCGCGCGTTCATCGCAGGCGCAGCCCGTCGAAGAAGGTCTCGGCCGCATCCGCGGCCGAGGGACGGCCGAGCACCATGGCCTGGTACAGCGTGATGCCGCCCTGCCCGTCGGGGCCGGCGAACCAGCGCAGGTGCGCTTCGGCCGGGCGGCCGTCCGCAGCAGCGTTCGTCACGTCGAGCGCCCACGGGGCGGGCCGGGTCGAGGCACGCGGCAGCGACCAGGGCGCCTCGGTGAACCGCGCGCCGGCCCACGGGGCCTTCGCTGCCTGGCGCCAGGCGGCCAGCCGCGCCTCGGCCTGCGACGCATCGCCGCCCGGAAGGCGCGCCACGGCGAAGGTCGCCCCGCCGGCCTCGCAGCCCGCCATGTCGACGGGCACCGTGGCCGTGTCCATCGGCAGGCTGCGCTCGGCCCGGTCGGGCTTGCAGGGCAGCATGGCCACCAGCGACTCGCCCAGCGGCACCTCGCGCCAATTGAAGACCGGGCTGCAGCCCAGCGCCAGCACCGCCGCAGCCAGCAGCGCGCCGGCCCGCCGCACGGCCGCCGGCGCAAACGCCCATGCGGAACTAAAATTGCGCCGCTTCATCGATCCGCTCCATGCATCACCACCTTCACGCTCTCCCTGCCCCGCGGTCGGTGCCCTTTGCGGGAGCGCTCGGTTTTCACGCCCGGGGAATTCAGCCATGAAGAGAGCCCTCTATGGTGCCGCAATCGCGGTCGCGCTGGCTGTCGGCGTGGGCGTGTACCTGAGCACCGGCAGTTCGCCGGCACCCGCCTCGACCTTCGTGCTGCTCGACGGCAGCAAGAAGACCACCGACGACCTGAAGGGCAAGGTGACGCTGGTCAACTTCTGGGCCACGAGCTGCGTGACCTGCGTGGGCGAGATGCCCAAGGTGATCGCGACCTACGACAAGTACAAGGCGAAGGGCTACGACACGCTGGCGGTCGCCATGAGCTACGACCCGCCGAGCTACGTCATCAACTACGCCGAGACGCGCAAGCTTCCCTTCAAGGTCGCCATCGACAACACCGGCGCGGTCGCCAAGGCCTGGGGCGACGTGCAGCTCACGCCGACCACCTACGTGGTCAACAAGAAGGGCGAGATCGTCAAGCGCTACGTCGGCGAGCCCGACTTCGCCGAACTGCACCGCCTGATCGAGAAGCTGCTGGCCGAGGCCTGAGCCCCCGCTTGCGAAGCGTTTTCGGCCCGCAGCGCCCGCCGGACGGGCGCGAACAGCTACCAATTTCATAGCTAAAAGCCTTCGGCCCATCGATCGGCGAGCGCAGCGAAGCCTCGAGGGCACCTGAGGAACTGGCTTGGCCAGGGCTCTGGGAAGGCCTGGCAGGCCGCGCGAGGCCAGCGGCCCCGCCCTTCGCCAGTCACGAAATGTCCTTTGGACATTTCGCGTACGGGCTCAGCCCCCTCCAAGCCGAAGGCGCCAGGGAGGGGGAGCCGCGAAGCGGCTTGGGGGGTGCTACTCCCGATACATGTCGTGGCACGCCTTGCAGGACGCACCGGCCGCACCGATCGCGGCCTTGATGGCATTGAGATCACCGGTCTTGGCGGCAGCCGCCACCTTGGCCACCTCTTCCTCGCCGCGCGCGGCGGCGGCCTTGAACTTGTCCTGCTCCTTCCAGATGGCCGGCTTGGCCTTGCCGCCTTCGGTGCCGGGGCCGAAGCCCACCCAGGGCATCTTGATCAGCTCGGCCGCGCGCGCGGCGCTCGTCTCGGCCACCTTGGCATCGAAGTCGGCCCGGCCGCTGGCCATGTCGGCCACGCGCTTGAAGTTCTGCTGCATTTCCTTGAGGGTCTGCTGGCGGTACTTGATCGCGTCCTGCGGGGTGGCGAAGGTGGGCTGTGCCGACGCAGGCACGGCGGCCAGGGCGGCGATGGCCGCGACAAGACCGAAGACAGTGGCGGCAGCGGTACGGGAACGAGGCATCGTGGGTTCTTCCTTCTCATTCATGAATGCGCCGGGGATGCGGCGCGCGGCAGTGTAGGGGCCGCGTGTCCCTGCGCGTGCCAAAAGGCCCATGCGAGCGCCCGCTCACCGGTCGCCCGCGCAGTTTTGTTAATCTGGCGGGCCGCCCACAGCCGCCGGATGCCGCGCCGCACCTGCCCGCCGCCGATGCCCGCCCCTTCTTCCTCGCCCTCACCCACCACCGCAGACGCGCGCACGGTGCGCGTCTGGGACCTGCCCACGCGCCTCTTCCACTGGGGCCTGGCGGCGGCCGTCATCGGCCTGGTGGCCACGGCCAAGACGGGCGCGATGGACTGGCACTTCCGGCTCGGCTATGCGGTGATGGCGCTGCTGATCTTCCGGCTGGTGTGGGGCTTCGTGGGCGGACGCTGGTCGCGCTTCGCGAGCTTCGTCCATGCGCCAGGCAGCGTGCTGGCCTATCTGCGGGGGCGGCCCCATCCCGACCACCTCGTCGGCCACAACCCGCTGGGTGCCGTGTCGGTGTTCGCCCTGCTGGCGGCGCTCCTTGCGCAGGTCGCGACGGGGCTGGTGTCCGACGACGCGATCACCTTCACCGGCCCGCTGGCTGCCATGGTGCCCGGCAGCTGGTCCAGCGCCGCGACCAGCTGGCACAAGGGGCCGGGCCAATGGCTGCTGATCGCGCTGACGGCGCTGCACGTGCTCGCCGTGCTGTTCTACGTGGCAGTCAAGCGGGTGCGATTGGTGCGGCCCATGCTCTCGGGCGACCGCACCCTCGCGCCGGGCCACGTCGCGCCGCCGAGCCGCGACGACAGGCGCTCGCGGCTGCTCGCGCTGGTGCTGTTCGCGGCCAGCGCCGGGCTGGCGGCCTGGGTGTCGACGCTGCAGTCATGATGGCGGACCCGGCCTCCTCCCCGCGGCCGTGCTGCGCCAGGCAGGAGTGGCGGCCGTGAGCGTGCTCGGCTCCCGTCCCCTGCCCCTGGCCGACACGCCCGCGATCGTGCTCGCCGTGCCGGACGACGCCGCCGAACTGGCCGAGGCCCGGGCGATCTTCCGCGAGTACGCCGCGTCGCTGAAGGTGGACCTGTGCTTCCAGAATTTCGACGACGAACTGGCAGGCTTGCCGGGCGACTACGCCGAGCCGCGCGGCACCCTGCTGCTGGCGCTGGTGGAGGCGCCTTCGACGGCGGCCCCATCGACCGCCCCGGCCCTGTTGCGCCCCGACGGCCGCACCCTGCAGGTCGCGGGCTGCTGCGCACTGCGGCCGCTGGACACGGTGGACTATGCGAACGCCGCCGAGATGAAGCGCCTGTACGTGCGCCCGGGCTTTCGCGGCCTGGGCCTGGGACGCCAACTCGTCGAGGCCGTGCTCGACGCCGCCCGCGGTGCGGGCTATGCCTGCGTGCTGCTCGACACGCTGGACGACATGGAGTCGGCCCGGGCGCTGTACGAGGACCTGGGCTTCGTCGAGGTGCCGCCGTACTACCACAACCCGATCGCCGGCTCGCACTACCTGAAGGTCGAGCTCTGAGTTCGTGAACCCAAAGAGGCCGCAACGCCCGTCCAGCAGGCGCCGGCAGCGATCGATCGGATCGCCACCCGATTCGGGCCAGCCCGGAGCGCTCGACGTCAGGTGCTCGCTGCCGTGCAGGGCCAGCGGCGTGCCGGCCGGCCCGCTCACGGCGTCGGCCAAGGCATTGGCCAACGAACGACCGAAGTCGCCGCGACACCGAGGTCGATGCAGCCCGTCTCGGGCGATGCCCCGCCGGCAGCGATCCTCAGGGTGCCGGCCGCGACTGCGCGTGTGGATGCATCAGGCCTTGGCCTGCGCCAGCAGCGTGTCGGCGTCGCTGACCTCGAACTTGCCGGGCGCCTCGACGTTGAGCGTCGCGACCTTGCCGTCCTTGACCAGCATCGAATAGCGGTTGCTGCGCAGGCCCATGCCGCGCGCCGTGAGGTCGAGCGTCAGGCCCGTGGCCTTGGCGAAGTCGGCGCTGCCGTCGCCCAGCATGCGCACCTTGCCGTTGGTCTGCTGGTCGCGTGCCCAGGCGCCCATCACGAAGGCGTCGTTGACGCTCAGGCACCAGATCTCGTCGACACCGGCGGCCTTGAAGTCCTCGAAGTGCTGCACGTAGCCCGGCACATGCTTGGCCGAGCAGGTGGGCGTGAAGGCGCCGGGCAGTGCGAAGAGCGCGATGGTCTTGCCGGCCGAGGCCTTGGCCACGTCCACCGGGTTCGGGCCGATGCTGCAGCCTTCGCCTTCGACCTCCGAGTACTCCTGCAAGGTCACGGAAGGAAGGGTGTCGCCGATCTTGATCATGGGGAATGCTCCTGGAAGATGGAAGGGAAAGCGAAAACAAAAACGGCCCACATTGTGGGCCGTTTTTGAGGGAGGCGTCGCAGAGGATGCGAGCGCTGCGAATCAGACCGCAGCAGCCTTCTCGACCAGGCGCGTGGCGACCCAGTTCTTCGACTTCGAGATCGGGCGCGACTCGGTGATCTCGATGAGATCGCCCAGGTGGAACTCGCCCTGTTCGTCGTGCGCGTGGTACTTGCTCGAACGAATCATGATCTTGTTGTAGATCGGGTGCTTGACGCGACGCTCGACGAGCACGGTCACGGTCTTGGCGCGCTTGTCGCTGACGACCTTGCCGACCAGAGTGCGCTTGAGGGATTGCTTGGCTTCCGTCATGTTCACTCCTTACTTGGCGGCAGCAGCCGAAGCTTGCTTCTGCGCCAGGATGGTCTTCGCGCGGGCGATGTCGCGACGGGTCACGCTCAGCGTGCCGGTGTTGCTCAGCTGTTGCGTCGCCTTCTGCATGCGCAGGCCGAAATGGGCCTTCTGCAGGTCCTTGATTTCGGCCTGGAGGCCTGCGACGTCTTTTTCACGCAGCGCGGCGGCCTTGGAGACCTTCGCGGTTTGCTTTTTCTTCGTTGCCATGAGAGTTCTCCTCGATCAGGCGCCGATCTGACGTGCGACGAAAGTCGTGCGCAACGGCAGCTTGGCGGCAGCCAGGCGGAACGCTTCACGAGCGAGCTCTTCGGGCACGCCGACGATCTCGTAGATGACCTTGCCCGGCTGGATCTCGGCCACGTAGTACTCGGGGTTGCCCTTGCCGTTACCCATCCGGACTTCGGCGGGCTTGGTCGAGATCGGCTTGTCGGGGAACACGCGGATCCAGATGCGGCCACCGCGCTTCACATGGCGCGAGATGGCACGGCGGGCGGCTTCGATCTGGCGCGCCGTGAGGCGGCCGCGATCCACCGACTTCAGGCCGAAGTCACCGAAGGCGACCGAGTTGCCTCGGGTCGCGACGCCGGTGTTGCGGCCTTTCTGTTCCTTGCGGAACTTTCTGCGTGCAGGTTGCAGCATTTGATTTCTCCGTCTTTCTCAGACCGGTTGTTCGAGTTACTCGGTCTTCGGGGCGCCGTCCGCTGCTGCAGCGGGCGCGGCTTTGCGGACGCGCTTAACGGCGGGCTTGTCACCGGCTGCACCGGTGGCTTCTGCGGGCTTGTCGCTGCCGTCGGCCGGGGCGGCATTGCCGCCCAGCGGGCCACGGGCACCAGGACCGCCCGAGCGCGGACCGCCACGGCGGTCGTTGCCACCGGGACGGCCGTCACGGCGCGGGCCGCGCGGGCCACGGCGCTCTTCGCCTTCCGGACGCGGGGTGCTGTCCAGCGAGGGAGCGTCGTTGCGGCCCAGCGTGTCGCCCTTGTAGACCCACACCTTGACGCCGATCACACCGTAGGTGGTCTTGGCTTCGGAGGTGCCGTAGTCGATGTCGGCGCGCAGGGTATGCAGCGGCACGCGGCCTTCGCGATACCACTCGGTGCGGGCGATTTCGATGCCGTTCAGGCGGCCGGCCGACATGATCTTGATGCCCTGGGCACCCAGGCGCATGGCGTTCTGCATGGCACGCTTCATCGCGCGGCGGAACATGATCCGCTTCTCGAGCTGCTGCGTGATGCTGTCGGCGATCAGCTGGGCATCGACTTCGGGCTTGCGCACTTCTTCGATGTTCACGGCGACGGGCACGCCGAGCTGCTTGCCGAGTTCCTTCTTCAGGTTCTCGATGTCCTCGCCCTTCTTGCCGATCACCACGCCCGGACGTGCCGAGTAGATCGTGATGCGGGCGTTCTTGGCGGGGCGCTCGATCAGCACGCGCGACACGGACGCGTTCTTCAGCTTCTTCTTCAGGTACTCGCGCACCTTGATGTCTTCGGCCAGCATGCCCGCGAAGTCGCGGTTGTTGGCGTACCAGCGGCTGGCCCAGTTGCGGCTGACCGCAAGGCGGAAGCCGGTCGGGTGGATTTTCTGTCCCATGTTTCTTCCAGACCTTAGTTGCCGACCGTCACGTACACATGGCACGTGGGCTTGCTGATGCGGTTGCCGCGGCCCTTGGCGCGCGCGGTGAAACGCTTGAGCGTCGCACCCTGCTCGACATAGATGGTCTTGACGCGGAGGTCGTCGATGTCGGCGCCGTCGTTGTGCTCGGCGTTGGCGATGGCCGACTCGAGCACCTTCTTGACGATGACAGCGGCCTTCTTCTGGGTGAATTCCAGAATGTTCAGCGCCTGGTCGACCTTCTTGCCGCGGATCAGATCGGCAACGAGGCGGCCCTTGTCCACCGAGAGGCGGACGCCGCGGAGAACTGCACGTGTTTCAGACATGTTCTCTGCTCCTTACTTCTTCTGGACTTTCTTGTCCGCGGGGTGGCCCTTGAACGTGCGCGTGAGCGCAAATTCGCCGAGCTTGTGGCCGACCATCTGGTCGGTGACGTACACGGGCACGTGTTGCTTGCCGTTGTGCACGGCAATGGTCAGGCCGATGAACTCGGGCAGCACCATCGAGCGGCGCGACCAGGTCTTGATCGGCTTCTTGTCCTTGTTCGTCACGGCCTTGTCGACCTTGGCGACGAGGTGGTGGTCGACGAAGGGACCTTTTTTGAGAGAGCGAGTCATGGCTGTCCCTTACTTCTTGCGACGCGACACGATGAAGACCTGCGTGCGCTTGTTGTTGCGGGTGCGATAACCCTTGGTCAGGTTGCCCCACGGATCGACCGGGTGGCGGCCTTCGCCGGTCTTGCCTTCGCCACCACCGTGCGGGTGGTCCACCGGGTTCATCACCACGCCGCGAACGGTCGGGCGGATGCCGCGGTGGCGCGTGGCGCCGGCCTTGCCGTACTGGCGCAGGCTGTGTTCTTCGTTGGCCACTTCACCGATGGTGGCGCGGCATTCGATGTGGATCTTGCGCACTTCGCCCGAGCGCATGCGCACCTGGGCGTAGACGCCTTCGCGAGCCAGCAGCGTCGCCGAGGCACCGGCCGAGCGCGCGACCTGCGCACCCTTGCCGGGCTGCAGTTCGATCGCGTGGATGGTGGAACCCACGGGGATGTTGCGGATCGGCAGCGTGTTGCCGGCGCGGATCGGGGCTTCCGAGCCGCTCAGCAGCGTTGCACCGGCTTCGACACCGCGCGGGGCGATGATGTAGCGGCGCTCGCCATCGGCGTAGCACACCAGCGCGATGTGGGCGGAACGGTTGGGGTCGTACTCGATGCGTTCGACCTTGGCCGGGATGCCGTCCTTGTTGCGCTTGAAGTCCACCACACGGTAGTGGTGCTTGTGGCCACCACCCTTGTGACGGGTCGTGATGTGGCCGTTGTTGTTGCGGCCGGCCTTCTGGAACTGGGGTTCCAGCAGCGGCGCGTAACCTTCACCCTTGTGCAGGTGATCGCGCGAGATCTTGACGGTACCGCGCTGACCCGGGGTGGTCGGCTTGAGCTTGATGACGGCCATGATTACGCGGCCTCCGAAACGAGATTGAGCTCCTGACCGGGCTTGAGCGTCACGTAGGCCTTGCGAACGTTGTCGCGACGACCCACCGAGCGGCCGAAGCGCTTGGTCTTGCCCTTGATGTTGGCCACGGACACGCCCTTGACCTCGACCTTGAACATCAGTTCAACGGCCGCCTTGATCTCGGGCTTGGTGGCGTCCTGCAGCACCTTGAAAGTCACGGCATTCGACTTCTCGCCGACCATCGTGGCCTTCTCGGACACGATCGGGGCGACCAGCACGCTCATGAGGCGGCCTTCGTCGAACTGACGCTGAGCGGGGGTGGGGTTCACGCGGCTCATGCGAACATCTCCTTGAGCTTGTCGACGGCGCCCTTGGTCACCAGCACCTTCTTGTAGTGCACCAGCGACACGGGGTCGGCGTAACGCGGCTCGACAACCAGCACGTTGGCCAGGTTGCGCGAGGCGAGGTACAGGTTCTCGTCGACTTCTTCGGCGATCACGAGCACGGACTCGAGATTCATCGCCTTGAACTTGGCAGCCAGCGCCTTGGTCTTGGGCGAGTCGACCTTGATCGAATCCACCACGGCCAGACGGCCTTCACGGGCCAGCTGCGAGAAGATGGACGCCATGCCGGCGCGGTACATCTTCTTGTTGATCTTCTGGGTGAAGTTCTCGTCCGGCATGTTCGGGAAGATCCGGCCGCCCCCACGCCACAGGGGCGAGGACGTCATACCGGCACGGGCGCGGCCCGTTCCCTTTTGCTTGAACGGCTTCTTGGTCGAGTGCTTGACCTGCTCGCGGTCCTTCTGGGCACGAGTGCCCTGGCGCGCGTTGGCCTGGTAGGCGACGACGATCTGGTGGACCAGGTCTTCGTTGTAGTCGCGACCGAACACGGTCTCGGGCGCGTCGTACTTCGACGCGGCCTGGCCCTGCTCATTCAGGAGTTCGAGTTGCATTACTTCGCTCCTTCGGCCGCTTGCGGCTTGGCCTTGACGGCGGGACGCACGGTGACGAAGCCACCCTTGGAGCCCGGGATCGCGCCGCGGATCATCAACAGCTGACGGGCTTCATCGACGCGGATCACGTCGAGGTTCTGGGTCGTGACGGTCTCGTCGCCCATGTGGCCGGTCATCTTCTTGCCGGGGAAGATCCGGCCGGGGTCCTGCGCCATGCCGATCGAGCCCGGCACGTTGTGCGAACGGCTGTTGCCGTGCGACGCGCGCTGCGAGCTGAAGTTGTGGCGCTTGATGGTGCCCGCGAAGCCCTTGCCGATCGAGGTGCCCTGCACGTCGACCTTCTGGCCCACGGCGAAGACGCCCTGCGCAGCGATCACGGCGCCCGCCTTGTGCTGGGCAGCCGTCTCGGCGGTGACGCGGAATTCACGGATGATTTCGCCGGCTTCGACGCCGGCCTTGGCCAAGTGACCCGCCTGCGGCTTGGTCACGCGCGATGCCTTGCGCGCACCGAACGTCACCTGCAGGGCGACGTAGCCGTCGGTCTCTTGGGTCTTGACCTGGGTCACGCGGTTGTTGGACACGTCCACCACCGTGACGGGCACTGCGTCCCCGTCGTCGGTGAAGAGGCGCATCATGCCCACCTTGCGGCCCAGCAACCCGAGGGAGTTGCTTTGACTCATGTTGTTTCTCCAAAACTCTCGCCGCTGCCACTTCAATTGGCGACAGCGTTCGGGTCTCGCGGCCTGCGCCGTGAAAACCCAGCGAAAGAAGGTTGATAAGGACTCCGTCGACTGCACCCAGGCGCCATAGGCGTAGGGCCGCAAAAACGGCAGAGCCCACGATTCTACTGCGCTGCCGTCTTTTTGTGCAAGTACCCGGCCCCCAAGCGCGTGGTGCCCGTACGGAAACGCCACAAAAAAAGCCCGGCTGCGCGAACAGCCGGGCTCGGGTTCGGCCCGGGGGCCGACTCGCAGCGATTACTGGAGCTTGATCTCGACGTCCACGCCGGCCGGCAGGTCGAGCTTCATCAGCGCGTCCACGGTCTTGTCGGTGGGGTCGACGATGTCCATCAGGCGCTGGTGCGTGCGGATCTCGAACTGGTCGCGGCTGGTCTTGTTGACGTGCGGCGAACGCAGGATGTCGAAACGCTTCATGCGCGTCGGCAGGGGCACGGGGCCCTTGACGATGGCACCGGTGCGCTTGGCGGTGTCCACGATCTCGGCGGCCGACTGGTCGATGAGCTTGTAGTCGAACGCCTTCAGGCGGATGCGGATCTTCTGCTTGGTGGCCATGGTGCCCGTCCTTATTCGATGATCTTGGCCACGACGCCGGCGCCGACGGTGCGGCCGCCTTCGCGGATGG
>JAVHYA010000143.1 GCA_031119395.1 Pseudomonadota bacterium
GCCCCGGGCGGTTCGGCCAGGGCGCCGCCGCCCGCGGCCTGCGTCGGCGGCGGCTGCGGTGCGCCCTCCTGCGGCGGCTCGGCCAGGCCGCCTCCGGCCGGCGGCTCCTGCAGGCCCCCTTCGGCCGGCGGCTCCTGCAGCGCGCCGGCCTGGGGCGGCTCGGCCAGGCCGCCGCTGCTGCCGCCGGCACGCTCGGCGCCAATCTCCTGGATCGCATAGCGCTCCTCGGCGGCCACCGTGGTCACCGCGCGCCAGCTGCCGGCGGCCAGCAGCACGAACACCAACGCCGGCAGGGCCAGGATGAAGCTCTGCCGCGCGATGTAGCCGATCGGCACCTCGGCATTGCGCCGGCCCTTCATCAGCCGCAGCAGGGCGTTGGCCTGCGGGCTGTCGGCCAGGCGCTCGGTCAGCGGCGGCAGCGGCACGCGCCGCTCTTCGGCCGACAGCGGCGGGGCCCACTTCGGCTTGAGCTTGGCGATCAGGATCACGTACAGGATGTAGAGCGTGGCCAGCATCAGGCCGGGGAAGAAGGCGCCCGCATACAGCTGCACCACCGACACCCCTGCCGTGGCGCCGTACACGATGAGCAGCACCGAAGGCGGGATGAGGATGCCCAGGCAGCCCCCTGCGGTGATGGCGCCGGCCGCCAGCGGCACGCTGTAGCCGCCGCGCAGCATGGCCGGCAGGGCCAGCAGCCCCATCAGCGTGACGACCGCCCCCACGATGCCCGTCGCGGTGGCGAAGATGGTGCAGGTGACCAGCGTGGCCACGGCCAGCGCGCCGGGCAGCCGCGCCATGGCCAGGTGCAGGCTGCGGAACAGCGACTCGATCAGGTTGGCCCGCTCGACCAGGTAGCCCATGAAGACGAACAGCGGGATCGCGATGAGCACGTCGTTGGCCATCGTCTTGTACGCGGACTGCACCATCAGGTCGAGCGTGCGGGTGGTGTCGCGCTCGTAGGCCAGCCAGGTGAAGAGCATGCCCATGCCCATCAGCGTGAAGGCGGTGGGAAAGCCCAGCATGATCGCCACCACCACCAGCGAGAGCATCAGAAGGCCCAGGTGCCCGTTGGTGATGGTGTCGGCGCGCAGCAGCACCGTGGCGGCCAGCACCACGATCAGGGCCATGAAGGACAGGCCGAACCAGAGCTCCTTGCGGACTTTCATGGTGCGCGCCTTTCCTGCGCGACGACGACGGCGTCGAGCGCCGCGATGTCGGCGTCCTTCACGTGCACCATCTCCTTGAGCTTGTCGACGTCGACCTCCTGCACGTCCTCCTCGCGCGAGGGCCAGGCGCCGCGCTGGATGCACTGCACGCAGCGGATGATCTCGACGATGCCCTGCAGCAGCAGCGTCACGCCCGCCAGCGGGATCACGTACTTGAAGGGGTACAGCGGCAGCGGGTCGGCGGAGAAGGTGGTCTCGCGGATCGCCAGCGACTCGCCCGCGTAGATCCAGCCGGCCCACGTGAGCGCCACGATGCCCGGCAGGAAGAACACGATGTAGAGCACGAGGTCGACGACGGCCTGCGTGCGCGGCTGGAAGAAGCCGTAGAGCACGTCGCCGCGCACGTGGCCGTTCTTGGCCAGCGTGTAGGCGCCCGCGGTCATGAACAGGGTGCCGTAGAGCATGATCTGCGCATCGAGCACCCAGGCGTGCGGCCGGTTGAGCACGTAGCGCGAGAAGACCTCCCAGCTGATCAGCAGCGTGAGCAGCAGGGCGCACCAGGCGAAGGTCTTGCCGACCCAGGTCGACAGCCGGTCGACCCCGAGGAGAAAGGACTGCATGGCAGGCGGGCCGCTCGCGCGGCCGGTGAAGGAACACGACAAGGAGGGCCGCGCCACGGGCACGCCCCTCCGCCTCGATCGGCGCGTGGCGCCGTGCCTCAGCTCTTCCTGGCCTGCCGCGGGAAGTAGTGGTTGTAGGCCATCTTGAAATCGACCGAATAGTCGTTCTGCCACTGGCCCGCGCGTTCGGCGAAGGCGCGCTGCGAGTCGAGCACCTTCTTGAACATCGGGTTCTCGGCCGACTTCTTGGCGATGGTCTTGTCCCAGGAGGCGAGCTGCGCGCGCAGGATCGCGTCGGGCGTCTTGTAGAACTTGATGCCGGACTTCTTCAGGTCCTCGTAGTCCTTGGAATTGCGGTCGATCGCCTTCCAGCTCATGTCGGCGCTGGAGGCCTCGGTCGCGTACTCGATCACCGCACGCAGCTCGGCCGGCAGCGCCTTCACCTTCGGCCCGTTGAACAGCACCTCGAACTGCTCGCCGCTCTGGTGGAAGCTCTGCAGCATGCAGTTCTTGGCCACGTCGGGAAAGCCCAGCACCTTGTCGCTGGAGGCGTTGTTGAACTCGGCCGCGTCGATCAGGCCCCGGTCCAGGGCCGGCACGATCTCGCCGCCGGGCAGCGGGTTCACGGCCGCGCCCATGTCGGTGAACACGTCCACCGCCAGGCCCACGGTGCGGAACTTCAGGCCCTTCATGTCGTCGGCCTTGGCCACGGGTTTCTTGAACCAGCCCAGCGGCTGCGTCGGCATCGGGCCGTAGAGGTACGACACCACGTCTAGGTTGAGGCTCTTGTAGACCTCCTCCAGCAGCGCCTTGCCGCCGCCGTACTTGTGCCAGGAGAGGATCATGTTGGCGTCCATGCCGAAGGCCGGTCCCGAGCCCCACAGCGCCAGTGCCGAGTTCTTGCCGTACCAGTACGCGATCACGCCGTGGCCGCCGTCGAGCGTGCCCTTGGCCACCGCGTCGAGCAACTGGAAGGCGGGCACCACCGACCCGGCCGGCAGCACCTCGATCTTCAGGCGGTTGCCGGCCATGTCGTTGACCTTCTTGGCGAAGTCCTGTGCGTACTCGTGGAAGATGTCCTTGGCCGGCCAGGTGCTCTGGAAGCGCAGGTTGGTGGTCTGCGCCATGCTCACCATGGGCGCCGACATGGCGCCGGCGGCCACTGCCGCGCCCTTGAGCAACCCGCGGCGGCGGGTCGAGGTCTTGCTGTCTGTCATCCGTCTTGTCTCCGTCTGGTTGGTTGCGTCGTTCTCTGCCGTCGCCGGCGGGCCGGCGCGCACACTGTTGGGTCGCGCGCGGTGCGGGCCAACAGGGTTTTCACTGCCCGGTGAAAAGCGCTGCCGCGCGGCGGCGCGCTACCCTGTGGGTTGCAGCGCAACATCGCGGCAAAGACCGCACGGACTCGAAGGACGAATCGACACCATGAGCCAACCGAACTCCCCTGAGGACATCCGCCCCGCCGAGGGCTATGCGGGCGACGTGACGCCCGAGACCGCCGCCCGCTGGCTGGCCAGCGGTGAAGCCGTGATGGTGGACGTGCGCACCGATGCCGAGCGCGAGTGGGTGGGCTTCGTGCCCGGCGCCGTGCCGCTGGCCTGGAAGCAGTGGCCGGGCATGGCGCTCAACCCGGACTTCGACGCCGGCATCCGCGCCGCGGTGCCCGCAGGCGGCAAGGCGGTGCTGCTGTGCCGCAGCGGCGTGCGATCGGTCGCCGCCGCGAAACGCGCGGCCGAGCTGGGCGTGACGGCGTACAACATCCTCGAAGGCTTCGAGGGCGACGCCGATGCCGACGGCCACCGCGGCAACCGGGGCGGCTGGCGCCGGCGCGGGCTGCCGTGGAAGCAGAACTGACCGCCACGGCCGGGCGCCGGCGCCGCTGCCGGCGGACCGGCCAGGCCGGTGCCGCGGGTGCCCTGGCATCACGGCCGCCGCGCCCATCGCGGCCTGGGGCCCGGCGGGACCCGCGCCGCGGACGCCGCTGAAGGAATAATGCCGCCCATGCAGCCTGCCTTCCTCGCCATCGACATCGGCAACACGCGCCTGAAGTGGGCGCTCTACGCCCAGGGCGAGCCCGGGGCCGCCATGCTGGCGCAGGGCGCGGAGTTCCTCGACCACATCGAGCGGCTGAGCGAGGGCCCATGGGCCGAACTGCCGGCCACGCCCACCGCCATGCTGGGCTGCGTGGTGGCCGGCGACGCGGTGCGCCGGCGCGCCGAGGAGCAGGTGGGCGAGGCCTTCGATTTCGCGCCGCGCTGGGTGGTCTCCAGCGCCGCCGAGGCGGGCCTGATCAACGGCTACGACCACCCCACCCGCCTGGGCGCCGACCGCTGGGTCGCGATGATCGGCGCGCGCCACCGCATGCTGGCCACGCAGGCGGCACGGGATGCGGCGCCGCGCCCGATGGTGGTGGTGATGGTGGGCACGGCCGTGACGGTGGAGGCCATCGACGCCGGCGGCACCTTCCTCGGCGGCCTGATCCTGCCGGGGCACGGGATCATGCTGCGCGCGCTCGAGTCGGGCACGGCGGGGCTGCACGTCCCCACCGGCGAGGTGCGCGAGTTCCCCACCAACACCAGCGATGCGCTCACCAGCGGCGGCACCTACGCCATCGCCGGCGCGGTCGAGCGCATGGTGCAGCACGTGCGCAAGCACTGCGGTGCCGAGCCGGCCTGCTACATGACGGGCGGCGCGGGCTGGAAGATGGCGCCGTCGATGTCGGTCGAGTTCGAACTGGTCGAGTCGCTCATCATGGATGGGCTGCTGGTGATCGCGCAGCAGCGGGCGCTGCCGCGCTGAGCTGCACTTCGGGTCGATTGCATCGATCCGC
>JAVHYA010000144.1 GCA_031119395.1 Pseudomonadota bacterium
CAAGGCGCGCCTGACCGAGGAGATCCGTGCCGAGTCGATGGCTGCGGAGCATTGAAATGAAACACCCCCCATGCCGCTTCGCGGCTCCCCCCTCTCTGGCGCCTTCGGCTTGGAGGGGGGCGCACCCAGCGGCCTGGCCAAGCCAGTTCCGCGGGTGCCCTGAGGGCTTTGCTTCGCTCGCCGGCTGTGTGGCGTTTCATGCGATGCGAGTGGCGCGCAGCGCTATGGATAGCTGAAATGAAAGCGAGCGCCGGCACCAGAACGCAGAGATCGCAAAAGCGCGCAGAGGTCGCAAAAGAAGGCAATAAGAAATTGGCTGTCCCTTTTGCGTCCTCTGCGAAGCCTTTGCGCCCTCTGCGTTCGGCTGTCCGTATTCAGGCCGACTCCTCCGGCGAGCCCTCCCTCGCCCTCTACGAGCAGGTCAAGGAACACATCACCCGCCGCATCCAGGACGGCACCTGGCCCGCCGGGCACCGGCTGCCGTCGGAACACGAGCTGGTGGCGCAGTTCGGCATCTCGCGCATGACCATCAACCGTGCGCTGCGCGAGTTGGTGGAGCAGGGCCGCATCGTGCGCGTGGCGGGCGTGGGCAGCTTCGTGGCCGAGAACAAGCCGCAGTCCACGCTGCTGCAGATCGCCAACATCGCCAGCGAGATCCGCGCGCGCGGCCACGACTACGGCTACCAGTTGCTGTCGGCAGAACGCGTGGCGGCCTCGCCCGACGTGGCCGCCTGGCTCGACCTGCGCGCCGGCGAATCGGTCTTTCATTCGACCTGCCTGCACCTGGAAGACGGCGTGCCGGTGCAGCTCGAGGATCGCTACGTCAGCCCACGCGTCGTGCCCGACTACCTGGAGCAGGACCTCGCGGCCACGCCGCCGAGCGAATACCTGGTGCGTCATGTGCCCTTCGACCAGATCGAGCACCTGGTCGATGCCGTGCTGCCCACCGCCGAGCAGGCGGACCGCCTCGACATGGCGGCGGCCGACCCCTGCCTGCTCCTCACGCGGCGCACCTGGACGCGCACGGTGCCCGTCACGGTGGTGCGCTGCCTGCACCCCGCGTCGCGCTACCGCCTGGGCAGCCGCTTCCGGGCCGACGGCAACCCATCTTCCGCCTGAACGGCGCACCGCCCCGACTTCGCCCGCCCCTACTTGTATAGACAGGTTCCCATGACTCTCACCGCACTCACCCTCGACCCTGGCCGTGTGTCCCTGGCGCAGTTGCGTGCCATCCATGCCGGTGGCGTGCGGCTCGCGCTCGATGCGGCCACCGCCGCGCCGATGCAGGCCGCACAGGCGGTGGTGCAGCGCATCGTGGACCACGACGAAGTGGTCTACGGCATCAACACCGGCTTCGGCAAGCTGGCCAGCACGAAGATCGGCCACGACCACCTGGCCGAGCTGCAGCGCAACCTGGTGCTCTCGCACAGCGTGGGCACCGGCGAGCCGCTCGCGCCCGCGGTGGTGCGGCTGGTGCTCGCCACCAAGGCGGTGAGCCTCGCGCGCGGCCACTCGGGCGTGCGGCCGGCGCTGGCCGACGCGCTGCTCGCGCTCTTCAACGCCGGCGTCACGCCCGTCATCCCGGCCAAGGGCTCGGTCGGCGCCTCGGGCGACCTGGCGCCGCTGGCGCACCTGGCCTGCGTGCTGATCGGCGAAGGCGCGGCGCAACTGCCGGATTCGATGGGGGGCGGCACGGTGCCGGGCGCCGAGGCGATGCGCGCCATCGGGCTCGAGCCCTTCGTGCTCGGTCCCAAGGAAGGCCTGGCGCTGCTCAACGGCACGCAGGTGTCCACCGCGCTCGCCCTGTCGGGCCTCTTCGGCGCCGAGAACGTGTTCGCCTCGGCGCTCATGTCGGGCGCCCTGTCGCTCGAGGCCATCCAGGGCTCGATCAAGCCCTTCGACGCGCGCATCCACGCCGCGCGCGGCCAGCCGGGGCAGATCGCCGTGGCGGGGGCGGTGCGCGCGCTGCTCGAAGGCAGCGAGATCGTGCCTTCGCACGCCGACTGCGGCCGCGTGCAGGACCCGTACTCCATCCGCTGCATCCCGCAGGTGATGGGCGCCTGCCTCGACAACCTCGCGCATGCCGCGCGCGTGCTCGTCATCGAGGCCAATGCCGCGTCGGACAACCCGCTGGTCTTCACCGCGTTCACCGAAGGGACCTCCGGTCCGGGCGAGGTGATCTCGGGCGGCAACTTCCACGCCGAGCCGGTCGCCTTCGCCGCCGACATCGTCGCGCTGGCGGTCAGCGAGGTCGGCGCCATCGCCGAGCGACGCATCGCGCTGCTGCTGGACACGGGCCTGTCCGGCCTGCCGCCCTTCCTGGTGCGCGACGGGGGCCTCAACTCCGGCTTCATGATCGCGCAGGTCACGGCCGCGGCGCTCGCCTCCGAAAACAAGTCGCTGGCCCATCCCGCCAGCGTGGACAGCCTGCCCACCTCCGCCAACCAGGAGGACCATGTGTCCATGGCCACCTTCGCCGCCCGCCGCCTGGCCGACATGGTGAACAACACCGCGGTGGTGGTCGGCATCGAGGCCATGGCCGCCGCGCAGGGCATCGAGCTCAAGCGCGACAACGGCCTCAAGTCCTCGCCCCTGGTCGAAGCCGAGTTCGCCCGCATCCGCGCGCAGGTCGCCTTCGTCGAGCGCGACCGTTATCTCGCCCCCGACCTCGAGGCCATGCGCCTCTGGGCGCTGAAGGCCGACCTGCCCGACGCGCTGCTGAACATCCTGCCCAGCCACGCCTGAACCTCATCGAAGGAGCCCAGCCATGAACGCCCCCGAGAAATTCGTCACCGCCGATCCCCGCCACGACCCGACCCGCGTGATCCGCGCGCCGCGCGGCAGCCAGTTGAACTGCAAGAGCTGGCTCACCGAGGCGCCCTTCCGCATGCTGCAGAACAACCTCGACGCCGAGGTGGCCGAGAACCCGCAGAGCCTGGTGGTCTACGGCGGCATCGGCCGCGCGGCGCGCAACTGGGCGTGCTACGACCAGATCCTCGCGTCGCTCAAGGAACTGAACGACGACGAGACGCTGCTCATCCAGTCGGGCAAGCCCGTGGGCGTGTTCAAGACGCATGCCGATGCGCCCCGCGTGCTGCTGGCCAACTCCAACCTGGTGCCCAAGTGGGCCGACTGGGAGCATTTCAACGAGCTCGACCGCAAGGGCCTCTTCATGTACGGCCAGATGACGGCCGGCAGCTGGATCTACATCGGCAGCCAGGGCATCGTGCAGGGCACCTTCGAAACCTTCGTCGAGGCCGGCCGGCAGCACTACGACAACGACCTGGGCGGCAGGTGGATCCTCACCGCCGGCCTGGGCGGCATGGGCGGCGCGCAGCCGCTGGCCGCCACGCTGGCGGGCGCCGTGTCGCTGAACATCGAGTGCCAGCAATCGAGCATCGACTTCCGCCTGCGCACGCGCTACGTCGACAAGCAGGCACGCGACATCGACCATGCCTTCGAACTCATCCAGCAGCACTGCGACGCGAAGGAAGCCGTGTCGATCGCGCTGCTGGGCAACGCGGCCGAGGTCCTGCCCGAACTGGTCAAGCGCGCCAAGGCCGGTGGCCTGAAGCCCGACCTGGTCACCGACCAGACCTCGGCGCACGACCTCATCAACGGCTACCTGCCCGCGGGCTGGAGCGTCGAGCAGTGGCGCGCCGCCGCGCAGGACCCGGCGCGTCATGCCGAGCTGAAGGCGGCAGCCGCCAGGAGCTGCGCCGTGCATGTGCAGGCCATGCTGGACTTCCAGGCCATGGGCATCCCCACCGTGGACTACGGCAACAACATCCGCCAGGTCGCCTTCGACGAGGGGGTGAAGAACGCCTTCGACTTCCCCGGCTTCGTGCCGGCCTACATCCGTCCGCTCTTCTGCGAGGGCAAGGGCCCGTTCCGCTGGGTCGCGCTCTCGGGCGATCCGCAGGACATCTACAAGACCGACGCCAAGATCAAGGAGCTGTTCCCCGAGAACACCCACACGCACCGCTGGCTGGACATGGCGCGCGATCGCATCGCCTTCCAGGGCCTGCCGGCGCGCATCTGCTGGCTGGGCCTGGGCGAGCGCCACCGGGCCGGCCTGGCCTTCAACGAGATGGTCAGGAACGGCGAGCTGAAGGCGCCCATCGTCATCGGCCGCGACCACCTGGACACCGGCTCGGTGGCCAGCCCCAACCGCGAGACCGAGTCGATGAAGGACGGCACCGACGCCGTCTCCGACTGGCCGCTGCTCAACGCGCTGCTCAACACCGCCGGCGGCGCCACCTGGGTCAGCCTGCACCACGGCGGCGGCGTGGGCATGGGCTATTCGCAGCACAGCGGCGTGGTGATCGTGTGCGACGGCACCGACGCGGCGGCCAAGCGCATCGAGCGCGTGCTGTGGAACGACCCGGCCACCGGCGTCATGCGCCATGCGGATGCGGGCTACGACATCGCCGTGGCCACCGCGAAGCGGCAGGGCTTGAAGCTGCCGATGGTCGAGTGAGGCGGGCGGGCCCCGAACCTGCTTGCGTCCCTGGCTTCCATCACTTGTCACGCCCTTCGAAAGAACCGTCATGCCCCTTCGCCGCCACCTCATCGCCCTGGG
>JAVHYA010000145.1 GCA_031119395.1 Pseudomonadota bacterium
AACTCGCCGGTGCCGATGGCGAAGCCGCCGACGCCGAGGGCCAGGATGGCGCGCAGAAAACGGGCGGGCGAGACGGCATCGGCCGGCGCGGGTGCGGAGGGGTTCAAGGCAGGCGGTGGAGCGGGCGAAAGAACGCCGGCGCGGGCCGGCGAGGAGCCCGAATTTTAGGGTTTACCCGCAATGCCTGCCTGAGCAGGGTCGGACGCGGCGCGACGGCCCGGCGCGGTCCGGTGCCAGGCCTGCATGCCTAGAATCCGGCCGCTCAAAAGACCGGGTGGATGCAGGATGATCGACAGACTTTGCAACGAGATCGCCAACAGCGGCTTGCTCTCGGACATCGAGGTGCGTGATGGCATCGTGGTCGGCCGGGCTCGGGTCCGGGCTGCCGAAGCCGATGTCTGGGTCAATGTCGATCCTGAGCTCGAGGAAGAGGAGGCGCCGGATCCTGCGGTGCTGGTGCGCGGCATCCAGCGCATCCTCGATGTGTCGCCCGAGCAGTGGCGCGTGGTCGTCGACGAGCTCGTGGACGAGATCGAGGCCGCCGTGGGGGATGCGCCGGTGAATGAAAGCACCCCCCTGCGAGCCGACCTGGCCCTGAAGTCCGTGGTCGTGTTCGCCAGCACGACCCTGTTGCGCTTCGAGGCGCCGCGCCAGTTTCCCGACAGCTGGATTCATGTCCAGCTCGACGAGGCGCTTGCTGTCGAGGACCTCGCCGTCGACGCGCGAGACCCGGAGACACCGACGGTGTCCTTCGACACGCTCGACGATCTGCTCGACCACATCAGCGCCGAGGACCCGGCGCAGGCAGGCCCGGGTTCGCCCCAAGCCGGCCCCGCAGCCCAAGGAAAGAAGTAGCAGGACGCGACGGCCCCTCGCCCACCACATCCATCGGCCGGATCTGCCGCGCCAGGCCGATGGCGACGGGGGGCGGAGGGACGCCGGCGACCGCCGGCGCGAAGCGCCGAGATTCGGGGTTGACCCGCCAATGCGCACGACCACGCTTTGACGCACCGCATCGCGCCCGGCCCGATCGCGTTCTAGATTGAGGGGCCATGCCCCACGCCTTCAACTTCGCCGCCTCGCCCTTCGACTGCCTCGACGCCGAGGAGCGCCAGTGGGTGCAGCAGGGCGTGGACATCGCCTACTTCCGCGAGGGCGACACGCTGCTGGAGCCCGGCATCGCGCCCACCCACCTCTTCGTGCTCATCAAGGGCTTCGTGCAGCAGTACGCCAGCGGCGGCACCGAGCCGGTGGCCGGCTACGGGCCCGACGACACCTTCGACGGCCGCAGCCTCGTCGCCGGCGAGGTGAGCGGCCGGTTCGTGGCGGCCGAGGAGAGCATCGCCTACGAGCTGCCGCGCGAGGTGGTGAACCGCCTGATCGCCCGCAACGCGACCTTCGGCGCCCTGCTCTTCGCCGAGCTGTCCGACAAGCTGGGCGCCATCGCCGGCCGCGGCGGTGCGCACGAGATGCAGTCGCTGGCCATGGCGCGCGTGGATGCGGTGGGCCTGCGGGCGGCGCACATCGTGGATGGCGCGCTGGACGTGGTCGCCGTGGTCCGCCTGTTCCAGGCCGAGCGCAGCACCGCCGTGCTGGTGCGCGACGACGCGGCCGACGCGCCGGAAGGAACGCCGCCGCGCCTGGGCATCTTCACCGCCAACGCGCTGCAGCGCGCCGTGCTGCACGGCACGCCGCTGGAGCGCCTGCCGGTGCGCGAGGTGGCCAGCTTCGGCCTGCACACCGTGAGGGCCGGCGACCCGGTGGGCGACGCGCTCACCGTCATGACGCGCCACCGCATCCACCGTGCCGTGGTGCTGCGCGACGACGCGGCCGGCGGCCCGGTCGCCGCGGCCGACGTGCTGGGCCTGGTCGAGGCGCTGGACCTGTTCAGCTTCCTGTCGAACCACTCGTACCTCATCAGCCGCCGCATCGCCGAGGCGCACACGCTGGACGACCTGGCCACGGCCAGCGCGCACATCACCCGGCTGGTGGCGCTGCTGCAGCGCGGCGGCACCCGCGTGGCCCAGATCGCCGCACTGGTGCAGGCCCTGAACGCGCGGCTGTTCGAACGCGCCTGGCAGCTCGTCGCCCCGCCCGAACTGGTGGCGCACAGCTGCCTGCTCGTGATGGGCAGCGAAGGCCGCGGCGAGCAGCTGCTCAAGACCGACCAGGACAACGCCCTGCTGCTGGCCGACGGCTACGTGCCGCCCGACGATCTGCAGACCGTGTGCGAGCGCTTCGGCGCCGCGCTCGCGGCCTTCGGGTATCCGGACTGCCGCGGCGGCATCATGCTGCGCAACCCGGCCTGGCGCGGCAGCGTGAGCGCATTCGCGGACCGTGCCAGCGACTGGCTGCTGCGGCCCGACGGCGACAAGCTCATGGCGCTGGCCATCTTTCTGGACGCGCACCCGGTCGCCGGCGATGCGGCGCTGCTGGCCGCCGTGCGCGAGCGCGTGTTCCGCTTTGCCACCGACAACGAGGCGATGCTGGCGCGCTTTGCCGCCGCCATCGACGCCTTCGCGGCCGACGACGGCGGCTGGCTGCAGCGCTGGTTCGGCGGGGGCGGCAGCGGGCGCGGGCACGGCCTCGACATCAAGAAGCAGGGCCTCTTCCCGCTGGTGCACGGCGTGCGCGCGCTGGCGCTGCGCGCGCACCTGGACGCCACATCCACCGCCGCCCGGCTCGACGCCCTGGTGGCCGCCGGCCTGTTCGAGCGCGCCATGGCCACCGACGTCATCGAGAGCCTGCACTTCTTCATGGCGCTGCGCCTGAAGGCCGGCCTGGACGACCTCGACGCCGGCCGGCCGGTGAGCGGCAACGTCGACGTCGCGCGCCTCACCAGCCTGGAACGCGACCTGCTCAAGGACACGCTCGACATCGTCAAGCGCTTCCGCCGGCTGATCCAGTCGCGCTTTCACCTCGACCAACTGTGAACCACGAGCGGTGAGCGCGCGCGGCAGCACCCCATGAGCACCCCCGTCGCCGACTGGACCGCGGCCCTGAAGCGCCGGTGGATGCTCTACCACCTGGGCGACCCGCGCTATGCCTTCATGTGGGACCCGCCGCCCGAGAACGAGTGGGTGGCGCTGGACTGCGAGACCACCGGCCTCGACACCCGCCGCGACGAGATCGTCGCCATCGCCGCCGTGCGCATCCGGGGCCATCGCCTCCTCACCAGCGAGCGCCTGGAACTGCTGGTGCGCCCCGACAAGCGCGCCGTCTCGCCCGAGGCCGTGCGCGTGCACCAGCTGCGCGAGCGCGACGTCGCCCAGGGCATCGCGCCGGAAGACGCCGTGCAGCGCCTGCTGCACTTCATCGGCAGCCGCCCGCTGGTCGGCTACTACCTGGAGTTCGACGTCGCCATGATCGACCGCGTGCTGTTTCCCATGCTCGGCATGGGCCTGCCGCAGCCGAAGATCGAGGTCTCGGCGCTGTACTACGACTTCAAGAACCGGCAGCGCACCGGCTACGAGCGCGAGGCCGCCATCGATCTGCGCTTCGACACGCTGATGAAGGACCTGGGGCTGCCGACCCGGCCGGCGCACGATGCGTTGAATGATGCGGTGATGGCGGGGTTGGCGTTTTTGAAGTTGAGGGGGTTGGTGGAATGAATCTTCGAGCGTGACGTGGCCCCGCAATCCAAGCGTCGCGCAATCAGGAAGATCGAGGCTCGTGGGCGATTGCTACGCAGCGGTTGCGGTCGGTCGGCGGAGAAGGACCAGTTCACGCTCTCGCGTCCATTGAGATCATTCGACCACTCTGGCCTGCAAAGGCGAACGACGCTGAGAGGTTGCAAAGGTGCCAGTATCTCTAGTTCCGACCGATAGCGAGTCCACCCAACAGCGGGTGCGCAGGTCCGGACAATCGAGGCGACGACGCTTTACTCCGATCGCGCCTCGAGCGCTTGGCTCGGGAAAAAGTCTAAAAGGTCGCACGCAGTCTATTCGGCGCGGATGGACGCTGTCCCGTGCTCGGTTGCCGACGACATTCGACTCGACCGCACCGGCCTTGGCAGTTAAATCGTCCGCACACGCCTGCGACTAATCGACCGCCACGTTCTTCCACCCACAGTCGAACCGGAATTCGGTCGCGAGGCCGTATGGATTACGCACTAAGTACATTCTCGACCGAGCGGGGTCCAGCGCGAATTCAACTATGCATAGCCAATATCGGCTTCCTAGTTCCCGTGCCTTAGCAAGTTCAGTGGGTGTGACCACTACGCCAACTCGTGACCATTCGCCAGTCTGCCCCTTCACCTCAATCAGTTCCTCGATGCCGTCCACCGTGACTGCCTTGACGTCAAAGCCGGGATTGTTGTGCGGCATAACGACCAAGGATTTCCAACGGGCGCCTGCATTGGCCTTGAAGAAATCCACTGCTGCTTTGGAGACTTTCAACCGGGTGTCTGTGTCCTCACCTTCACCTGAGCATGTGTCTGCGCTCGGGTCGTCAGGCTGCGTGACGTAACTCAGAAGTCGCGCGCTGCCATTGCCAGCACCACTGCCAGCTCCTGCGCCACTGCCAGCTCCTGCGCCACTGCCAGCTCCTGCGCCACTGCC
>JAVHYA010000083.1:0-8258 GCA_031119395.1 Pseudomonadota bacterium
CCGCTGGAGTCCGCCGCGGCGCCCCCGCCGCCGACGCGCCGCCGCCCGGCCGCGAAGAAGCCCGCCGCCACGCGTCGCCCGCCCGCGCGCAAGGGCCGCTGACCATGAGCGCCGACACGAAGACCCGGGCGGACAGGCCCGCCACGCCCGACCTCGACTGGGTCGCCCGCGTGCGCGACGAGATCGACCACGCGGTACAGCGGAGCATCAAGGGCGTGAACTACCTCGGCGCCGGCGCTGCCACCGTGGGCACCACGCCCAAGGAACTGGTCCACAGCGATGGCACGCTCAGCCTGTACCACTACCGGCCGATGGCCGACGAGATCTACCGCGTGCCGCTGCTGCTGGTGATGGCCACCACCAACCGCGCCTACATCTTCGACCTCGCGCCCGGGCAGAGCCTGGTCGAGCACCTGCTCAAGCGCGGCTACGACGTCTACGTGATGGACTGGAACCCGCCGCGCGCCGACGAGGCCGGCCTGCGGCTGGAGGACTACACGCAGCGCTTCATCCCCGAGTGCGTGCGGCGGGTGCAGGAGCGATCGGGCGAGCAGGACGTGAACATCGTCGGCTACTGCTTCGGCGGCGTGCTGTCGCTCATCTACGCCGCGCTGCATGCCGACGGGCCGCTGGCCAACCTGGTGTGCTTCACCACGCCCGTCGACTTCAGCCAGATGGCGCTGTTCCAGGCCTGGTCGGACCGCAGGCACTTCAACGTCGACCGCATCGTCGATGCCAACGGCATCGTGCCGGCGCAGGTCATCACCGGCGGCTTCGATGCGCTGCGCCCCACCGGCCGCGTGACCGGCGCGCTGCGCCTGTGGGACAACATGTGGAACGACGAGTACGTCAGGCAGTACCGGATGATGGACCGCTGGGGCACCGAGACGCTGCCGCTGGCCGGCGCCTACTTCAAGCAGACCACCGAGCTGCTGATGTGGGAGAACGCGCTCCACAAGGGCACGCTGAAGATCGGCGGCAGGACCGTCGACCTCGGCCGCATCCGCGTGCCGCTGCTCTCGGTGGTGGCCGAGCACGACCACATCGTGCCCTACGCCGCCGCGCATCCGCTGATGGAGCAGGTGGGCTCCACCGACAAGGAAGAGGTGATGCTCAAGGGCGGGCACGTCAGCCTCGTGGCCGGGCCGAATGCCGTCAAGCGCATGTGGCCCAAGCTCGACCAATGGCTCGGAGAACGATCGGTATGACCACCCCACAACACGCTGCGCGCCCGTACCCCCGCTCGCTCAGCCTCGAAGGCCGTGCCGTCGCGATCGACGAGCTGCGCGCCGGCGACGAGGCCGCGCTGCTCGCCTTCGCGCAGGCCCTGCCGCCGCACGACCTGCTCTTCACCTACCGCGACATCAGCCAGCCGCGCGTCATCAAGGCCTGGCTGCGCGAGGCGGTGGAGCGGCGGCGCATGCCCAGCCTCGTGGCCCGGCTCGACGGGCGGATCGTCGGCTGCACCGCGTTGATCCACGACGAGCTGTCGTGGTCGCCGCACGTGGGCGAGCTGCGGGTGGTGGTGGGGCCGGCGGCGCGCGGCCTGGGCCTGGGCCGGCAGCTGATCCAGGACTGCTTCGCGCAGGCCCTGTCGCTGGGCCTGGAGAAGCTCACGGCCCAGATGACCACGGACCAGGCCAGCGCCATCGCCATGTTCGAGAGCCTGGGCTTTCGCCCCGAGGCGCTGCTGGCCGGCCACGTGCGCGGCCGCGATGGCAGCACGCACGACGTGGTGGTGCTGAGCCACCACGTGGCCGAGGTCGCGGCGCGGCTCGAGGCGTATGGCGTCGGGGCTTCCTGACACGGGGCCGGACTTCCGTACGCGAAGGGCGCGAAGGTTCCACGAAAGACGCGAAAGAAAACCGAAATCGGTGAATGTCTTTTTCGCGCCCTTGGCGAAGTCTTTGCGTCCTTCGCGTACGGCTGTCCGACCCCGCATTCGACAACGATTCCAAGGAGACAACAGCATGGATCTGGGCGCAATGCTCAAGGGCAAGGGCGTGCTCGTCACGGGCGCGTCGAGCGGGCTGGGCGCGCACTTCGCGCGGCTGGCGGCACGCCACGGCGCGCGCGTCGTCATCGCGGCACGGCGCAAGGCGAAGCTCGAGGCGCTGGCCGCCGAACTGCAGGCGCTGGGCGCCGCGGGCGTGCTGGTGCTCGAGATGGACGTCGGCGACGACGCGGCCATCCGCGCCGGCTTCGACGCCATCGATGCCGACGGCGGCCCGGTCGACGTGGTGGTCAACAACGCCGGCGTGGGCGGCGACGGCGCGGCCATCGACATGCACCCGGCCGACTTCGACAGCACCATCCGGATCAACCTGCGCGGCGTGTGGCTCACCGCCACCGAAGCCGCGCGCCGCTGGCGCGACGCGAAGCGCGGCGGCGCGATCATCAACATCGCCTCCATCCTGGGCGAGCGCGTCATGCACCACGTGGTGCCGTATTCGGCCACCAAGGCCGCGGTGATCCAGATGACCAAGGGCCTGGCGCTCGAATGGGCGCGCTACGGCATCCGCGTGAACGCGATCGCGCCGGGCTACATCCTCACCGACATCAACGACGCCTACTTCGCCACCGAGGCGGGGCAGGCCATGGTCAAGCGCGTGCCCATGCGCCGCCTGGGCAAGGCCGAGGAACTCGACGGCGCCTGGCTGCTGCTGGCCACCGAGGCCTCGTCGTGGATGACCGGCTCGGTCATCCCCGTCGACGGCGGCCACCTGGTGTCCTCGCTGTGAGCGCCGTGCGCACGCTGCCCGCCGGCCCGGGACTGCCCCGCACGCCGCGTGCGCCGAAGCCCGACCCCGAGGCCCAGGTGCTGCTGCGCAGCCTGAACCTCGTCGCACGCCGCTCGGCGGGCCAGGTGCCCAGCGTGGCCGCCATGCGTCGGCGCTGGCACCTCATGTCGACGCTGATGGCACGGCGCGTGCCGCTGCCGCGGGTGGACCACCACCGCATTCCCGGCCCGGGCGGCACGCTGGCGCTGCGGCTGTTCCGCCCGGCGGCGGCAGCGGCCGGCGCGGCCCGGCCGCTCTTCCTGTGGCTGCACGGCGGCGGCTTCACGGTCGGCAACCTGGCCACGGCCGACGCGATCTGCCGCCACATCGCCGAGCGCAGCGGTGCCGTCGTCGCGACGGTGCGCTACCGGCTTGCGCCCGAGCACGACCTGCACGCCGGCCGCGACGACGCGCTGGCCGCACTCGACTGGTTGCGTGCGCATGCCGCGCGGCTGGGCCTCGACGCCGACCGCATCGCGCTGGGCGGCGACTCGGCCGGCGGCAACCTCGCGGCCGCGCTGGCGCAGCGCCTTGCCGAGCGGGGCGAGGGGGCGCCGCCGCGGCTGCAGGTGCTGGTCTATCCCGCCACCAACCTGCGCGATGCCTACGCCTCGCGGGCACAGAACGCGCAGGGCTACCTGCTCACCGAGGACTCCATCCGCTGGTTCGACGCACAGGTGGCCGCCCATGCGCATGACCTGGACGACCCGCGCCTGTCGCCCGCGCTGGCGCCCAGCCTGGCCGGACTGCCGCCCGCGCTGGTGCTGACGGCCGGCTTCGACCCGATCCGCGACGACGGCCTGGCCTACGCGGCGCGCCTGCGCGCCGACGGCGTGCCCGTGCAGCTGCTGCACTACGCCGGCCAGTTCCACGGTTTTCTCAACTTCGATGCCGTGCTGCGCGCCGCGCGCGATGCGCTCGACCGCATCGGCGACGCGCTCGCCGCAGCCTTGCACGGCAGCGTCGCCGCGCGGCCCGACTGCACGCTGGAACTGGGCGCCACGGCGCGCACGCCCGCGTTGCTCGGCCCCTGGGTGCCGCAATGGGTGACCGGCGGGCTGATGGCCGGCGAATGGCTGGAGCGCTCGCGCCACCGCGTGCTCGGCGCCTTCGTGCCGGCGGGCCTGGACGGCTGGTTCGCACTTGCGGCGCCCTGGGCGCAGCCGGCCACGCAGCTGCGCGAGCAGATCGCAGCGGCCTATGCGCCGCTCGAGGTGCACCGCACCTTCGTTCGCTGATTCTTCAAGCCAGATCGGCCCGCAGCGCCCGTGGGGCGGGCGCAGATTGCTATCAATTCAGTAGCAAGCCATGGAAAAAGAGGGCGCCTGCGGCCCGACGGACCGCAGACGCCTCGCAAAGCACGCCGCGCGGGCGCGGGGCGGTGTGTGACAGCCTTGCTCTTCAGTCCAGCGTGATGCCGCCCATGTCCTTCACGACCTTGCCCCAGCGGTCGGTGTCGGCGCGCACCAGCGCGTCGAACTTCGCGCCGGCCAGGCCCGTGGCCTCGTAGCCCAGCTCGGCCATGCTGGCCTTCAGGTCGGCTTGCTGCAGCACCTGGGCCAGTGTGGTCGCGAGCTTGTCGACCGCCTCCTTGGGCGCCTTGGCTGGCGCGAAGATGCCGAGCCAGCCCGTCATGCCGGCCATGCCCGGAAAGCCCGCCTCGGTGAAGGTGGGCACGTCGGGCAGGGCGGGGTTGCGCTTGGCGCCGGTCTGCGCGAGCGCGCGCACCTTGCCGCCCTTGATGAGGCCGGCCGAGGAACCGAGGTCGGCGATCACCGCCGTGATCTGCCCGGCCATCAAGTCGGTCAGCGCCGGTGCCGCACCCTTGAAGGGCACGTGCAGCAGTTCGATCTTCGCGTCCTTGGCATAGGCCACGCCCATCAGGTGGCCGGTGGTCGCGTTGCCGTAGGAGCCGAAGCTCGCGCTGCCGGGCTTGGCCTTGGCAGCGGCGTTGAACTCGGCCACGGTCTTCGACGGGTTGGTGGCGTTGACCAGCAGCAGCAAGGGCGTGTTGCCCGCCTGCGCCACCGGCTGGAAGTCCTTCGCCGGGTCGTAGGGCAGCTTCTTGTAGACGTGCGGGTTGATGTTCATCGACGAGCCCGCGGTGAAGAGGATCGTGTAGCCGTCGGGCGTGGCCTTGGCCACCGCGTCGAGGCCGATGATGGCGCCCGCGCCCGGCTTGTTGTCGATGACCACCTGCTGGCCGAGCGCATCGCCGAGCTTGCGGCCCACCTGGCGCGCAATGGCATCGACGCCGCCGCCCGCCGCGTAGGGCACGACCATGCGGATCGGTCGGTCGGGGTAGCCGGCGGCTTGGGCGGCGCCCGAGGCGAGCAGGCCGGCGGCGCCGAGCGCGCCGGCGGCGATGAAGGTGGAACGCTTCACGGGGGTGTCTCCTGGGTCGATGGCTGCTTGCCGCAGCCGAGGGTGCGAGCGGCCATTGTTCAGGCGGCGCTCCCGCCGACCAAGACGAAGCGCGGTCACAAACCGGTGCCCACCGGCCAGCCGCCCCCGGGAAAACACGGGGCTGCGGCCCCTACCTGCGGAAGTCGCTCGGGCTGCGCTGCGTCCAGCGCCGGAAGGCATGGCGGAAGTTGGCCGCATCGCTGAAGCCCAGCGTGCCCGCGATGTCGTCGATGCTCATGCGCGTGTTGCGCAGGTATTCCTTGGCCAGGTGGCTGCGCACGTCGTCCAGGATCTCCTTGTACGAGGTGCCCTGCTGCGTGAGGTGGCGGCGCAGCGTGCGCGAGCTGGTGTTGAGCTTGTGCGCCAACGCTTCCATGTCGTCGAAGCGGCCCGGCGTGTCCATCAGCAGGTTGTAGACGCGCCGCGTCACGCCGCTCGCGGTCTTGGCTTCGACCAGCATGCGTTCGCACACCTCGGCCGCCATCGCCACCGTGATCGGGTTGCGGTAAGCCGCGGGCCGGTCGAGTTCGGCGGCCGGGTAGCGCAGCTCGTTGCAGGGCTGGTCGAAATCGCCGTCGACGCCGAAGTGGCGGCGGTACAGCGCATGGTGTGCCGGCCTGGAGAAGCGCATGCGCAGGCGGCTCAGCGCGAAGCCGGGCCCGAGCATGTCGCGCGCCAGCGTCTGGTGGATGCCGAACTGGAATTCGACGAGGAAGCGGTACAGAGGGTCGTCCACATCGAGGCCCGACACCTCGTCGAAGCGCCACACGCCTTCGCTGCGGCCGGCATCGGCCTCCTCGCGGAACTGCAGCGAGACGGTGGGCGTGGCCAGGCGATGGAAGCGCGTTGCCATCTGCGTCACCTCGCGCAGCGTGCCGCAGCACAGCAGCGCATAGCCGTACATGCCGTAGCTCGACACCCGCATGCGCGCGCCGGCGCGAAAGGGCAGCTCGGGGTCGGCGGTGGCGGCCATGCCGTTGCGGCACACGGTGAGGAACTGGCGGATCGAGGTGCGCAGCGTGGTGCTGTGCAACTCGCCGGCCTGCAGGCCCGTGCGGGCGAGCGCGGCTTCGGCGCCCACGCCCGACTCGGCGAGCGTCTCGACCAGCGTGGCGATCTTGTAGGGCGGGTAGACGCGCTCGTCGGCCAGCGGGAGCGGCGACGCGCTGCGGGTCACGGAATCGGGAACACCCTGCATGGTTGGTGTGGCGCGGTCCAAGGCGTGGCGACGGGGAAGGTGCAGCCGGCAGGGCTGCGGCGCAGGCGGCTGTCCGGAACTCACCCCATCTTAGCCGCCGCAAACCTGTCGCCCACCCCGGCGTCACTCGCAGAATCCCGCATACGACAGGAGACAAGGCAGCGCCAGGCCATGAAGATCGACGAACTGTTCAAGCAGGTCAGCACGCCGCTGGGTGCGCCGGCCTTCCCGCGCGGGCCCTACCGCTTCCACGACCGGGAATACCTCAACATCAGCTACCGCACCGACGTCGAGGCGCTGCGCAAGGTGGTCCCCGAGCCGCTGGAGATCGACGACCCGCTGGTGCGCTTCGAGGTCATGCGCATGCCCGACACCACCGGCCTGGGCAGCTACACCGAGTGCGGGCAGGCCGTCGTCGTGCGGCTGGGGCAGGAGAAGGGCGAGTACCTGCACGCGATGTACGTCGACAACCACCCGGCCATCGCCAGCGGCCGCGAGGTCAGCGCCTTTCCCAAGAAGCTGGGCGCGCCCAAGTTGTTCGTCGATTCCGACACGCTGGTCGGTACGCTCGACTACGGCAGCCTGCGCATCGCCCAGGCCACCATGGGCTACAAGCATCAGCCGCTGGCCGTGGAGGACGCGAGGGCGGAGATCTGCGTGCCGACCTTCATGCTCAAGCTCATGCGCGGCTACGACCGGCAGATGCGCATCTGCGAACTGGTGCGCACGCAGATCCAGGACATCGACATCAAGTTCGCCTTCACGGGGCCGGCGCGCCTGCAGCTCTTCGAGCATGTGCTGGCGCCGATGGCCGACTTTCCGGTGCGCGAGATCGTGGCGGCCAGCCACATCCTGGCCGACCTCTCCTTGACGCCGCCGACGGTGGTGCACGACTACCTGGCGAGCCGACCATGAGCGAAGACGACGACAACGTGCTGCAACGCTACCGCACGGTGGCGGTCGTCGGGGCCGGCGTCATCGGCGCCTCGTGGGTGGCGGTGTTCCTCGCGCACGGCCTCGCGGTGGTGGTGAGCGATCCGCGCGAAGGCGTCGAGGCCGAGGTGCGCGACTACGTGGCGCGCGCCATGCCGACACTGGCCCGGCTGGGCGCGCCGCTGGCCGGGGCCGGCGTCGGCGAGCGCCTGCGCTTCGAACCCGACCTGGAACGCGCCGTGGCCGGTGTGGACCTGGTGCAGGAGAACGGCCCCGAGCGCATCGATTTCAAGCGCGGCCTGTGGCGGCGCGTGGAGGCGGCGGCACCGGCGAAGGCGCTGTTCCTCTCGTCCAGCTCCGCCTTGCCCGCCACCGAGCAGGCGCGCGAGATGCACACGCCGCAGCGGCTGCTGATCGGCCACCCCTTCAACCCGCCGCACATCATCCCGCTGGTCGAGGTGGTGCCTGGCGACGACACGTCCGCCACGGCGGTGAAGGAGGCCGTGGCCTTCTACCGCGCCGTGGGCAAGGTGCCCAAGGTGTTGCGGAAGGAAGTGAGCGGCTTCGTCGCCAACCGCCTGCAATCGGCCATCTTCCGCGAGTGCGTGGCGCTGGTGGCCGCGGGCGTCGTCACCATCGACGAGCTGGACGACATCGTGACCCACTCGGTCGGCTTGCGCTGGGCGGTGGACGGGCCCTTCGCGTCCTTCCACCTGGGAGGTGGCGACGGCGGCCTGCGCAGCTTCGTGCAGCAGTTCGGGCCTGGCATGGAAAAGCGATGGGCCTCGATGCAGCGCGAGGTGCGCTTCGACGAGGCGACGACGAAGCTGATCTTCGAGCAGGCCGATGCCTCCTACGGTCGGCACACTCGCGCCGAGCTCGAAGCCGCACGCGACGCGCGGCAGATCGCGATCCTTCAGGCCCTGGCCAAGGCCAAGGCC
>JAVHYA010000083.1:8358-18687 GCA_031119395.1 Pseudomonadota bacterium
AGGCCGAGGACTGACGGCGTCGCGGCATAGGCCGAGCCGTGCAGACCTCGAGGCCTTCGGGCTCAGCCCGAACGGTCCCGTGTATGGAGAGAGACACCGCATGACCTCCGCCCACCCCACCACCGAGGCCATCCTCCGTGCCCTCGCATCCCCGGCCGCGCACGCCGAGGGCTTCGACCCCCACGCCCACCTGCGCAGCGTGCTGCAGGGTGTCGGCCTGGCCCCCGAAGACAGCGGCGGCCGCATCGACTTCCTGGGCCGCGACCCGATCCTGCCCAGCGTGTTCCGCATCGCGTCCGCGGCCGGCATCGGCCTGGCGGCCAAGTCGGTGGCCATGGCGGCGTTGTGGCGAGCGCGCGGTGGCGCCGGGCAGGACATCTCGGTCGACCTGCACCGCGCGCCGCACCGCCTGTGCCCCTTCTACGACCGCAAGTGGGAGCGGCTCAATGGCCATCCGCCGCGCAACACCGCCGACCCGGACTCGCCCTTCACCCTGAAGTTCTACGAGGCGGGAGACGGCCGCTGGGTGATGCCGCTCAACCTGTACCCGCGGCTCAAGTCGTCGGCGCTGCGCCTGCTGGGTTGCAGCGACAGCGAACAGGCCGTCGCGAAGGCCATCGGCGGCTGGCGGGCCGCCGAACTCGAAGAGGCATGCGCGCGCGCCGGCGTGGTCATGCCCATGCTGCGCTCGGTGGAGGAGTTCCTGGCCGAGGCCCACTACGCTGAAGCGCTGCGCGACCTGCCACTGATCGAGATCGAGCGCATCGGCGATGCGCCGCCGGAGCCCTTCGCGCCGAGCCCGCAGCTGCCCCTGAGCGGCATCCGCGCACTCGGCATGGCCCGCGTGATCGCCGGTGCCGGCACCGGCCGCGCGATGGCGCTGCACGGCGCCGACGTGCTCAACATCTGGCGTCCGAGCGACTTCGAGAGCGACCTGCTGTACGCCACCGCCAACGTCGGCGTGCGCTCCGCGCTGCTCGATGTGGGCGCCGCTGACGGCCATGCGCGCATGCAGCACCTGCTCGCCGGTGCCGACGTCTTCTATGCCAACCGGCGCCACGGCTTCCTGGACCGCCACGGCCTCTCGCCCGAGCAGGCCGCCGCCGTGCGGCCCGGCATCGTGCACGCGACCGTCAGCCTGCACGGCCGGACCGGCCCCTGGGCCGACCGCCCCGGCTTCGACCAGACGGCCGGCTGCGTCACCGGCGTGATGACGCTCGAAGGCACGCCGCAGGCGCCCAGGCTGCCCACCATCATGGTCGTCAACGACTACCTCGGTGCCTGGTTCCTCACCACCGGCATCGTCGCCGCACTGATGCGCCGCGCGAAGGAGGGCGGCAGCTGGCGCGTGCACGTGTCGCTCACCCGGCTGTCGCTGTGGCTCTACACGCTGGGGCTGTTCGACAAGGCCTACGCCCACGCGAGCGCCAACAGCAGCCCCGCGCACGCCTACCTCGACCCCGAGGTGTTTCACGCCGAGACCCCCCTGGGTGCCTACCAGGGCGTGACCGAACAGGTGCGCATGTCGCTCACGCCGGGGCGCTACGAGCCGGTGCTGGTGCCGCGCGCGTCGGGCCGGACCGAATGGCTGGGCCGGCGCTGAGGCACGGCCCGGGCGGCGCCCGCGCTCAGGCCAGCAGCGCGCCGCGCGCCTGCAGCACGCGCCGCAGCGCGGGCATGTCCACGGACGCGACCGTGGCGCCACGGGGTGCCTGCGCGGCCATCGCCGCCGCCGTGCCCGCGGCCTGGCCCACCGCCATCGAGATCGTCATCACGCGGATCGCCGCCAGCGCCTGGTGCGTGGCCGACACGCCGCGGCCCGCGACGAGGGCGTTGTCCAGGCCATCCGGGCACAGGCTGCGAAACGGAATCTGGTAGGCATGGTCGTCGCCCAGCGACGTGTATTCCAGCTCGCCGCCTGCCGCCGGGTGGATGTCGATGGGGTACGCCCCTGCGGCGATCGCATCGTCGAACTGCACCGGCTGCAGCAGGTCCTGCGCCGTGAGGACGTGCCGGCCGGCCACACGGCGCGTCTCGCGCACGCCCACCTGCGTGCCGAAGGCCACGAGCCGTCCTCGCTCGCAGCCGGGCACCTGCGCCTGCAGGAAAGCGGCCGCGTTCCAGGCCTGCCGGCGGCCCTCCATCTCGGCCCGCCCCAGCGCCAGCGGGTCGGTCGCATCGATCGCGAGGCGGCTCACGTTGAACCAGCCGTCCTGCGAGCAGGGGTTGCGTGCCACGTGCAGCGCGGCGCGCGCGAGCGCCCCGTCCTCGTAGCCGCGCCGCGCCAGCGCCGCGATGTCGGCGGCCGAGAGCGCATCGAAACGGGCGAAGTCGATCGGCCCGAAGCGGAACATCATGGTGGCGGGCTGCAGGGCCTCGCCCTCGTCCAGCGACAGGAAGCCCGCGCCGGCCTGCTGCATCAGGTCCATGTCGCCGGAAGCATCCACCACCACGCCGGGCCGGATGCGCAGCAGGCCGCCCTTGGTGAGAACGCGCACCGCCTCGATGCGGCGGCCCGCGCGCGACACGTCCAGCAGGCTCGCATGCAGCAGCGGCTGCACGGCGGCATCGCGCACCATGTCGTCGAGGACGAGCTTGAGCACCTCGGGGGCGTACTCCACGCGGTCCATGCGGTGGCCGGTGGACATGACGAAGGTCTCGTGCTCGCCGGCCGCACCGTAGCGCCGCAGGCGCTCGACCGCCTCCTGCGCCAGCCCGGCGACCACGGGCCGGCCGTTGGCGGTCTGCCAGCTGTTGAACTGCGCAACGGCGCCGGCCGTCGCGTTGCCGCCCAGGAAGCCATAGCGCTCGAGCAGCACCACGCGGGCGCCGTGCCGCGCAGCCGCCACTGCCGCCATCGTGCCGGCCACGCCACCGCCGCACACCAGCACGTCGGCCTGCAACTCGCCCACATCCGGCCTGCGTGCCGTGCCCGCTTGCGTCGCCTGCATGCGGTTCATCCGGCCTTGATGCCGCGGGCCTTGATGACGCCGGCGTAACGCGCGGCCTCGGCCTCGAGGAACTTGCCCGAGGCCTGGCGGTTCATGACCACGGGCGAGACGGCGAGTGCCGCGAAGCGCGTCTTCACCGTCTCCGAAGCCAGCGCGTCCATCAGCAGCGTGGACAACCGGTTCAGCCCTTCGGCGGGGATGGTGCCCTTCGGTGCGAGCAGCGCGGCCCAGCCCTGCACCTCCAGTGCGGGGTAGTTCAGCGAGCGCAGCGTCGGCACGCCCGGCAGGTCCGGCACCGGCTGCGGCGAGGACACGGCCAGCGCGCGCAGCCGCCCGGATTTGAGGTGCGGTGCCACGCTGGGCAGGTTGAGGAAGCCGAAGTCCACGAGGCCGCTGATCATCTCCGGCAGCAGGGCGCTCTCGCCCTTGTAGGCCACGGGGGTGATCTGCAGCCCGGCCTGGCCGGCGAAGATTTCGGAGGCGATGTGCGCGAGCGTGCCGTTGCCGCTGTTGCCGGCCGTGAGGTCACCTTTGGCCTTGGCCAGCGCGAGCAGGTCCTGGAGCGACCTGGCGGCCGAACCGGCCGGCACCACCAGCACCAGCGGCTGTTCGGACACCATGCCGACTGCGTCGAAGTCGCGCACGGGGTCGTAGCCGATCTGCGGCGTGAGCGAGGGATTGATGACCATGCTGTTGCTGGCCATGAGCAGCGTGTGGCCATCGCGGGCCTGGGCCGCCGCGACCACGCCGATGGCGCTGCCGGCACCGGGCTTGTTCTCGACGATCACGGCATGACCGAGCCTGGGCGCGAGCAGGTCGCCCAGCACGCGGGCCGACGAGTCGGCGCCGCCACCCGGTGCGAAGGGCACGATGATGCGGACGGTCTTGGTGGGCCAGGCCTGGGCGGCGAGGGCATGCGTCGCGAGGACGCAGGCGCCGGCGGCCGTGCACTTGAGCAGGCCGCGGCGGCGGATCGGGAACATCACGGGAAGTCTCCTTTGCAAGAGCGGGGATGGTGCCGCGCCCAAGGCATACCGGCAAATACCAATCCGTCGCCGATGCATAACATCTTGGTATGCTGCGACCGCCATGAACCTGCGCCAGATCGAGGTCTTCCGGGCCATCATGCTCGCCGGCTCCATCACCGATGCGGCCCGCCTGCTGCACGTGTCGCAGCCGGGCATCAGCCGCATGCTGGGCCACATCGAGCTGCAATTGGGGCTGCGGCTCTTCGAGCGCAGCCGCGGGCGCCTGCACCCGACGCCCGAAGCCCAGGCGCTCTATGCGGAGGTCGATCGCGTCTACCAGGGCGTGCAACGCGTCGACGAGAAGGCGCGCGACCTGCGCGAGGGCAGCGGCGTGTCGCTGCGCGTTCTGGCCAGCCCCAGCACCGCCCTGGAGATCGCGCCGCAGGCCGTGTCGGCGCTGGCGGCGCGCTTTCCGGCGGCGCGCATCTACATGGAGACGCAGCTGGTGCGCGAGATGGTGGGCCAGCTCACGCGCAACGAGGCCGACATCGCCGTCTCCACGCTCCCGATCGACCATCCGCTGCTCGTGGGCGAGAAGGTCGGCCACTGGTCGCTGGCCTGCGTGTTCGAGCGCGGGCACCGCTTCGCCGGTCGACGCAGCGTGGGCCTGAAGGACGTCATGAAGGAGCGCCTCATCGCCTTCAGCGCCGACACGCCGCAGGGCCACCTCATCGCGCGGTGGTGGCAGGAGCATCACCTCGCGCCGCAGGCGCAGATCGAGGTGCGGTCCGGCCAGGTGGCCTGCGCGCTGGCGGCCTGCGGCGCGGGCGTGGCGATCGTCGACGAACTCACGGCCAAGGCGTGGAACCCCGAGCGGCTCGACTTCTGTGCGCTGCAGGGCGGGCCGGCCTACGACGTCTTCATGGTGCGGCATGCCAACGTGCCGCCGTCGGCGTTGGCGCAGGCCTTCCACGGTTGCGTGGCCGACGCGTTCGCGCGCCTGCGACGCAAGGGTTGACGCCCCAGCGGCGCCGATGCCGTCATCGGCGGACGGCCCGGTGCAGGACCGGCGGATGACGCTGCACAGCCCGCCGCGGCGGCCCGGGCTCGACCGAGCCGCGGCCGCTCATGGCGTGTCGCCGAAGAAGCGCATGGCGGCCTCCACGCCGCTGCCCGACAGTGCGACCCCCTGCGATCGCAGCCCCATCTCGACCCCCGCGACCATGGCGATCAGCGTGAGGTCGTTGCTGTTGCCCAGGTGCCCCATGCGGAACATGCGGCCCTTGAGCTGGCCCAGCCCCGTGCCCAGGGACAGGTCGAAGCGGGCATGGATCACGCGGCGCAGTTCGTCGGCATCGACGCCCGGGGGCGTGATCACGCCGGTCAGCACCGGCGAGTGAAGGCGCGGATCGGCGCACTGGATGGGAAGTCCCCAGGCGTTCACGGCGGCGCGGACACCGGCGGCCCACCGCTGGTGGCGCGCGAACACGCGCTCCAGCCCCTCGGCCTCCAGCATCTCGATGGCTTCGGCCAGCGCATAGAGCAGGTTGGTGTTGGGTGTGGACGGCCAGTAGCCGGTGGCGTTCATGGCCACGATCTCGTCCCAGTCCCAGTACGCGCGCGGCAGGCGGGCGGCGCGCGAGGCATGGAGCGCCTTCTCCGACAACGCATTGAAGCTGATGCCCGGCGGCAGCATCAATCCCTTCTGCGAGCCACTGACCGTGACGTCGACGCCCCATTCGTCGTGCCGGTAGTCGGCGCAGGCCAGGCCCGAGATGGTGTCGACGATCAGCAGTGCGGGATGGCCCGCGGCATCGATGGCGTCGCGCACGGCGCGGATGTCGGAGGTCACGCCGGTCGAGGTCTCGTTGTGCACCACGCACACCGCGCGGATGTCGCCGCGGGTGTCCGCGCGCAGCCGGGCCTCGATGTGCTCGGCATCCACGCCGTGGCGCCAGTGGCCGGCCTGCGGCAGCAGCGGGTCGGCGCGGGGCGTGGCGACCCGTTCGGCATCCAGCCCGAGGCGGGTGGCCATGCGGTGCCAGAGCGTTGCGAAGTGCCCTGTCTCGTACATCAGCACCTTGTCGCCCGGGCTCAGCGTGTTGCACAGCGCCGCCTCCCACGCGCCCGTGCCGGAGGCGGGGTAGATCACGACCGGCTGCCGGGTCTTGAAGATGCGCTGCATGCCCTCGATCACCTGGCGGCCCAGCCGGGCGAACTCGGGGCCGCGGTGGTCGATGGTCGGCAGGCTCATCGCGCGCAGCAGCCGGTCGGGCACCGGGCTCGGGCCAGGGATCTGCAGGAAGTGGTTGCCCGTGGGATGTGAATTGAGGGTGAGCATCGCTGGCTGTCTGGCGGCGGTTCGGGAAAAGCGGGCAGGGCGTCAGCGCGTCATGTGGCGCGACAGCGTCTGCTGGGGCAGGTAGGCGCCGGCCTCGCGCAGGCGCGTGACCAGTGCTTGCGTGTCCAGGTCGCAGGCGGGCTGGCCGGTGGCCAGCGACTGCGCGGCCGCCGTGGCGGCGGCCTGCCCCATCATGTAGGCGGCCGACTGCGCCCGGATCGAGCCGTGCACCTTGGTGTCGCTCGAATGGCAGCGGCCCGCGACCCAGAGGTTCTGCGAACCCCGGGGCACCAGGATGCTGTACGGGATGCCGACGCTGCCGCCGTGCCCGAGGTTGTCCTTGCCGTGGAAGTCCTGCAGGAAGCGCTCGTACTCCGCCTTGGAGGTGTTGGTGGGATGCACGTCGGTCGGCCGGTTGTAGACGGCGATCTGGTCCGGGAACTGCCGGCGCCGGCGGAAGTCCTCGATGGTCAGCTCGAACTCGCCGACGATGCGGCGCGAGTCGCGCACGCCCATCACGGGGGCCGTGGTGAGCAGTTCGATGTCTTCGCACCCGGGCACGTAGCGGCGGTAGAACTCGGCGTACTCCACGGCGAGCCTGCGGCCGTGCACCATCCCGTCGCTCAGGCTGCGCACCGACAGCGGGTCGAGCCCGAACACATGCCCGGCATTCAGCGTGGCGCTTCGCGGGCCGATCTTGTTCATGCCCGGAAAGAAGCGGTCCTCCTGCGAGAAGAAGCCGTCCTCGATGCCCTGCGGCACCAGCTCCTTGCGCACGCGTTCCTTGACTGCGTCCACACCCCGCCAGTCCTCGCCGTAGGCGGGATCGTCCCAGTCCATCGCGCCGACGAGCGAGCACAGGGTGGACGGCGCGACGGAGTCGGTGTCGCGCAGCACCACCTTGCACGGCGCGCCGGTCATCGCTGCCAGCGCGGCATCGCCCGTGGCATCGATGAAGGCCCGGGCCGGGATGTACTCCAGGCCTTCCACGCTCGACAGGATCACGCCCTGGACGCGGCCGTCGACGAACTCGGCGTCGGCCACGCGGGAGAAGAAGCGCAGTTCCACCCCGGCCTGGATCGCGAAGTCGTCCAGGATGCGCTTGAGCGCTTCCGGCTTGAAGGGCACCCACCGGTTGAGCTGCGCATTCAGGAACTCGGGCACCACGTGGGGGCCGAAGGCCTTCTCCTTCCACATGCGCTCCAGCAGCTCCCGCATGAAGCCGCCGGCCAGCATGCGTTCGCCGTCCGACACGGGCCCGAAGGAGGCCACCAGGCCCGAGGTGCCCATGCCGCCGAGGCAGCCGGTGGCTTCGACCAGCAGGGTGCGCAGGCCCAGGCGCGCGCCGCAGATGGCCGCTGCGCTGCCGGCGGGTCCGCCGCCCGCCACGACCAGGTCGTAGCTGGCGCCCGCGCGAATGTTTCGTTGATAGCTGAATGTGCTCATGGATCGAATGGGAAGAAATGGGGGGCTCGCGGCGCCTACCTGGCGGACACGGGCTGCGTGACCTTGGCGAAGCGCTGGATCTCGTCGCGCACGAAGCGGCCGAATTCCTGCGGCGGCAGGGTCGCCACCTCGAACCCCATGTCGGCCATCAGGCGGGCGACGTGCTCGTCCTTCAGCAGCGCCACGACGTCCGCGGCGATCCTGCCCGCCACCGCGGCCGGAATGCCGGCGGGGCCGCACAGCCCCGCCCAGTTGACGACCTCGTAGCCGGGGTAGGTCTCGGCGATGGCGGGCCAGTCGGGGTAGAGCGGGCTCCTCCTGGCGCTGGTCACGCCCAGCACCTTCAACTGCCCCGCCTTCACGAAGGGCTCGGCCGAACTGGCCACGGCGAAGCCCATCGGGATCAGGCCGCCCACCATGTCGGTGTACAGCTTGGCTGCGCCGTTGTAGGGCACGTGCAGCATGTCGATGCCCGCGGCGTTGCACAGCAGCTCGCCGGCGAGCTGTGCCGCGGTGCCGATGCCGTTCGATCCGAACGAGAGCTTGCCCGGCTGGCGCTTCGCCAGCGCGACCAGCTCCTGGATGTTGTTGGCCGGCAGCGACTTGGCGCCCACGAGCACCGTGGTGTAGTAGCCCAGCCGCGCCAGCGGGGTGAAGTCCTTGACGGCGTCGTAGGGCAGGTCGTTGCGCTGCACGGCGTTGATGCTCAGCGAACTGCCCAGCAGGCCGAAAGTGTGGCCGTCGGGGGTGGCGCGGGCCAGCGCCGTGCTGCCGATCACCACGCCGCCGCCCGGCCGGTTCTCGACGATGACCGAGCGCTTCCATCGCGCCTCCAGGCGCTCGGCGAGGACGCGCGCCAACCGGTCTGCCGCGCCCCCGGCGGTCTGCGGCACGATCAGGTGCACGGTGCGTTCGGGGTAGCTCTGGCCCCATGCGCTCCATGCCGGCGCGAGGCTCGCGAGCCCGAGGGCCTGGAGGGCAAGCCGGCGCGATGGCAGCGCCGCGCGACGAGTCGCGTTCATGGATGTCTCCTTCCTTGTTGTCGGTCGAACGGATGAAATTCTTCGCCGTGGATGCCCGGCGATCAATTGAAAAGAACGCCGTATCCCTTAACCTTTGGTTATGCGTAACGAAAGCGGTGCAGCGATGAACCTGAGGCATATGGAGGTCTTCCGGGCCGTGATGCTCACCGGCAGCATCCGCGGGGCGGCGGAAGTCCTGCATGTCTCCCAGCCCGCCGTGAGCAAGCTGCTGGCCCACGCTGCGCGGCAGAGCAGGCTGGTGCTGTTCGAGCGCGTCAAGGGGCGGCTGGTGCCGACCCCGGAGGCGCAGCAGCTGTACGAGGAAGTGGAGAAGCTGTGGCGCGGCGTGGAGCGCGTGCGCGACGTCACGCGCAGCCTGGGCGACCCGAGTTCGGGTGTCTTGCGGCTCGCCGTCTCCGCCAGCCTGGGCACGCACCTGGTGCCGCGCGCCGTGGCGCTGCTCTACGAGCGCCACGAGCGCGTCAAGGTCAGCATGGAAATCCTGATCGCGCCGATCATGGTGGAGGCGCTGCTCGACCAGAGCGCGCATCTGGGCATCGCCATGCAGCCCATCGATCATCCCAACCTGTCGGCGGTGCGCAGCTACGCCTGCGGCTTGGCCTGCGTGATGCGCAAGGACCACCGCCTGGCTGCCAGGCGCGAGATCGTTGCGCGCGACCTGGGCGGCGAACGCGTCATTTCCTCCCCGGCGGGAACGCCCTACGGGCAGAGCCTGCGCCGCGCCTACGGGGCCGCAGCGCGCACGGCCAAGCTCGACGTGGAAGTGCGCTCCGCGGCCAGCGCGTGCTGGTTCGCCCAGGCGGGGGCGGGCATCGCGATCGTCGACCGGGCCGCGGTGGCCGGCCATTCCTTCGGCGACCTGGTGGTGCGGCCGTTCCGATGCAGGGAGTCGCTGGAGGTGCGCATCCTGCGCAACGCGTACCGGCCGCTGTCCGTGCTGCAGCAGAGCTTCTGCGACGCGTTCGAACAGGCCTGGTCCGAGAGCCTGCGCTAGCCCCGCCAGTGCCTCACGCCCGGTCAGGCCGCGCTGGCGTCGTCCTGCTGCGCCGAAGGCTGCGCAGAGCCTTCCGCCTTGATGAAGCTGATCTTGCCGTTGGGCTCCAGCACGGCCCATTCGACGTCCGAGAGTTGCGCGATGCCGGCCAGGCGCATCTCGGACTGGATTTCGCCGAGCGTCAGGCGGTCGCGCTTCAGGCTGTGCCGCAGCACCTCGCCATGGCGCACGATCACCCGCGGCTCGCCTTCGAGCAGGCGGGCCGCGCGCGGCGAGAGGTAGGAGAACCAGCTCAGCACCAAGCCCCAGAACGCGAAGGTGCAGATGGCGAGGGTCGCCCCGGTGATGCTGAAATCGTTCTGCGTGATGCCCTGCTGGATCAGGTCGCCGATCACCACCATGACGATGAACTCGAACGGTGTCATCTGCCCGAGCTCGCGCTTGCCCAGCACCCGCACCAGCAGGTACACGATCGCGAACATGACGGTGGCGCGCAGGACGATTTCCATCAGAAGAGCACCTTCATCGAGCGATGCATCGCCGCCAGCGGCTGCCCCGTGTCCTTCAGCCGGATCTCGCCTTCCAC
>JAVHYA010000027.1 GCA_031119395.1 Pseudomonadota bacterium
AAGCCGCATGACACGGCCGCGAATGGGATGTGTCAGCGGCGTGACAGCGCGCCGCCAGGTGCCCTTACCGGCGCGCGAATTCCCCGGACGATGGATCGAGCCCGCGCGGCCAGAAGGCCCACAGCCGCAGCGGCTGCTTCATGCGCGCGGCGAAGCGGCCGGCCTCGGCGCCGGTGCCGGCGAAGAAGTCGGCACGCACGCTGCCGACGATGGCGCTGCCGGTGTCCTGCGCGACCACCAGGCGCTGCAGTTGCGCGGTCGGTCCGCTGGAGGCCAGCCACAGCGGCGTGCCGTAGGGGATCGCGTCGCGGTCGACTGCGACCGAACGGCCGGCGGTGAGGGGCACGCCCTGCGCCCCGCGCGGGCCGAAGGCGGCGTCGACCTCGCCCAGCGGCTCCTCGCGGAAGAAGGTGTAGCGCGGGTTGCTCCACAGCATCTGCTGCACGCGCTGCGGGTTCTGCTGCGCCCAGGCCTTGACGTCCTCGGGCCAGCGGCCGATCGGGCTCACGCCCTGGGCCGCCAGCCACGCCTGCACGCTGCGGTAGCCCTGCTCGTTGGTGCCGGCGAAGGCCAGGCGCACGGTGCGCTGGCGGCCGTCGGGCTCGGTGATGCGCAGGCGGCCCGATCCCTGGATGTGGAGCATCAGCACGTCGATGGGATCGGCCATCCACGCGATCTCGCGGCCGCGCAGCGCGGCCTGGGCCTGCGGGTCGGTGTCGATCTGCTGGCGCGTGTACCAGGGCTTGCGCGGCGCCCAGCCGGCGGGCAGGCCGTACAGCGGCACGCCGTGCGTGGCGGTGGCCTGGCGGGTGCCGTCGAAGATGGGCTCGTAGTAGCTGGTGAGCAGCCCTTCCTGCTGGCCGGCGGGCGATTCGACGCGGTACGGCTGCAGCCGCTCCACCATCCACTCGCGCTGCTCCTCGGGCGTGGCGATGGACAGGCGGCGCACGTCGCCGCACAGCGGCGCGAAGGCGGCGTTGGGGCGCTGGCAGTTGGACAGCAGCGCGACCCAGCCGTCGCTCAAGGTGTCTTCCGCGAAGCCCGGCAGTTCGGCCCAGGTGGCGGGCACCCATCGCGTCTTGGGGTGGGTGAGCGGGCCGCTCAAAGGCGGCAGCGGCGCCGGCTCGGTGGGCGTGGGTGAAGGCTGGGGCACGCGCACCGGCGGCCCGGAGGAGCAGCCCACCACCATTGCTACGATCGCGACGGCGGCGGCCAGCCCCCAACTTCTTTTGCTCATGAGCCTGATTTTGCTTGAAGCCCTCGCGGCACTCGTGGTCCTTGTCCTCATCGTCTGGTGGACGATGTTCCATGGCCGCAAGGGCGGCGAACTGCCCTCGGACGAGGACGAGGACAAGCGCTGAGAGCCTGTCCGACCGGTCCGGCCGGGGCCTGCGCCAGCCCTGTCGGACGGCAGGCCGCCCGGCGGTGCGCACGGGCCGCGAGCGGCCTTCCGACGCGCCCGAATTTGCTCCTTTTTTTATAGCGCTCGGCGCAGCACCGACGCGGTTCGTGACACATTTGGCGATACCGCAGATGTCACGTTCGGATACGGAACCGAGGGCCACTTCGCTTCTCATAATGCCCACCGCAGCGCGTGCCGGCGACCCGGCGCAGTGCGCGGTCCGCACCCGCCAACCGGCGGCGGTCTCACCCATCCAAGGAGCGAAATCCAATGAAAACCCAACTCGTCCTCTGCACCTCGGCCCTCGCGGTCGCACTGACCGGCTGCGCCGGCATGTCCGACACGCAACGCAACGTGGGCGTCGGCGCCGGCGCGGGCGCCCTGGGCGGCGCGGCCATCGGTGCGGCCACCGGCAACAGCCGCAGCGCGGCAGCCGGTGCAGCCATCGGCGCCGGCGTGGGCGCCCTCGGCGGCTACCTGTGGTCGCAGCGCATGGAAGCGCAGAAGCGCCAGATGGAGCAGGCCACGCAGGGCACCGGCATCGCCGTGTCGCAGACGGCGAACAACGAGCTCAAGCTGGCGATCCCGAGCGATGCCGGCTTCGACACCGGCCGTGCCAACATCAAGCCGCAGCTGGCCAGCGTGCTCGACCAGTTCGCCGGCGGCCTGCGCAACAACCCGAACGCCGAGGTGTCCATCATCGGCCACACCGACAGCACCGGCAGCGACGCCATCAACAACCCGCTGTCGCTGGAGCGCGCGGCCAGCACGCGCGACTTCCTGGTGGCCCGCGGCGTGCCGACGCAGGCCATCCGCATCGACGGCCGCGGCTCGCGCGAGCCGGTCGCGGACAACGCCACCGACGCCGGCCGCGCGAAGAACCGCCGCGTCGAGATCTACGTGGGCGAGCGCGCCCCGCGCTGATCGCAGGCGCGCCGGGCGCGCCAAGCGCCCGTGCCAGAATGCCGCGCCGACCACGGCACGTGGGCGGCACGGCACGCAGAACATGAACGGGCGGCGGGCCGAAAGGTCCGCCGCCCGTTCGCGATAGTCAGGGAGAGAAAGCATGTTGAAGCACACCGTCCTCGCGGCCGCCGTGGCGTCCGCGTTGCTGCTGGCCGGCTGCGCCAGCCAGGCGCCGGCGCCCGCGCCGGCCCCTCCGCCCGCCGTCGACGCCAATGCCTGGACCGCGCGCCTGGCGACGCTCAAGGCCAGCCTCGAGGCGGCCACGCGGGGCACCGGCGTCGTCATCGAGCAGACGGCCGACAACCAGCTGCACGTGGTCATGCCCGCCGACCGCTCCTTCGACGTCGGGCGCGCGACGCTGCGGCGCGACCTGTCGGAGATGCTGGACAAGATCGCCGAGGGCCTGCGCAGCGCGACGCGCGCCAGCATCCTGATCGTGGGCCACACCGACGCGACGGGCGGCGACAGCGCCAACGAGAAGCTCTCGCTGGCCCGCGCGGACAACGCGCGCAGCCTGCTGGTGTCGCGCGGCGTGCTGGGCAGCATCGTGAAGGCCGAGGGCCGTGGCGAACGCGAACCCGTCGCCGACAACCACACCGCCGGCGGCCGCGCCCAGAACCGCCGTGTGGAGATCTACATCAGCGAGAAGGGCTGAACGCCGTCCGCTACGTTTTTCATCGCTGCTCGCGCCCGTGGGACGGGCGCTGCAGCCCGATTCGATGCATGAACCCGCGTCCGCACGGCCGCGGGTTTCCTGCTGGGGCGCCAGCCGTTCAGGCGTCGGCCTCGACGCCGCGCAGCAGGTTGGCCAGCTCGACCGCCGACTTGACCTCCATCTTGTCGAACACGCGGGCGCGGTGCACTTCCACCGTGCGCACGCTGATGGCGAGTTCGTCGGCGATCAGCTTGTTGGGCAGCCCCGCGACCACGCGGCGCATCACCTCGCGTTCGCGCTCCGTCAGCTCGGCGACGCGGCGCGTGATCTGCTGGCGCTGGCGCCGCTCGTCGATGGCACGCTGCGACTGCACGAGCGCCTGCTCGATGCGGTCGACCAGTGCGTTGTCGGAGAAGGGCTTCTCGCAGAAGTCGAAGGCGCCGCGCTTGACGGCATCGACGGCCGTCGGCACGTCGGCATGGCCGGTGAGGAAGATGACCGGCATCTCGGCCAGCTGGCCGCGCTCCGCGAGCCGGTCGAACAGCACCAGCCCGCTGGTGCCGGGCATGCGCACGTCCAGCAGCAGGCAGCGCGGCTGCTCACGGCCGGGGCTTTCGGACAGCCGCTGCTCGAAGGCCTCGGCGCTGGCGTAGTGCTCGCTCGACAGGCGACGCGAGCGCAGCAGCCACGCCAGGGCCTCGCGCACGCTGGCATCGTCGTCGACGATGAAGATCAGGGCATCGATCAGGGGTTGCATTCGCTGGTCTTTCAGGAGGTCCGCGCCAGGCCGCCGTCCAGCTGGGGTGCCGGCTCGGCCACCGGCAGCGTGAAGCGGAAGACGGTGCCGTGCGGCCGGTTGGACTCGTACAGCAGCACGCCGCCGTGCTGCTCCACCACCGTGCGGCACAGGCTCAGGCCCAGGCCCATGCCGTCGGGCCGCGTGGTGAAGAAGGGGGTGAACAGGCGCGCGCCGACCTCGTCGTCGATGCCGCAGCCCAGGTCGGCCACCGAGAAGGCGAGCCAGCGCCGCACATCGACGCCCACTTCGCCGCCGTGCGCACTCACAGGCCCTTCGGCGCGGCGCACCTGCAGGGTGAGCACGCGCTCGAAGAGGTCCGCGCGGTCCATGGCCTGCATGCCGTTGCGCGCCAGGTTCAGCAGCACCTGCTCCACCAGCGTGCGGTCGCAGAATGCCGGCGGCAGGCGCGGCTCGACGTCGAGCACGAGCTGCACGCCGAGCTTGCGCGCCTGCAGGCGCACCAGCGGCATCACGGCCTCGAGCAGCGCGGCCGGCGCGACGCGCTCGCGCGCGCGGTCGCGCCGCCGCACGAAGTCGTGCACGCTGCGGATCACCTGGCCCGCGCGGTCGGCCTGCTCGGCGATGCGCCGCATGGCCATGGCGATGTCGTCCCGGTCGGTGGGCGTGACGTCGCCCGGCGCGGCCAGCAGGTTCATCGAGCCGCTGGCATAGCTGGCGATGGCCGCCAGCGGCTGCGTGAGCTCGTGGCTCATGAGCGAGGCCATCTCGCCCACCGTGGCCAGCCGCGCGCTGGCCTGCAGCCGCTCCTGGCTGGCGCGCGACATCTCCTCCACCCGGCGCTGCTCGCTGATGTCGATGAACGCGCTCATCCAGCCGGTCTGCACGCGCTGCGCGTTGATCAGCGGCGCCTCGAAGATCAGCACCGGGAAGCGGGTGCCGTCCTTGCGCTGGAACACCGATTCGAAGCCTTCGCGCGCCGTGCCGCCGCTGGCCTGGCGCTGCCGCTGGCGCAGGCGGTACTCGTGCGCCAGCTCGGCCGGCCAGTAGGGCACGTCGCTCGAGGTGCCCAGCAGTTCCTCGGCGCTGAAGCCGACCATCTCGCAGAAGGCCGGGTTGACGTAGGTGATGCGCCCCTGGAGGTCGCGGGCGCGCAGGCCGGTGATGACCGAGTCCTCCATGGCCTTGCGGAAGGCCAGCGCGTCGGACAGGTTGTCCTCGGCCGCGACGCGGCGGCGGGTGTCGCGCGCCAGCAGCACCAGCACCGACACCAGCGCGATCGACATGGCCGTGACCAGCCCGGTCAGCACGTTGGGGAAGAGGTCGGGCGCGGCGCGCCAGCCGTCGACGCGCAGCACCAGCGCATTGCCGGGCAGGTCGAGCAGCTGCTGCGCGGTGAACACGCGGTTGCCCAGCCGCCGCGCGGTGCCCAGGCTCACGAGGCGGGTGCCGTCGGTTTCGGTCAGCGAGACCTCCTGGCCGCGCATGAGTGCGGGCCCCAGCAGCTCGTTGAGCATGGCGCGCAGCGAATAGGTGGCGACCAGGAAGCCGCCGTCCTCCAGCGGCAGGCAGCTTTCCATGGCCTCGATGCCGCCCGCCATGCCGGCCGGGTGCATCAGCGGCACGTAGTGGCTGGGCGAGTAGGCGATGCTGCGCAGGCGGCGCGCCCCGGTGCAGGCGAGCGCCACGTCGGTCTGCGCCTCGGCGCGCGTGGTGAGGTCGAAGACCGACGCGCGAAAGGGCGTGTCGACCGCGCGAAGCAGGCGCATGTCGGCGGCACGCCATTCGATGCGCAGCCACTCGCGGTGCCGGCGCAGCAGCTCGGCCGCGGCCGCCGTCTGGGCGGCTTCGTCGGGCAGGGCCTGCAGCGCCTGCAGGTCCTGGACGTTGCGCACCAGGCCGGCGCGCACGTCGGACACCGCGTCGGCGGTGTCGCGGTCCAGCCGCGTCTGCACCTGCTCGACCTCGTGCCGCCCGGCCAGCCACACCACGGTGACCAGCAGCGCCAGCACCAGCACCGCGAGCAGCACCCACAGGAACCAGCGGCGCCACAGCGAGCGCAACGCGCGCCAGCTGCGTTTCCAGGGCGGCACGGCGGGCGCCGCCGGCACCGGCGTGGCCAGGGGCGCGGCGCCGGTGTCGGCCGGCGCGGCGTGGGCGGGAAGGGTGGCGCTCATGCGGCCCTCGGGGTCGGCGGTGCGCTCACAGCACGCGGTGCGTCAGCGCCGGCAGCTGGGCGCGGCATTCGTGCAGGCGGGCGGCATCGAGTTCGGCCAGCACCACGCCCTCGCCCGTGGCGCGCTGCGCGACGATGCTGCCCCAGGGGTCGGCCACCAGGGTCTGGCCCCAGGTCTGGCGGCCGTTCTCGTGGGTGCCGCCCTGCGCGGGCGCGGCGACCCAGGCCAGGTTCTCGATGGCGCGGGCACGCAGCAGCGTTTCCCAGTGCGCCAGGCCGGTGGTGCGGGTGAAGGCGCTGGGCACCAGAAGCAGCTCGGCGCCTTCGCGGGCCAGCGCGCGGTACAGCTCGGGAAAACGCAGGTCGTAGCAGACCGACAGGCCCACGCGCCAGCGGTGGCCATCGCGCGAGGGCAGGTCGAACACCACGGGCTGCGCGCCCGGCGCGATGACGCGCGCCTCGTCGTAGCGCTCGCGGCCGTTGTCGAAGCGAAAGAGGTGGATCTTGTCGTAGCGCGCCACGCAGTCGCCCTCGGGCGACCAGGCGAAGGAGGTGTTGTAGACGTGGGCCTCGTCGGCGGCCTGCAGCGGCAGCGTGCCGCCGACGATCCACAGGCCCAGCGCGCGCGCCCGCTCGGCCAGGAAGCGCTGCACCGGCCCGTCGCCGGGCGGCTCGCGAAGAGCGAGCTTGTCGGTGTCCTTGCGGCCCATCATGCAGAAGTACTCGGGCAGGGCGGCGAGTTCGGCGCCCGCAGCGGCGGCCTCGGCCAGCAGCGCGCCGGCACGCTCGAGGTTGGCGTCGCGCTCGACGCCCGACACCATCTGGATCGCGGCGATCTTCATGGGCGGTTCTCCTGTGGACTGGCGCGGCCTTCGCGCGCCCACTCGGGCAGCGCAGGCAAGGACGGCAGCGTGGGCAGCTTCGGCAGTTCCTGCTGCAGTGCGCTGCCGATGCGGCGCGGCACCTTGGTCACGCGCGGGTCGGCCCAGGTGCCGTCGATCTGGAACTCCTGGGTCGCCGCCACGGCCAGCGGCTTGCTGAGCACCATCTGCGCCAGGAAGGTGCCCAGGCCGATGGCGGGGTTGATGGCGGTCGCCACCAGCGCGGCGGTGCCGGCATTGATCTCCGGCACCACCACGACGCGCAGATTCTGCGTCTCGCGCGCGATGTCGGCCGAGCCGTCCATCAGCACGGCGGCGTTGACGCCCTTCATCTGCAGGTTGTTGGTGGTGGCGATGCCGTCGGCGATGTGCGCGTCGCCGCGGATGAAGTCGAAGGCGAAACCGGCGCTGAAGATGTCGCGGAAGTCCAGGGTCAGCCGCCGCGGCAGGGCCTGCAGGCTCAGCACGCCCAACAGCTTGGCGATGCCGGGCTCGGCCTTGAGGAACTGGCCCGAGGTCATGTCCAGGTGCATCTGGCCGCCCAGGCTGGGGTAGTCGATGGAGAAGGGCGAGCCGCGCCACTGCACCTCGCCCGCCAGCTCCCCCTTGCCGCGCGCCAGCACGCCCTTCATGCCGAAGCGCTCGAGCAGCGCGCCGGCGTCGGTGATGTCCAGCTTGAAATTCATCGCGGTGCGCCGCGGCGCCCGGCCGCCGGCGTTGGGCGCGGCGGCCCAGGAGCCCTGGGCGCTGAAGGCGCCTTCGGGCGTGGTCAGGGCCAGCTTGTTGAGGCGCCACTCGCGCGTGGCGCCGCCGCGGTTGACGGCGTCGATCTCGGCACGGCCGAGCTTGCGGCCGAGCAGCTCGAAGTCGTCGACCACCACGTCCAGCGCGGGCAGGTCGCCGGGCTCCTCGTCGAGCAGCGATTCGACCTGCTTCGCCTCGCTGGGCTCGATCTTCAGGCGCGCGAGGCGGGCGTAGAGGCGCCCGGCCTGCTGCACGCGGTACTCGGCATAGCCGCTGAGCTCACGGGCGTCGATGTTGGCGCGCCAGAGCGTGCCCTCGCGCGTGCCGCCCATCACCACGTCGTGCAGCGTGCGGCCTGCCACCGCGAACTCGCCGGCACGGATCGCCACCAGCGTGGGCACCCAGGCCGATTCCTCGGCCTCGCTTGCGGGCGCCATGGCCTGGGTGCTGCCGGCCGCGTTCTCCTCGAAGACCTTGCGCCAGGCCTCCACGTCGACCCGCGGCAGGGCGATGTTGGCCAGCACGCCGCTCTCCGGAAGCGCACCGGACTCGACCGCCGCCTGCCCGATGCGCACGGCGCCGCGCAGCACGCGGGCGGCACCGGCCGTCAGTTCGCGCTCGTACTGGGCCGAGGCCGCGCTGCCCAGCGTCATCTCGAACTGGTCGCGCGTGGCGCGGCCCTCGCGGTCGCGCCGCAGCACGGTCTGCGCCACGCGCAGGGGCACGGAATCGCCGGCCGCCTTGCCCAGCGGGGCCGGCAGGTCCAGCGCCAGGCCCTGCAGGTTGCTGTCGAGGCTGAATTCGGGCGTCTCGTCCCGCATGCCGAAGGTGGCGGTGTAGGCCGTGCCGCCCTGCATCTGGCGCGCCAGCCGGGTGAGCCAAGCGGCCTCGCGCGCGGCGCGCAGCCCGTCGGCCGTGACGTTGCCGGTGGCGCGCAGGCTGAAGTCCTGGCCGGCCGACGAGTAGCGCCCCTTGCCTTCGACGCGCACGTCGCCGCCGCCGAAGCGCGCCTGGACGCCGGCCAGCGAGAAGCCGCTCTCGGTGAAGCTGAGCGTGCCGCGCGCCTGCGTGAGCGGCGGCGCCTCGGGCGCCAGGCGCAGCTCGTTGTCGGCCAGCACCACGCCCGCCTGCACCTTGGCCTTGTCCATGGCATCCAGTGGAAGCTCGAGCTTGAGCCGGTAGTCGCTGTTGCCGGTGGCGCGCACGCCGGCCACGAAATCGCGCGCGCCGCCCAGCAGGGGCGCGCCGACGCGCAGCACGTCGCCCAGCGGACCGCGGGCCTGCGCATCGACCTGCAGCACGCCATGGTCGAGGTTGGGGATGCGCGCCTCGCCCTTCACCATCTCGACCGCGGGGGCGCCGGCAATGCGCGCACGGGCGTTGTTCACCTGCATGCTCGCGCGCTCGAAGACCAACTCGCCCGACAGGGCCGTGAGCGGCGGCCACGCGGAGGGCTTGCCGCCGGCCTCGTGGGGCACATAGGCGTAGTGCACGTCGTGCACCTTGGCCGCGATGCGGAACTCGCCCTGCCGGGGGTCGAGGAAGGGCATGTCCCACAGGTCGCCGCGCAGGCGGAAGTCGACGCCGCTGGCCTCGCCCTTCGTCACGGCATCGCGCACGTAGTCGCGCACGTCCTTGGGGATGTCCAGCGGCAGGTAGCGCCACACGCGCGTGCCGTCGGCGCGCGTGAGCTGGCCCTTGAGGTCCAGGATGCCGGGAAAGCGCGACTTGCTGCCCGACTTCGCGGGGTCGCTGGTGCGCCAGGCCAGCTCGGCCATGCCCTGGGCGTCGGCGTTGGCGAAGCGCACGTCGGGCATGGCGAGCTCGATGCGCTCGCCGTCGCGCTTCCAGCGCAGCCGGCCGCTGAACTGCGCCAGCGGGAGCACCGGGTCTTCGAACACGCCGGGCAGGTCCAGCGCGCCGTCGGCCATCGCCAGCGACGCGGTGCCGCCGGCCTGCGTCATCTCGAATTCGGCATCGAGGCCGCGCACGCCGGGCACGCCGACCGGCGGCCGGGCCTGCGCGATGCGGGCGGCGGGGGTGGAGAGGTCCACGCTGGAGGCCAGGCTCAGGCCCGTGACGCGGCCCCGGGCCTGGTAGGTCCGAGGAGTTTCCAGCGGCCCCTGCCAGGCCACGTCGATGTTCTCGACGAGACCGCGTGGCGCGCGGGCGGCGATGACCTGGTGGGCCTGGTCGCCGATGGGCAGGCGGTTGGCGATCAGCGCCAGGGCCCCCAGGTCCAGCCGGTCGGCGCGGAAGGCGCCGCTTTCGGGCGTGCGGCCCTTGGCCGGCACGCGCTGGAACCACAGGTTGCCGCCCGGCCAGCGCATGCCGCTGCCGGTGGTGAATTGCAGGTCGCGGGTGGAGAAGGCGAACAGGTCGTCGCTGCTGTGCACCGCCAGCCGCCCGGTGACCTGGCTGAGCACGAGCGGCTCCAGCGACTCGCCCAACACGGCGTTGACGCGGGCCAGTCCCAGGTCGGCGGCGCCGCCGACCGGCCGGCCGTCGTCCACGTCGACCCAGGCGCGCAGGGCGCCGTTGCCCTCGCGGATGCGCGCGTCCAGCGTCACGTACTGGCCCAGACGCGTCACGTCGATGCGCGGCAGCTCGGCGTAGAGCTGGCCGTCCCAGGTCTGCCAGTTGCCGCTGCGCACCGACAGCAGCGGCTGGCGGAAGTCGCCCTGAACGGTGAAGCGGTCGCCCCAGCCGGCCGGCGGCGTGGCGTCCAGCCGCATGAGGTGGCGGCGCGCGCTGTTGCGGGAGACAAAGCGCACGTCGTTCAGCAGCAGCGGCGCGGCACCGCGCTTCTCGTCGGTCCAGCGCACCGTGCCGCGCTCGACGACGAACTCGCGCTGCGAGAAGAACCAGTCGGCCGAGCGGGTGTCCTCGCCGCCGTCCTTCGACAGGTCCAGGCCCGCGACATGCAGCCGCCCGGCGGCGTCCAGGCGCACCTCGGCCTCCGGGCGGTCGATGTAGAGCTGCTCGAAGCTCAGGTGCCACAGCGAGCGCGGCGAGACGCTGGCCACCACCCGCGCCAGGCGCAGCGCGTCGCGCCGCTGCGCGTCCTGCAGCACCACGTCGCGCAGCTCGATGGTGGGGAAAAGCCCCTTGGATTCTGCGGTGATCGAGCCGATGTGCACGGGGGCGCCGATGGCCTTGCTGGCCTGCTGCTCCAGCGCACCACGGTAATCGGCGATTCGCGGCACAATCCACGCGTGTAGGACCACGACGGACAGCGCGAAGACCAGCCATGCGGCGATCAGCAGCCCCAGCAGCCAACGCGCCGTCACAGCCGTCATCTTGAGCAGTCGTGAAGGGGTAGGCGTCGTGACGTTCATTGAGGATCGCGCTGTGTCGGAAATTATGACCGCCGGCCCCGGGCCGGGTTCCTCCGCGGCGGGCGTCGGCGAAGCCGCGACGCCGCCGTCCGCCCACGCCCGTTTCGTGCAACGCCTGCGGCGCCGTTATGCCGCGGAACTGCCCTTGCTGCCTGTAGGCGCACCGGTGCGCGGCCACATGGAGGCCGCCTACGGCGTGCTGCGCGAGCACGGCCATGCCCCCGGCGATGCGCTGCGCATCGTGCGCCAGCTCGTGATGGAGCGCCTGGTCTCGCTCGACTGCGACGGCCCCGCCCCGTGCGCGCTGTCGGACGTGACGCAGGCCGTGACGCAGCTGGCCGAATTCGCGCTCGACACCGCCTGCCGCGTCGCCTTCGACGAACTCGATGCCGCGCATGGCCCCCCGCTGGGTCCCGAGGGTGTCCGGGCACAGCTGTGGGTGGTGGGCATGGGCAAGCTCGGCGCGCGGGAGCTCAATGTCTCCAGCGACATCGACCTCATCTACCTGTACGACCACGATGGCGAGACCGCCGGCGACGCCACCGGGCGCGGCCGGCTGTCGAACCAGGAGTACTTCGGCCGTGCCGTCAAGCGCATCTACCAGCTGGTGGGCGAGACGACCGAGCACGGCTTCGTCTTCCGCGTCGACCTGGCGCTGCGGCCCAACGGCAATTCCGGCCCGAGCGTGGTCTCGCTCGACGCACTGGAGGAGTACCTGCAGGTGCAGGGCCGCGAGTGGGAGCGCTTCGCCTGGCTCAAGAGCCGCGTGGTCGCGCCGACCGCCGTGGTGGCCGGGGGCTCGGCCCAGCCCTTGCGCACGGTGGTGCTGCCATTCGTCTTCCGCCGTTACCTGGACTACAGCGTGTTCGACGCGCTGCGCGTGCTGCACCGCCAGATCCGCGAGCAGGCCGCACGCCGCAGCGCCGGCCGGCCCGAGCGCGCCAACGACGTCAAGCTCTCGCGCGGCGGCATCCGCGAGATCGAGTTCACGGTCCAGCTGCTGCAGGTGGTGCGCGGCGGCCAGTTCCCCGAGCTGCGCACGCGGCCCACGCTCGATGCGCTGCAGCGCCTGGCGCGCGCCGGGCTGATGCCGCAGGCCACCGCCGACACGCTGGCGCGCGCCTACGAGTTCCTGCGCCGCGTCGAGCATCGCATCCAGTACCTGGACGACCAGCAGACGCACATGCTGCCGGTGGCCGACGAGGACCTGCGCTGGATCGCGCGCACCCTGGGATTTGCGGACTGCTGCGCCTTCCTGTCCGAGCTGGACGCCCACCGCGAGTTCGTGGCCGAGGAATTCGACAAGCTGCTGGGCGGCGGCGAAAAGCGCTGCAACGGCGGCCAGTGCAAGGGCGGCCCCAAGGGCGCGGCCCCCATCGACCTGGCCGAGCTGCTGGCCGAGCTGCCGGCGCCCTTCGCCGAGCGGGTGAAGGCCTGGTGCGACCATCCACGCGTGCTGGCGCTGCGCGACGAGACCCGCGCCCGCCTGCGGCAGCTGGTGCGCCGCACCGGCCAATGGCTGCAGGAGCCGGATGGCGAAGGCGCCGGGCAGACGGCCAGCCACATCGAGGCGGCCCTGCGCTGGGCCGACTGGATCGAGCCGCTGCTGCGCCGCGAGAGCTACCTCGCGCTGCTGGTGGAACGGCCCGGCGTGCACGAGCGCCTGCTGCGCCTGCTCGGCTCGGCGAAGTGGCCTGCGCGCTACCTCATGCAGCACCCCGGCGTGATCGACGAGCTGGCCGGCGTCGAGATGCTGCGCGGCCGCTTCAACGCCGCGGAGTTCGAAGAAGAAGTGGAAGCCCGGCGCAGCTCGCTGTCGAGCACGGGCGAGGCCGACGAGGAGGCGCTGCTCAACGTGCTGCGCCGCGCCCACCATGCCGAGGTGTTCCGCACCCTGGCGCGCGATGTCGATGGCCGGCTCACCGTCGAGCAGGTCGCCGACGACCTGAGTGCGCTGGCCGATGCGGTGCTGCGCGTGACGGCCCGCTGGTGCTGGAGCCACGTGCGCAACCGCCACCGCGAGCAGCCGCAGTTCGCCATCATCGGCTACGGCAAGCTGGGCGGGAAGGAACTGGGCTACGGCAGCGACCTGGACATCGTCTTCGTCTACGACGACGACGACGAGAGCGCCGGCGACGTGTATGCCGCCTACGTGCGCAAGCTCATCAACTGGCTCACGGTGAAGACCGCCGAGGGCGACCTGTTCGAGATCGACACCGCGCTGCGGCCGAACGGCAACTCAGGCCTGCTGACCACCACCTTCGAGGCCTACGAGAAGTACCAGCTCGGCCGCGGCAGCAACACCGCGTGGACCTGGGAGCACCAGGCCATGACGCGCGCGCGCTTCGTGCTGGGGGACCCCTCCCTGGGCACCCGCTTCGATGCCGTCCGCGAGGCCGTCATCACCGCGCCGCGCGACATCGAGGCGCTGCGCCGCGAGATCGTCGCCATGCGCGAGAAGGTGCGCGCCGCGCATCCCGTCAAGGCGGACCGCTTCGACGTCAAGCACAGCCCCGGCGGCATGGTCGATGCGGAGTTCGCGGTGCAGTTCCTGGTGCTGTCGGCCTCGGGCGCGCACCCGGCGCTGGTGCCCAACCTCGGCAACATCGCGCTGCTGCTGCGGGCCGAGGCGGCGGGCTTGCTGCCCGTGGGCGTGGGCCGCGACGCGGCCGCCGCCTACCGCGAGCTGCGCCGCCTGCAGCATCGCGCACGGTTGAATGAGGAGCCGACCCAGTTCCCGCCGGCGCTGCTGGCGCCGCAGCGCGACGCCATGCTGGCGCTCTGGAGGGCGGTCTTTGGCTAAGGTCGTGGGGTGGCTGGCCCTGGCGTGTGCGGTGGCGCTGGCCGGCTGCGCGAGCGGTCCACGCGGCAGCCGCGACGGCGCGCCCAGCGCCGTGCCCAGCGGGCTCGATCGGGTGCCCGATGCCGAGCCACGCATCGAGCCCGTGCGCAGCAGCGGCGGCACCAGCAAGCCCTACACCGTGCTGGGCCGGGCCTACACGCCGATCACCGACGACCGCCCCTTCCGCGAAAGCGGCCTGGCCTCGTGGTACGGCACGGGCTTCCATGCCCAGTCCACCGCCAGCGGCGAGCCCTACGACATGTACGGGATGACGGCCGCGCACAAGACGCTGCCCCTGCCCAGCTACGTGCGCGTACGCAACCCGGCCAACGGCCGCGAGGTGATCGTGCGCGTGAACGATCGCGGCCCCTTCCACGACGGCCGGATCATCGACCTCAGCTACACGGCCGCCCTGCGGCTGGACCTGCTGCGCGGCGTGGCGCCGGTGGAGATCGAGCGCATCACCAACGAGGACATCCGCACGGGCGCCTGGCGCCGCGAGGGCGACACGCGGCTGGCCGCCGCCCCGGCGCCCGTGGCAGCACCGCGCAACGACGTCGTGACCGTGCCGGCAGCGTGGGCGACGCCCGTCGCGGCCCGACCGGGCGATCGCCCGCCATCGGCGATGCGCGCCACCGGCACGCTGGTCGCGCAGGCCACGCCGCTGCCCACCGAAGCGGACGCCGGCGCGCCGACCGCCAGCGATGCCGCGCCGCCGCCGCGCTTTCGCGGCATGGAGGTGACGGACCTGCCGGCGCTCACCCCGGCTTCACCGCCGCCTGCGGCCGCGCCGGCGCCCTCGCCGGCACCTTCGAGCGCTGCGCCCGCGGCGCCCTCTGGCAGTCCGTCGACCGCCGGCGCGCCCGCGCCGGGCTTCTGGGTGCAGCTTGGCGCCTTCCGCGAGCGCGAGGGCGCCGACGGCCTGCAGGCCCAGGCCGGGCGCGCCCTGCCCGCGCTGACGACGCAGTTGCGCGTGTTCAGCGAGAACGGCACCCACCGGCTGCAGGCCGGGCCCTTCGCCACGCGCGAAGCGGCCAACGATACGGCCACGCAGCTGCGCAACGGGCTGCGCCTGGCGCCGATCGTGGTCGAGCGGCGCTGAGCGCCCTGCGTCCGCTACGCGGGAAACTCGGCCGCGATGCGCGCCAGCTTGTCGGGGTTGCGCTGTGCATGGATGCGCACGATGCGCTCGCCCTCCCATTCGAAGGCCTGGACCGACTCCAGCATGCCGCCGACGTAGCGCAGCAGGCCGGGCGCGCCGTTGACCTCGGCCACCACGAGCTTCAGCGCGTTCGCGTGCCGGCGCGCGATGGCGAAGTACAGCTGCGCCACGCGCTGCCCGCCCACCAACGGCCGGCCGAAGGACGGCACCTTGCCGCCGCCGTCGCCGATGAGCGCCACGTCTTCCGCCAGCAGCGCCTTCAGGCCCTGCAGGTCGCCGCGCGCCGAAGCGTCGGCGAAGCTGCGCAGCAGCGCCATCTGCCGCTCGCGGGCCACCGTGAATCGCGGCCGACCTTCCTGCACGGCGGCCTTGGCGCGGTGCACCAGCTGGCGGCAGGCGGCCTCGCTCCTGCCCAGCGTGGCGGCGACCTCGGCGTAATCGACGTCGAAGACCTCGCGCAGCAGGAAGGCCGCGCGCGCGTCGGGCGCGAGCCGCTCGAGCACGGCGAGGAAGGCGACGGACAGCGTGTCGGCCCGCTCGACGATGGCCTCGGGCGTGGCCGGCCCGTCGGCGTCGGCCTCGACCATCGGCTCGGGCAGCCAGGTGCCGACGTAATGCTCGCGCTGGCGCTGGGCGGAGCGCAGGCGGTCGAGCGCCAGTCGCGTGGTCACGGTGACCAGCCAGGCCTCGGGGTTGTCCAGCGTGTGGTGGGCCGCCTCGTGCCAGCGCAGCCAGGCGTCCTGCACCACGTCCTCGGCTTCGGCCACGGAGCCGAGCATGCGGTAGGCGATGCCCTTGAGGCGCGGGCGGTGGCGGTCGAAGGTGCGGGTGGCGTCGTCCATGACGACTAGACGGACGAGCGGCGCGGGCTGTGACAGCCGGCGCGGGCCCTGCCCCGGTGTGCTATCGAAAAGACAGCTTCCCGCGCCCACCGCACGGGCGCTGGAGGCCGATCTGGCTTGAAAGACGATGCGAGGCCGGGCACGCGCCAGCCGTGCGCGCCGCTCAGGCGCCCTGGTACTCGGGCTTGTTGCCCAGCGAGGCCGTGAGTTCCTTGCGGTAGCGGTTGAGCTCCTGCACGGTCTTGAAGCTGCGGTTGAGCAGCAGGCTCAGGTTGTGCAGGATGCGGTCGCCGACCTTGTTCTCCCACACGGCGTCGAACTTGATCTGCTTGTCCAGCCAGTGCTCGAGCCAGTCGGGGTCGGGCATGCGGCTCTGGATGGTGTCGCGCGGGAACAGGGCCTTGTTCACGTGCAGGTTGGTGGGATGCAGTGCCTGCGCGGTGCGGCGGGCACTGGCCATCAGCACGCCGACCTTGGCGAAGGCGGCGCGCGCCTCGTCGCCGAACTTTTCCATCGCGCGCTTCATGTAGCGCAGGTAGGCGCCGCCGTGGCGAGCCTCGTCCTGGGAGAGCGTGGTGTAGATGTGCTTGATGACCGGCTCGGTGTGCCATTCGGCCGCGCGGCGGTACCAGTGGTTGAGGCGGATCTCGCCGCAGAAGTGCAGCATGAGCGTCTCCAGCGGCGGTGCGGGGTCGAAGTCGAAGCGCACGTCGTGCAGCTCCTGCTCCGTGGGCACCAGTTCGGGCCGGAAGCGCTTGAGGTATTCCATCAGCACCAGCGAGTGCTTCTGCTCCTCGAAGAACCAGATCGACATGAAGGCGGAGAAGTCGCTGTCGTGCCGGTTGTCGCGCAGGAACATCTCGGTGGCCGGCAGCGCGGCCCACTCGGTGATGGCGTTCATGCGCACGGTCTGCGCCTGCTCGTCGGAGAGCATGCCCGCATCGAAGGACTGCCACGGGATGTCCCGGTCCATGTCCCAGCGGACCGACTCGAGTTGCCTGAAGAGTTCCGGATACAGCATTGTCTTCCCCATAGAACGCCGATTTTAGTGGGCCGCCTGTCCTGCGCTGGCGGCTTGTCGCCCAACGCGCGATGATGCAGGTACGCCATTTGCTGCCCGGCGGATGAGCCCCCAGTCGATCCAGGAGTATTCGCATGCGTGCCGCCCTCACCAGCCTTGCCCTCGCCCTGACCACCGGGCTGGGCCTCGCCCCTGCCGTTTTCGCGCAGACGCCACCGGCCAAGACCGCGCCCGCGGCCCCGGCCGATTCGTCCTGCCCCCCCATCCTGCAACACACCTTCGCCCGGCTGCAGGATGAGAAACCCCAGTCCCTGTGCCAGTACGCGGGCAAGGTGGTGCTGGTCGTCAACACCGCCAGCTTCTGCGGCTTCACGCCGCAGTACAAGGGGCTGGAGGAACTGGACCGCAAATACCGCGACAAGGGTCTGGTGGTGCTGGGCTTCCCGTCCAACGACTTCGCCCAGGAATCGGGCAGCAACAAGGAAATCGCCGACTTCTGCGAAAGCACCTTCGGCGTCAAGTTCCCGATGTTCGTGAAGTCCTCGGTGCGCGGCAGCGATGCCAACCCGCTCTTCAAGGAGTTGGCCAAGCAGACCGGCACGACGCCGAAATGGAACTTCTACAAGTACCTGATCGCGCGCGACGGCAAGGTGGTCGATGCGTACTCCAGCATGACCTCGCCCGACGACAAGGCCTTCGTCCAGACCATCGAAAGTCAGCTCAAGGCAAATTGAGACTGACCAGTTCACAAAACGACGGATAGGTATTAGCATGGACCCATGCGTCCAAATTCGGTCTGTGGGCCGCTCACAATCGCTTACCAAACGTCGGGGAACCGTGGAAGTTCGCCTACGCTCCTAACGAGGACCGGGGCGCATCATGGCCCCACGGTTTTCATGCTGCGAAGCCTTTCGGGCCTGGTCCCGAATGGAATCCCGAGGCGACTCTTCTCCTCCTCCCTCCCTCCCTCCTTCGTTTCGGGGCGCTTCGCAGCATTTTTATTTTTCGGGGGTGGGCGGCCGTGAACCGCGGCGCCTCCTTCCTGCGGGTCGCCGTCATCGGCGCCGGCATCTCCGGCCTCGCAGCCGCCCATGCGCTGCGCCATGAGGCCCAGGTCACCCTCTTCGAAGCCGAGCCCCGCCTCGGCGGCCATGCGAACACGGTCGACGTGACCCTGCCGGTGAACGGCACGCCGGTCACGCACGGCGTGGACACCGGCTTCCTGGTCTACAACGACCGCACCTATCCCCAGCTCATCGGCCTGCTGGCCGCCCTGGGCGTGGCCACCGCTCCTTCGGACATGTCCTTCTCGGTGCAGGCCCCCCGGCCGGGGCGCCCGCCGCTGGAGTGGAGCGGCAGCAGCCTCGCCACGGTGTTCGCACAGCCTTCCAACCTGCTGTCGCCGCGCTTCCTCGGGATGCTGGCCGACCTGCTGCGCTTCAACCGGCTCACGACCCGCATCGCGCTGGACGGCAGCGAGGCCGAGCGCGCCGAGCCGCTGGGCGCATTCCTCGACCGCCATCGCTTCGGCACCGCCTTCCGCGAGGGCTACTTCCTGCCCATGGTCGGCTGCATCTGGAGCTGCCCGACGGCGCAGATGCTGCAGTTCCCGGTCGCCACGCTGATCCGTTTCTGCCACAACCACGGCCTGCTGCAGGTCGCCGACCGGCCGCAATGGCGCACGGTGCGCGGCGGTTCGCGCCACTACGTGCAGCGCATCGCCGCGGCGCTCGAAGAGGCGGGCGCCGAGATCCAAGCCGGCACCCCGGTGCGCCGCCTGCTGCGCGCCGCCGACGGCGTGCGGGTGCACACGGACGCCGGCGTGCGGCGCTTCGACCACCTGGTGCTGGCCACGCACTCGGACCAGGCCCTGGCGCTGCTGGGCGCGGACGCGAGCGCCGACGAACGCGCGGTGCTGGGCGCGATCCGCTACCACCGCAACCGCGCGGTGCTGCACACCGATGCCGCCATGCTGCCCACCCGCCGCACCGCCTGGGCCGCCTGGAACTACGAACGCGCCGGCGACGCCGCGCAGGAGTCGGGCGCCGTGTGCCTGCACTACCTGCTCAACCGCCTGCAGCCGCTGCCCTGGTCGCAGCCGGTGATCGTGTCGCTGAATCCGGTGCGCCCGGTGGCGCGTACTGAGGTCATGGCCGAATTCGACTATGCCCACCCGGTGTTCGACCTCGCCGCGTTGCGTGCGCAGGCCGAGGTCCCGGCATTGCAGGGCCTGCGCAACACCTGGTTCGCCGGGGCCTGGATGGGCTACGGCTTCCACGAGGACGGGCTGAAGGCGGGCCTGGCCGCCGCCGAAGGGGTGCGCGAGCGGATCGGCGCGGCATCGACGGCAGGCGTGGACCTGCTGCAGGCCGCATGAACTCGCCGGTGGGCGGCCTGGCGCCTGCGCGCGCCATTGCGCCGCAGGCATGCGCCGCGAACGAGCCGGCGCAGTTGCTGATCGGTTTCGGCGAGGTGCGCCACGCGCGCCTGCGCCCGAAGGCGAACGCCTTCGCCTATCCCACCTACTTCCTGATGCTCCCGATGCGCAGCCTGCGCGACGGCCGGGTCCCCACAGGCTCGCTGCCGGTGAACCGGCCCGGCTGGCTGTCCTTCCACGACCGCGACCACGGCGACGGCCGCGGCCCCGAGGCGGGCGGCGCGCTGGCCTGGCTCGACGAGTTGCTGGCGCAGCACGGCATCCGCGACGCCACCGGCGAGGTCTGGCTGCACTGCTACCCGCGCGTGATGGGCTACACCTTCAAGCCGGTGAGCTTCTGGTACTGCCATGCCGCCGACGGCGCGCTGCGCGCGATCGTGGTGGAGGTGAACAACACCTTCGGTGAACGCCACTGCTACCTGCTGGACCACCCGGTCCACGGCATGGAGCTGCATGCCGCCAAGCGCTTCCACGTCTCGCCCTTCTGCCGCGTCGAGGGCAGCTACCGCTTCCGCTTCTTCGTCGACGAACACCGCACGCGCACCGTGACGCGCATCGACCACCACGACGACGAGGGCCTGCTGCTGCAGACCAGCGTGAGCGGCCAGCTGGTGCCGCTGACGCAGGCCACGGTGCGCCAGGCCCTGTGGCGGCACCCGGCGATGACCTTCGGCGTCATCGCCCGCATCCATTGGCAGGCCGCGCGGCTGTGGCTCAAGCGCGTGCCTTTCTTCACCAAGCCCGCGCGGCCCGAGCACTTCGTGTCGCGCGACGCCGACGCCCCGAATTGAAGCCCGTGCGCCCCACGCCATGACCCTGTCCACCACCGCCCCCCACTTCGCGCTGCCCCAGGACGCACCGCGCGCCGCCCGCACCGTGCTGGGCCTGCTGCAGCGCCTGGCGCACGGATCGCTCTCGGTGCAACTGCCCGATGGCCAGGTGCAGCACTTCGGCGCCGCGCCCGGCGCCCGGCCCACGGCGTCGATGACGCTGCGCAACTGGACGGTCTGCGCCGCGGCGCTGAAGTCGGGCGACATCGGCTTCGCCGAGAGCTACATCGCCGGCGACTGGAGCACGCCCGACCTGCCGGCACTGCTGGAGCTGTTCATCGCCAACCGGCGCGCCGTCGAGGACGTGGTCTACGGCCGCTGGCTGGGCCGCCTGGCCTACCGCGTGCGCCACCTCCTGCAGCGCAACAGCAGGGCCGGCAGCGCCCGCAACATCCAGGCGCACTACGACCTGGGCAATGCCTTCTACCGCCTGTGGCTGGACGAGACGATGAACTACTCGTCGGCCCTGTTCGGCGAGGACCGCAGCCAGCCGATGGCGCAGGCGCAGAAAGCCAAGGTGCGGCGCACCCTGCAGCTGGCCGGCGTGCGGCCCGGCGACCGGGTGCTCGAGATCGGCTGCGGCTGGGGCGCCCTGGCCGAGATGGCGACGACCGAATTCGGCGCCAGCGTGACCGGCGTGACGCTCTCGCACGAGCAGCTCGCCTTCGCGCGCGACCGGCTCGCCGGCCTGGGCGTGGGCCCCGAGCGCGCCGACCTGCGGCTGCAGGACTACCGCGACATCACGCCGCCCGCCGGTGCAGCCGGCTACGACGCGGTCTGCTCGATCGAGATGGTCGAGGCCGTCGGCCGCGAGTACTGGCCGACCTACTTCGGCGCCATCGCCCGCCTGCTCAAGCCGGGCGGACGCGCCTGCATCCAGAGCATCGTGATCGACGACGCCCTGTGGCCGCGCTACATCCGCTCGACCGACTTCATCCAGCAATACATCTTCCCGGGCGGCTGCCTGCCCTGCCCGTCGGAGCTCAGGCGGCAGGCCGAGGCGGCCGGCCTGGCGCTGGTGGACGAGTTCGCCTTCGGCACCGACTACGCCGAAACGCTGCGCCGCTGGCGCGACCGCTTCCTGGCCGAGCGCCAGGCCGTGCTGCAACTGGGTTTCGACGAAAGGTTCATGCGCCTATGGGAGTTCTACCTCGCCTATTGCGAAGCGGCCTTCACGCAGGCCAACATCGACGTGGTGCAGTACACGCTACAAAAACGATAGCTGCCTGCGCAGGACTGGCGGGCGCAGCAGCCCTTTTTGGCTTGAATCCCCTGGCGCAGGCCTCGGCCCAGCCGGGACCTGCGCTGGCGGCGGCCCTGCCCGACGCCCGGCCGGCCGGCAGCACGCGGCTGCGCGTGTGGGGCCTGGACATCTACGACGCCAGCCTGTGGGTGGCACCGGGCTTTCGGCCCGACGCCTGGGCGCAGGGGCGCTTCGCGCTCGAGCTGCACTACCTGCGCAACTTCGATGGCGAGGACATCGCGCGCCGCTCGCTCGACGAGATCCGCCGCCAGGGCCCCGTGAGCGACGCCCAGGCGCAGGCCTGGCTGGCCGCCATGCGCGCCGCCTTTCCCGACGTGAAGAAGGGCGACCGGCTCACCGGCGTGCACGAGCCGGGCGTGGGCGCGCGCTTCTTCCATAACGGCGAGCCGCGCCCGCCGGTGCGCGATGCCGTGTTCGCGCAGCGCTTCTTCGCCATCTGGCTGGACGCGCGCACCTCGGAGCCGGCGCTGCGCGAGGCGCTGCTCGCGCCGGCACGCTGACCATGGCGCCCGAGCTGCCTCCGCCCTCGCGCACCTTCGGCCCCTCGCAGGGCCTGCGCTACGGGCTGCTCGGGCTGCCGCTGGCCTTCGTCGCGCTGCCGCTGTACGTGCAGCTGCCGCACCACTACGCCGCGAGCTTCGGCGTGCCGCTGGCCGCGCTGGGCGCGGTGCTGCTGGGCGCGCGGCTGCTCGACGCCTTCGTCGATCCGCTGCTGGGGCGCCTGTGCGACCGGCTGTTCGGACGATCGGCGCAGGCCGTGCTGGCCGCCGGCGCGGTGGCCGCAGCGCTGCTGGCAGCGGGCTTCGCGGGGCTGTTCTTCCCGCAGGCGCTGGTCGACCCGGCGCGCACCGGCGTGCTGCTCGGCGTGGCCGGCGCGCTGCTGGCGCTCTCCTACCTCGGGTACAGCCTGCTCTCGATCGCGCACCAGTCCTGGGGCGCGCTGCTGGGCGGCGATGCGGCCATGCGCAGCCGCGTGGTCGGCTGGCGCGAGGGCCTGGGCCTGGTCGGCGTGGTGCTGGCCTCGGTGCTGCCGGGCCTGGCGGGGTTGCCGGCGATGGTGGGCTTCTTCGTGCTGGCCCTGGGCGCCGGCTGGCTGGCCTGGACGCGCGCGCCGCGCCCCGCCGCGGCCACGGTGACCGCGAGCGTCCACGCCGCCATGCTATGGCTGCCGCTGCGCCGTCCGGCCTTCCGGCGCCTGCTCGGCGTCTTCGTGCTCAACGGCATCGCCAGCGCCGTGCCGGCCACGCTGGTGCTGTTCTTCGTGCAGGACCGGCTGCAGGCGCCGCCGGCCATGCAGCCGGCCTTCCTCGGCAGCTATTTCCTCTGTGCCGCCGCCTCGATCCCGGTGTGGCTGCGCCTCGCGCCACGCTTCGGACTGGCCCGCACGTGGCTCGTCGGCATGGGGTTGTCGGTGGCCGTGTTCGCCTGGACCGCGGCGCTGGGCGCCGGCGACGCGATGGCCTTCCTCGCCGTGTGCGTGCTGTCGGGCGTCGCGCTGGGCACCGACCTCGTGCTGCCGGGCGCCCTGCTGGCCGGCCAGATCGCCGAGGCGGCCGACCAGCCACGCGCCGGCGCGTACTTCGGTTGGTGGAACTTCGCCACCAAGCTCAACCTGGCCCTGGCCGCCGGGCTGGCGCTGCCGCTGCTCGACGCCGGCGGATACGTGCCCGGCACGCGCGACGCCGAGGGCCTGCGCGCACTCGGCTGGGCGTACGCCGTGCTGCCCTGCCTGCTCAAGCTCCTCGCCGCCGGCGCCCTGTGGACGCTGGTGATCCGGCCGCGCACGGCCTCGTCTTCCTCACCCCTCGCCGATCCCCCATGACCCTCTCGCCCTCCCGCCGCCGCCTGCTCGGCCTGGCCCTCGCCCTCGGTGGCGTCGCCGCCACGCTCGCGGGCTGCGCCAGTCCCACGCCGGCCGACTACGCCAACGAAAAGCCGGTGCTGTCGCTGCGCGACTACTTCAACGGGCGCGTCGAGGCCCACGGCATGTTCCAGGACCGGGCCGGCAAGGTCGTCAAGCGTTTCGAGGTGACGATGGACTGCACCTGGACCGGCGACCAGGGCGTGCTCGACGAACGCTTCACCTACAGCGACGGGAGCACGCAGCGCCGCGTGTGGACGCTGCGCGCCCTGCCCGACGGCCGCTTCACCGGCACCGCGCCCGATGTGGTCGGCACCGCGCAGGGCGAGCAGCGCGGCAACGTCTTCCAATGGAACTACACGCTGCGCCAGCCGGTGGGCGAGCGCACTTTCGACGTGCAGATGGACGACTGGATGTACCTCATGAACGAGCGGGTGATGCTCAACCGCGCGCGCATGAGCAAGTTCGGCGTCGAGGTCGGGCAGGTGACGCTCACCTTCATCAAGCGCTGATGCGAGCGCGCATGCCCTGGTTCGCTCCCCTCAACCCGCCGCTGGCCGACTGGCGCGGCAAGACGGCCTGGATCGTCGGCGCCTCCTCCGGCATCGGCCTGGCGGTGGCGACGGCGCTCGCGGCGCGCGGCGCCCGCGTCGCCGTGTCGGCGCGCCATCGCGAGGCGCTCGACGCGCTGGCCGCGCGGCACCGCGTGGCCGAGGGCGAACTGCCACGCATCGTGGTCGCGCCCCTGGACGTGACCGACGCGGATGCGGTGCAGGCGGCGCATGGCGGGCTGTGCGAGGCCTTCGCCGGCACGCCGGATTTCGTGCTCCTGTGTGCCGGCACCTACGCGCCGCTGCGCGCCGACGCCTTCGACCTCGGCACCATGGCGCGCCACCAGCAGGTCAACTACATGGGGGCGCTGAACGTGCTGGCCGCCGTGCTGCCGGCGCAGCTCGCGCGCGGCAGCGGCCACGTGTCGCTGGTGGCCAGCGTGGCGGGCTTCCGCGGCCTGCCCAAGAGCCTGGCCTACGGGCCGACCAAGGCCGCGCTGACCAACCTGGCCGAGGTGCTGTACGCCGACCTGCACGCGCGCGGCCTGGGCGTGAGCGTGGTGCAGCCGGGCTTCGTCGAGACGCCGCTGACGGCGCAGAACGACTTCGAGATGCCGGCGCTCGTGTCGCCCGCGCAGGCGGCCGGCGCGATGCTGGCAGGCTGGGCGCGCGGCGCCTTCGAGATCGACTTCCCGCGCCGCTTCACCGCCTGGATGAAGCTGCTGCGCGTGCTGCCCTACCGCTGGTACTTTGCGGCAGTGCATCGCTTCACCGGGCTCTGATGCTATCGAATCGATAGCTGCATGCGCAGGCGGGACGGGCGCTGCAGGCCGATTCGGCTCATGAAGACGAAAGGCGCCCGCAGGCGCCTTCCTGGCAGGGCACGCGCGTTCAGGCCGGCCGCGTGTCGACGAAGCTCGGACGCTGCAGCAGCTTCTCGTGCAGCCGGTCGAGGTTCGGGAATTCGCCGCGCCAGTCGATCTCCGGGAAGCGGAAGGCGATCCAGCCCAGCGCGCAGCCGACGGCGATGTCGGACAGGCTCAGGTGGATGCCGCTGCAGAAGGGTTTCTCGCCCAGGCCCTTGGCCATGGCGGCGATGCCCTGCTCGACCTTGGCGCGCTGGCGATCCATCCAGGCCTGGCTGCGCTCGCCGTCGGCGCGCTTGCGCCAGGTGGCTTCCATGCGCCAGAGCACGCCGGCGTCCATCACGCCGTCGGCCAGCGCTTCCCAGGTCTTGACCTCGGCGCGTTCGCGGCCCGAGGCGGGGATCAGCTTGCCGACGGGCGACAGGGTGTCGAGGTATTCGACGATGACGCGCGAGTCGAACATCGCCTCGCTGCCATCCATGATGAGGCAGGGCACCTTGCCCAGGGGGTTGGAGGTGGCGATGGTGGTCTCGTCGGACCACACGTCCTCCTGCACGAACTGGTAGTCCAGCCGCTTCTCGGCCATGACCACGCGCACCTTGCGCACGTAGGGGCTGGCGGTCGATCCGATCAGTTTCATTGCGGGCGGGTCCCTCGGAAATGGTTCTTGGCGCCCCCGGGACCGGGCCTCCAGCCCGCCCCCAGGGTCAAGGCGAGTGGCCGGACGCCGGGTCGCCTTGGGAGTAGCGCTTTGATTCTAGGGTCTGGCGCCCGGCGGCCACGGTGCCGCGCATCGTGCCGGCGACACCACGCGGCGGTGCGCGGCGGAGGCCGCCACCTACAATTCCGGCATGAGTTTCTCCCCCGTTTCCGCCCTGTCTCCCCTCGACGGCCGCTACGCCGGCAGGCTCGCCGCGCTGCGGCCGCTGATGAGCGAGCAGGGCTACATGCACCGCCGCGTGCAGGTCGAGGTGGCGTGGTTCATCGCGCTGTCCGACGCCGGCTTCGCCGAGTTCAAGCCGCTCACGCCGGGCGCGCGCAAGTACCTGATGGGCCTGGTCTCCAATTTCTCCGAGGCCGACGCGCTGGCCATCAAGGAGATCGAGAAGACCACCAACCACGACGTGAAGGCCGTGGAGTACTGGATCAAGTCGAAGTTCGAGGCCCGGCCCGAGCTGCAGAACGCCGCCGAGTTCGTGCACTTCGCCTGCACCAGCGAGGACATCAACAACACCAGCCATGCGCTGCAGATCCAGGGCGCGCGCGACCAGGTGCTGCTGCCCGCGCTGGACGGCATCCTCGCGACGCTGAAGAAGATGGCGCACGACTTCGCGGCCGTGCCCATGCTCAGCCGCACCCATGGCCAGACCGCCAGCCCCACCACCGTGGGCAAGGAGATCGCCAACGTCGCGGTGCGCCTGGCCAAGGCGCGCGCGCAGATCGCCGGCGTGCAGCTGCTGGGCAAGATGAACGGCGCGGTGGGCAACTACAACGCCCACCTCTCGGCCTGGCCCGACTTCGACTGGGAGGCCTTCAGCCGCAAGGTGATCGAGACACCGGCGCCCCAGGGCCTGGGCCTCGTCTTCCAGCCCTACAGCATCCAGATCGAGCCGCACGACTACATGGCCGAGCTGTTCGACGCCGTGGCGCGCGCCGACACCATCCTCATCGACTTCGCGCGCGACGTCTGGGGCTACATCAGCCTGGGCTACTTCAAGCAGCGCCTGAAGGCCGGCGAGATCGGCAGCTCGACCATGCCGCACAAGGTCAACCCGATCGACTTCGAGAACGCCGAGGGCAACCTGGGCCTGGCCAATGCGCTGCTGCGCCACCTCTCCGAGAAGCTGCCCATCAGCCGCTGGCAGCGCGACCTGACCGACTCCACCGTGCTGCGCAACATCGGCGTCGCCTTCGGCTATGCGGTGCTGGCCTATGCGAGCCTGGGCACCGGCCTCTCCAAGCTCGAACTGAACGAGAAGGCGCTGGCCGAGGACCTCGACGCCAGCTGGGAAGTGCTGGCCGAGCCGATCCAGACCGTGATGCGCCGCTTCGGCGTGCAGGGCGCCTACGAGAAGCTCAAGGAAGTCACGCGCGGCCAGACGGTGACGGCCGAGGCGCTGCATGCGCTGATCCGCTCGCTGGAGATCCCCGAGGCCGAGAAGGAGCGCCTGCTGGCCATGACGCCCGGCAGCTACACCGGCAAGGCGGCCGAACTGGCGCGGCGCGTCTGACACCTTTCTTTCAAGCGAAATCGGCCTGCAGCGCCCGTCCATCGGGCGCGACGCGCTACCAAAACAAGAGCAATCACCCGTGGCGCTCAAATCCACCATCTTCAAGGCCAACGTGGCCGTGGCCGACATCGACCACGGCTACTACGCCGACCACGCGCTGACCCTGGCGCGCCATCCCAGCGAGACCGACGAACGGATGATGATCCGGCTCGTGGCGCTGGCGCTCAACGCCCACCAGCTGCAGGACACCTGCGGCGGCGACGGCACGCTCGCCTTCGGCGCGGGGCTGTCGGACCCCGACGAGCCCGACGTGTGGCTGCGCGACTTCACCGGCCGCGCGCGCCTGTGGATCGAGGTCGGCCAGCCCGAGGACAAGCCCGTCATCAAGGCCTGCGGCAAGGCCGACCAGGTCATCGTCTACGCCTTCGCCCACTCGGCCGACATCTGGTGGCGCGGCATCGAAACCAAGCTCACGCGGCCGCAGAACCTGCAGGTCTGGCGCATCCCGACGGCCGCCTCGCAGCAGCTCGCGGCGCTGGCCCAGCGCAGCATGCAGCTGCAGGCCACCGTGCAGGAAGGCGCGCTGATGCTCGGCGACGGCAGCACGACGGTCGACATCGAGCCGCTGCGCTGGAGGTAGGCGCGGCGCCCAGCCGCTCAGGCGCCCGGCATCGCCGCGCCGCACTGCCAGCAGCGCTCGAAGCCGCCTTCGACGAATTCGCCGCACACGCAGTGCCACTGGCGCTGCGGCGGATGCTGCAGCGCATGCAGCAGGCGGCGCGCACGCTCGAGCTGCGCGTCGTCGTCGATCCAGATTTCGGGCAGGCACTGGTCCGGCGGCAGCTGGCCGGCCACTGCGCAGAGGAACTCGCGCTGCACCGACGCGCCCACGCCCTCGCTGCGCAGCACGTCGGCCCACAGCGTCGCGATCGCGAGGTTGGGGGCTTGGGCGAGGCGGCGCATGCGGCAGCGCTTGTTTCAGGCGGGCGGCGCCTCGGGATCGGGGCTGGGGCCGGGGTCGGCCGGCGCGGCATCGGCCTCGCGCGCCCGCTCGGCGTAGCGGTTGAAGCGCCACGCCGTGTCTTCCATCGTGATGCGGCGCCAGGTCTGGCGCTTTTCGGCGGGCGTCATGGCGGGCCAGTGTTGCACCTCGTCGAAGCTGCGTCCACAGCCCTTGCACTGGTCGTCGCCCTGGCTGGTGGAGCAGATGGCGATGCAGGGCGTGTCGGGCGTGGTCTCGTACCAGCCGAGCCAGGCGGCCCAGGCCTTGGCGGGGAAGCCGACCTCGTCGACCTCGTCCTCGCGATAGAACACCATGAGCGCATACACCTCGGCCAATGCCCGCACCTCGGGCGCGAGGGTGACGCCGTCGGGCGAGGGTTTCTTCTCGCGCCAGAAGTTGATGGCGGCCTCGATGTCGGTGATGTGGATGGCGGCCATGGGCAAGCGTGTCTCTCGGCGGGCCGGGGATGATAGTGCGCGGTCCGCGAGGCGGCTGTCGGACCAATGCCCCGCCGATGCCCAAGGGAATGACTGCTATCAAAACAGTAGCTGCGCGCGCAATGACGGCGGGCCTTTCGAGGCCTTTCCTCTTGAAAGACCGTGTTGCCGAGGTTGTCAGAACCGAAACGCGGATGCTCTAATCGCGGCCACGAAGGGGAGTAGCTCCCGCCCGTTGTCCAGGCAACGGGTATCGCCAGGTCGTCAATACGAAGCAGATAACACTTCCGGCCTGTCGGGCGACGCGCGTCGCAGAGACAGCAGCGCGCACGCCGAGCAAGACCTTCGATTTGAACCCCCAAGGTTCGGTCGAAGGCTTGAGACAGATCCTCCGGAACACCCGGCGCTTCAGTCCCACGTCGTTCCGACCGTCACCGGCCGGAATGAATCGAAACGCACTGGAGTGTTCTGTCCATGGAATTGTTTTCTGCGCAGTGGCTGTCGGCCCTGCTTGCCATCATCCTGATCGACCTCGTCCTCGCGGGCGACAACGCGATCGTCATTGCGCTGGCCGCACGCGGCCTGCCCTCGCACCTGCAGAAGAAGGCCATCGTCTGGGGCACGGTCGGCGCCATCGTCGTGCGCTCGGTCATGACGATCGGCGTGGTGTGGCTGCTCAAGATCCCGGGCCTGATGCTGGTCGGCGGCCTGGGCCTGCTGTACATCGCCTGGAAGCTGCTGGCCGACACGCATTCGGACGAGGAGAGCCACGGCCCCGGCGCCACCACCTTCTGGGGCGCGATGAAGACCATCGTGATCGCCGACGCGCTGATGGGCATCGACAACGTGCTGGGCGTGGCCGGCGCCGCGCACGGCGACTTCACGCTGGTGGTGCTGGGCCTCTTGATCAGCGTGCCGATCGTGGTCTTCGGCAGCACGCTGGTGCTCAAGCTGGTGCAGCGCTTCCCGGTGATCATCCAGCTCGGTGCCGCGGTGCTCGCGTTCACGGCCGGCAAGATGATCGTCAACGAGAAGCTGCTGGCCCCGTGGTTCGCGGGCGACGCGCCGGCCAACCAGGCCGCCTATTGGGGCGTGTGCGTGATCGCCATCGTGGCCGTGCTCACGGCCGGCTGGCTCACCAACCGCCGCAAGCCGGGCTCGGAGCGCATCGAGCAGGCGGAAGTGGCAGCGCGGGTGAACCCGATTGACTGATTCCGCATCCCACGTTTTCATCCACTGACGGAAGAAGGAGCGCCCCATGGACAAGATCATTCTCTATGTCGACGACGCCGCCTACGCGCGTGAGCACCTGCAGCGGCTCGCGCCGGCGGCGGACAGCTCGGCGTCCCGGCACTGGGTCCTGGTGGCCTGCGCTCCGCGCATGACGCACCGCATCAGCAAGTGGGTCAGCCACAGCGCTCGCGAGAACTGGCGTGCCAAGTGGTTTGCCCGCGCCCAGGAGGCGCTGGTACCGGCGCTCCAGCATGGCGGCGCCAAGGTCACGGCGGTGCTCGCCAAGGGCCCGCTGACCGAACTCACGCAGCGGCTGCAGCTCGAGCACGGCGCGGCCCAGGTGGTCGACGCACGCCGGCCCAAGGTGGGTGTCGACCTGGAGCCGGTGGTGCAAGGCAGGACGCCCGCCGGACAGTCGGGCTGGGCCCTGCCCGGCGCCGTGATGGGCATGGGCGCACTGCTCGTGCTGGCGAACGAACTGGCCGAATGAGCCGCTGAACCCGCGCGTGCGCCACGGGCGCGCGCGGCTGTCATGCACGCCGCAGGGCCTGGCCGTCCTGCGGCGTTTTTCTTTGCGCCAGCTCGCCCCGGCGCCGCTGCCGCGGCGCTATGCTGGCGCCATGCGACTGATCCTCAAATGGCTCCTGAGCGCGCTGGCCCTGCTGGCGGTGTCGTACCTCTACAGCGGCGTGCAGGTCACCACCTTCACCCACGCGTTGATCGCGGCGGCGGTGATCGGCCTGCTCAACATGGTGGTGCGGCCGGTGCTGGTGGTGCTGACGCTGCCGGTCACCATCGTCACGCTGGGCCTGTTCCTCTTCATCATCAACGCGCTGCTCTTCTGGGCCGCGTCGGGCCTCCTGAGCGGCTTTCACGTCAGCGGCTTCCTGGCGGCGCTGATCGGCTCGCTGCTCTACTCGCTGCTGGGCGTGGTGATCGAGTCCGCGCTCGGCGGACTGTTCGCCCGCCGCTGAGGCACGGACACGATCAGGCCGGCTGGGCGCTGTCCGGCCGCGCGATCTGGCGCATCGTCTCGAAGACCAGGCGCCGCGGCGCCACGCGCCAGCCCAGGCGCTCCTCGATGGCCAGCACGGCGCGCATCGCCAGCAGCGAGTGCCCGCCGAGGTCGAAGAAGTTGTCGCCCGGGTGCACGTCGTCGACCCCGAGCACCTCGCGCCAGATGCCCGCGATCGCGGCCTCTTCCGCCGTGGCAGGCGCGGCCGCCACGCGCCCGGCACCGCCGTTAGGCGAGGCTGCGGGTGCGGGCAGGGCGTTGCGGTCGATCTTGCCGTTGGGCAACAAGGGCATCGCGCCCAGGCACACCACATGCTGCGGCACCATGTACTCCGGCAGGTGCAGGCGCAGGTGTTCGCGCAGCGCCGTCGCATCGGCCTGCGCACCGTCGCGCAGCACGGCGTAGGCCACGAGGCGCACGTCGTCCTCGCGCTCGCTGCGCGTGACGACCACGCACTGCGCGAGGGCGGGATGCTCGTTGAGCACCGACTCGATCTCGCCCAGTTCGATGCGAAAGCCCCGCACCTTGACCTGGTGGTCCAGCCGGCCCAGGTGCTCGAGTTGGCCGTCATGGCGCCAGCGGCACCGGTCGCCCGTTCGGTACAGCCGCGCGCCGGACGGGCCGCCCGGGCCATCGGGCACGAAGCGTTCGGCCGTGAGCGCCTCGCGCCCGTGGTAGCCCAGGGCCACGCCGGCGCCGCCGATGAAGGCTTCGCCCGGCACGCCGACGGCGCAGGGCCGCCCCTGGGGGTCGAGCACATGCACCTGCGTGTTGGCGATGGGCCGGCCGATCGCGATGCCGCGGCGCGGATCGCGAACCTGCCAGCAGGTGGACCACACGGTGGTCTCGGTCGGGCCGTACATGTTCCACAGCGCGCCGCAGCTGGCGAGCAGGCGCTCGGCCAACGCGGCCGGCAGCGGCTCGCCGCCGACCAGGGCGCGGAACCCCGGCCCGCCGGTCCAGCCGATGTCCAGCAACGCGCGCCAGGCCGACGGCGTGGCCTGCAGGGTGGTGATCTCGTGGCGCTCGATCAGCAGGCCGAGCTGCGACGGGTCCTGCACCTGCTCGCGGCTGGCGATGACCACCTGCGCACCCACGGCCAGGGGCAGCAGCAGTTCCAGCACCGCGATGTCGAAAGACAGCGTCGTCACGGCCAGCAGCCGGTCGCCGGCCTGCAGGCCCGGCGTGTGCGCCATGCTGACGAGGAAGTTGACCACCGCGCGGTGCGGCACCGCCACCCCCTTGGGCCGGCCGGTGGAGCCGGAGGTGTAGATGAGGTAGGCCGTGTCCTCGGGGCCGGCGTCGAGTGCCGGGTCGGCCGCCGGTGCCGCAGGGGGCATGGCCTCGAGCACACCCGGCGCCGCGATGTCGATCACCGGCACGCTCGATGCCCAAGGTACGCTGCCGATGTCCTCGCCGGCCGTCAACAGCGCAGTGGGTCGTGCGTCCTCGACCATGTGGGCCAGCCGCTCGCCGGGAAAGGCGGGATCCAGCGGCACATACGCCGCCCCCGCCCTGAGCACCCCCAGCATCGCGACCACCATGTGCACGTCGCGCGGCCCGCACAGGCCCACGCGGTGGCCGCGCGCGATGCCCCGGCGGCGAAGCAGGTGCGCGAGGGCATTCGCACGCGCCTCGAGCTCGCCGAAGCGCAACTGCCGGCCCCGGGCATCGATCAGCGCGACCTCGTCGCGTCGCGCGCGGGCGCCGACCTGGAGGTGCGCATGCACCAACGGGTGTGCAGGCAAGGCCACGGCTTGACCCTGCCACGACGCGACCAGGGCGCGTTCCGCGGGCGCGACGCTGTCGAGCGCCGAGATCGGCTGGCCGTCGTCGGCCTGCAGCAGGCCCTGCAGCAGCACGAGGTAGTTGTCCAGCAGCCGCTGCGCGGTCGCAGGCGTGAACAGGTCGGTGGCGTACTCGATGTGCAGACGGTGGCCGAACTCGGTATCGACGTGCAGCGACAGGTCGAACTGCGCCGCGACACGGTCGAGCTCGAACTCCTCGTAGCGCAAGGGCACGGCGGGCAGCGGGCCGAGCGGCGCGTTGACGACGTTGAAGAGCACGCGCACCAGGCCATCGGGAGGCTGCGCGCGGTCCTGGCCCAGGGCCTCGACCAGTTCGTCGAAGGGCATGTCCTGGTGGTCGAAGGCGTCGAGCGCCGTGCGTCGCACGCGCTGCAGCAGTTCGCCCACGGCCGGGTCGCCCGACAGATCGGTGCGCAGGACCAGCGTGTTGACCAGCGTGCCGACCAGCGATTCGGCGGCCAGGGTGTGCCGGTTGGCCACCGGCACGCCCACCGCGACGTCGGACACGCCGGCCTGGCGCGACAGCAGCAGCTGGAAGGCCGCCAGAAGCACCACGAAGGGCGTTGCCTGCGCCCGCACGGCGGCCGTCCGCAGCGCCGACTGGAGTGCGGCCGGCAGGGGGGCCGAAACCTTGCCACCGCGAAAGCTCGGACGCGCCGAGCGCGGGAAATCGGTGGGCAACTCAAGCGCCTGCAGGCCGGCCAGCCGCGCGAGCCAGTGGCCGCGCTGCGCGGCGCGGCGCTCGACTTCGGCGGGCGCGTGCTGGTGCAGCGCGTGATCGGCGTAGTGCACCGCCAGCGGCGGCAGTGCCGGCGCATGCCCGGCGACCCAGGCGGCCTCGCACAGGAGCAGCTCGCGCAACAGCACCGTCATCGACCAGTTGTCGGTGATGGCGTGGTGCTGCACCCAGAGCAGCGCATGGTCGTCGTCGGCCAGGCGCACCAGCGTCACGCGGTGCAGCGGGGCCTGCCGCAGATCGAAGGGCGCGGCGACACGTTCACTCAGCAGGGCCCGGGCCGCGCCTTCCCGCGCATCGAGTGGCGTCTCGCGCAGATCGATGCATTCGAAAGGCAACTCCACGGCGGGCTCCACGACCTGCATCACCTGCCCCTGCTGCAGCGCGAGCCGCGTGCGCAGCGATTCGTGCCGCTGCACGAGCATCCGCAGCGCCTGCACCAGGCGCTCGGCGTTCAGCGGCCCCCGCAGGCGCAACGACAGCGCCACGTTGTAGGCCACGCTGTGCGGGTCGAACTGCTGGACCAGCCACATGCGGCGTTGCGAGAGAGACGCAGGCAGGGGCACGGCACGCGAGGCCGCAGGCACCTCCGCCACGCCGGGAGCCGCCTCGGGCAGGCGTTGGCGCACCTGCTGCGCGAGGCGTGCCACGGTGGGCACGTCGAGCAGCACATCCCAGGGCAGTTGCACGCCCCAGCGGTGCTGGATGCGCGAGGCCACCTGCGTGAGCAGGAGGGAGGTGCCACCGAGCTCGATGAAATGGGTATGGGTGTCGAAGCCTTCACGGCCCAGCACCTCGGCCCACATGTGCCAGAGCGCCTGCTCGACGGCGTCCACAGGCGCACCGCCCTCACCGGCCTCGTCATGCAGCACGGCCAGCGGCGCCAGCGCGCCGGCAAGCCAGGCCTGCCGACAGCGACTGCGCTGGATCTTGCCGCTGGAGGTCCGCGGCAGCGCACCGCCACGCATCAGCGCCACGGCGTGCACGGGCACCTCGTGCGCCTGCACCACCGCGCGGCGCACGGCGCGCAGGATCGCGAGCTGCTCCGCGTCGGAGGACGCCCGGCCGCGCGCCTCCACCAGCACCACCGCGGCGTCGACGCCGGACGCGTCGACCGCGAAGGCGCAGGCATAGCCGCCGGTGCGCAGCTGCGGGTGGGCCTGCTCGGCCGTCCACTCGATGTCCTGCGGGTACAGGTTCTGGCCATGGACGATCAGCAGGTCTTTCAGGCGGCCGGTGACGAACAGTTCGCCACCCTCCACGAAACCCAGGTCACCCGTGCGCAGGAAGGGCCCGTCCCCGTCGGCCCGCCGCGCCTGGAAGGTGGCCGCGCTCTCTTCGGGGCGCCGCCAGTAGCCGGCGCCCACGGCCGCGGAGCGCACCCAGATCTCGCCCACGCGGCCGGCCGGACAGGGCACGCCGGTGGCGGGATCGACGATGCTCAGCGTCACCCCGGCCATGGGCGGGCCGCAGCTCACGACCGAGCGCACGGCGGTGGGCGACGCGGACGCCGCGGCGGCAACGACCTCGTGCCGGTGCAGCGCCTCGCCGTCGAGCCGCAGCGACCGCGCCGGCACGTCGACCGCACAGGCGGACACGCCGAGCACGGATTCGGCGAGGCCATAGGCCGGCGCGAAGGCGGCCGGCCGCAGGCCCGCGGGACCGAAGGCCTGCAGCAGGCGCCCGGCGGTGCTGGCGCGGATCGGCTCCGCGCCACAGGTGAGCGAGACGAGGCTGTCGAGGCGCCCCGACCATCCCGTGTCGGCGTGCTGGCGCAGGCAGGCCGCATAGGCCGACTCCGGCGCACCGGTGTGGGTGATGGCGAACGCGTCGACCGCATCCAGCCAGCGCAGGGGCCGGCGCAGGAAGCTCAGCGGCGACATCAACCAGGCAGGCGCGCCGCAGGCGAACGGCAACAGGATGCCCGACACCAGCCCGTAGTCGTGGAAATGGGGCAGCCAGTTCAGGGCACGGCTGGCGGCCGTGATGCCGAAGGCCGCGCCCAGCATGTCGAGGTTGGCCAGCACCTGGGCATGGGTGAGGCACACGCCCCGCGGCTCGGCGGTGGAGCCCGAGGTGTATTGCAGGTAGGCCAGCGCCCCGGCTTCCACGGCCGGCAGCGCCGCGACGGCGGTGGCACCGGCCAGGGCCTGGGGGGCGTGCCACGGCATTCCGGTGGGACCGAAGGCGTCCTGCATGGCGGGCAACGCCGACGCGTCGCACAGGCCCAGCGCGGCCGCTGCATCCTGGGCGATGCCCTGCAACCGCGGCAGCCCGCGCTGCAGGCGCGCGGCATCGAGCGCGGGCACCGGCACGGCGACCCGGCCCGCCAGCATGCAGGCCCAGAAGGCGCGGACGAAATCCAGGCCCGGGCGCAATGCCAGGAGCACGCGATCGCCAGGCCGCCCGTGCGCCGCCAGGCGTTGCGCCAGCGCGCGGGCTTGCTGATGCAGTTCCTGGAAGCTGAGCCGGTCGACGACGGACAGATCGTCCGCCACCCAGCTGACGGCCAGGGCAGCGCCGCCCTCGGCGCAGCGCGCGTGGAACAGCTCGACCAAGGTGGCGACGGGACGGGCGGCGGTCGAATCCGGCCGAGGAACAACGGCGGAAGGTGGCACGGTCAATAAAGGAACGCACGAGGGCCGGTGGCCCCCTCCCTGTGCGTTCTCGAAGAAGAAGAGGGACGGAGGGCGGATGCGCGCCGGACGTGGCTCCGGCGTCGCGCGGACCGCTCGATATTAGTTCCTAAGTTCTAGTTTCCGTCAGAGGATGCCGCGCCGGGCACGTGAGATATGGCACGGACGACCCGCCCAAGGCGAAGGCGAGCGCCTACTGCGCTGCTCAGAGCGGCTTTTCGTTCATCTGCTCGCGCGCTTTCACGTCCACTTCGCGCGCACGGGTGTCGATGATCGATGCCTCGTAGTGGTCGATGCGCAGCGGCCCGCGGCCATCGGCATTGGCACGGACCAGTTCCTGCGCCGCCTTGAAGCGGTCGCGTGCCGCCACGTAGTCGAGGATGGCGACGTTGGCTTCGGCGTCGGCGCGGATGGCACGCAAGGGGTCACCCTGCTCGTTGTAGAGCGCCGACAGCATGCGCCAGGCGCCGTTGTCGCGCGGGTGCGTCGCGACCCAGTCGCGCAGGGGCGCGGTCATCGGGCCGGGGTTGTGGGTGGCGATGGCGGCCTGGGCCGCGAGCATCATCTCGGCCCGGTCCTTGGCCTTGGTGTTCAGCAGCGCCGCCGCCGCCGGGCCGTTGCGGGCCGCGAGTTCGATCTCGGCCGAGAGCAGCCGCGCCAGCCGCGACGCGGCCGCGTCGCCGCGGGTGCGCGCCACCAGCCGCTCGGCCAAGGCGCGGGCGCTGCGCGCGTCGCGCAGCTCCGACGCGCTCAGGGCGGCGGCGTAGAGCGTGCCGGCCTGCTGGGCCGGCGAGGTCTTGGCGAATTCGCTGCTGTCGGCCGCCTCGACCCACTGTCGCAGCACGTCGACGCCCGGGCGCGTGAGCACGCGGGCGCGGGCGCTGATCATCGCGTGGTCCATCGCCAGCGGCAGCGGGGGCACGGCCTCGGCGCGGAACTGGAAGCGCGCCTGCATCTCGGTGATGCGCTCGCTGGTCAGCGGGTGGCTGCGCAAGTAGGGGTAGGCGCCGTTGTCGTTCAGGCGCGAGGCGAACTGCAGCCGCTCGAACATGCTGGCCGCGCCGCGCGGCGAGAAGCCGGCCTGCGTCATGACGCCGTAGCCGATGCGGTCGGCCTCGCGCTCCATGTCGCGCGAGAAATCGAGCTGCTTCTGCTGCGCGAAGGCCGAGCCGCCGGTCATCACGGCGGCGCCCAGGTCGCCGCCGCTGCGGCTCTTCGAGGCCGCGACCGCGCCGAGGATCATGGCCGCGATGAGCCACGGCGCCTGCCGGCTCTGCTGCGTCAGCATGCGCGAGATGTGGCGCTGGGTGACGTGCGACAGCTCGTGCCCCAGCACGGCGGCCAGCTCGTCGCGGCTGCCGACCACGGCGATCAGCCCCATGTTCAGGCCCAGGTAGCCGCCGGGCAGCGCGAAGGCGTTGATCGTGCGGTCGTGCCCGAGCAGCACGGTCCAGGCGTAGCGCTCGTCGAGCTCGGGCGTGAGCTCGCCGCGGGTGCGCGCCGCAGCCATCAGGCGCTGCCAGATCTCCTGCACGTAGTCGACCACCACCGGGTCGTCGACGTAGTCCGGGTCCCGGTACAGCTCGCGGGCGATGCGGTCGCCGAGCTGGCGCTCGGCGGTGGCGGTCATCTCGGCGCCATCGCTCATGCCGGGCAGCACCTGGGCGCGTGCGGCGGGCACGGCGAGCAGCTGCGACGCTATCAAAGCGATAGCTGTCAGCGCCCGCCAGGCGGGCGTTTCAGGCCGATTCGGCTTGGAGACTCGATGGAGGGAAGAGGGCGGGCGGTGGGTCAAGCAGCGGTCCTTGTCGAACGTCCGGGCCCGTATGATGCGCTCCCGCCCGCTTCGTTCACCCATGCCGACGTCTCCGCTCACCCACTTCGATGCCCAGGGCCAGGCCCACATGGTCGACGTGGCCGCCAAGCCCGCCACCCACCGCGTGGCCGTCGCCACCGGCGTCATCGAGATGCGGGCCCAGACGCTGGCGCTGATCGAGTCGGGCAGCGCCAAGAAGGGCGACGTGCTGGGCGTCGCGCGCATCGCCGGCATCCAGGCCGCCAAGAAGACCAGCGACCTGATCCCGCTGTGCCACCCCCTGGCCCTCACCCGCGTGGCCGTGGCCTTCGAGACCGCCGCCACGCCCGTCGCGCAGGTGCGCTGCACAGCCACCGTCGAGACCGTCGGCCCCACCGGCGTCGAGATGGAGGCATTGACCGCGGTGCAGGTGGCGCTGCTCACCGTCTACGACATGTGCAAGGCGGCCGACCGCGGCATGACGATCACGGGGGTGCACGTGGTCGAGAAGCACGGCGGCAAGTCGGGCAGCTGGGTGGCCGGCGCCTGAGCGGCAACGGCCTTCTTCAGTCCGCCGGCAGGCTGCCCAGCCAGCGCAGGTAGTCCTCCGGGTACGCGGCGCGAAAGCGCGTCAGCTGGGCCTGCAGCTCTTCGTCGGCTCCGAGGAGCGAGGCCGCCTGGATGCGCTTGACCACGACGCGCGGCTCCGGCGAGAAATGCAGCATGTCGCCGGCCAGGTCGTACATGGCCGCCGCGTTGCCGCGCGTGACAGGCGTGAGCGTGAGCTCGGCGAACTTCACGGCATCGCCGAAGAACCAGGAGCGGCCCCGCAACCGGTCGAGCGTGTGCTCGCGCCAGGCCGGCAGGCGCTCGGCGCGCGGCAGATACAGCTGGCTCACGCGGGTGTAGTCCCAGGCGACTCCGGCCAGGAATGCTATCGAAATCGTAGCGGTCAGCGCAGCCACGACGGGCGCAAACGGCCAATTCGGCTTGGAAACGGCGACGGGACGGCCCGGCCAGAGGAAGCCCAGGCACAGGCCGAACACCAGTTGGAACGGCGCGTACCAGAGCGGGTATTCGAGCAGGCTGTGAAGCACGATCACGCCCAGCAGCCCCCACACCATGATCCGCGCCGGATCGCGCTCGGCCCACGGCCGCGCCCGCAGCACCATCCAGAGGAAGCCGCCGCAGATCGCCACGGCCGCCGGGATGCCCAGCGTCACCGCCAGGTGCAGCGGCAGGTTGTGTGCGTTGTCGAGGATCTCGACGAAGCGCTCGCCGGCGTACAGGTGGCTGTAGTGCGCGTAGCTCAGCTCGCCCCAACCCCAGCCGCGCCAGGGGTGCTGAGCGATCAGTTCGAGGACGTTCTGCCAGAGCACGAGCCGCCCGTGGCCCGGCGGGGCGCCCTCGCGCAAGCGCGACACCATGCCTTCGACGTTGCCGCTGGCCAGGCGGGGGAGGAGCCAGGCGGCCGCAGCGTACAGCGGCAGCAGCGCCAGCACGGCCGAGGGACGCGCCAACCGGGGACCGTCCTGGGGCGCGGTTCGGCGCTGCCGGCTGCCCAGCCAGGCGGCGGCGCCCACGATGCAAAACAGCTGGAGCAGCCCGGTGCGCGAGGTCGATGCGGCCAGCCCCATCACCAGCCAGGCCGCGGCCGCGGACCACAGCAGCCGCGCGCCGCCCGATCCACGCGCCTGCAGCCAGAGCACCGCCACCAGCCCCAGGGCACACAGGGTGGCGAACTGGTTGCGCTGCCGCAGGTTGCCGTAGGCCATGCCCAGGGGCTCCGTCGGAACGGCGCTCCAGGGCTGCAGCCAGGCCGCGTGCCCGAAGTACTGGGCCAGGCCGAACAAGACGCTGAGGCATGCCGCCCATGCGAGGCCGCGGCCGACGGCAAGGGATCGCTCGACCGCCAGCGCGTGCGGCTGAGCGACGGAGCGGCCGGCGAGGAAGGCGCAGCCGACGACGAGCAGCGCCCCCGCGATGCCCCTGCCCGTCGGTCCGACGAAGGTGATGGCCGCCAGCAGCACGGCGCAGATGCCCAGCACGCCCCACGCGCGGCCGCCTTGCTGGCCATCGCCTGCCGCCAGGGCGAGCAGCACCGCGCAGCCGGCGCCCCAGAGTGCTTGCCAGGCACTGCTCACGGGTCCGGCCGCGAGCGGGAACAGGAAGGGGGCTCCCACCAGCAGGGTCAGGGCGAGGCGCCGGGCACTCTGCGCGGTACCGGGCGCTGCAACCGCGGCGATCAGCACGCCTGCGCGCCGGTCCGACAAACGGTGTGCGGGCCTGGACCGACGGCGTTTGCTTTATTCACAAAAATAAACATGATGAAACAATCGTCAGCTACTAGTTTGCAATGGTGTGCCAAAGCACGCCGACCGCAGCATGCAAGACGACGCCGGCAGACCGAGATGCGTACCGGCATGACAGGCGTCTGCCCTTGCCAGACGCATGGATCGAGGACGGGATGAAAACACAGATGATGACGGCCGCGACGCGGGCGGGGCTGGGCGGCTTCACCCTGATCGAGGCCATGGTGGTGGTTTCGCTGGTCGCCATTCTTGCGGCGCTGGCGGCGCCTTCCTTCACGACGCTGGTTGCGAACCAGCGGGTGAACTCGTCCGCGCAGGAGCTGCAGACGCTGTTCCAGTTCGCGCGGGCCGAGGCGGTCTACCAGCGCACCCCCAGCACCGTGACGGCCACCGGCCAGAAATGGGAGGCCAAGGTCGGGGCGTCGGTGCTGCGGGAGACGGTACTGCCCGACGCCGTGACGGTGACGCCCGCCTCCGCCAATGGGGTCAGCTTCGACGTCACCGGCGCCGCCAAGCCGGCCGCCGGCAGCGCGCCGTACCTGGTGTCGGTGTCGGCCGCCAAGGCCTCGAGGCTGCAATGCGTCAGCGTGACGGGCGCCGGCCTGGTCCGCCAGGTCCGCAAGCTGTCCACCGAAAGCTGTTCCTGAACCCGCTGTGCCACCCATTGCCATGCACGCCCCTTCCATGTCCAAGTCTTCCCGGGTCAGCGGCTTCGGCCTGATCGAGGTGCTGGTGGCCGTCCTGCTCGTGAGCATCGGCCTGCTGGGCGCCGCCGGCATGCACGTGCGAGCCGTCGAATACACCATGGACACCGAGCGCCGCCAGATGGCGGCCATGGTGGCGTCGGAGCTGATGGAAACCATGCGCAGCGACACCACCACCGTGCTGCAGGCCACAGGCGCCCCCAAGAGCGACCTGGGCGGTTACACGAAGGCGAAGGACGCCGCCCTGCCCACGGTGACCACCGCCGACTGCATGCCGCTGAGCAGCGACCCGGGCAAGCGCCTGGGCTGCTGGGGCGTGCGTGCCAAGCGCGTGATCCCCGAACTGCCCGACGCGCTGATCACCAGCGCCTTCACGGTCGGGGTCGACGCGACGACCAACGTGGTGGCCATCACGGTGGCCTGGCCCGTCAAGAAGGGCCAATGCCTGAACGCAACCGGCAATGACGATGACTACTGCACCTACACCCTGCGCTCGCGCCTCTGACCCGGGCGCGCGCCGCGCCCGCAGCACCGACCAGCGAGGCATCTCGCTGGTGGAGATCATGGTGGCGATGGCCATCGGGCTGGTCATCGTGCTGATCGCCACCACGGTCTACACCCAGGGCGTGTCGAACTTCAGCTTCCGCACGGGCCAGAGCGAGAACCTCGGCAACAGCCGCTACGCGCTCGACACGATCGAGGCGGCCTTCACCAAGGCGGGCTATCGCCGCGACCCCACGCAGAACATGAAGCTCGCGTTCCCGGCCAATGCGACGGCCTACAAGAACGGCTGCCAGTTCGCCGCCGGCGAGGCCATCAAGGTCCCCAGTGTCGGCGTGCTGTGCATCCGCTTCCAGGCGCGGGACAAGGACGAGAAGGACTGCGCGGGCACCGCGGCCGGCATCAACAGCCTGGCGGCCTACGAGGCGCCGCCGGCGCCTGCCATCGGCGCCGGCATGTTCGTCGAGAAGTACTTCGTCGCCACCACCAGCAACGAGAAGTCGCTGGTCTGCCTGTCGGGCAACCAGGACAAGGACACCGAGGCAGGCACGCCGGTGGCCGATCGCGTGAGCGGCGTGATCTTCGAATACGGCGTGGGCAAGGCAGCGGTGGACGACGACTCGATGGCCGAGCGCAAGGTCGAGAGTTACACCCGGGCCGTGCCGGCCGCCGGAAACGTCGTGCGTGCGCTTCGCTACAACCTGCTGTTCTCCAGCACGGTAGGCGGGCTGAGCAGCGCCGGGGAGTCCACCGTTTGCGACCGTTGGAAGCAGCTGAGCGACACCGCCAACACCGACTGCGACACCGCCAGGGGCCAGCTCTACCAGGTCGCCAGCGGCTCGCTGATGTTGCGGAACCTGATGCCATGAACGACTTTTCGATGCACCGCATGCGCAGAATGCCGCCGCGCCGCGGCCAGCAGGGCGCCGCCCTCTTCGTCGCCATGATCATGGTGCTCCTGCTGCTGGTGATCGCGGTGGCGGGGATGCGCACGGTGACGCTGGAGTCGCGCATCGGCGGCAACATGCTGCAGAGCCACAACCTCCAGGAGACGGCCGACGGGACCCTTCGCGAGGGCGAACGGACGATCCAGGCGTTTGGCATCTCGCTGCAGCCCTGCGCCAGCGGCGCCAAGTCGCCGGTGACCGGCGGCAAGCCCTGCTTCATCTCCGAGGCACGGGCCGACACGAATGGGCTCAAGACCACGTTCACGGTCAGCGCCAAGGCGACGGGCTTCGACATGCCGAAGGGCTACTGGTATCCGCGCTACATCACCACACAGTGCCCCAAGGGCGCCAGCGCCACCGCGGCCCTGGAATCGGCAAACACCGGCTGCACCGAGTTCTACGAGGTCAACTCGCAGGCCACCCTGTCCAAGTCCGACGAACCGCAGGCCTGCGGGCCCGATGCGCTGTGCCTGCGCTCGTCGATCAACCTGTTCATCAAATAGCCCGCCGAGGAAACGCATGATGGTGAAGACCTCGATCCAAGACCGGCCCACGTTCAGGGCCTTCCATGCCGCGGGCCTGCTGATGGCGGCCGTTGCCCTGTTCGCCGGCCAGCATCTGGCGAACGCACAGGTCACGACCGAGAGCGCGCTCGCGCAGACGCCGCTCTTCGTGAGCCAGGGCTACCCACCGCTGAACATGCTGGTGATGGGCCGCGACCACAAGATGTACTACGAGGCGTACAACGACGCCTCGGACCTCGACGGCGACGGTGTGATCGACGTGGGCTACAAGCCCGACAAGATCGACTACTACGGCTACTTCAACAACAACGCCTGCTACACCTACGACAACGACATGTTCAGGCCCGTGGCTGCCGCCACCGGCACGAAGAAGAAGCAGTGCGACGGCACCAAGTGGAGCGGCGACTTCCTGAACTACCTCACCACCTCGCGCATGGACGCGATGCGGCGGGTGCTCTATGGCGGAACGCGCAACGTCGACACCGCCAGTTCGACGGTGCTGCAGGGTTCGTACATCCCGCGTGACGCCCACAGCTGGGGCAAGGCCTACGACTTCGCCCGCGACGGCACGGTGTACCGGATCCAGGATTACGCGCCGCTGGCCAAGCCGGTGGACAACACGCGCCACCTGTTCGCCGTGACCACCACGGGCGAAAGCGGCGACGGTGCCATCCCGCTGCTGCGGGTACTCAACGACTCCAAGTTCCAGATCTGGGAGTGGGTGTCCAAGGAACAGCCGGTGGCCCAGGACAAGTGCATCGACAACGGCACGAACTGCGAACAGGGCGCCAGCTCGCAGTACGAGATGCTGACGGCAAGTTCCTTCCAGAACCTCAGCATCACCACGTGGAAATGGAGCGGATCCATTCCAGGCAACGTGACGGACATGAACGCGCGCTTCCTCGCCAGCGCGCTCCTGGGGAACCGTTGCGGCACGGGAGGCGTGAGTGTCATCAACACCACGGGCCCCAACAACAACCCGTTTGCCGGAAGCAACGGCTGCACGAACGACAACTACTTGACGCTGATCGCGGGCAATGTCTACATCCCCGCCGCCGGCACCTATCGCTTTGCGGTCGACGGCGACGACGCCGTGGACTTCACGATCGGGAGCACGACCGCCAGCTGGTACGGCGGCCACGCCAACAACCGCAGCCAGGACAGCCTGGCGAGCCACTCCAACAGCTTCACCTTCACCACTGCCGGCTGGCAGCCCTTCGTGTTCCGCCATGTCGAAGCCACAGGCGACGACAACTGGGGCCTGGCGATGCAGATCACCCGGCCAGCCAGCGCGATCACCGACCGGAAGATCCGCGTCGAGGCCTGCGTCGGCACCGATGCCGCGCTGCGCGAGGACACCTGCAAGCCGTATCAGAACGACGCCGGCACGATCGTCTACAAGCCCACCGGCCTGCTGCACGACTTCGGCGAGAACGAGAAGATGTACTTCGGCCTGCTCACGGGCTCGTACCAGAAGAACATCGCCGGCGGCACGCTGCGGCGCAACGTCAGCAAGTTCACGTCGGAAGTGAATCCCAAGACGGGCCAGTTCATCACGCCGGCCGATGGCAAGGGCATCGTGGCCAACATCGATGGCCAGAAGGCGATCGGCTTCAACGGCTCCACCTACAACAACTGCGGCTGGATCACGGACGGCCCGATCAGCGGCAAGTCCGACCCGTCGATCTGCGCGATGTGGGGCAACCCGATGGCCGAAATGATGTTCGAGACGCTGCGCTATTTCGCCGGCGCGAGCGCGGCGCATCCGACGTACGACTACGGCAACGGCTCGAGCAAGGACAAGGACCTGGGCCTGTCCAAGCCTGACTGGAAGCCGCCCTACTCCTCCTCGACCGGTGGTGGCGGTTACCTGCAGTGCGCCCGCCCCGTGATGACGGTGCTCAGCGACATCAACCCCTCCTACGACTCGAAGATTCCGGGCAGCCGCTATAACTCGGTGGCGATCAACGCGGCAGACCTCGGCGCGTTCGACGTATCGAGCGAAGTCGATGCGATCGGCAGCGCGGAGGCCATCCACGGCAACAAGTACTTCATCGGCCAGTCGACCACGAGCAACGCGGATGCGGCACCCACGGTCAAGACGGTGGACGCCCTGTCGTGGGTGCGCGGCCTGTCGCCGCAGGAGCCCAGCAAGGAAGGCACCTACTACGCCGCGGGCGTCTCGCGCTACGCCGCCAACAACTTCCTGTTCGGAAACGCCAAGGGCAAGAACCGCCTGATGACCTACTCGGTGGCCATCGCGTCGCCGTTGCCGGAGATCCGGTTCCCGGTGGGTGACGGCCGCTTCGTCACCATCGCGCCTTACGCCAAGTCGGTGACCGGCAGCAACATCGACAACACGAAGTTCGCGCCGACCAACCAGATCGTGGACTACTACGTCGACCGCATCGCCAACACCGGCGCGGCCGACAAGGACACGACGGTCAACGGCGGGCGGCCCTATGCCGAGTTCCGGATCAACTACGAGGACGTGGAGCAGGGCGCCGACCACGACATGGATGCGATCTCGCGCTACACGGTCGCGCTGCAGGCCGACAACACGGTGAAGATCGACATGGTGTCCGAGTACGCAGCAGGCGGCATCGGCCAGCACCAGGGCTACGTCATCTCGGGCACCACGAAGGACGGCATGTACCTGGACGTGCGGGACAAGGACACCGCATCGGTGTTCTACGCGCTCAACACGCCGCAGGGACGCGACCCGGGCTACTGCGTCGGCCGCTCGACCGATTCCGAGTGCATCAACCTGGGCCTGACGTCCAGCCGCGTGTTCACGCCGAGCGCGACCAGCAGTTCCGGCACCTTCCTGAAGAACCCGCTTTGGTATGCGGCCAAGTACGGCATGCCGGGACGCGACCCGAGCACCGTCACGGGCGACCCCGACAACTACTTCCTGGTCACCAACGCGACGACCCTGAAGGCCCAGATGACCAAGGCCTTCAACGACATCGTGCAGAACACCAACTCGGTGACGGCCGTGTCGGTGGACGTGCCCGAAGGCACGATCGCTGCCGGCGCCGACCTTTACCGCACCCGCTTCGAAGCCGAGGGATGGGTCGGCGACGTGATCCGCGAACGGCTCACCGACAGCGCCACCGGCTTGAACTACGTGCGCAGGTGGAGCGCGGCGGACGTGTTGTCCAACCGCACTACGGCGCGCAAGATCTACTACTCGGCGGCGGGCGTCGCGACGCCGACGCTGCGCGAGTTCAACTGGTCGACCATCAACGGGCAACCGGCCGATGCAGCGTGGAAGACCGCGCTCAACATCAACCCCGCCACCAACACGTCCGACGGGAAGGCGGAACAGCGCATCGCCTTCCTGCGCGGCGAGAACGACACGCTGCGCGTTCGCAAGAAGCTGACCAGTGGCAAGCCCAACCTGCTGGGCGACATCGTCAACTCCTCGCCCGTGCGGGTGAGCGGTCCACTGTACCGGGCGAGCGCGGCCGATCAGCTGGAGGGCACCAACAGCAACTACGGCACCTTCGTCAGCGGCCAGGCGGGCAAGCCGGAGATGATCTACGTGGGCGCCAACGACGGGATGCTGCATGCGTTTCGCGCCGAGACCGGCGTGGAGGAGTTCGCCTTCATCCCCACGGCGGTGCGGCCCAACCTGAACCTGTTGACCGCGTCCAACTACGGGGTCAAGGACGGCATCGAACACCGCTACTACGTCGACGGCACGCCGACCGTGTCGGACGTCTTCTTCGGCGGCACGTGGCACAAGGTGCTGGTGGGCAGCCTGGGCGCCGGCGGCAGGGCGGTGTTCGCCCTGGACGTCACCGACCCGACCGCTCCCACGCTGCTGTGGGAGTTCGGCTCCGGCCAGGACAACAACATGGGCAATTCCGTGGCCCAGCCGACCATCGCGCGCATGAACGACCCGAGCTCGGGCAAGGGCAAGTGGGTGGCGCTGGTGCCCAGCGGCTACCAGGGGGGCAACAGCCTGGCCGGCAACGGCGGCGCCAGCCTGTTCGTCATCGACATCTCGAACGGCAGCGTGCTGCGACGGCTGGACGTGGACGCCGGCGCGACGACCGCGGAACTGGGCACGCTGGGCAACGGCCTGTCGCGCATCTCGGCGGTTGACGGCAACGGCGACGGCAAGGCCGACATGGCCTACGCCGGCGACCTGATGGGGAACGTGTGGCGCTTCGACATGCGCAGCGGCGACGTCAACGCATGGACCGCGCAGAAGCTGTTCACGGCCAAGGACGGGAGTGGCGCACGTCAGCCCATCACCGCGGCACCCTACGTGATCGGGCACCCCCTGGGCCGCGGCGATCTGGTCATGTTCGGAACCGGCCGCCTGCTGACCGCGACCGACAAGAGCAGCACGCAGAAGCAGACCGTGTACGGCATCTGGGACCGGTACTCGGAGTTCAGTTCGGTGGCCCCATCGCCGCTTCCCACGGCCAACAAGGCACGCACCAACCTGCAGGAGCAGACCTTCACGGAGCTCGTCGCGGGCTCCGGCAACTACGCGATCTCCAGCATCGCCATGCAGTGGTACAAGACCACGGCCACGGGCACGACGGACACGGACGTCGACAGGTGGGGCTGGTTCGTCGACCTGCCGCGCAACGGCGAGAAGATGACCTACGACATGACGCTGTACGGCAAGGGGCTGTTCTTCTCGACCATCCGCACGTCGGAAGACCCGTGCTCGGCCGGCTTGAGCGGCACCCTCTACGCGGTCGATCCCAATTCGGGCGGGCAGACCAAGTACGTGGTGTTCGACATGAACGGCGACGGCGCCTTCAATGCCGCGGACGGCACCGGTGACAAGCTGGTCAGCGGCACGCAGACCGGTGCCGGCAAGCAGACCATCCGCGCAGGGCGGGTCTTCGATCCGAGCGCGAACGCCGAGAAGCGCGTCAACTCGGGGGTCGAGTTCGGCCGCCAGAGCTGGCGCCGGCAACCTGCGAACTGAGGCCACCGATGACAGCACCTTGCAAGCACGCTCCTTCCGCTCAACGGGCCGCCATGCGCCGTTCTGCGTCAGGCTTCACGCTCATCGAATTGATGATCGTGGTGGCCGTGATCGCGATCCTGGCGGCCATTGCCTATCCCTCGTACCAGGAATACGTGATGCGCTCGCGGCGCGTGGAGGGGCAGGCACTGTTGAACGACGCGGCGGCGCGGCAGGAGCGCTGGCGTGCGCAGAATGGCAGCTACATGACAGACCAGGCGAACATCGCCAAACTCAAGCTGCCGAATGGCGACAAGTCCCAAAACGGCTACTACAACTTGAAGGTGAGCGCGGTGGGTGACGGCTCCGACGGTGGCTACACCCTGAAAGCTGAACGAGCACCGACCCAGGCCGACAAAAGGTGTGGCGACTTCACGTTGACCGCCACGGGAAAGAAGGACCTGGCATCGGGTACGCCAGGGACGGTGGCGCAGTGCTGGAGATAAGGCTCGTCTCCCCGACCTAATCGCGCATGTCAGCGGCGTCGAGTCCGACTGTTTGCCGTTCAGACGTGCAGCACGCCAGACATCCGCAACCATCGGATGTCCTGGCCGCCCACGATTCGTGAAAGCGCACTGCTCGGATCCGCGGCCAGCACGCCGATCTCGGCCATGATCTCCTCGGTCTCCGCCGGCTTGGTGTGGGTGATGTAGATCGGGTAGCGACGCCCGGCAGCGATCTGGCTGAGTTCTGCCGCGAGCGAGTCGGGCGCAAGGTGCAGGCTGCGCGCGGCCAATGCCAGCTCGCGGTTGCTGAACGCCGTTTCGATGACCAGGGCGGCCACGTCCAGGGCATTGATGCGGTCCCAGAAGGGTTTGTTGCGTTCGGTGTCGCCACTGAAGACCCAGTGCGGGCCGCCGCTCGCCGAGCGGATGGCAAAGCCGCACGCGGGCACGGTGTGGACGGCCGGCAGGACCTCGACAACCTTGGGCGCGCGCGTGCCGATGCGCAGCGTCTCGCCCACGGCAAAGTCGTGAAAGCTGACGAAGGGCGCATCCTGGCTGGGGATGTTCGCGAAGTCGGGCCAGATGACGTTGTTGAACACATGGGCCCGCAACGCTTCGATGGTGGCGCGCAGTGCATGCACACGCAGCGGCGCGCCGCGCCGACTGGCCACGGCATCGATCATCAGAGGCAACGCGGCGACATGGTCGAGGTGCGAATGGGTGAGCACGACGTCGTCGATGGCCGCCATCTCTTCCAGCGTCAGGTCGCCGACGCCCGTCCCGGCATCGACCAGCAGGTCGTCGTCGACCAGGAAGGACGTGGTGCGGCAGTCCCTGGCGATGGCGCCCGAGCAACCCAGCACACGCACCTGCATCGGATCAGTCCTTCCAGAAAGCAATCACTTGCGCTCGAATTGAATGGCGCCGTCCCAATCGGTGTCGGGCGGCTGCATGCGGATGGAGGCTAAGCGCTGAGCGTAAACCCGGTAAAGGACTTTTTCCTCATGGCGGGAGCGCAAGGCCTCGAGAAGCTGTTCCGTGGCGTGCCAACGGCGGGCACGATAGGCCTCCAGCACCTCGTGCCATTGTGATAGCTCTTCCAGCTGCTCCGGCTTGGCATTTGCACGCAAACCACAGGGCGTCAAGATGGTGACCTCCTGAAGCTTGCCCTTGACCCGGACGCGGTCCACCTCTTGCCAGAGACAGGCATCGCACTGCAGGCGTGTCGCTTCACTGGCCACGATGCCGATGCCGTAGTGCTCGCCAAGGCCCTCCAGCCGTGCGGCCAGGTTGACCGCATCACCGATGACGGTGTAGCTGCGCCGGTGTGCCGACCCCATGTCGCCCACGCTCATGGTGCCGGTGTTCAGGCCGATGCCGACGCTCAGGGCGGGCAGGCCGCGCAGCCGATGGGCGGCGTTGATGTCATCCACCGCGGCGCTCATCTCCAGCGCGGCCTGGACGGCCAGGCTCGCGTGCTCCGGCGTGTCCACCGGTGCGCCCCAGAAGGCCATGACGCAATCGCCCATGTACTTGTCGACCGTCCCGCGGTGCTTGCTGATGATGTCGGTCAGGCGGCTGAAGACCTCGTTCAGGAAGGTCTGCAGGTCCGCGGGCGCCATCTGCTCCGACAGGCGGGTGAAGCCGCGCATGTCGCAGAACATCACGGTCAGCTCCTTGCTCTCCGCCCGCATGGTGTAGCGGTTCGGGTCCAGGACCATCTCGCTGACCAGTTGGGGCGGCACGTAGGTGCCGAAGAGCCGGGCCAGTCCGCGCCGCGTGCGCGCCTCGACGAAGTAGCCCCAGCCCATGTTCACCACGAAAGCCGCCACCACCATCAGCACGCACGCCGCCTGCGGCATCACCAGGCCGGCGTGTCGGAACAGCAGGTGATTGATGACCAACGGCGCCAGCATGCAAGCCAGGGCCAGGAGCGCGGCGCGCAACGGACCGAGCAGGGTCAAGCCGATCGCCAGGACGCCGCCGAGCAGCAGGATCATGGTGAAGTCGTAGCCTGCCGCGTAGTCCGGGACGGCCAGAAAGCGACGGTCGAGCAGACTGGAGATGACGCTCGCGTGGACTTCCACGCCAGGGTAGATGGCGCTCACCGGCGTGGCGCGCAGGTCCTGCAGGCCTGGCGCGCTCGCGCCGACAAGCACGATCTTCCCGGCCAATTCGCCAGCGGCCAGCCGGCCATTGAGCACGTCGATGGCCGAGATGTAGCGAAACGATCCGCCCTGTGCTCCGCCCGGCCCGCGATAGGGCACCAGCGCACTGGCCTGCTGGTCGACCGGCACGGCGATCGGGCCCTCGGGCCGGCCCATCACCAGGGCCTCCAGCAGCGGCTCCGCACGACCAGCAGCCCCCGTCAACCGGGGGTAGGGCGCGGAGGCGCCCACAGCCCGGCGGTAGACGGCCAGCCCCAGAGACTCGTAGTAGCCGGCCAGAGCCGAGGCGCCGCCCTCGGCCGGCTCGTAGCGGGCGATGAGCGGCACTGCGCGAACGACACCATCGGCCCGGGGGTCGATGAGCACATTGAGGAATCCTGCCGGCGCCACGGCAGCCAGCGCGGGGATGCTGGCACCGTAGCTGTTCCACGCGGTGGCGTAGCGGCGTGTGCCCGAAAAGGCGTCGGGCGGCAGCACAGGGGGTGGCAACCCACCCTTGGCGCGGGGTTGGGGGCTTTGTGTGAAATAGAACCCCAGCACCACGTTCCGGCCCGCCAGGGAGCGGGCGAACGCCGCGTCGTGGTCCAGCGTGCCGGCGAGTCGTCCGATCGCCGCCCCAACCGAGGGGTCCGCTCGCGAGCGCTCGGCCAACAACGCCTGCAGCGCTTCCTGGCCCGAACTGCGGTCGGCTTCGGCGAACATCACGTCGAAGCCCAGAACCGCCGCCTGTTGCCGGCCCACAAGTTCGCTGGTCAGCCGCGCCAGCCGATCGCGGCTCCACGGCCATTGACCGACCTCCTGCAGGCTGGCGTCGTCGATGTCGACGATGACGATGCGCGGGTCCAAGGTACCCGGCATCGTGGCGCGCAGTCGGGCGTCATAGATGAGCGCGTCGAAGCGGTCGAGGAAAGGCAGGTGCGAAACACCCGCCGAATGCACCAGGGCCAGCAGCACGGGCAGCAGCGTGATGGCGACACGCGGCCAGTGCCTGCGCAGCGACCGCATCAGCCGCTGCACTGCGGCGAGGGCCGGTCAGCCGTTGACGAACTGCATGCGCGTGCCGCCGAGTTCGAGCACGTCGCCATCCTGCAGCGCGACCGCCTCGGTGCCGAGGGGCTCGCCGTTGAGCGTGGTGCCTCCGTCGATCGGCGCCACGACGTAGCCTTGCAGGCGACGGGTGACGGCCGCCACGGCCACGCCGGGCTTGCCGATGGTGGTGACCACCTTCTGCAACGAGACCTCGCGGCCGGCACCGCTGCCGCTGAGCACGCGGATGACGGCCGACGCGCTACCGCCCAACGGAACGGGCGCGGTGACGCCGGCAGACAGGGGAACTGGAGCGGATGCGGGTGCGAGACCTGCCGCTGCAGGACGAGGGGCTGGCACGTCGATGGTGGCGCCATTGAGTGCGAGGTAGCGGATCTTGTACTTGCCGACTTCGATGACGTCGTTGTGCTCGAGCGCCTGCTTGCGGATGGCTCGCGCGTTGACGTACGTGCCGTTGGTGCTGTTGAGGTCTTCAAGATAGACATCGGAGCCGATCATGTGCAGCACGGCATGCTCGCCGCTGACGGCAAGATTGTCGATCACGATGTCGTTGTAGGGACGGCGGCCCAGCGTGGTGCGCTCCTTGGCGAGCGACACCTCCTTGAGGACGACCCCATCGATAGCAACCACCAACTTCGGCATGGCCGACTCTCCTGAACGCGATTGTGTTGTCAGCAGGCCTTGCGGAACCGTCTTCCCGGACTGCTACAAGGAAGCGGAGGCCGATCCGGCCAGCGCCAGCACCACCGAAATGTTGTCCCGGCCGCCATTCTCGTTCGCGGCTGCAACCAAAAGTGTTGCTTTTTCTGGAAGACTATTATCTTGTAACAAAAGTGTGAAAATCTGCGCGTCGCTCACCATTTCGCTGAGACCGTCGGAACACAGCAGGAAAAGGTCGCCGGGCTCGGCCTCGTGCTCGTTGACCTCGAGTTCCACCTGCCGTTCGATCCCGAGCGCACGCGTGACGAGGTTGCGATGCGGTGACACCGCGGCCTCTTCCGGCGTGATGGCACCGGCGTCGAGCTGCTCCTGCAGCAGCGAGTGGTCACGCGTCAGCAACTCGAACTCGGTGCCCCGCCGCAGCCGATAGCAGCGCGAGTCGCCGATGTGCCCGACCAGCACGCGGGGCCCGCCGAAGGCCGCGACCACCAGGGTGGTGCCCATGCCGCGCAGTTGCGTGTTGGCGGCACCGGCCTCGAAGATCGCACGGTTCGCTTCGTCCGTACTGTTCTGCATGGCCCGCCGAATGGCCCGCGATGGTGCCGCAGGCCCCGCGTGCGCCAACCAGCGGCCGAAGCTGGCCTGCACGAGGGCGATGGCCATGCCGCTGGCGACCTCGCCGCCGTTGTAGCCGCCCATGCCGTCGGCCAGCACGGCCACACCCAGGCTGGGATCGAACGCGATCGCGTCCTCGTTGTTGCCTCGGACCTTTCCAGCATCGGTGAGTGCAGCGAACTCCCAGGGCAGCGGCCGCACCGACGTCGTGGCTGGAGCGGGTGCGGCGCTGGTCATGGGTATGCGGGCAGCGGGCTCAGGTGGCAGCCGCCACGTGACGCCGGCTCAGCCACTTGCCGATCGCGATGACCAGCACGGCTCCGGCGGCGGCGGCGGCGTGCAGCAGCCACGGGTTGGCGGCCATCACGCCACGCAGCGACACGTCGCTGGCGATGGTTTCCCCGCCCACCCAGCCGATCAGCGCGGCACCCAGCATGACGATGATCGGGAAGCGTTCCATGAGCTTGATCATCAGCGTGCTGCCGAAGATCACCAGCGGAATGCTGATGGCCAGACCCAGCACCAGCAGCACCATGCTGCCCTGAGCGGCCGCCGCCACGGCGATCACGTTGTCCAGGCTCATCACCAAGTCGGCGATGAGGATGGTGCGCACGGCGGCCATCATGCTGCCGTACTCCTTGCCGCCCTCTTCACCCTCGTCCTCGTCGCCCAGCAGCTGCACGCCGATCCACAGCAGAAGCAGCCCGCCGACGATCTGCAGGTACGGCAACGCGAGCAGCTTGGCAGCCACCACCGTCAGCACGATGCGCAGCACGACCGCCGCGCCCGAGCCGAAGAGGATGGCCTTCTTCTGTTGTTCAGGCGGCAGGGAGCGAGCCGCCAGCGCGATCACGACCGCGTTGTCGCCCGAGAGGATGATGTTGATCCAGATGATCTTGACCAGACCGATCCAGAAGTCAGCGCTTTGCAGGATTTCCATTGATGACGTCTCCACGATGTTATGTGTGGAAAGGGCGCTCGCAACCTGGATTGCGAGCGCCCTCTCGTTTATGTGGCGCGAAAGCGATCTGCCCAGGCGGCAGGATCAGAGAAGGCCCTTGAGCAGCTTGCCCATTTCGGAAGGGTTGCGGGTGATGGTGAAGCCGCACTCTTCCATGATGGCGAGCTTGGCATCGGCCGTGTCGGCACCACCGGAGATCAGCGCGCCGGCGTGGCCCATGCGCTTGCCGGGAGGGGCCGTCACGCCGGCGATGAAGCCGACGATCGGCTTCTTCATGTGGTCCTTGCACCAGCGGGCGGCTTCGGCCTCGTCGGGGCCGCCGATCTCGCCGATCATGATCACGGCGTCGGTATCGGGGTCGTCGTTGAAGGCCTTCATCACGTCGATGTGCTTGAGGCCGTTGATCGGGTCGCCGCCGATGCCCACGGCGGTGGACTGGCCGATGCCCAGCTCGGTGAGCTGCGCCACGGCTTCATAGGTCAGCGTGCCGGAGCGGCTGACCACGCCGACGCGGCCCTTCTTGTGGATGTGGCCCGGCATGATGCCGATCTTGATCTCGTCGGGCGTGATGAGGCCGGGGCAGTTGGGGCCCAGCAGCAGCGTCTTCTTGCCACCCTTGGCTTCCTTGGCCTTCATCTTGTTGCGCACTTCGAGCATGTCCTTGACCGGGATGCCCTCGGTGATGCAGATCGCCAGGTCCAGGTCGGCCTCGACGGCTTCCCAGATCGCGGCGGCAGCGCCAGCCGGCGGCACGTAGATCACCGACACGGTGGCGCCGGTCTGCGTGGCGGCTTCCTTCACCGACGCGTAGATCGGGATGTTGAAGATCGACTCGCCGGCCTTCTTCGGGTTCACGCCGGCCACGAAGCAGTTCTTGCCGTTCGCGTATTCCTGGCACTTCTCGGTGTGGAACTGCCCGGTCTTGCCCGTGATGCCCTGGGTGATGACCTTGGTGTCCTTGTTGATGTAGATCGACATGGCGAATGTTCCTTACTTGACGGCTGCAACCACTTTTTGGGCCGCTTCGGCCATCGTGTCGGCGCTGATGATGGGCAGGCCCGATTCGGCCAGCATCTTCTTGCCCAGCTCTTCGTTCGTGCCCTTCATGCGCACGACCAGCGGCACCTGCAGGTTCACGGCCTTGCAGGCGGTGATCACGCCGGTGGCGATGGTGTCGCACTTCATGATGCCGCCGAAGATGTTGACCAGGATGGCCTTGACCTTGGGGTTCTTGAGCATGATCTTGAAGGCCTCGGTCACCTTCTCGGGGGTGGCGCCGCCGCCCACGTCCAGGAAGTTCGCCGGCTCGGCGCCGAAGAGCTTGATGGTGTCCATGGTGGCCATCGCCAGGCCGGCACCGTTCACCAGGCAGCCGATGTTGCCGTCCAGGCTGATGTAGGCGAGGTCGAACTTGCTGGCCTCGATCTCGGCCGGGTCTTCCTCGTCCAGGTCGCGCAGCGCGACGATCTCGGGGTGGCGGAAGAGGGCGTTCGAGTCGAAGTTGAACTTGGCGTCCAGCGCGACCAGGTTGCCCTTGGAGTCGCAGTTCAGCGGGTTGATTTCCACCAGCGACGCGTCCGTGTCCATGTAGCACTTGTAGAGCTTGGCGAACAGGTCGACGGCCTGCTCGACCGAGCCGCCGCTCAGGCCGATGGCCGCAGCGATCTTCTTGCTCTGCTCGGCGGTGATGCCGGTCAGCGGGTCGATGTACTCGGTGACGATCTTCTCGGGCGTGGAATGGGCCACTTCCTCGATGTCCATGCCGCCTTCGCTCGATGCGATGAAGGCGACCTTCTGCGTGGCGCGGTCGGTGACCAGCGACACGTACAGCTCGTTCTTGATGTCGGCGCCGTCCTCGATGTACAGGCGGCGGACCTTCTGGCCTTCAGGTCCGGTCTGGTGCGTCTTGAGCTGCATGCCCAGGATCTCGCCGGCCAGCTTCTTCACGTCGTCGATGGTCTTGGCGACCTTGACGCCGCCGCCCTTGCCGCGGCCGCCCGCATGGATCTGGGCCTTGACCACCCACACCGGGCCGCCGAGCTTCTGCGCGGCCTCGACCGCCTCTTGGACCGTGAACGCCGGGATGCCGCGGGGCACAGGCACGCCGAACTTGGCAAGAATTTCCTTGCCCTGGTACTCGTGAATCTTCATGAGGAGTCTCTCGGAACGGAGTTGGATGGTGCTGTTGTCCGCGGGCCACGGGCGCCGACTGGCTGGGCAGGCGGGGGCGGCGGAGCAGCCGTCGACTGTATCATGGTGCGTTGCACCACAGGCCCGGGCCGTTCATGTGGTCAATACGTAGTTTCCGCGTCAACGGGAACGCTCCCGCAGCTCCAGTCAGAGGAGGCATCGCATGCCCAGGATCTTCATCGACGGCGAGGCCGGTACCACCGGCCTGCAGATCCGCGAGCGCCTCGCCCGCATGCCGCAGGTCGAACTGGTCAGCATCGCGCCGGAACTGCGCAAGGACGCCTCCGCCAAGCGCGACCTGATGGCCGGAGTCGACCTGGTGATCCTCTGCCTGCACGACGACGCCGCGCGCGAATCCGTCGCGTTGATCGACGGCCTGGGCAGCCGCAAGCCGCGCATCGTCGACGCCTCGACCGCGCACCGGGTGGCGCCCGACTGGGTCTACGGCTTTCCCGAACTGGCGCCAGGCCAGGCCGACGCGGTGGCGAAGGCCGAGCGCGTCGCCAATCCCGGCTGCTACGCCACCGGCGCCATCGCGCTGGTGCGGCCGCTGGTCGATGCCGGGCTGCTGCCCGCCGATTTCCCGATCGCGCTGCCTTCGGTGAGCGGCTACTCCGGCGGCGGCCGCGCCATGATCGAGGCCTACGAGGCCGGCACCGCGCCGCTGTTCGAGACCTACGCGCTGGGCCTGAAGCACAAGCACATCCCGGAGATCATGAAGTACACCGGCCTCACGGCGCGGCCCGTCTTCATCCCTTCGGTGGGCAACTTCAAACAGGGCATGCTGGTGCAATTGCCGCTGCATCTCGACCAGCTGCCGGGCAAGCCCAATGCGGGCGACCTGCAGGCCGCGTACGCCGCGCATTACGCGAAGAGCAACACGCCCGAGCAGTTCGTGAAGGTGCTGCCGCCCACCGAGGACGGCAAGCTCGACGCGCTGGCGCTCAACGACACGAACGTGCTGGAGATCCGCGTGTTCCCGAACGAGGACCACCGCCATGCCGTCGCCATCGCCCGGCTGGACAATCTGGGCAAGGGCGCCAGCGGCGCCGCGGTGCAGAACCTGTCGCTGATGCTGGGGCTCTGAGCCCCGGGCGCGCGACGCGAGGGCCTCAGCCTTCCGCGAGGACGCGCGCCAATGCGACCGCGGCCAGCGCGACCAGCCCGGCACCACCGACCTGCAATGCGTAGCCGGTGGCGCGCTCGTAGCGCCGGCTCACCGTCTTGCGCAGCCACACCGGCATCTGCGTGTCCCGGCCCTCGAGGGCACCGGGCGGCCTGCGGCCATCCGTGAGCTGGACGCCCCAGGCTGCCAGCCGCATGGCAGCGATCACGGTGGCATAACAGGCCAGGCTGCCTTGGGCGCACAGCGCGTCGTAGGCCTGGGCGACGAGATTCGCACCCCAGCACCACGCGCTCATGCTGGCGCTCCGGCCGCGCTGCGCCCGGGCGTGGCCTGCCTCGAATCGAACATGTTGGCTCCCTGTCTGCTTCGCGGCCTTCTGGCGAGTCCGATGCGAAGCGGCGCAAATTCTGGCAAGGGCACGCCCAACAGTCAATTTTTCCCGACTGACTTTCAGGCGAACAATCGGAACCATCGGGCGCATGACAGGTGCCGAGGAACGAGAGGCCTTCAGCCAACGGTTGCGCACGGCACTCGATCAGGCCGGATGGAAGGCCATGGGCGCGACGCTCCTGGCCCGCGAGTTCAACCGCCGCAATTCCGGCCCCGCCATCACCGCTCACGCCACGCGCAAATGGCTGCAGGGCGAGGCGATCCCGGCCCAGGGCAATCTGCAGGACCTTGCCAGCTGGCTCGAGGTCCCCGCGCCCTGGCTGCGTTTCGGCGAGCCGCCGCGGCCGCCGCAGGCGGCGGAGTCGCCCCCCACCCCCTACGTGTCCGAACAGGCCGCCAAGGTGGCCGCCGACTTTCTGCGACTGGGCGCGCAGGAGCAGCGCGTCGTCGAATCCCTGATCGTGCTGCTGCTGGCGCGCAGCGGCACGGCCGACGTGCCAAGCAAGCCCACGCCGCGCCGCCGGTGAAGCCGGGAGCCGGTTTCACCGGCGCATCGACCGAGAGGCGATCGGCGCCCGCGCTCAGGCGCCCCCGGCCGCCTCGAGCAGGTCGCGCAGCGTGCGCAGGTCGTTTGCGATCCAGCGCGCGTCGCGTTCGAAGGCCGTGTCGTCCATGGTTGGCTGCCGAATCAGCGTGAACTGGAACTCGCACACCTCCCGGCCCAGGCCGATGACGCGAAAGGGCAGGTAGATCTCGGCGGCGCCGGGTGGCTCCTCGGGCGTGACCCAGTGGTCGAGCACGCCGAAGTCGTTGGCCGGCGCGAAGCGCACGCGGGCCCGGCTGCCATCGGCGCTCTCGAAGCGCCAATGCGCGCCCTCGCGCGTGAACTGGCCGCTGGAGAGGCCGCTGGCCCATTCGGGCATGCGCAGCGGGTCGGCCGCCAGCGCCCAGGCGCGCTGCCAGTCGCAGGCCGTGCGCTGGGTGATCACGCGGGTGGTGGTCGCGGAAACATCAGTCATCGTCACCTCCTGCAAGGCTGCGGTCGCGGGCCGCGCCGTCGGCGTCCTGTGCGCGCAGAACCTTTGCCACCGTGGCGCCGGAGAAGCCGCGCGCCATCAGGAAACGGCTCTGGCGTGCGCGCTCCTTGGCATCGGCGGGCGGCCCGTCGAAGCGGCGCTGCCACAGCGCCCGGGCGCGCTCCACCTCGGTGGCTTGCAGGCCGGACACCGCCTCGGCCACGGCGTCGGCCGCGATGCCCTTGGCCTGCAGTTCCTGCCGCACCCGGGCGGCACCCAGCCGCGGGGCACGCTGGTGCAGCACCGACTGCACCACCCGCGCTTCGCTGATGAAGTCCTTGGCTGCCAACTCGTCCAGCGCGCGCGCCAGCGTGCCGGGCTCTTCCTCGTGCCGCGCGAGCTTGCGTTCCAGCTCGGCCCGCGAATGCTCGCGCTGGCTGAGCAGGCGCAGTGCGCGGCCCTTGAGCGAAGGAGCGGAAAAAGCCATTTGCTATGAATTCGATAGCTGCTCACGCCCGCAGGATGGGCGCTGGAGGGCAATTTGCCATGGAATCATGGACTTGGGACGCCAAGGGCGCGAGGCGTCGCGAAGGGCGCGGAAGAACACAGGAGGTCCTGTGCTTTCTCTCTTCTGCGCCCTCTGCGAATCCTCCGCGCCCTCTGCGTTCGGCTGTCCGACCCCGTCTTCAGTCGGCCTCGCCCGCCCCGGTGGGCAGCAGCGAGATGCCCAGCGACTCGCGCACCTTGTTCTCGATCTCCACGGCCAGGTCGGGGTTCTCGCGCAGGAACTCGCGGGCGTTGTCGCGGCCCTGGCCGATCTTCTCGCCGCCGTAGGCGTACCAGGCGCCGGACTTCTCGACGATGCGGGCATTGACGCCCATGTCGATGATCTCGCCCTCGCGGCTGATGCCCTCGCCGAAGAGGATGTCGAACTCGGCCGTCTTGAACGGCGGCGAGACCTTGTTCTTGACCACCTTCACCTTGGTCTCGTTGCCGATCGCCTCGTCGCCCTTCTTGATGGTGCCGATGCGGCGGATGTCCAGGCGCACCGAGGCGTAGAACTTCAGCGCGTTGCCGCCGGTGGTGGTTTCGGGCGAGCCGAACATCACGCCGATCTTCATGCGGATCTGGTTGATGAAGATGACCATGCAGTTGGTCTTCTTGATCGTGGCGGTGAGCTTGCGCAGCGCCTGGCTCATGAGGCGGGCCTGCAGGCCGGGCAGCGAATCGCCCATCTCGCCCTCGATTTCGGCCTTGGGCGTGAGCGCGGCCACCGAGTCGACGACGATCAGGTCGA
>JAVHYA010000084.1:0-11514 GCA_031119395.1 Pseudomonadota bacterium
CGAAGCGCGCCTCGATCGACGCGCGGATGCCCGTCGCATCGAGCCCCGCCGACGCGAGCAGCTTGGCCGGATCGCCATGCTCGATGAACCGGTCCGGCAGGCCCAGCTGCAGCAGCGGCTTGACGATGCCCATCTGCTGAAGGGCTTCGGCCACGGCACTGCCCGCGCCGCCCATGACGGCGCCCTCCTCCACCGTGACCAGCGCCTCGTGCGTATGCGCGATCTCACGCAGCAGGTCCGTGTCCAGCGGCTTGACCCAGCGCATGTTGGCCACCGTGGCGCCGAGCGCCTCGCCGGCTTCGAGGGCCGGGTACAGCAGCGTGCCGAAGGCCAGGATGGCGATGCGCTGGCCCTGCCGGCGCACTTCGCCCTTGCCGAAGGGCAAGGCGTCGAGCGTGAGCGGCGGCGTTACGCCGGCGCCGGCGCCTCGCGGGTAGCGCACGGCCACCGGATGGCTTTGTGCGTAGGCGCTGGACAGCAGTTGCCGGCACTCGGCCTCGTCGGCCGGGCAGGCCATGCTCATGTTCGGGATGCAGCGCACGAAGGCGATGTCGTAGGCGCCGGCATGGGTCGCGCCGTCGGCACCCACCAGGCCCGCGCGGTCGAGCGCGAAGACCACCGGCAGGTTCTGGATCGCCACGTCGTGGATCAACTGGTCGTAGGCGCGCTGCAGGAAGGTGGAATAGATGGCCACCACCGGCTTCAGTCCCTCGCAGGCCAGCCCGGCGGCGAAGGTGACGGCGTGCTGCTCGGCGATGCCGACGTCGTAGTAGCGATCGGGAAAGCGCTGCTGGAACTCCACCATGCCCGAGCCCTCGCGCATCGCCGGCGTGATGCCGACCAGCCGCCCGTCCTGCGCCGCCATGTCGCACAGCCACTGGCCGAAGACCTGGGTGAAGGTCTGCTTGGGCGCGGTGGCCGGCTTGACCAGCCCCACCGAGGGATCGAACTTGCCCGGGCCGTGGTAGGCCACCGGGTCAGCCTCGGCCAGCTTGTAGCCCTGGCCCTTCTTCGTCACCACGTGCAGGAACTGCGGGCCCTTGAGCTGCTTGATGTTCTCGAGCGTGGGGATGAGCGAGTCGAGGTCGTGCCCGTCGATCGGGCCGATGTAGTTGAAGCCGAACTTCTCGAACAGCGTGGCCGGCACCACCATGCCCTTGGCCTGCTGCTCGAAGCGCTTGGCCAGCTCGAACAGGGGCGGCGCGGCCTTGAGCACGCTCTTGCCGACGTTCTTGGCGGCGGCATAGAACTGGCCGCTCATGAGCTGTGCCAGGTAGCGGTTGAGCGCGCCGACCGGCGGGCTGATCGACATGTCGTTGTCGTTGAGGATGACGAGCAGCTTGCAGTCGTCGCTCACACCCGCGTTGTTCATCGCCTCGAAGGCCATGCCGGCGGTCATCGCGCCGTCGCCGATCACGGCGATGGCGTGGCGGTCCTCGCCCTTCTGGTGCGCGGCCATCGCCATGCCCAGCGCCGCCGAGATGCTGGTCGACGAATGCGCGGTGCCGAAGGTGTCGTAGACGCTTTCGGCACGCTGCGGAAAGCCCGAGATGCCGCCCTGCTGGCGCAGCGTGGGCATGCGCTCGCGCCGGCCGGTGAGGATCTTGTGGGGGTAGGTCTGGTGGCCCACGTCCCACACGATGCGGTCTTCCGGCGTGTTGAAGACGTAGTGCAGCGCCACCGTGAGCTCGACGGTGCCGAGGTTGGAGCTGAGGTGGCCGCCGGTGCGCGAGACGTTGTCCAGGACGCAGGCGCGGACCTCGTCGGCCACCTGCTTGAGTTGCTCGCGGTCGAGCTGGCGCAGGTCCGCGGGGTCGTTGATCTCGGGAAGCAGTGGAGCCATCGGGGTATTCTTATCGGTCGCGGTCCACGACCATGTGGGCCAGGGCGCGCAATGCGGCGGTGTCTGACAGCGCCGAGCGCTCCAGTGCGGCCAGGGCCTGCGCCAGGAGCTGCTGCGCGCTGGCGCGCGCGCCCTCCAGACCGAGCAGCGACACGTAGGTGGGCTTGTCGGCCGCGGCGTCCTTGCCGGCGGTCTTGCCCAGCGTTTCGGAATCGGCAACGACGTCGAGGATGTCGTCCACCACCTGGAAGGCGAGCCCGATGGCCGCGCCGTAGTCGCGCAGGCCGGCCAGCACGACCGCGGGCAGCTCGCCGGCACAGGCCGCGCCCATCTCGACGCTGCCCTGCAGCAGCGCGCCGGTCTTGAGGCGATGCATCTCGCGCAGTTCGGACTCGCTCAGGCGCCGGCCGACGCTGGCCAGGTCGATGGCCTGTCCGCCGGCCATGCCCTGGCTGCCGGCCGCCCGCGTCAGCAGGCGCACCAGCCGCGCCTGCACGGCCGCGGGGATGTCGGCCTCGTCGGGCACCAGCAACTCGAAGGCCAGCGCCTGCAGCGCATCGCCGGCCAGCAGCGCGTCCGCCTCGCCGAACTTCACATGCACGGTCGGCTTGCCACGGCGCAGCACGTCGTTGTCCATGCACGGCAGGTCGTCGTGCACGAGCGAATAGGCATGGATCAGTTCGACGGCACAGGCTGCGCGCAGCGCCGCGTCGCCGATGGCGGTGCGGGCCGGCGCCAGCGGCGCCACCGCCTCGCTCGCGGCCAGCACCAGCAGCGGCCGCAGGCGCTTGCCGCCGTCGAGCACCGCGTAGCGCATGGCCTCGCCCAGCAGCACCGGGGCATCGATGCCCACCCAGCGCGACAGCGCGTCCTCGACACGGGCGAGCTGCGGTTCGGCCCAGTCGGCGAGCTGGCGCTCGCTCCAGCGCGGCGACGCGTCCCTCACTGCGCCGACCATGTCTTGAGGCTGCCGGCGTCCAGCACCTTGATCTGGTCTTCCACGGCCTGGAGCTTGTCGCGGCAGAAGGCGAGCAGCGCCGCGCCACGCTGGTAGCTCACCAGCAGCTGGTCCAGCGGGAGCTGGCCGGATTCGAGTGCGGCGACGAGCTGTTCGAGTTCCTGCAGGCCCGCCTCGTAGCTGGCGGGCAGCGCCGCGGCATCGGAAGCGGGGGACGAGGAAGGCGCCTTGGGCATGCAAAGACCGTGGGTGAAAACCGGCCATTCTAGAAGGCGGAGCGGGGGCCGATGGATATCTCCGGGGTACAATCCCGACTCATCCCCGCGCCGGCGCCCGCCGGCGCAACTTTTTCCGCGGAGATGCCGGCAACGTTCGCCCAGAGAACGTGTTTTTCGCCGGCTCAGTCGCAGGAGTGAGGCGGGGCATTTTGGTTTTTCCCTCCCTGTGGGGGGGCTTGGTCAGGTCACCCATGTCTGATTTAAGTCTTCAACTGCAGCAGGCCTCGAGCCAACTTCCGGTTTCCGCGTATTTCGATCCGGCGCTGTATGCGCTCGAGATGGAAACCTTCTTCGCCAAGGGTCCCCGCTACGTCGGCCATCGCCTGGCCGTGCCCGAGCCGGGCGACTTCTATGCCCTGCCCCAGGAGCACGAGGGCCGCGCGCTGCTGCACACGCCACGCGGGGTGGAACTCGTGTCCAACGTGTGCCGCCACCGGCAGGCCGTGATCATGAAGGGCCGCGGCGCGCTCGATGCGCGGGGCAGCGGCCACATCGTCTGTCCCCTGCACCGATGGACCTACAACGCCGCCGGCCCGCAGCCCACCGGCACGCTGCTGGGCGCGCCCCATTTCGCCGAAGACCCGTGCCTGAACCTGCGCACCTGGGAGCTGCAGGAATGGAACGGCCTGCTGTTCGAGAAGAACGGCCGCGACGTGGCTGCCGACCTGGCCCACATGGGGCCGCGCAGCACGCTCGACTTCAGCGGCTACCAGCTCGACCGGGTGGAGATGCACGAGTGCAACTACAACTGGAAGACCTTCATCGAGGTCTACCTCGAGGACTACCACGTCGGCCCGTTCCACCCGGGCCTGGGCAACTTCGTGACCTGCGACGACCTGCGCTGGGAGTTCAAGCCGCGCTATTCGGTGCAGACCGTGGGCGTGGCCAACCGCCTGGGCCGCGCAGGCAGCCCGGTCTACCAGCGCTGGCACGAGCAGCTGCTGAAGTACCGCGAGGGCAAGCCGCCGGAGTACGGCGCCATCTGGCTGACCTACTACCCGCACATCATGGTCGAGTGGTATCCGCACGTGCTCACCGTCTCGACGCTGCACCCGATGGGGCCGGACAAGACCATGAACATGGTCGAGTTCTACTACCCCGAGGAGATCGTCGCCTTCGAGCGCGAGTTCGTCGAGGCGCAGCAGGCCGCCTACATGGAGACCTGCATCGAGGACGACGAGATCGCCGAGCGCATGGACGCCGGCCGCAAGGCGCTGCTGCAGCGCGGCGACAACGAGGTCGGCCCGTACCAGAGCCCGATGGAAGACGGCATGCAGCACTTCCACGAGTGGTACCGGCGCGAACTGCAGGCCTCGCCCGACGCGCTGGCGCGGCTGGCGGCGGTGCGGCGGTGAGGCCGCTTGCTATCGAATTCATAGCTGCCTGCGCACGACGGACGGGCGTTGCGGGCCGATTTGGCTTGCAACGCCTTTCTTTTGTCGCCGGGCCGTCCCAAGACAAGAAGCACCCACTCGGGGGGCAGCGAACCACGCGGCAGCGGGGAGCGTGGGGGCCTCTTTCCGGCCGGCACTGAGAGCGCACCATGCAAAGCCTCTGGATGCTGCTGTCGGCCCTGCTCTTCGCGAGCATGGGCGTGTGCGTGAAGGTGGCCTCGGCCTGGTTCACCAGTGCCGAGCTGGTGTTCTGGCGCGGCGTCATCGGCATGGTCGTGCTGGCGGCCCTGGCCCGGCGCCAGGGCGTGACGCTGAAGACGCAGTACCCCGGCATGCATGCCTGGCGCAGCATCATCGGCACCGCCTCGCTGGGCGCCTGGTTCTACGCCATCGCCCACATGCCGCTGGCCACGGCCATGACGCTCAATTACATGAGCAGCATCTGGATCGCGGCCTTCCTCGTCGGCGGCGCGCTGCTGGCCTGGGCGCCGGTGCCGGTGCCCGGACGCAACGGCCGCGTGCCGCTGCCGCCGCTGCAGGGGCCGCTCACGCTCACGGTGGTGGCCGGCTTCGTGGGGGTGATCCTGCTGCTCAAGCCCAGCACCGAGGGCACCGAGGCCTTCGCCGGGCTGGTGGGGCTGCTCTCGGGAATGGCTGCCGCCTTCGCCTACATGCAGGTGATCGCGCTGTCGCGCATCGGCGAGCCGGAGACGCGCACCGTCTTCTACTTTGCGGTCGGCTCCACCGTGACCGGCGCGCTGTGGATGCTGTTCACCGGCGTGTCGGCCTGGTCGTGGACGCATGCGCTGTGGCTGCTGCCGGTGGGCGTGCTGGCGGCCCTGGGCCAGCTGTGCCTGACCCGGGCCTACGCCAGCGCGAAGACGCAGGCCGCCACCCTGGTGGTCGCCAACCTGCAGTATTCCGGCATCGTCTTCGGCGCGATCTACAGCGTGCTGCTGTTCGGCGACCGCATCGACCTGGCCGGCTGGGCCGGCATCGCGCTGATCATCGGCAGCGGCATCCTGGCCACGGTGCTGCGCCAGCGCGCGGTGCCCAAGGCGCCGGCCGAAGAGCACTGAGCGCCCCCGCTCGCCGAGAACCAGCGGCGGCCCGGCGTTGTCCTGACAGTCAGGTCGGCCAAAGCCCCGCCGTCCAGAATCGCCGCGGGTGCCCGCACAATGGTCGTCGCGCGCCGACTGTGCGCCTCCAGCCCCCTGCCATGACCTACCCGACGCTCATCTCCGTTTCGCAACTGCAGGCCCTGATCGGTGCCAAGGCGCCGCTGCGCGTCTTCGACTGCACCTTCGACCTCATGAAGCCCGAGGCCGGTCCGGCGCAGTACCTCGATGCCCATCTCCCCGGCGCCGTGTACGCCAACCTCGACACCGACCTCAGCGCCAGGCACGGCCACCCCGGCCCGCACGGCCAGGTCCTGGTGGCGCAGGAGGCCGACAAGCCCGCCTCGGGCGGGCGCCACCCCCTGCCCAGCCGCGAGAAGTTCGCGGCCTGGCTGTCCTCGGTGGGCCTGGCCAACGACATGCAGGCCGTGGTGTACGACCGCAACGGCGCCAACTACTGCGGCCGGCTGTGGTGGATGCTCAAGTGGATGGGCCACGACGCGGTGGCCGTGCTCGACGGCGGCCTGCAGGCCTGGCAGGCCGCCGGCCTGCCGGTGAACACGGGCGAGGAGCCGGCCCATTTCCAGACCAACTTCGTGCCCGGCGCGCCGCTGGTCCGGCTGGTCGACACGAAGACCGTCGCGGCGAGGCTCGACGATCCCGCGCAGACCCTCATCGATGCCCGCGCAGCACCTCGTTACCGCGGCGAGGTGGAACCTCTGGACCCGATCGCCGGTCACATCCCCGGGGCGCTGAACCGCCCCTTCGCCGACAACCTGACGGCCGATGGCCGCTTCAAGCCTGCCGAGCAGCTGCGCGCCGAATTCGAGGCGCTGCTGGCGGGGCGCGATCCCGCCACCGTGGTGCACCACTGCGGCAGCGGCGTGAGCGCCGTGCCCAACGTGCTGGCGATGCAGATCGCCGGGCTGGGCACCCCCGCCCTGTACGCCGGCAGCTGGAGCGAATGGAGCAACACGCCGGGCCTGCCGACCCGCCAGGGGCCGCAGCCCTAACCTCTGATGAGAATGACACGATCCTTCTTCCGCACACTCACCCTTCCGCTGCTCGCGGCCGGCGCCGTGGTGCTGTCCTTCCCGGCGCTGGCACAGCGCGCCCAGCATGCGCACGTGCACGGCAAGGTCGAACTCGGCATCGCCGTCGACGGCCCCTCGGTCACGATCGAGATGGAATCGCCGCTGGACAACCTGCTGGGCTTCGAGCGGGCGCCGCGCACCGACGTCGAGAAGAACGCCGTCGAGCAGATGGTCGCGCGCCTGCGCGCGGCCGACCACCTGTTCCAGATCGACCCGGCCGCGGGCTGCAAGCTCGGCCCGGTGCAGCTCGAGTCGGCCGCGCTCGGCCTGGGCAAGGCCGAGCCCGACAAGGACGGCCACGCCGAACTGCAGGCCAGCTTCGCCTTCAACTGCACCAATGCGGGCAAGGCCCGCTTCGTCGACACGCAGCTGTTCGAGGCCTTTCCCGCCACGCGCCAGATCGAGGCCGAGATCGCCGCGCCCGACGGCCAGTTCAAGCGCAGCCTGAAGCGCCCCGCCTCGGGCAGCGCGCGCATCGGCTGGGGCAAATGACGCGCGCATGAGCCCGCGTCCGGCCGCTCCGAAGGGGGCTCGCACCGCAGCGCATGGCGCGGAGCGCATCCAATGACGTCCGTGGTCCTGCAGGCGGAGGACCTGCGCTTCGCCTGGCCCGGCGCGGCCGCGCCCTGCATCGACATCGAGCGCTTCGAGGTGCGCGCGGGCGAGGCCGTGTTCCTGCACGGCCCCAGCGGCTGCGGCAAGAGCACGCTGCTGTCGCTGCTGGCCGGCGTGCTGGTGGCCGGCAGCGGGCGCGTCTGCCTGCTGGGCCACGACTGGGCCGCGATGGGCGGCAGCGCGCGCGACCGCTGCCGCGTGGCGCACGTGGGCTACATCTTCCAGCAGTTCAACCTGCTGCCCTACCTGAGCGTGATGGACAACGTGCTGCTGCCCTGCCGCTTCTCGGCGCGCCGGCGGGCGCAGGGATCGCGCGCGCAGGCCGAGGAACTGCTCGCCCGCATGGGCCTGCCGGCCGAGCTGTGGCAGCGCACCGCCCTGCAGCTGTCCGTGGGCCAGCAGCAGCGCGTGGCCGCGGCGCGTGCGCTCATCGGCCGGCCCGAACTGGTCATCGCCGACGAGCCCACCTCGGCGCTCGACGAGGACCGGCGCGAGGCCTTCCTCGACGTGCTGCTCGCAGCCTGTGAAGCCAACGGCAGCGCCCTCGTCTTCGTCAGCCACGACCGCCGCATCGCCGACCGTTTCGCGCGCCATGTGCTCCTGCCCGAGATCAACCGGGCGGCGGTTTCGGCGGTGGCATGAACACGGGATCGGACCTCCGCACGCGAAAGGCGCGAAGGTTTCGCGAAGGTCGCGAATAGAACGATGAGATTTCTTCGCCTGTCTTTGTTGCGTCCTTCGCGAGTCCTTTGCGTCCTTCGCGTACGGCTCCCGCATCCGCATTCATGAACGCCCTCCTCGCCATCGCCTGGAAGAGCGCCTGGAACCGGCGCTTCACGCTGTCGCTGACGGTGCTGTCGATCGCGCTCGCCACGCTGCTGCTGCTGGGCGTGGAGCGCATCCGCACCGAGCTGCGCGAGAACTTCGCCTCGGCCGTGTCGGGCACCGACCTGATCGTGGGCGCGCGCACGGGCAGCACGCAACTGTTGCTGTACTCGGTGTTCCACATCGGCAGCGCGACCAACAACATCAGCTGGAAGAGCGTGCAGGCCCTCGAAGCGCACAAGGGCGTGGCCTGGGTGGTGCCGCTGTCGCTGGGCGATTCGCACCGCGGCTTTCCGGTCGTGGCCACCACGCCGGCCTACTTCGACCACGTGCGGCGCGGCGAGCAGTTGCTGGCCGAGGGCAAGGTGCTCTCCCAAACAAGCGCCGGGCCGCCCCAAGCTTTTTTGCCCCCCTCGGGGGGCGGATTGGGCTCAGCCCCATCCTCGGGGCCCACAGGTTTGTTCGATGCGGTGGTGGGTGCGGACGTGGCCGAGCAGCTGGGCTACCACGTGGGCAAGCAGATCACGCTGGCGCACGGCAGCGGCGAGCTCACGCCCGAACATGCGGACAAGCCCTTCACGGTGGTCGGCATCCTCAGGCGCACCGGCACGCCCATCGACCGCACCGTGCACATCGGGCTGGAGGCGATGGAGGCCCTCCATCTCGAATGGGTCGGCGGTGCGCCGATGCCGGGCGTGAAGATCAGCGCCGAGCAGGTGCGCAAGTTCGACCTCACGCCCAAGAACGTCACGGCCGCGCTGGTCGGCCTCAAGAACCGCGCGGCCGTGTTCGCGGTGCAGCGCTGGGTGTCGACCTACCCCGAGGAGCCGCTCATGGGCATCCTGCCCGGCGTGGCGCTCGACGAGCTGTGGCAGGTGATCGGCGTGGGCGAGAAGGCATTGCTCGCGATGTCGGGGCTGGTGGGCATCGTGAGCCTGGCCGGCCTCGTGTCGGTGGTGATGGCCGGGCTCAACGAGCGGCGGCGCGAGCTGGCCGTGTTGCGTGCCGTCGGCGCGAGCCTGCGCCATGTGCTGGCCCTGCTGGCGCTCGAGGGCGCCATCGTCACCGCGCTGGGCGTCCTGCTGGGCGCGCTGCTGGCGGCCCTGGGCATCGCCGCACTGGGGCCGTGGTTGCAGGCGCAGTACGGCCTCGCGCTGCAGCTGTCGGCCCCTACACTGAACGAATGGCTGCTGCTGGGCGGGCTGCTCGCCGCCGGCTGGCTGGCCAGCCTGCTGCCCGGCATCCGGGCCTATCGCCTGTCGCTGGCCGACGGCCTGTCTCCGAGGATCTGACCATGAACACCCTGCGCTCCACCCTTTTCGCCCTGCTCGGCACCGCCGTGGCCGCCGCCGCGCTGGCCGCCGGCCCCGCGCCGGAGGCCACGACCGCGACCAACCCGCTGGGCGGCAAGGGCGCCTCGGCCAAACCGGGCACCGGGCCGCGCCAGATCACCTGGGAAGAGCTCGTGCCCAAGGACTGGGACCCGGCGAAGGCCTTCAAGGACATCGACCTGTCCAAGCTCGACGATGCCGACCCGCGCGCCAACGAGCTGCTGCTGAAGATGCAGGAGGTGTCGAACAACGCACCCACCAACCCCGAGATGAACGGCCAGAACGTGAAGCTGCCGGGCTTCATCGTGCCGCTGGAGGAGAACAAGGGCGAGGTGAGCGAGTTCCTCCTGGTGCCCTACTTCGGCGCCTGCATCCACACCCCTCCCCCCCCGGCCAACCAGATCCTGCACGTGCGGCCCAAGTCGCCGGCCAAGTTCCGTGCCATGGACACGGTGTGGGTCACCGGCAAGTTGGTGGCGCAACGCAACGATTCGATGATGGGCACCAGCGGCTACACCATGACGGCCGACACCGTCACCAAGTACACGGGCGGCGCCAAGTAGGCTTTTTTTCCAAGCCAGATCGGGCTCCAGCGCCCGCCCCGCTTGCGCGGCGCGCTCCTGAATCCATAGCATCCACGGCCGGTGCCCGCCCCGGGTGACTACAGCGGCTGTCGTCCGCGGACGGCAGCCGCCGGGCGGTCGGGGGCGCAGGCTTGGCGACGCAAACCGTCACAGGATCGTCCCAACGACGGTCCTCGGCCCTGCGCGCCGGGGCGTTGAAGGACGACCGATACAAGGAACGCGCCATGCAACGCTCCTCCCACGCCCATCGTCCGCGCACCCCGCGCGGTGCCGCACTCACCACCGCCCTCGCGCTGGCCGGCCTGGTGCTCGCCGGATGCAACCGCACCGAGACGCCTTCGCCCGAAGCTGCCGTCCCGGCACCGGCCCCCGCACCGACGCCGGCGGCCGCCGCGCCTGCGGCCGCGCCGGTCCAGGCGGCCTACACGCCTCCCACTGCCGAGGCGCTCTACCAGATGGTGGCGCCGATCGCGCTCTACCCCGACAAGCTGGTCGCGCAGGTGCTGGCCGCCTCGACCTTCCCCGACCAGGTGACGGCCGCCCAAGCCTGGATGAAACAGAACACCGGCCTCAAGGGCGGTCCGCTGGCCGACGCGGCCAACCAGCAGCCCTGGGACCCCAGCGTGAAGGCGCTGACCGCCTTCCGCCCCGCGCTCGACCAGCTGGCGAACAACATCCCGTGGACCACCGCCCTGGGACAGGCCTACTACAACGACCCGAACGACGTCATGAACGCCATCCAGGTCATGCGCCAGCGCGCTCAGAAGGCGGGTGAGCTCAAGAGCAGCAAGCAGCTGCGCGTCGCCCAGGCCAGCAGCGCGCCGCCGATGTACTCGGGCAGCGCGCCGCCGCCGAGCTATGGCGGCCCCGTCATCGTGGAGCCGCCGCCGACCTACATCACCATCGAGCCGGCGCAGCCCGACGTGGTGTACGTGCCCGCGTACGACCCGCGCGTGGCCTACGGCGAGCCGGTGCCCTACTACTCGGGCTACGACTACAACCCGCCGGTGTACTGGGCCGAGCCGCAGCGCGTGAACCCCGTGGTCGTCGGCGCGCTGGCTTTCGGCACCGGCATCGTCGTCAGTTCGGCGCTGCAGCGCCACGACTGGGGCTGGCGCAACTGGGACATGTATTGGGGCCGTCCGGGCTGGCGCGACCGAGACCGCGGACCGGACCGCCGGCCACCGGGCTGGGACCGCCCGGCCGTGGTCTACAACAACAACGTCTGGGTGCCGCCCCCGCACGTGGAACGCGGCCCGCGCTTCGGCCCCGGCGGCAACCCGCAGGCGATGCTGCAGGCGCAGGCGCAGGCGCAGCAACAGGCCCAGCAGCAACAGCAGTTGGCACAGCAGCAGGCGCAGGCTGCGCGGCAGCAGCAAGCCGCGCAGATGCAGCAGGCTGCGCAGCAGCAGATGCTGCAGCAGCAGGTGGAGGCCGCCCGGCAGCAGCAGGCACAGGCGCTCCACGCGCAGCA
>JAVHYA010000084.1:11614-18207 GCA_031119395.1 Pseudomonadota bacterium
CAGCAACAGCAACAGCGTGCGATGCAGCAGCAGGCCGAACAACAGCAGCGCGCACAGCAGATGCAGGCCATGCGCCAGCAGCAGGAGGCGCAACAGCACGCCATGCGGCAGCAGCAGGAAGCGCAGCGCGCCCAGCAGATGCAGGCCCAGGCACGTGAGCAGCAGATGCAGGCCATGCGCCAGCAGCAGCAACAGCAGCAACAGCAACAGCAGCAGATGCAGCAACAGATGCAGCAGCGCGCTCAACAGCAGGCGCAGCAGCAAGCACAGATGCACCAGCAACAGCAGCAGGCCGCCCAGGCCCGCATGCAGCAGATGCAGCAACAGGCCCAGCGCCGCCAGCGTGGCGACAACCAGCCGCAGTGAGGCCGCATCGCGTCCTGCCTGCCCTCACGCTGACATGCGGTCGACGCCGCCCTGGGCCGCACGCCCCGCTTCCCGCGTGCACGAGGGTCCCGGGACCGCCTGCGCGCCCATCGCCGTCGCTCAGGGGCGCAGCAGGATCCAGTAGTCCGCGCCTGTCACCGGCTCACGGTGCATGGCCACGGCCCGGAATCCCAGCCGCTCGTAGAACGGCAGGTTGCGCGGCGTGAAGGTCTCGAGGTAGCAGGGGCTGCCGTGCATCGTGGCACGCGCCAGCGCCGGCGCCAGGAGTCGCGCGCCCAGGCCCCGCCCTTGCAGCGAGGGTTCGATGCCGACGATGGAGAGGTACCACGCCTGCGGCGCGACGGCCTGCATCGCATGGGGCGCCATGAAGTCCACGATGGCCCGGTAGTTCGCCAGGCCGCGCGGGCCGAGCAGCGCCGCAAGCTGGCCCCGCTTGGCCGCATCGGCACGCGCGGCCACGTCGGGTGGCTGCGGCAGGTGCCAGATCGCCGCACCGGCCTCCTCGGGCTCGGCGCGCGTGCAGAAGCCCACCGTCGGCGCCTCGTCGATGGCCTGGTCCACATAGGCGCCCAGGACCGCCAGGCGCCGCGCCGGATCATCGGCATGGTCGGCCGTGACGGCGAGGTAGAAAGGGTCGGGCAGCAAGGCCTTCGCCACGGCATAGGCACAGGGGGTCACAGGGCGCATGCCACCATGGTAGGCTGGTGCCGAACCCACCTCGCGCCTTCGTCGCCGCCCGGCGCGGTCCCGCAGGCGCGACCGCCAGGAGACATACCGCGTTGACCTCCCGACCGCCGCGCACGCCGACTCGCCCCCCCGCATCACGCACGCCCTCGCCTCGCCGCATCGAGGACTACGCCCTCATCAGCTCCACCCACAGTGCCGCGCTCGTTCACCGAGAAGGCAGCATCGACTGGCTGTGCCTGCCCCGCTTCGATGCCGCCGCCATGTTCGCCAGCCTGCTGGGCGACGAGCGCAACGGCCACTGGAACCTGCGCGCCCGGCATGCGACGGCGCGCGTCACGCGGCGCTACCTGCCCGGCACGATGGTGCTGGAGACCACCTGGCACACGCCGCGCGGCACCGCCACGGTGACCGACTTCATGCCGCAGCCCTCGCGCGACGGGACGCACGAGGTGGTGCGCATCGTGCGCGGCGTGCGGGGCACCGTGGATCTGCGCACGGAACTTCGCATCCGCTTCAACTACGGCGAATGGGTGCCGTGGGTGCAGCGCGTCGACGGCGCGATCCATGCCGTGGCCGGGCCGGACGCGGTGCGCATCACGGCGGGTGTGCCGCTGGTGAACGAGGACTTCGCCAGTTGCGCCGAGTTCTCGGTCACCGCCGGCCAGTCGATGGCCTTCGCGCTGGAGTGGTTCCCCTCGCACGAGCGGCCGCCGATCACGCGTGACGCCTACTCGCTGCTCGAGCACACGACGCGCCGCTGGCGTGCCTGGAGCGCGCACTGCGGCTACCGCGGCGAGTACCGCGAGCCGGTGGAGCGATCGCTGCTCACGCTCAAGGCCCTGACCTATGCACCCACCGGCGGCATCGTGGCGGCCCCCACCACGTCGCTGCCCGAGCAGCCCGGCGGCGCGCGCAACTGGGACTACCGCTTCTGCTGGCTGCGCGATGCCGCGCTCACGCTCTATGCGCTGATCGGCTCGGGCTACCTCGAGGAAGCCAGCGAGTGGCGCTGGTGGCTGATGCGCGCGGTGGGCGGCTCGCCCGAAGACCTGCAGATCATGTACGGACTGCACGGCGAGCGCGTGCTCAACGAGTTCGAACTCGACTGGCTCGCCGGTTTCGAAGGCAGCCGGCCGGTGCGCGTGGGCAACGGCGCGCATGTGCAGCGCCAGCTCGACGTGTACGGCTCGGTGATCGCCGCCTTCCATGCCTCGCGCAAGGCAGGGCTCGCGGACATGGACAAGGTCTGGCCGCTGGAACGCGCGATCGCGCGCCAGCTCACCACGCTCTGGCGCGAGCCCGACAGCAGCCTGTGGGAGGTGCGCGGCGAGCCGCGCCATTTCGTGCATTCGAAGATCATGTGCTGGCTGGCCTTCGATCGGATGATCTCGAGCGCGGAGAACTTCGGCCTCGACGGCCCGGTCGACGACTGGCGCAAGACGCGCGATGCCATCCGCGCCGACGTGCTGGACAAGGGCTACGACGCGGCCAGCAATTCCTTCGTGCAGTACTACGGTGCCGACACGGTCGATGCGGCGCTGCTGCTCATCCCGCTGATCGGCTTCCTGCCGATCCACGACGCGCGGGTGCAGGGCACGATCGCGCGCATCGAACGCGAGCTGATCTCCGGCGGCCTGGTGTACCGCTACCGCACCGAGCTGGGGGTGGATGGCCTCGCCGGCGGCGAAGGTGCCTTCCTGGCCTGCAGCTTCTGGCTGGTGAACGTGTACGCGGCCATGGGCCGGCTGCGCAAGGCCCGCGCGCTCTTCAAGCGACTGCTGGCACTGGGCAACGACCTGGGCCTGTTCGCCGAGGAATACGACCCCGCCAGCGGACGGCAACTGGGCAACTTCCCGCAGGCCTTCTCGCACATCGGCCTGATCAACAGCGCGCATGCCATCACGCTGGCCGTGGGCGGCGTGTGGGAACTGGCAGACATGGACGGCCACGGGCCGCAACGCCTGCCCAAGACCCTGCGCCAGAAGGCGGAGGCCAAGGCGAAGGACAAGGCGAAGGTGAAGGCGAAAGCGCGGTCGCGCAAGCCCGGTCAGTAGCCTCTTGCGCGCTCCGGCCGCACGCCCACCCCCACGGCGTAGGCCGGCAGGCCCTGCAGCGCCGGCAGGCGCTGCATCAGCCTCACCGGCCAGGGCAGCCGCAGGGGCGCGGCCTTGCCGGCGCTGCGCAGGACCGGCGCGAGCAGCCGGTCCTGGATCGCGACCTGCACCGCCTGGGTCAACCGCGCGGGCAGCATGCGCCGCGCCTGCACCTTGGCGAGCAGGGGTGTCAGCTCGGTCTGCGACACCTTGGGCGCGGCCAGCGCGTGGCGCAGCAGGTTGGCCGTGGCCACGGCATCCTGCACGGCCAGGTTGATGCCCACCCCGCCGATGGGCGACATGGCGTGGGCCGCGTCGCCGATGCACAGCAGGCCCGGCTTCCACCAGGTCTCGAGGCGGTCGACCGTCACGCTGAGCAGCTTCACGTCGTCCCAGCCACCGATCTCGTGCATGCGCCCGGCCAGCGGTGGCGCGGCACGCGCGACGGCCTCGCGGAAGGCGTCGAGCCCGCGCGCCCGCAAGGCATCGATGCCCCCCTTGGCGATGACGTAGGCGCACTGCCAGTAGTCATGGCGGTCGATCATGGCCAGGAAGTGGCCGGCGTCGACGAAACCGCCGCTCTCGTTGTCGTCCGTCGGCGCCTTGGACAGGCGCATCCACAGCACGTCGATGGGGGCGCCGATGTCGCGCACCTGCAGCTTCGCCGCACCGCGCAGGACGGAGCGGCGTCCGTCGCAGGCCACGACGAGGTCGGCCCGGATGCCCAGCTCGCCGTCGGGGTCACGCGCCCGCACGCCCACGACCCGGCCTTCTTCCTCGATCACGCCCGTGCCCTCCGTGCGCAGCAGCAGGCGGAAACGGGGGCTGCGCTCGGCCTCGTCGCGCAGGAAGTCGAGGAACTCCCATTGCGGCATGAGCGCGATGAAGCGACAGGGCATGGAACGCAAGCGGTCGAAGTCGGCCAGGCGAACGCGTTGCCCGGAGACGGTGGCATGCAGATGGCGCACCGCGTCGTGCGGACGCGCCAGGAAGGCATCGAGCAGGCCCAGGTCGGCCATCACCTGCAGGGTCGAGGGGTGGACCGTGTCGCCGCGGAAGTCGCGCAGGAAGTCGGCGTGCTTTTCGAGCACCGTCACCTCGATGCCGGCCCGCACGAGCAGCAGCGCGAGCATCAGCCCGGCGGGTCCGCCGCCGACGATGCAGCAGCGGGTCTGGATGCTTCGGATGGGCTGTGGCACGGGCGCTCCTTCGACCGGGGTGTCGCAGGAGTATGCGCGCTGGCGCCCCCCCCAGGCACCGGCGAGGCTCGGCCGGGCGATGGCCTGCGCCGTGATGTGCGCCGGGTGACTGCTCGGAACGGGCAGCAAAAAGCCCGCCGAAGCGGGCTCGGGACGGCCGGTGCGCATCGGCAGCTGCCGACGCGGACGCAAGGCCGATGGCTCAGGCGGCGACGCCGTCGGCCGCTTCCTTGAACTCCTCGATCTGGTCGAAGTTCAGGTACTGGTAGATCTTGTCGCCATTGCTGTTGATGACGCCGATGTCCGCCATGTACTCGGCCTTGGTCGGGATGCGGCCCAGCTTGGAGCAGATCGACGCCAGTTCCGCGCTGCCCAGGTACACGTTGGTGTTCTTGCCCAGGCGGTTGGGGAAGTTGCGGGTGCTGGTCGACATGACCGTGGCGCCCTCGCGCACCTGGGCCTGGTTGCCCATGCACAGCGAGCAGCCGGGCATCTCGGTGCGTGCGCCGGCATTGCCGAAGACGCCGTAGTGGCCCTCTTCGGTGAGCTGGTGCGCATCCATCTTCGTCGGCGGAGCGATCCACAGCTTGACCGGGATGTCGCGCTTGCCTTCGAGCAGCTTGGAGGCCGCCCGGAAGTGACCGATGTTGGTCATGCACGAGCCGATGAACACCTCGTCGATCTGGGCGCCGGCCACGTCGGACAGCGTCTTGACGTCGTCGGGGTCGTTCGGGCAGGCCACGATGGGCTCGTGGATGTCGGCCAGGTCGATCTCGATCACGGCCGCGTACTCGGCATCGGCATCGGGCTGCAGCAGCTGCGGGTCCTTCAGCCAGGCTTCCTGCGCGGCGATGCGGCGCGCCAGCGTGCGTGCATCGGCGTAGCCGTTGGCGATCATCCAGCGCATCAGCGTGATGTTGCTGTTCAGGTATTCGATGATCGGCGCCTTGTTCAGGTGCACGGTGCAGCCGGCGGCCGAACGCTCGGCACTCGCGTCGCTCAGCTCGAAGGCCTGTTCCACCTTCAGGTCGGGCAGGCCCTCGATCTCGAGGATGCGGCCGGAGAAGATGTTCTTCTTGCCCTTCTTCTCGACCGTGAGCAGGCCCTGCTTGATGGCGTACAGCGGGATGGCGTTGACCAGGTCGCGCAGCGTGACGCCGGGCTGCATCTTGCCCTTGAAGCGCACCAGCACCGATTCGGGCATGTCCAGCGGCATGACGCCGGTGGCGGCCGCGAAGGCCACCAGGCCGGAGCCGGCCGGGAAGCTGATGCCGATCGGGAAGCGCGTGTGGCTGTCGCCGCCGGTGCCGACCGTGTCGGGCGTGAGCAGGCGGTTGAGCCAGGAATGGATCACGCCGTCGCCCGGGCGCAGCGAGATGCCGCCGCGGGTGCTGATGAAGTCGGGCAGCTCGTGGTGCATCTTCACGTCCACCTTCTTGGGGTAGGCGGCCGTGTGGCAGAAGGACTGCATGACCAGGTCGGCCGAGAAGCCCAGGCAGGCCAGGTCCTTCAGCTCGTCGCGGGTCATGGGGCCGGTCGTGTCCTGGCTGCCCACCGAGGTCATCTTGGGCTCGCAGTAGGTGCCGGGACGCACGCCCTGGCCTTCGGGCAGGCCGCAGGCGCGGCCGACCATCTTCTGCGCCAGCGAGAAGCCCTTGCCGCTGTCGACGGGGGCCTGGGGCAGGCGGAACAGCGTCGACACCGGCAGGCCCAGCGCCTCGCGTGCCTTGGCCGTGAGGCCGCGCCCGATGATCAGCGGGATGCGGCCGCCGGCGCGCACCTCGTCGAAGAGCACCTCGCTCTTGACCTTGAACTCGGCGATGACCTGGCCGTCCTTGAGCGCCTTGCCTTCGTAGGGGCGCAGCTCGATGGTGTCGCCCATGTTCATCTGGCTCACGTCCAGCTCGATGGGCAGCGAGCCGGCGTCTTCCATCGTGTTGTAGAAGATCGGGGCGATCTTGTTACCCAGGCAGATGCCGCCGAAACGCTTGTTCGGGATGTAGGGAATGTCTTCGCCGGTGAACCACAGCACGCTGTTGGTGGCCGACTTGCGCGAGGAGCCGGTGCCCACCACGTCGCCGACGTACGCCACCGGCAGGCCGCGTGCCACGAGGTCCTGGATGAACTTGACCGGGCCGCGCTTGCCGTCTTCCTCGGGCTCGAAGGGCGCGCCTTCGCGCTTGTTCTTCAGCATCGCCAGGGCGTGCATCGGGATGTCGGGACGCGT
>JAVHYA010000085.1:0-7719 GCA_031119395.1 Pseudomonadota bacterium
TTGAACGAGTAGCCCATCGGCATCACGAAGCTGGAGATCTTGCGCTTGACGCCGAAGCGGTCGAGCGCGTCCAGGATCTTGGGATAGGCCGCCTCGGAACTCGCGGTGGCGAAGGAGAGCATGAAGGCTTCCTTGATGAGCACCAGCAGCTTGAGGATGCGCGGGCCCAGGAACAGGAAGCCTGCGCCCACCAGCACCGCCCACAGCACGAACAGGCCCAGGTAGAAGTCGCCCATGAACACGGCGAATTTCAGCAGGATGCCCAGCCCGTTCACGGCCACCGTGGCGGCCATGGCGGCCAGCACGGCCAGCGGGGCCAGCTTCATCACGTAGCCGGTGATCTTGAGCATCACGTGCGAGAGCTCGTCGATGGCGGCCACCAGCGTCTTGCCCTTCTCGCCCAGCGCGGCGAGCGCCACGCCGAAGAACATCGAGAACACCACGATCTGCAGGATCTCGTTGTTGGCCATCGCCTCGGCGAAGGACTTGGGGATCAGGTGGCTCACGAAGTCCTTGAGCGTGAACTTCGAGGTCGCGAGGTTGGCCGAGGCGCCGATGTCCGGCAGCGGCAGCCCCAGGTTGTGGCCCGGCTGCAGCAGGTTGGCCAGCACCAGGCCCAGCACCAGCGACACCAGCGAGGCGGTGACGAACCAGCCCATGGCCTTGGCGAACACGCGGCCGACCGAGGCCGCATCGCCCATGTGCGCGATGCCCACCACGAGGGTGGAGAACACCAGCGGTCCGATCAGCATCTTGATCAGCCGCAGGAACACGTCCGACATGATCGAGATGTAGCCTGCGATCTCGCTCGCCGTCTTCTTGTCCGGGAAGCTGGCGAAGATCATCCAGCCGATCAGGATCCCGATCACCATGGCGATCAGGATCCATGCGGCCATGGGTAGCTTTTTCATGGAAATCCCCTTGTCTGTTGTTGATGGTTCTCGAGGCGCGCGTCACACCGTTGCGCTACGGTCGTCCCTGCGCACTGCACAGCCTGGGAAGAAAGGCGGCAGGTGCGCCATCGGGGACGCACGGTGGTGCGTGGGGAGCGGCTCGCCGATGGTCGATGCGAGTTGCATGCCTGTGAAGGGGGCCGCCCATGCCGATCCGGCCTGAGGCCATGCACGCGATGCCTGATGTCGGGCAGCGCTGCCTAGAATCGTCGGCATGGCGGTTCAACGCATCGATTTCCACGGCCAGCCGGCCGCCGAGCTCCTTCTGCCCGCGGGCGATCGCGTCCTGGTCGCGCTGCACGGCGCGCAGGTGCTGTCGTGGCGCACGGCCGACGGGACGGAGCGGCTGTACCTGAGCCCGCAGGCGATCTTCGACGGCCAGGCCGCGATCCGCGGCGGCGTGCCGGTGTGCTTTCCGCAGTTCAACCAGCGCGGGCCGCTGCCCAAGCACGGGTTCGTGCGCAACATGCCGTGGCGGATCGCGGCGGAGGCGGGCGATGGCGCGACGCTGGTGCTGACGCTTTCCGACGACGAATCCACCCGGCGCCTCTGGCCGGTGCAGTTCGAGGTCCGTCTGCAGGTGGTCCTGGCGCCGGGCCGGCTGCGCATCGCGCTGGTGGCGCGCAACACCGGCGATGCGCCCTGGTCCTTCACCGCGGCACTGCACACCTACCTGCACGTGGACGACGCGGCCGAGGTGCGGCTCGAAGGCCTGCAGGGCCGGCCGCGCTGGGATGCGGTGCGCGACGAGCGCTTCGTCGAAAGCGCGCCCGCGCTGCGCTTCGGCGAGGAGTTCGACAGCGTGTTCACCGCCGCGCCCGGTGCCGGGCTGACAGTGGTGCAGCCCGCGGGCCGCCTCGCCGTGACGCAGAGCGACACCTGTCCCGAGACGGTGGTGTGGAACCCCGGCCCGGCGCTGAGCCAGCGTCTGGCCGACATGCCCGACGATGGCTGGCGCCACATGCTCTGCGTGGAAGCGGCGAGCATCGATGCGCCGGTGCCGCTGGCGCCGGGCGCCCGATGGGAGGGCTGGCAGGAACTGCAGGTGCTGCCGGGCGCCTGAGCACCGGTGCACCGGCGGGGCCGTCGACGCCTTCCTACAATCGCCGCTCCATGCTCGCCAAACGCATCATTCCCTGCCTCGACGTCACCGGCGGCCGTGTCGTCAAGGGCGTCAACTTCGTCGAACTGCGCGATGCCGGCGACCCGGTCGAGATCGCCGCCCGCTACAACGCGCAGGGCGCCGACGAGCTGACCTTCCTCGACATCACCGCCACCAGCGACGAGCGCGACCTGATCCTGCCGATCATCGAGTCGGTGGCCTCGCAGGTCTTCATTCCGCTCACGGTGGGCGGCGGCGTGCGCACCGTCGACGACGTGCGGCGCCTGCTCAACGCCGGGGCCGACAAGACCAGTTTCAATTCCGCGGCGATCGCCAACCCGCAGGTGATCACGGACGCGTCGGCCAAGTACGGCGCGCAGTGCATCGTGGTGGCCATCGACGCCAAGCGCCGCACGCCCGAAGAGGCGGCCGCGCGCGGCCCGGGCTGGGACGTGTACAGCCACGGCGGTCGCAAGAACACCGGCCTGGACGCGGTGCAGTGGGCCGTCGAGATGGCGCGCCGCGGCGCCGGCGAGATCCTGCTCACCAGCATGGACCGCGACGGCACGAAGAGCGGCTTCGACCTGGAGCTCACGCGCGCCGTGAGCGACGCGGTGACGGTGCCGGTGATCGCCTCGGGCGGCGTGGGCAAGCTCGACGACCTGGCCGACGGCGTGCAGCAGGGTGGCGCCGATGCGGTGCTGGCCGCGAGCATCTTCCACTACGGCGAGCACACGGTGGGCGAAGCCAAGGCCTGCATGGCCGGGCGCGGCATTCCCGTGCGCCTGTGAGCCGCGGGCGATTTCTTCGAGCCAGATCGGGCCCCAGCGCTCGTGCTGCCTGCGCAGTCAGCTATCGATTCGATAGCAAATCCGGCCATGCCCGGGCGCCTCGGGCGGGGTTGACACTTCGCTGACAATTGTGCCCATGGATTGGCTCGACGAAGTGAAGTGGGACGACAGCGGCCTGGTGCCGGTGATCGCCCAGGAGCGCGGCAGCAAGGACGTGCTCATGTTCGCCTGGATGAACCGCGAGGCGCTCGCGAAGACGGCCGAGCTGGGCCGCGCCGTGTACTTCAGCCGCTCGCGCGGCAAGCTGTGGTTCAAGGGCGAGGAATCGGGCCATGTGCAGGCGGTGCACGGCATCCGCCTCGACTGCGACAACGACGTGGTGCTGCTCGAGGTGACCCAGCTCGGGCACGAGCCCGGCATCGCCTGCCACACCGGCCGCCACAGCTGCTTCTTCCAGAAGTACCAGGATGGCGCCTGGCACACCGTCGAGCCGGTCTTGAAGGACCCGGAATCCATCTACAAATAGGGCCCCGATGAGCGCCACCCCGAGCACCACCGACATCCTCGACCGCCTGGCGGCCGTGATCGAGTCCCGCCTGCCCGCGCGCGGCGGCGATCCCGAGGCCAGCTACGTGGCACGCCTGTTGCACAGGGGCCCCGACGCCTTTCTCAAGAAGATCGGCGAGGAGGCGACCGAGGTCGTGATGGCGGCCAAGGACGCCGACCACGGCGGCGAACGCCAGAAAATAGTGAACGAAGTGGCCGACCTGTGGTTCCACAGCATGGTGGCGCTGGCCCACTACGGGCTGGCGCCGCGCGACGTGGCGGCCGAGCTGGCCCGCCGCGAGGGCACCAGCGGCATCGAGGAAAAGGCCCTGCGCAAGGCGCAGGCGCGCGAAGCGGCGCAGGACTGAGCCTGCCCAACCTACCCAACGGACACGGAAAGGAGATCGCCATGGCCAACGACATCGTCACCGTTCCCGACAACGACTCGCTCAAGACCATCGGCTGGGTGAGCTACATCCTGCACCTGGTGGTCGCCATCGCCGCGGTGGTGCCCGGTGCGCAGGTCTCGATCCTGCTGCTGCTGGTGGCGCTGCTGATCGACTTCGTCAAGCGCGACGACGCGGCCGGCACCTGGCAGGCCTCGCACTTCAGCTGGCGCATCCGCTCGGTGCTGTGGGCCGGCGTGCTGTACCTGGTCACATCGTGGCTGTGGCTGCTGCTGCTGGTGCCGGGCTGGATCGCCTGGAGCCTGATCTCGCTGTGGTTCCTCTACCGCATCGTCAAGGGCATGGTCCGCATGAACGCGAACCGCCCGATGGACGCCTGAAACGACCCCGCCGAACCCTGGAGACCCGACTTGGCATCCGACCCGAACTGCATCTTCTGCAAGATCATCGAAGGCAAGATTCCCTCGAAGAAGGTGTACGAAGACGAGGAGATCTACGGTTTCCACGACATCGCGCCCTGGGCGCCGGTGCATTTCATGCTGGTGCCCAAGCGGCACATCCCGTCGATGGCGCAGCTCACCCCCGAGGACGCCGGCCTGATGGGCCGGATCATGACGCTGGCGCCGAAGCTCGCGCTCGAGCAGGGCTGCAATCCGTATCCGGAGGGCGGCTTCCGCGTGGTGGTCAACACCGGCGCCGAGGGCGGGCAGGAGGTGCACCATCTCCACGTTCACGTCATGGGCGGCCCCCGCCCCTGGGCCCGGGGCTGATTGCAGGGCATTGGGCCCGCGCACCGCACCCCCCGACTAAAATCGACCGATTCTTCAGGAGAAATCCATGGGTTCCTTTTCCATCTGGCACTGGCTGATCGTGCTGCTGATCGTCGTCATGGTGTTCGGCACCAAGAAGCTCAAGAACATGGGCTCCGACCTGGGCGGTGCCGTCAAGGGCTTCAAGGACGGCATGAAGGACGGACAGTCCGACACCCCGGCCACGCCGCCCCAGCAGGTGACCGGCAACCCGGCCGCCGACAAGTCGACCATCGACGTCGAAGCACGTCAGAAGTCCTGATCCTTCCGGCCTGAGCCCGCGCATCCGTGATCGACCTCGGCATTTCCAAGATGGCGCTGATCGGCGCGGTGGCGCTGATCGTCATCGGCCCCGAGAAGCTGCCGCGCGTGGCCCGCACCGTGGGCACGCTGCTGGGCAAGGCGCAGCGCTACGTCAACGACGTCAAGGCCGAGGTCAACCGCTCGATGGAGCTGGACGAGCTGCGCAAGATGAAGGACACGGTCGAGGGGGCAGCCCGCGACGTGGAGCAGAGCATCCGCAGCAACGCCCACGAGGTCGAGCAGCACCTCTCGGGCCTGGACACCGACACGGCCGCGTCCACCGTGGCCGGCATCGAGGCCGCCCCGGTCTACCCCGAATACAAGCACCCGCGCAAGAACTGGCGCCTCAAGCAGGGCGCGGTCCCCCACTGGTACAAGGCGCGCAACGGCGTGCGCACGCGCGCGCTGTCCGGTGCCGCGCGCGTCGCCCGCTACCGTCCGCACAAGTTCAACTAGCGCCTGCCGCGCACCGGCTGCCGGCGAACCTCACACCCGCCCCGGACCTCGGCCCTGCGGCATTTCCCCTCGATGGCTGATTCCGATCCCCCCAACAAAGAAGACGAGCTGGCCGGCACCGAGCAGCCCTTCGTCGCGCACCTCATGGAGCTGCGCGATCGGCTGCTCTATTGCATCTACGGCATGGCCATCGCCGCCGTCCTGCTGGCCATCTGGCCCGGCCCGAGCGGCCTGATCGACTGGGTGGCCGTGCCGATCCGGCACCACATGCCGCCCGACGCCAAGCTGATCGCGGTGGGCGTGTTCTCGCCCTTCTTCGTGCCGCTGAAGGTGCTGATGATGGCGTCGGTGCTGCTGGCGCTGCCCTGGCTCATGTACCAGTGCTGGATGTTCGTGGCCCCGGGCCTGTACAGCCACGAGAAGAAGTTCGCGCTGCCGCTCATCATCTTCGGCAGCTTCCTGGCCTACGCGGGCATCGCCTTCGTGCAGTTCTTCGTGCTGGACAAGATGTTCGCCTTCATCCAGCGGTTCACGCCCGAATCCGTCGCGGCCACGCCGGACATCTCCTCGTACGTCGAGTCGATCCTCTCGCTCTACCTGGCCTTCGGCGTCGCCTTCCAGGTGCCGATCGTGGTGATGCTGCTGGTGCGCTTCGAGATGGTCACGATCGAGAAGCTGCGCTCCTTCCGCGGCTACTTCATCGTGGTGGCGTTCGTCGTGGCCGCGGTGCTCACGCCGCCCGACGTGGTGTCGCAGTTGGCGCTGGCCGTTCCGATGTGCCTGTTGTACGAGGTCGGGATCATCGGCGCGCAGTACTTCGTTCGGTCCACCAAGCGGCCCGAAGACGAGGCCGAGGGCGCGGATTCCACGCCCTCCTGAGGTGGCGCGCCCAAGAAAAAAGCCCCGCACCGCGGGGCTTTTTTCGTTTCCGGCGCAGCGGCCGGGCACTCACTCGTTGGCGTTCGGCATGCGCCGCACCGGCGTCCTCGGCCGGGTGCCGGGCGTGACTTCCAGCTCCATCTTGTCGCTGCCGCGCTGCAGCTTGAACAGTGCGCCCGTGCCGGGCTTGAGGCCCGCGACGGCCGTGAGCAGTTCCTGCTGGTTGCCCACCTGCTTGTCGCCCACGCCGGTGATCACGTCGCCGGGGCGGATGCCGGCCTGCGCCGCGGGGCCGTTCTGCAGCACGCCGGTCACGATCACGCCCTGCGAGGCCTTGACGCCGAAGGTCTCGGCCAGTTCGGGCGACAGGTCGTTCGGCTCCACGCCGATCCACCCGCGCGTGACCTGGCCGTCCTTCACGATGCCTTCGAGCACCTGCTTGGCGGTCGACACCGGGATCGCGAAACCGATGCCCATGCTGCCGCCGGAGCGCGAGTAGATGGCGGTGTTGATGCCTTCGAGGTTGCCGTTGATGTCGATCAGCGCGCCGCCCGAGTTGCCGGGGTTGATGGCGGCATCGGTCTGGATGAAGTTCTCGAAGGTGTTGATGCCCAGCTGGTTGCGGCCCAGCGCGGAGACGATGCCGCTGGTCACGGTCTGGCCCACGCCGAAGGGGTTGCCGATGGCCAGCACCTGGTCGCCGACCTGCAGGGCGTCGGAGTTGCCCAGCACGATCACCGGCAGCTTGTCGAGCTGGATGCGGATCACCGCCAGGTCGGTGTCGGGGTCGGTGCCGATGAGCTTGCCGCTGGCATGGCGGCCGTCGTTGAGCGTGACCTCGATCTCGTCCGCGCCCTCGACCACGTGGTTGTTGGTCAGGATGTAGCCGTCGGCGCTCACGATCACGCCGCTGCCCAGGCCGACCTGAGGCTGGGTCTCGTCCTGGTCGCCGAAGAAGAAGCGGAACCAGGGATCGTTGCTGCGCGGGCTGCGGCGTGCGGCCTTGCTGGTGTTGATGCTCACCACGGCCGGTGCGGCCTTCTTCGCGGCGGCGCTGAAGCTGCCTGGCGCGGCGGTGGACGGCCCGCTGTTGACCGGCGCCTCGATGATCGAGACCACGCCGCCCAGCGAACTGCTGCCGCGCTGGACCCATTGGGGCTTGAGGGTCGCGACCACGAAATAGGCGGCGAGCAGGACGGTGACGGCTTGGGCGAACAGCAGCCAGATGCGCTTCATGGGGATGAGAGGTCAGGGCAGGGCAGGGTCCCGCGGCGCGGGGAGGGCCGGATTGTCCCTCAAGCCCCGCCCCCAGAAACCGCGCGGCCCGATCGAGATTGCACCGCAGCGGCGGCGGGTATGGGTGCAAACCCTTAGCATGCGCGATTCGGACCGACCCGGTCCCCTGCGCTCGTCCGGCGCGGCCCACCCGGCTGCGCGGCCTTCGGGGCGCACCGATCCGCACCGCTGCCTGCC
>JAVHYA010000085.1:7819-18196 GCA_031119395.1 Pseudomonadota bacterium
CGGCCCACCCGGCTGCGCGGCCTTCGGGGCGCACCGATCCGCACCGCTGCCTGCCCGCCTGCCTGCCAGGCCGCGGCTCGCGCTCCCTATCAGAACGCCCGTCATGACTTCGTCCCCCTCCACGCCGGGCGGCGCCGCCGCGCCGTCCGCCCGCACGCTCACCTCGAGCGACTACAAGACCCTGGCCCTGTCGGCCCTCGGCGGCACGCTCGAGTTCTACGACTTCGTCATCTACGTCTTCTTCGCCGCGGTGCTGGGGGGCCTGTTCTTCCCGGCCGACATGCCCGACTGGCTGCGCCAGCTGCAGACCTTCGGCATCTTCGCCGCCGGCTACCTGGCCCGGCCGGTGGGCGGCATCGTCATCGCCCACTTCGGCGACCTGCTGGGCCGCAAGCGCATGTTCACGCTGTCGATCTTCCTGATGGCGCTGCCGACGCTGGTGATCGGGCTGCTGCCGACCTACGCCACCCTCGGCGTCGCGGCGCCGCTGCTGCTGCTGGCCATGCGGGTGCTGCAGGGCGCGGCCATCGGCGGCGAGATGCCCGGCGCCTGGGTCTTCGTGGGAGAACACGTGCCGGCGCATCGCTACGGCTTCGGTGTGGGCACGCTGACCTCGGGCATCACCGGCGGCATCCTGCTGGGCTCGCTGGTGGCCGTGGCCATCAACACGCACTACACGCCGGCCGAGGTGGGCGACTTCGCCTGGCGCATTCCCTTCATCCTGGGTGGCGTGTTCGGCCTGGTGTCGGTGTACCTGCGCCGCTTCCTGCACGAGACGCCGGTCTTCCGCGAGCTGGCCGACCGCCGCAGCGTCGCGCGCGAACTGCCGCTCAAGACCATCCTGCGCGAGCACCGCGGCCCCAGCGTCTTCGTGGCGCTGCTGACCTGGGTGCTCTCGGCCGCCATCGTCGTGGTGGTGCTGTACACGCCCACCTACCTGCAGAAGGTGCACCACATCCCGGCGGCGCTGGCGCTGGAGGCCAACGCACTGGCCACGCTCACGCTGACCATCGGCTGCGTGATCGTGGGCTGGGCCTGCGACCGCATCGGCACGCGCGCCACCATGCTGATCGGCTGGGCGGGCCTGTTCGTCACCGCCTACCTGTTCTACCGCGGGCTGCCCGGCACGCCGCAATCCCTCTTCTGGCATTACGGACTGGTGGGGCTGTTCGTCGGCACCATCGCCACGGTGCCGATCGCGGGTGTGCGGGCCTTCCCGGCGCCGGTGCGCTTCTCGGGACTGTCCTTCGCCTACAACATGTCGTATGCGGTGTTCGGCGGCCTGACGCCGATCATCCTCACGCTCTGGCTGCAGCACGACACGCTGGCGCCGGCCCACTACGTGGCGGCGCTGTCGGTGCTGGGTTTCCTGCTGGCCCTGTCGCCCCTGGCGGCGCGCGGCCATGCGATGCGCAGCGGCGCCGCGGGCACGACAATCGCTGCATGAGCACCACGCGCCACGAGCTGCTGCACGCCTTCGACCTGCTGCTGGCGCCCGAGCGCTTTCGCGACTACGGGCCCAACGGGCTTCAGGTCGAGGGCCGCACCACCGTGCGCAAGATCGTCTCGGGCGTGACCGCGAGCCGGGCGCTGATCGAGGCGGCAATCCGCGCCGAGGCCGACGCCATCTTCGTGCACCACGGCCTCTTCTGGCGCGGCCAGGACGGCCGCGTCACCGGGTGGATGAGGCAGCGCCTGGGCCTCCTGCTGGGTGACGACGTGAACCTTTTCGCGTACCACCTCCCGCTGGACGCGCACCCCGAACTGGGCAACAACGCCCAGCTGGGCCTGCAGCTCGGCCTGGTGGCGGAGCCGGGGCCCGAAGGTCGCTTCGGCGAGCAGTCGCTGGGCTTCATCGGCGGGCGGGCGGACGGTTCGGCCTTCGCCAGCGCGAAAGCGCTCGCCGCCCATGTCGAACAGGTGCTGAAACGGCCCGTAACGCTCGTGGATACTGCGCCAGGCGCTATCAAAAAGATAGCTTGGTGCACGGGTGGGGCGCAAGGCTACTTCGAGGCCGCCATCGCGGCCGGGGCGGATGCCTTCCTCACGGGAGAGATCTCGGAGCCGCAGGCCCACTATGCGCGCGAGACGGGTGTCGCCTTCCTGGCCTGCGGCCACCATGCGACCGAGCGCTACGGCGCCCCTGCCGTGGCCGGCCATGTGGCGGCGCAACTCGGGCTGGTGCACGAGTTCATCGACATCGACAACCCGGCGTGACGAACTCTTCCGTCGATCGCGACCGCCTGCCCATCGCCGTCACGATCGGCGATCCGGCCGGCATCGGGCCCGAGATCATCGTCAAGGCCTGGCGCGACGCGCCGGAGCTGATGCGCGGCTGCTTCGTCGCCGGCGATGTCGGCACCGTCCGCCGGGCCGCGCAGGCCTTGGCCGGCCCGGGTTCGCTGGCCCTGCCGGTGGCGGTGCTGGAGGCGCCTGCCCAGGCCTGGGAGGTCCCACCACGTTGCGTGCCGGTGCTCCAGGTGGTGCACGCGCCCGCCGACCTGGCGATGGGCCGCGTGTGTGCCGAGGCCGGACGCGTCGCCGGGGAGGCCGTGGTCTGGGCCGCCCGCTCCGCCTTGCGTGGGGAGATCGCCGCACTGGTCACGGCCCCGCTGCACAAGGAGGCCCTGGCAGCGGCCGGTTTTCCGTACCCCGGCCACACCGAACTGCTGCAGGCCGAAGCCGCCGCGCATCTGGGCCGCACGGTGGCGGACGTGCCGGTGCGCATGATGCTGGCCAACGACGAACTGCGCACGGTGCTGGTCAGCATCCACATGGGCTTGCGCCAGGCCATCGACACGCTGGACACGGCGGGCGTGCTGCAGACCATCCGCATCGCCCACCGGGCGTTGTCGGCCATGCTGGGCACGCCGCCGCGCATCGGCGTGGCGGGCCTCAACCCGCATGCCGGGGAGGGCGGCCTCTTCGGCCGCGAGGACCTGGACGTCATCGCACCGGCCATCGAGGCCGCGCGGGCCGAGGGCATCCGGGCCGACGGGCCGCATGCGCCCGACACCGTGTTCATGCGGGCCCGGGCGCGCGGGGGCCGGCCGGGCGAGTTCGACGTGGTGATCGCGATGTACCACGACCAGGGATTGATCCCGGTCAAGTACCTCGGGGTGGAGCAGGGCGTCAACGTGACGCTGGGGTTGCCGCTGGTGCGCACCAGCCCCGATCACGGCACCGCCTTCGACATCGCCGGACAGGGCGTTGCCGATGCGAGCAGCCTGCTCGCGGCGGTGCGCATGGCGCGTGCGCTCTCGGCGCACGCGGGCTGAATCAGGGGCGCTTGAGGCTGTCGCGGATCTCGCGCAGCAGCACGATGTCTTCCGGCGGCGCGGCCGGCGCCGGCGCGGCTTCCTCGGTACGGCGCAGGCGGTTGATCTGCTTGATCATCAGGAAGATCACGAAGGCCAGGATGATGAAGTTCACCAGGATGGTGATGAAGTTGCCGTAGGCCAGCACGGGCACGCCGGCCTTCTTGAGATCGGCCAGGTTGTTGGCCACGCCGGCCGGGATCGAGCCCAGCACGATGTAGAGGTTGGAGAAGTCCAGCTTGCCGAACACCAGGCCGACGACCGGCATGATGATGTCGGCGACCAGCGAATCGACGATCTTGCCGAAGGCGCCGCCGATGATCACGCCCACGGCCAGGTCGACCACGTTGCCCTTGACGGCGAACTCACGGAATTCCTTGAAAAAGCTCATTCGAATGCCTCGTGCGGTGCGTCGGAAGTGGGCGTGAGTATAGGGGTCGACCCTGGGTCGACCGGGCTGTCGCGCAGGGGCGTGTCGCGTTGAAGTCGCCGAATACGCTCCGCTACAATCTTGGGTTGACCCTGCAAGCCATAAGTACTTCGAGGAACCCCATGAGTGACATCCCGGTCGGCCCGCAAAGGATCGATAGCAGCAAGCGGACATGGTTGATCGCATCCGGCTGTGCCGGGGCTGTGGGGGGTGTGGCAACGGCCATTCCCTTCGTGAGTACCTTCGAGCCTTCGGAGCGCGCCAAGGCAGCGGGCGCTCCGGTCGAGGTGGACATCGGCGGCCTGCAGGTCGGCGAGAAGCTCACCGTCGAATGGCGTGGCAAGCCGGTGTGGATCCTCAAGCGTTCGCCCGCGCAGATCGCCGAACTGCCCAAGCTGGACCCGCAACTGGCCGATCCCGAGTCCAAGCGCAATCCGGCCGAGTTCACCCCCAAGTACGCCCAGAACGAGAACCGCTCGATCAAGCCCGAGGTGCTGGTCGTCGTCGGCATCTGCACGCACCTGGGCTGCTCGCCCACCGACAAGCTGCAGGCCGGTCCGCAGCCCTCGCTGCCCGATGACTGGAAGGGCGGCTTCCTGTGCCCCTGCCACGGCTCGACCTTCGACCTGGCCGGCCGCGTGTTCAAGAACAAGCCCGCACCGGACAACCTGCCGGTGCCCCCTCACAAGTACCTGTCCGACACGCGCCTGCTGATCGGCGAAGACGGCAACGCCTGAGGGGAGCGCGCAGATGGCTGAATTCAAGGAAATCTCCCCCAACGCACCCACCGGCGAGAAGCTGCTGAACTGGGTCGACAACCGCTTCCCGCTGACCAAGCTGTGGAACGATCAGTGGGGCAAGTACTACGCGCCGAAGAACTTCAACTTCTGGTACATCTTCGGTTCGCTGGCGATGCTGGTGCTGGTCATCCAGATCGTCACCGGCATCTTCCTGGTGATGCACTACAAGCCCGACGCGCAGCTCGCCTTCGCCTCGGTCGAGTACATCATGCGCGACGTGCCATGGGGCTGGCTCATCCGGTACATGCACTCCACCGGCGCCTCGGCCTTCTTCGTCGTCGTGTACCTGCACATGTTCCGCGGCCTGATCTACGGCAGCTACCGCAAGCCGCGCGAGCTGATCTGGATCTTCGGCTGCGCGATCTTCCTGTGCCTCATGGCCGAAGCCTTCATGGGCTACCTGCTGCCGTGGGGCCAGATGTCCTACTGGGGCGCGCAGGTGATCGTGAACCTGTTCTCCGCCATTCCCTTCGTCGGCCCCGACCTGGCCCTGCTGATCCGCGGTGACTACGTCGTGAGCGATGCCACGCTGAACCGCTTCTTCAGCTTCCACGTCATCGCCGTGCCGCTGGTGCTGCTCGGCCTGGTGGTGGCCCACCTGATCGCGCTGCACGAAGTGGGTTCCAACAACCCCGACGGCATCGAGATCAAGGCCAACCGCGGCCCGGACGGCCATCCGGTCGACGGCATCCCCTCGCACCCGTACTACACGGTGCACGACATCTTCGGCGTGGTGGTGTTCCTGACCATCTTCTCGGCCGTGATCTTCTTCGCGCCCGAAGCCGGCGGCTACTTCCTGGAGTACAACAACTTCATCCCGGCCGACCCGCTGAAGACGCCCAACCACATCGCCCCGGTGTGGTACTTCACGCCCTTCTACTCGATGCTGCGCGCCATCACGACCGAGATGATGTACGTGCTCATCGCCTGCGTGGTCGGTGCTGCCGCCTTCACCGTGATCAAGACGCGTCTGCCGAGCTTCCTGAAGGCGGTCGTGGTGGTCGTGGCCGTGGGCGTGGCGGCGATGATGCTCTCGATCGACGCCAAGTTCTGGGGCGTGGTCGTCATGGGCGGCGCCGTGATCATCCTGTTCTTCCTGCCCTGGCTGGACCACAGCCCGGTGAAGTCGATCCGCTACCGTCCGGGCTGGCACAAGTACCTCTACGGCATCTTCGTGGTCAACTTCGTGGTGCTGGCCTACCTCGGCGTGCAGCCGCCGTCGCCGATCGGCGAGCGTGTGTCGCAGGTCGGGACGCTCTTCTACTTCGGCTTCTTCCTGCTGATGCCCTGGTGGAGCCGTCTGGGCGAGCCCAAGCCCGTTCCCGAACGCGTGACCTTCGCCGCGCACTGATCCGGGAGCCGACCACAATGAAAAAACTGATCCTCACGTTGATCGCGGCGCTCGGCATCGTCACGGGTGCGCAGGCGGCCGAAGGCGGCATCGCCTGGGACAAGGCGCCCAACCGCACGAACGACCTGGCATCGCTGCAGAACGGCGCCAAGCTGTTCGTCAACTACTGCCTCAACTGCCACTCGGCCGCGTTCATGCGCTACAACCGGCTGCAGGACATCGGCCTGTCCGAGCAGCAGATCAAGGACAACCTTCTGTTCACGACCGACAAGGTCGGCGAGACCATGAAGGCGAACATCGAGCCGCGCCAGGCCAAGGAATGGTTCGGTGGCGTGCCGCCCGACCTGACGCTGGTGGCGCGTTCGCGCGCCGGCCACGGCGGCACGGGTGCCGACTACCTCTACACCTACCTGCGCACCTTCTACCGCGACGACACCAAGGCCACCGGCTGGAACAACCTCGCGTTCCCGAGCGTCGGCATGCCCAACGTGCTGTGGGAACTGCAGGGCGACCGCCGCCCGGTGTACGACAAGGTGGAGCAACACGGCCACGAGACCGAGGTGCTCAAGGGCTGGGAGCAAGTCACGCCCGGCACGATGACACCCCTGCAGTTCGACCAGGCCGTCGGCGACCTGGTGAACTACATGCAATGGATGGCCGAGCCGGCACAGAACACGCGCATCCGCGTGGGCGTGTGGGTGCTGCTGTTCCTGGCGATGGCCCTGGTGTTCGTCTGGCGCCTGAATGCGGCGTATTGGAAAGAAGTGAAATAGATGCGAGCGCGGTCCGCTGGCCGGACCCGCGTCCTTCCTCGGGAGTGGGATGCCATCCATGCATCCCACTCTTTTTGATTTTTAGGAGCCTTTCGCCATGATGGTGCTGTATTCCGGAACGACCTGCCCTTTCTCCCACCGCTGCCGTTTCGTGCTGTTCGAGAAGGGCATGGATTTCGAGATCCGCGATGTCGACCTGTACAACAAGCCCGAAGACATCAGCGTGATGAACCCCTACGGCCAGGTCCCGATCCTGGTCGAGCGCGACCTGATCCTGTACGAGTCGAACATCATCAACGAGTACATCGACGAGCGCTTCCCGCACCCGCAGCTCATGCCCGGCGACCCGGTCGACCGCGCCCGCGTGCGCCTGTTCCTGCTCAATTTCGAGAAGGAGCTCTTCGTCCACGTGTCCACGCTCGAGAACCGCAGCGCCAAGGGCAACGACAAGGCGCTCGAGAAGGCCCGTTCGCACATCCGCGACCGCCTGACCCAGCTGGCACCGGTGTTCCTCAAGAACAAGTACATGCTGGGCGAGAACTTCTCGATGCTCGACGTCGCGATCGCGCCGCTGCTGTGGCGCCTCGACTACTACGGCATCGATCTGAGCAAGAACGCCGCGCCGCTGCTGAAGTACGCCGAGCGCATCTTCTCGCGCCCTGCGTACATCGAGGCGCTGACGCCGTCCGAAAAGGTGATGCGCAAGTAATCCCTCCGATCGAGCCGTTCACGCTGCCACCATGATCAACGCACTCGAGTCGTCTTCGCTGCGGCCCTACCTCATCCGCGCCCTGTACGAATGGTGCACGGACCACGGGTTCACGCCCTACGTGGCGGTGCAGGTCGACGATTCGGTTCAGGTGCCGCGCGAGTACGTCAAGAACGGCGAGATCGTGCTCAACATCAGCTACGACGCCACCAGCGCGTTGAAGCTGGGCAACGAGTTCATCGAGTTCAAGGCCCGCTTCGCGGGCACGGCGCGCGACATCCTCGTGCCCGTGGGGCGCGTGGTGGCCATCTATGCGCGAGAGAGCGGGCAGGGCATGGCCTTTTCGGCGCCCGTGCCGGCCGAGTCGCGCACTGCGGCCAAGTCTTCGCCGCTGCGCGATGCCTCGCGTGGCAACAACGATGGCGAGGCCCGCGTCGTGCATCTGGTCACCGACGGCGAGGAGACCGCGGCCGTCGACGCCCCGTCCGACGCGCCCGACGACGAGCCGCCACGTCCGACCGGCGGCGGTGCACGCCCCGCGCTCAAGCGGGTCAAGTAGCCGCCCGCGTTGCAGCGGCTGGTCCGAAGCCGCTGGCTAGAATCCGTTTCGCGCCGCTTTAGCTCAGTTGGTAGAGCACCCGCCTTGTAAGCGGTAGGTCGTCAGTTCGATTCCGACAAGCGGCACCATCTCCGCCCCCGCGGCACCTCTCAGGACCGGCCCTGCACCTTGATGCGGATGGCCGTCACCTCCCACCCCTTCGTGCGCAGGCGCGCCAGCAGCATCGGGCTCATCTGGCGCAGCTTGGCGGCGACCGCGTTGCCCTTGACGAGGATGCACCAGCTGCCTTCCTCGCTGGGACCGGCCTGCAGGGCCCCGCGCATCTCGGCCGGCAGGAGGGGCAGGATCGCCTGCAGCCGCATCTGGCCGTCCCGCGCGCGCGCCATCAGGCCGGCCAGCGTGGGCGATTCCTCGCTGGCCTGCTGCAGGGTGAAGGCTTGGAAACGGCGGGTCATGGGGCGCTGAAGGGCAAAGGCGAGGCGGTCTAAAATGGTCGATTCACCGGCGAAGGCGCCGGTGGGCCTGCCCGTCCGATGCTCGGGGGTGCCGAACCCGGTTCGGCGCGCCCGGGCCGGTGCCCTTGCATCGTCGGCGGGCGTGCCCAACTCATTCACCTTATCTTAGGCTCTTCGACCTGCCTGGCCTGCATCCCGCAGGCCCGTGCCGATCCCGCACCCATGGCCACCAACTTCCTGACCCGACTGTTCGGCAGTCGCAACGACCGTCTCCTGAAGCAGTATCGCAAGACGGTCGAGCGCATCAACGCGCTCGAGCCCCAGTTCGAGACGCTGAGCGACGATGCACTGCGCGCCAAGACGCAGGAGTTCAAGGACCGCATCGGCCGCGGCGAATCGCTCGACGACATCCTGCCCGAGGCCTTCGCCACCGTGCGCGAAGGCTCCAAGCGCGTCATGAAGATGCGCCACTTCGACGTGCAGATGCTCGGCGGCATGGCCCTGCACCACGGCAAGATCTCGGAAATGCGCACCGGCGAGGGCAAGACGCTGACCGCCACGCTGCCGGTCTACCTGAACGCGCTCACGGGCCAGGGCGTGCACGTGGTCACGGTGAACGACTACCTCGCCAGCCGCGATGCGACCTGGATGGGGCGGCTGTACAACTTCCTCGGCCTGTCGGTGGGCATCAACCTGCCCAACATGCCGCGCGAGGAGAAGCAGGCCGCCTACGGTTCCGACATCACCTACGGCACCAACAACGAGTACGGCTTCGACTACCTGCGCGACAACATGGTCTACGAGTCGGCCGACCGCGTGCAGCGGGGCCTGAACTTCGCCATCGTCGACGAGGTGGACTCGATCCTGATCGACGAGGCGCGCACGCCGCTGATCATCAGCGGCCAGGCCGAGGACCACACCGAGCTGTACCTGGCCATCAACAAGGTGGTGCCGCTGCTCAAGCGCCAGGAAGGCGAGGCCGATCCGCGCACGGGCGAGGGCGTGATCACGCCGGGCGACTTCACCGTGGACGAGAAGTCGCACCAGGTCTTCCTCACCGAGGACGGCCACGAGAAGGCCGAGCAGATCCTGGCCGAGTTCAAGCTGCTGCCCGAGGGCGCGTCGCTGTACGACCCGGCGAACATCACGCTGATGCACCACCTCAATGCCGCGCTGCGTGCGCGGCACCTGTACCACCGCGACCAGCACTACGTGGTCCAGAACGGCGAGGTGGTGATCGTCGACGAATTCACCGGCCGCCTGATGAGCGGCCGCCGCTGGAGCGACGGCCTGCACCAGGCCGTGGAAGCCAAGGAAGGCGTGGACATCCAGGCCGAGAACCAGACCCTCGCCTCGATCACCTTCCAGAACTACTTCCGCCTGTACAACAAGCTGGCCGGCATGACCGGCACGGCCGACACCGAGGCCTACGAGTTCCAGGAGATCTACGGCCTCGAGACGGTCATCATCCCGCCCAACCGCCCGAGCAAGCGTGACGACCAGCTCGACCGCGTCTACAAGACCACCAAGGAGAAGTACGACGCCGCGATCCAGGACATCCGCGAGTGCTACGAGCGCGGCCAGCCGGTGCTGGTGGGCACCTCGTCGATCGAGAACTCCGAGATCATCGACGGGCTCCTGACCCAGGCCGACCTGCCGCACCAGGTGCTCAATGCCAAGCAGCACGCCCGCGAGGCGGACATCGTCGCCCAGGCCGGGCGGCCCAAGATGATCACCATCGCCACCAACATGGCGGGCCGCGGCACCGACATCGTGCTGGGCGGCAACGTCGAGAAGATCGTCGAGGCGATCGAGGCCGACGAGAGCAAGGACGAGGCAAGCAAGCAGGCCGAGATCGCCGAGCTGCGCGCCAACTGGCAGAAGGACCACGAGTTCGTCACTTCGCTCGGCGGCCTGCGCATCATCGCCACCGAGCGCCACGAGTCGCGCCGCATCGACAACCAGCTGCGCGGCCGCTCGGGC
>JAVHYA010000086.1 GCA_031119395.1 Pseudomonadota bacterium
CCGCGCCCCACAGCCAAACTCGTCACGAACGTGACGATCCCCGCCATCACACAGCCAGCGACCAAAATCGTCCGTTCCGACGACCGGCCCACCGCAAGCCCCGGCCCACAATCCGACGACGCCCGCGCACAGGAGACATACGCCATGGCAGAAGCATTCATCGTCGCCGCCACCCGCACCGCGGCCGGCAAACGCAAGGGGAAGCTGTCGGGCTGGCACCCGGTCGACCTCGCGGCACAGGTCATCGACGAACTGGTGCGGCGCGCCGACGCCGATCCGGCGCTGGTCGAGGACGTCATCATGGGCTGCGTCAGCCAGACCGCCGAGCAGGGCATCAACGTCGCGCGCAACGCGGTGCTCGCCTCGTCGCTTCCCGAATCGGTGCCGGGCACCTCGGTCGACCGGCAGTGCGGTTCCTCGCAGCAGGCCTTGCACTTCGCGGCGCAGGCGGTGATGAGCGGCAGCATGGACGTCGTCATCGCGGCCGGTGTGGAGAGCATGACGCGCGTGCCCATGTTCAGCACCAGCGAGATGCCGCGCCAGGCCGGCATGGGCTACTACATGAGCCCGGCGATGCAGAAGCGCTACCCCGGCATCGAGTTCAGCCAGTTCATGGGCGCCGAGATGATGGCGAAGAAGTACGCGCTCTCCAAAGACCAGCTCGACGCCTATGCGCTGCAGAGCCACCTGCGCGCCGCCGCCGCCACGAAGGAAGGCCGCTTCGCCAAGGAGATCGTGCCGGTGGCCGTGCGCAGCGCCGACGGCGCAGCGGAAGGGGAAGGCGAGCCGCACGCCGTCGACGAGGGCATCCGCTTCAACGCCACGCTCGAGGCCATCGCCGGCGTCAAGCTCATCCAGGAAGGCGGACGCTGCACCGCCGCCACGGCCAGCCAGATCGCCGACGGCGCCACCGGCGTCATGGTGGTCAACGAGCGCGGGTTGAAGGCGCTGGGCGTGAAGCCGCTCGCGCGCATCCACCACATGACCATGATCGGCCACGACCCGGTCATCATGCTCGAGGCGCCCATCCCCGCCACGCAGCGCGCGCTGAAGAAGGCCGGCCTCACGGTCGACGACATCGACCTCTTCGAAGTCAACGAGGCCTTCGCACCCGTCCCCCTGGCCTGGCTGCAGGTGACCGGCGCCGACCCCGAGCGCCTGAACGTCAACGGCGGCGCCATCGCGCTGGGCCACCCGCTCGGCGCCTCGGGCACCAAGCTGATGACCACGCTGGTCCATGCGCTGCACGACCGCGGCGGGCGCTACGGCCTGCAGACCATGTGCGAAGGCGGCGGGATGGCCAACGTCACGATCGTCGAGAAACTCTAAGCATCCCCCAAGCCGCTTCGCGGCTCCCCCTTCTGCTTCGCGAAGGGGGCGCACCCGGCGGCCTGGCAAAGCCAGTTCCGCGGGTGCCCTGACGCGGCAGCCCGCCACGCCTCAGGCATTGGCGTCTGAGAGAACGGGACAGAAGGAGACCACCCATGCCCCTGTACGGCCTCATGCAGGACCGCCCGCTGCTCATCTCGTCGCTGATCGAGCATGCGGCGCGCTTCCATCCCGACGTCGACATCGTCTCGCGCCTGCCCGAGGGCGGCACCCACCGCACGAACTGGGCCGGCATCCGGCGCGACGCCTGCCGCGTCGCCCATGCCCTCAAGCAGCTCGGCGTGGGCCAGGGCGATCGCGTCGGCACGCTGGCCTGGAACAGCCATCGCCACCTGTCGATGTACTTCGGCGTGTCGGGCGCGGGCTCGGTGCTGCACACCGTCAACCCGCGGCTCTTTCCCGAGCAGATCGAGTACATCGTCAACCACGCCGAAGACCGGGTGCTGTTCTTCGACGTGACCTTCGCGCCGCTGGTCGAGAAGCTGGCGCCGAAGCTCAAGACCGTCCACGGCTACGTGGCCATGACCTCGCGCGAGCACATGCCGCGCATCGACGTGCCGAACCTGCTGTGCTGGGACGAACTGCTCGACGCGCAGCCCGCCGACTTCACCTGGCCGGAGTTCGACGAGCGGCTGGCGTCGTCGCTGTGCTACACCTCCGGCACCACCGGCAACCCCAAGGGTGTGCTGTATTCGCACCGCTCCACGGTGCTGCACAGCCTCATGGAACTGGCACCCGACACCTTCGGCCTGAACTCGGCCGAGACGGTCATGCTCATCGTGCCGATGTTCCATGCCAACGCCTGGGGCACGCCCTATGCGGCGGCGATGGTGGGCACGCGGCTCGTGCTGCCGGGGCCGCACCTGGACGGCCGAAGCGTCTACGAGCTCATGGCGCAGGAGAAGGTCACCTTCTCGCAGGGCGTGCCCACGGTGTGGCTGATGCTCTTCCAGTACCTCGACGCGCATCCGGAACTCGACCCGAAGGCGCTCGGGCTCAAGCGCGTGGGCATCGGCGGCGCGGCGGTGTCGCGCGCGATGCTCGAGCGCTTCGAGCGCCAGTTCGGCGCCGAGGTCGTGCAGGGCTGGGGCATGACCGAGACCAGCCCCATCGGCGTGGTCAGCAAGCTGCTTCCCCGGCACGAGGGACTGGACGACGAGGCGCTCGCGCAGGTCAAGCTCAAGCAGGGCCGCGGCGTGTGGGGCGTCGACCTGAAACTGGTTGACGATGCGGGCGAGGTGCAGCCCTGGGACGGCACATCGCGCGGGCACCTGCGCGTGCGCGGCCCGTGGATCGCAAGTGGCTATTTCAAGGGCGAGGGCGGCTCGCCGATCGACCAGGAAGGCTTCTTCAGCACCGGCGACGTGGCGACGATCGACGCCGACGGCTACCTCCAGCTCGTCGATCGGGCCAAGGACGTCATCAAGTCGGGCGGCGAGTGGATCTCGTCCATCGACGTCGAGAACGCCGCCATGGGCCACCCCGCCGTGGCCGAGGCGGCCATCATCGGCGTGGCGCATCCGAAGTGGCAGGAGCGGCCGCTGCTCATCGTCGTGCCGCGGGCCGGCCACGTGGTGGACCGGGCGTCGATCCTGGACTTCCTCGCCGCGCGCATCGCCCGGTGGTGGCTGCCCGACGACGTGGTTTTCGTCAACGAGTTGCCGCACACGGCCACCGGCAAGCTGCTGAAGACGAAGCTGCGCGAGCAGTTCAAAGACCACGTGCTGCCGACGGCCTGAAGGCCTCTCAGGAGTCACGACATGGCCGGTCCGCTCGAAGGTGTCCGCGTGGTGGAGTTCGCCGGGCTCGGCCCCGGGCCTTTCTGCGCCATGGTGCTGGCCGACCTGGGCGCGGAGGTGCTGCGCATCGCGCGGCCGGGGGCGCCGGTCGAGCCGCGCGACATCACCACGCGCAGCCGGGCCCAGGTCGGCATCGACCTGCGCGCGCCCGAAGGCGCTGCGGCGGCGCTGGCGCTGGTCGCGCGTGCCGACCTGCTCATCGAGGGCTTTCGACCCGGCGTGATGGAGCGCCTGGGCCTCGGGCCCGATGCCTGCCTGGCCCGCCGCCCGCGGCTGGTCTACGGCCGCATGACGGGATGGGGCCAGCACGGCCCGCTGGCACAGGCCGCGGGCCACGACATCAACTACATCGCCATCAGTGGCGCGCTGCACGCCATCGGCCGCGCCGGCGAGGCGCCGGTGCCGCCGCTGAACTACGTGGGCGACTTCGGCGGCGGGGGCATGCTGCTGGCCGTCGGCCTGCTGGCCGCACTGCACGCGTCGCAGCGCAGCGGCCGGGGGCAGGTGGTGGATGCCGCCATGACCGACGGCAGCGCGCTGCTGTCGGCCTTCATGTACGGCTTCAAGGCGCAGGGGCAGTGGAGCAACCTGCGCGGCGAGAACCTGCTGGACGGCGGCGCCCACTTCTACGACACGTATGCCTGCGCCGACGGCAAGTACGTCGCCATCGGCGCCATCGAGCCGCAGTTCTACGCCGAGCTGCGCCAGCGCTGCGGCATCGAGGACCCGCTCTTCGACGGGCAGATGGACCCGGCCCGCTGGCCGCTGCTCAAGCTGCGGCTGGCCGACATCTTCCGCACGCGCACGCGCGACGAGTGGTGTGCGCTGCTGGAAGGCAGCGATGCCTGCTTCGCGCCCGTGCTCGATTGGGACGAAGCGCCGGCCCATGCGCACAACCGCGCGCGGCGCACCTTCGTCGAAGCCGGCGGCGTGATGCAGCCGGCGCCCGCACCGCGCTTTTCGCAAACCGTGCCGGCCGAGCCGGTGCCGCCACGCGCGCTGGCGCTGGACGAGGCGCTCGCCGCCTGGGGCGCCCAGGCCTGACATTCACGAGGACCTTCATGCCATTGCAGTTCAAGCGTTCCTGGGCCAACGAGGAACTCGACAGCCTGCGCGACGCCGCGGCGCGCTTCATCGACGCCGAGATGGCGCCGCAGGACGAAGAGGCGCGGCGCCGCGGCCACGTGGGCCATGCGATCTGGCGCCGTGCCGGCGAACTGGGCCTGCTGTGCACCGACATCCCGGAGGCCTACGGGGGCGCGGGGGGCGACTTCCGCCACGAGGCCGTCATCCACGAGGAGATGGCGCGCCGCGGGCTCACCGGCATGAGCAACTCGGTGCACTCGATCGTGGCGCACTACTTCCTCAACCACGGCACCGAGGCGCAGAAGCGCAAGTACCTGCCGGCGATGGCGCGCGGCGAGCTGGTCGGCGCCATCGCGATGACCGAGCCCGGCGCGGGTTCGGACCTGCAGGGCATCCGCACGCGCGCCGTCCGCGATGGCGACGCCTACGTGATCGACGGCAGCAAGACCTTCATCACCAACGGCTACCTCGCGGGCCTGATCCTGGTCGTGTGCAAGACCGACCCGGCGCAGGGCGCGCGCGGGACCTCGATCCTCATCGTGGAAACGCGCAGGCCGGCGCCGGGCCGCTCCCAAGCAGGCCTGTCCCGCTCGGGGGGCGACTCGTCGCCAGGCGACGAGTCCGGGGGCACTGTGATATGCCCGGGTTTCAAGGTCGGCCGCGTGCTCGACAAGATGGGCATGAAGGCGCAGGACACCTCGGAGCTGTTCTTCGACGGCGTGCGCGTCCCGCACGACAGCCTGCTCGGCGGCCGGGAGGGCCAGGGCTTCTTCCAGCTCATGAGCGACCTGCCCTACGAGCGGCTCATCATCGGCCTGAGTGCGCTGGCCTGCATGGAGGGCGCCTACCAGGCCACGCTGGACTACGTGCGCGAGCGCAAGGCCTTCGGCAAGCCGATCGCCGAGATGCAGAACACCCGCTTCAAGCTGGCCGAGGTGGCCACGCAGATCATGGTGGGGCGGGCCTTCATCGACCGCTGCGTGGAGCAGCTGGTGGCCGGCACCCTGGACACCGCCACGGCGTCGATGGCCAAGCTGTGGGGCTCGGAGGCGCAGGGGCGCGTGCTCGACGAGCTCGTGCAACTGCACGGCGGCTACGGCTTCATGAACGAGTACATGGTCACGCGCATGTACGCCGATGCGCGGGTGCAACGCATCTACGGCGGCACCAGCGAGATCATGAAGGAAGTGATCGCGCGGGCGCTGTAGCACCCGCCGGTCCGCTCGCTCAGTGCCAGAACTGCCACCAGGCGCGCGGAGCCGCCCGTGCCGGCATCAGCGCGCCGAAGCCGCTGGCGTAGATCGCGTCGCGGCGACGCAACTCCTTGTCGAGCTCGCGCGCGGCGCGCAGGGCATGGCGGTCGCCATGCAGCGCCTCGCGCCGTCTTTCCCATGCCATCCGAGCCAGCGCGCTGTCGCTCAGCGCGTCGACGTTCATGCCCTTTGCCATGTCCGGTCCCTTTCGAGGGACGGAGTGTGCTACGAAATACTTCGTTTTGGCGCAGCCAGACCGCCAGGCCGGGCCGTTGCTTCCCCACGGCGGTGGAGATGCGGCCGGATGCGGCGCAAGACCGTACCGTCCGATGGCCGGGGGCTTGGCAACGGCCTGCGGCGATGCATGATGGGGCTGGCGCGGGCCTGCGGTCCGCGCGCGCGTCGTCGCCCTGGTTGTTGGCTGTTTCCCTGCCCTCCGATGGACCCCATCCTCCGCACCTGGACCTTCTGGATCCGCGCCGCCCTGCGCGAGGAGTGCCGCCTGCACCTCGAGGCGACCAAGCTGCCGCAACTGGCCGCCCAGCCGGGCAACCTGCGGGCGAGCGCGCTGTTTCGCGACGTCGGCGACGGCACGACCGAGGTGGTCGTCATGTCGGTCTGGGAATCGATGGCCAGCATCGAGGCCTTCACCGGCAGCACGCCCGCCACGCCGACCATCGACCCGGCCGACCGCCCCAAGCTGTTCGACCACGAGCCGCAGGTGCGGCACTACCTCCTGCGAGACCTGGACGGCGCGGCGCCCTGGCTGTCGCGTGAGCTCGGCCTCTGACGCGCGTCAGAGCGCGCCGCAGAGCGCCATGGCGTAGGCCGCGTCGCCGGAGTTGTCGAAGCCCGCCTGCGCCGGCAAGCGCAGCTCCGCCGCGCCGAGGCCGGGCACGCGCTCGGGCGTGGTGGAGAAGCGGCGGTACACGCCCGATCCTCGCGCGTCGACGGGCTCGTGGGAGCCACGCTGGCGCACCACGATGTCCTCGATGCGGGTGCGGTCGTGGCGCACCAGGGCCTGGCGGTCGCCCTCGACGATGCACAGGGTGCCCTGCTCGGTCTCGAGCACTTCGCGAAAACGCTCCCACACGGCCGCCACCGACGGCTTGATGCCGTCGAGCTCGCATCCACAGGCATCGGCGAATCCCTCCAGCTCGGCATGCAGCGTGGCCGAGATGCAGGACACCAGCTGTTCGCCGTCGGGCGAGGGGTCGGCGAAGCAGAAGGACGCAGCCTCGGCCTGGCGGCCGTAGAGCTGCTCGTAGCGGGCACGCGCATAGGCGTCGCGCGTGCGGGGGTCGACCCACTCGGGCGACCATGGCAGCACGAAATACTGGGCTTCGGTCGGGCCGACGATCCAGACCAGGCTGCGGCGTGCGGGCCCCTCCTCGACCCAGCGGCGCAGCGCCTGCATGGCGGCCGGCCGCTCGCCGGGAAAGCACTGGAAACTGGCCTTGCGCGTGACGCGCGCCCGTCCCCAGTTGCGGCGGATCTCGCAGGCGAGCAGGGCCCCGGGTGCCAGGTGGACGCGGATTTCGGCACTGTTCAAGAGCGTGGACATTCCCATGCCGCGATTGAATCGAAATTCCGTGCGGGGGGTAGCTCCCAGAATTGATAGGTTCCCGACGGCGGCGCGCGAGGCAAGCTCGGGGGCGGATGCGGCCGGACGACGGCCGGCGGGCGCATCGCCTGCTGGCCGGCCCGCGGACGTCTCAGTTGAGGAGGCCCGACATCAAGGCCTGAACCACGGCCGCGGTCTTGTTGGGAGCCTTCAATTTCTGCACCACGTTCTTGATGTGAAAGTTCACCGTAGGCACCGAAATGCCCAGGATGTCGCCGATGTCGAGCGCCGTCTTGCCATCGGCCGTCCACTTGAGCACCTCGAGCTCGCGGGGCGTGAGCGGCGTTTCCGGCTGGACCGCGTAGCGCGGCTTCAGCAGTCGCGACAGCGCCAGATGGGCCGCCTGCACCAGCCAGCGCATGGCGCTCTCCTTGTCCAGCAGCTCGCGCTCGGTCAGCGGCTCGTGCGAACGCGACAGGGTGAGCATGCCGCCGACGCCGAAGCCGTCGAGGCTGGATTGCGCCCAGCCCACGCGCAGGCCATGGTCCCGCGCCTCGTCCCACATCTGCCGCGCGGACGCGAACATGGTGTCGGTCCAGACGAGCGGGCTCTGGCTCTGCCGGCCATGGCGCACGCTGGGATCGATGTGCAGGTAGCCCGCCTCCAGGTAGCGCTCCTGCCACGAGGTCGGGTAGTCGTTGAGGGTGATCACCTTCGGATTCGACACCGGCACGGCCAGCCTCAGGCCATACGCGCAATGTTCGAAGCCCAACCGTTGCGTTTCGGCGCGCAGCGCGTCAAACACCGCCTGTTCGCTGGTGGCGCGATCCAGCATGCTGAGCAGGTGGTCAGTGGATGGCGGCAAGACGAACCCACTCGCAAGAAAACATGGCCGAGGCCTGAAGGCTGGGCATGAATCGATCCGGATGGTGCGCCGCAAGAACGGCGGCGGATGACCCCCTGAAACAGTCAATTTACATGAATCGGCGCCGGCGTTCTGTCGGAGATCGGCGCATGACCCGGGCGTTGCGGCGTCCCCTCCTGTGCGTTTTGCCGCGCTTGCGCCCAATGATGCGGCCGGGTGGTTGATTCGCGCCACCGCACCCCGCAAGCTGCTGCGGACCTCGGTCTTCGGCTTTGTCGAACCCTATTTCCAAGGAGTCTTCCGTGCCAGTTTTCTCTTCCGATGGCTATCTGCATCTGCCTCGGCGCAGGCTCGATCGCATGCCCCTGCGGCATCTCGTGTCGGGGATGGATGACGAGCCCGGCGATGCCGACCCGCGCTGCGGCAGTGCCGCAGCCCTGTCCGGCTACACCGAGTGGGTCAGCCCGGCCGAGCCGGCGTTGAGCATCGGCTGGGACTGGGCCTGGGAGAGCACCCCGGCGGGCGGCGGCATCGTGCGCCAGGGGCTTCCGCGCACCAACCTGCTGCTGGTGTCGGACGCGCAGGAGCCTTTGCCCATGGAGGAGAGCCTCGAAGTGCTCGCCCGCTTCATCGACGCGATCGATTGGCAACAACCCGCGTGGCGCGCGGCCTGCAACGCGCCCATGCCGGCGTGACCTACAAGAACTGATAGTTCCGCTGCGCTCGGCCGGGCGCTGAAATGGCTCGATACAACCTCGGGATTAATCACATGGAAGTACTTTCCGGCCGCCCCCATCAGCTCAGCGCCCAACTGCTCCAGAGCGTCGAGCAGTACCGCTACAGGGTTTTCGTCGAGATGCTGGGCTGGGAGCTCGACACTCCCCCGGGCCGCGAGCGCGACCAGTTCGACCACGATGGCACGCTGTACCTGGCGGCCCGCGATGCCAAGGAGGACATCGTGGGGACGGCGCGCCTGCTGCCGACCACCAGCCCCTACCTGCTCAGCGAGGTCTTTCCGCAACTCCTCGGGGGCGCCATGCCGCCGTGCGATCCCTTGGTGTGGGAGCTGTCGCGCTTCGCGGCCGTCGATTTCACCGCCACCGGCCAGGGGGCGATGGGGCAGTTCTCCTCCCCCGTGGCGGTGGGCCTGCTCGAAGAGGCCATTGCGGTGGCACGCGCGCACGGGGTGCAGCGCATGATCACCGTCTCGCCGCTGGGCATCGAGCGCCTGCTGCGCCGCGAGGGCTTCCGCGCCCACCGCGCCGCGCCGCCGGTGATCGTCGACGGCCACCCGCTCTTCGCGTGCTGGATCGAGGTGACGGACCGCACCGCGCCGCCGCCGCGCCGGCCGGCCGTCCACTGATTCAGGGGCGGCCGCGCCGCGCGCTCACTTGGCCAGGTGCTTGCCCAGCAGGCCGGCCAGTTCGAACATGGTCGCGCTGGGCTTGCCGAACACGGCCTGCAGCTTGGCGTCGGCACGGATGCTGCGCTTGTCCGCCGGGTCCTGCAGGCCCTGGGCCTTGATGTAGTCCCACAGCTTCTTGGTCGCCTCGGTGCGCAGCACCGGCTCGGTGCCGATCACGGCCGCCAGTTCGGCGCTGGGCTTGAGGCCCGTGCCGGTCGCGGCCTTGCGGGGCGCCTTGGGCGCCGCGGCCTTCTTGGCTGCCGGCGCCTTTTTCGCCGCCGCCTTCTTCGCCGGGGCCGCCTTGGCCGCGAAAGTCTTGCGCGGCGGGAACTTGGCTGAACGCGGCTCGAACTCGAAGGTCACCTTGCCTTCCTCGGCGTTGCACACCAGGAAGGCCTTGAAGGTGCGGCGCGTGCGCATGCTGACGAACTTGTCGAGCAGGTCGGTCTTGCCCTCGGTCAGCAGCTTGCGCACCTGCTCGGGCTCCACCGGCTGCTGCAGGATCACCTTGCCGGTCTTGAAGTCGCAGCTGGGCACGGCCTGCTGCGGCGTCGGCACCGAGTGCTCGCAGATGTAGTTGGCACCGAACTCGAACACGCGGCCCTTGCACTTGGGGCAGGGTCCGAGGCTTTCCTGGCCGCTGAAGTCGACGATCTCGCCGGTTTCGGCCGGGTCCTTGCCGTCGTCGCCGAAGTCGAACTCCAGCTTCCAGTTCTTGTCTTCCTCGCTGTAGGCAAGACGGATCTCGGCCACGAAGGGCCAGCCGGCCTTGGAGCGGAAGCCTTCCAGCGGCCCGATGTGCTTGTCGCGCACCAGCTGCTCGGCTTCGGCGATCTCGAAGGTGCGCCCGGCCGGCGACTTGGTGAAGGAGAAGCCGCAGGCGTCGGTGCCGCTGCCGCTCTTGCCGGTGCAGGCATAGCGTCGGTAGTTCTCGCGCACGATGCCGCCGCAATTGGGACAGGGCGCCTCCAGCGTCGCGTAGTCGCCCGGCACCGTGTCGCGGTCGTACTCCTTGGCCTTCTTGACGATGTGCTCGGTCATGGCCGCGATCTCGCGCATGAAGGCGTCGCGGCTGAGCTGGCCCTTCTCCATCTGCGCGAGCTTGTATTCCCACTCGCCCGTCAGCTCGGCCTTGGAAAGCTCCTCCACGCCCAGGCCGCGCAGCAGCGTCATGAGCTGGAAGGCCTTGGCGGTAGGAATGAGCTCGCGGCCTTCGCGCAGCATGTACTTCTCGTTGAGCAGCCCTTCGATGATGGCCGCGCGCGTGGCAGGCGTGCCCAGGCCCTTCTCCTGCATGGCCTCGCGCAGCTCGTCGTCGTCGATGGTCTTGCCCGCGCCTTCCATGGCGCCCAGCAGCGTCGCTTCGGAGTAGCGCGCCGGCGGCCGCGTCTTCAGGCCCTTGGGCTCCACCGAGTCGACCTTCACGCGCTCGCCGGGCTTCACGGGCACCAGGTTCTTGCCGTCCTTCTCGTCGTCCTCGGTCACGGCTTCCTTGCCGTAGATGGCCATCCAGCCGGGCTTGACCAGCACCTTGCCGTCGGAGCGGAAGGCGTACTTCTTCGCATCGCGCTCCACCGTCGAGATGCGTGTCGTGACCTGGAACTCGGCGCTGGGGAAGAACACCGACAGGAAGCGCCGCACCACGAAGTCGTACAGGCGCTGTTCCGCATCCGACAGGCCGCTGGGCGCCTGCAGGGTGGGGATGATGGCGAAGTGGTCCGACACCTTGGCGTTGTCGAAGATGCGCTTGCTCGGCTTGACGTAGTTGCCGTCGATGGCCTGTTGCGCGAAGGGCGCCAGGTGCTTCATGCCGCTCGTGGCCAGCATGCCCATCGTCTGCTTGACCACGGGCAGGTAGTCCTCGGGCAGCGCGCGCGAGTCCGTGCGCGGGTAGGTCAGCGCCTTGTGGCGTTCGTACAGCGACTGGGCCAGCGCCAGCGTGGTCTTGGCCGAGAAGCCGAAGCGGCTGTTGGCCTCGCGCTGCAGGGAGGTGAGGTCGAACAGCAGCGGCGAGGCCTGGGTCGTCGGCTTGCTTTCCTCCGTCACGGTCGCGGGCTGGCCGCGGGCGGCGTCGGCAATCGCGCGCGCCTCGGCTTCGCTCCACACGCGGTCGGCGCGCTGCTCGGGGTCGGGCTCGCCGTTGGGCAGCAGCGGCGCATTCGCCTTCTTCCACGCCGGGTCGAAATACTTGCCCGGGTACTGGCCGGCCTCGGCGCCGAAGATGCCGTGGATCTCCCAGTAGTCGCGGCTCACGAACTTGCGGATCTGTTCTTCGCGCTCCACCACCACCGAGAGCGTGGGCGTCTGCACCCGGCCCACCGTGGTGAGGAAGAAGCCGCCATCGCGCGAGTTGAAGGCTGTCATGGCCCGCGTGCCGTTGATGCCCACCAGCCAGTCGGCCTCGGAGCGCGAGCGCGCGGCATCGGCCAGGCCCTGCATCTGCTGCTCGGTGCGCAGCGACTCGAAGCCGTCGCGGATGGCCTGCGGCGTCATCGACTGCAGCCACAGCCGCTTGACCGGCTTGCCCAGCGGCTTGGCGCCGCCGGCGTACTGCTCGATCAGCCGGAAGATCAGCTCGCCCTCGCGGCCCGCGTCGCAGGCGTTGACCAGCTGCGTCACGTCCTTGCGCTTGGCCTGCTTGACGACGGCATTCAGGCGCGTCTTGGTCTTGTCCACCGGCTTGAGGTCGAAGTGCGGCGGGATCACCGGCAGGTGCGCGAAGCTCCACTTGCCGCGCTTGACGTCGTACTGCTCGGGCGCCTGGATCTCCACCAGGTGGCCCACGGCACTGGTCACCACGTACTGCTCGTTCTCGAAATGCTCGTCGTGCTTGTCGAACTTGCCGGCCACCGGCGTGAGCGCGCGCACGATGTCCTGGGCCACCGAGGGCTTCTCCGCAATCACCAAAGTCTTCGTCATCTGGGGTCTCTCAAGGGTTCGCCCCGGCCTGAGGGGGCCGGCCCCGGGTGGGGGCGGGCGTCGCCGGCAGGCCTGCGGGGTGCTCTCTATACTCTGCGCCTCTCGCGCGTGCACACGCACGTACGTACGTGTGTACACGCGCGCATGTGTGCATATTCAAACTATCAGAACTCGGCGATGCCTTCCAAATCCCCTTCCTCGCCACCGACTTCGCCGCCCGCGGGCGGACGCCGCATCCAGACGCGGCGCTCGGGGGTCCACGGCAACGGGGTGTTCGCCGTGCAGGACATCCCCCGGGGCGAGCGGCTCATCGAATACAAGGGCGAGGTGATCGACTGGGAGGAGGCGCTGCGCCGCCACCCGCACGACCCGGCGCAGCCCAACCACACCTTCTACTTCCACATCGATGACGAGCGCGTGATCGACGGCGGCGTGAAGGGCAACGCCGCGCGCTGGATCAACCATTCCTGCGACCCGAACTGCGAGGCCGACGAAGAGGGCGGCCGCATCTTCATCAAGGCCCTGCGCGACATCGCGGCCGGCGAAGAGCTGAACTACGACTACGGCCTCGTGATCGACGAGCCCTACACGCCGCAGCTGCTGGCGGACTTCCCGTGCTGGTGCGGCTCGGCCAACTGCCGCGGCACGCTGCTCTCGCCCAAGGACGACGATGTGCCGGGCAAGAAGAAGAACAAAAAGAAGAAGAGCAAGGACAAGGACGCGAAGGCCGGCAAGAAGGGCAAGGACAAGAAGAAGAAAAAGAAGGGCGGGAAAGGCAAGGGCGGCTGATTGAGCGCCTGGACGCCTGCCCTGGTCGATGCACTGCGGCGCGCGCTGGCCGTGCACGAGCCCGCGATCGCCGTCGAAGCCGTCGACGCCATCGATTCGACCAACACCGAGCTCATGCGCCGTGCCCGCGGGGGCGACGCCCGGCCCGTGCTGCTCGTGGCCGAGCGCCAGACGGCGGGGCGCGGGCGCCTGGGCCGCGACTGGCAAAGCGCCCAGGCCGCGACCGATCCGGGCGCATCGCTGACCTTCTCGCTGGCCTTGCCGCTGGCGCCGCGGGACTGGTCGGGCCTGTCGCTGGCCGTGGGCGTGAGCGTGGCCGAATCGCTCGACCCCGACGGCACGGCCGGCGTGAAGCTCAAGTGGCCCAACGACCTGTGGGTGCGGGATCGCAAGCTCGCCGGCATCCTGATAGAGACCGCTTCGCTGCCCGGCGCCGCCGCGAGCACCCGCCAGGTGGTGATCGGCATCGGCCTGAATGTCGGCGCGCGCGAGGGCGATGCCATGCGAACGCCGCCGGCCTGGCTGCGGCAGTGGCAGCCCGACGCGACGCCGCAGCTGGCGCTGGCGGCGCTGGCCCCCGCGCTGCTGGCCGAGGTGCTGCGCTTCGCGGTGCAGGGCTTCGCCCCGGTGCTGCCGCGCTTCGCGGCGCGCGATGCGTTGCACGGGCGCGAGGTGGTGCTGAGCGACGGCCAGGCCGGCCTGTGCGAGGGCGTCGGTGCGGGCGGCGAGCTGCGCGTGCGCACGCCGGCCGGGCTGCAGGCCATCCACAGCTCGGAGGTCAGCGTCCGGCCGCGCGGCATGGCCTTGCCTTGAGCCGACGGCTGCACAATCCCGCCATGGTCCTGCGCCTGCTGATCGCCGCCCTCGTCGTCGCCAACATCGGCTATTGGCTGTGGTCGCGCGGCGCGTCGACCGAATCGGCCGACCGCGAGCCGCAGCGGCTGTCTCAGCAGATTCGGCCGCAGCTGCTGGAGCTGCGGCGCACGCCCTCCGCGACGCCACCGCCGGCATCGCCGGCCTCTGCCGCCGGGTCCGCGACGCCAGCCCCAGCCCCGTCCGCCCCGACGCCCTGAGGCGCTTGCTCAGTCCGGCGCAGTGTCGAAGCGCACCGTGACCCGTGTGCCCGGTGGGTGCTGGCCGGGGTGCGCGTCCTCGAGCTCGACCCGCGCGCGGTGCTGTCCCGCGATTTCGCGCACGATCGGCAGCCCCAGGCCGGAGCCGTCGGCCTCGTTGCCCAGCACGCGGTAGAAGGGCTCGAAGACCAGCTCACGGTCGGTCTCGGCGATGCCCAGGCCCGAGTCCTCCACCTGCAGCAGCAGCACGTGGCCGAAGGGGTCGGCCAGCACGCGGGCGGTGATGACGCCCGGCCGCTCGGGCGAGGAGGGCGTGTAGTTGATCGCGTTGTCCAGCAGGTTGCGGATCAGCTCGCGCAGCAGCGTGGCGTTGCCCAGCAGCTCCACGCCGCGGGCGCCGGGTTGCGCGCCGTCGTAGCCCAGGTCGAGAGACCGTTCCATCGCCCGAGGCAACATTTCGCGCACCACCTCGATGGTCAGCCGCGCCAGGTCGCAGGGCTGGCGCGTCAGCGTGCCGACACCGCCCTCGGCCCGCGCCAGCGCCAGCAACTGGTTGACGGTGTGCGTGGCGCGGATGCTCGCGCGCCCGATCTGCTGGAGCGACTTCTTGAGTTCCTCGGCGTCGGCGTTGTCGCGCTGCGCCAGGTCGGCCTGCATGCGCAGGCCGGCCAGCGGCGTCTTGAGCTGGTGGGCGGCATCGGCCAGGAAGCGCTTCTGCGTGGCCATCGAGTCGTTCAGCTTGCCCAGCAACTCGTTGACCGACGAGACCAGCGGCACCACTTCCAGCGGCACCGCGGATTCGTCCAGCGGGCGCAGGTCGTCGGGGCGGCGTTCGCGGATGCGTGCCTCGACCGCCGACAGCGGCTTGATGCCGCGCACCAGCGCCAGCCAGATCAGCAGCACCGCCAGCGGCAGGATGGCGAACTGCGGCAGCAGCACGCCCTTGATGATCTCGGTGGCCAGCACGGACTGCTTTTCCCGCGTCTCGGCCACCTGCACCAGCATGAGTCCGCGCGGCCGGGGCGCGGCGCCGGCCAGATCGGCCAGCGCGCCGGTGGCGTCGCCGTCGACCTGCTGCAGGGCGAAGGCGGCCCCGGCGCCCGCGCCCACCGCCGGCGCGCGCGGTGCCTCGGCCGGATGGTCGCCCAGCTCGAGCCACAGGTAGGCCACGCGCACCGGCTGGCCGCGCATGTGGGCGTCGCGCAGGTAGGCCACGCCGGGGACGGGGCGCTCTTCGGTGCTGGGGGCGGGCAGGTCGCTGTCGCCGGCGACGGCATCGCCGGCGCTGTCGAGGATCTGGAAGTAGACGTGGTCGGCGTCGTCGCCGCGCAGCAGTTCGCGCAGCGCCACCGGCGGTACGAAGGGCGTGCCGGCCGGCTCGCGTTGCAGCAGCCGGGCCAGTGTGCGCACGTTGTGTTCCAGCGCGCGGTCATAGGGCGAGTTGGCGATGCCCTGGGCCACCAGCCAGGTGACGCCGATGCTCACCGGCACCAGCAGCAGCAGCGGCGTGAGCATCCAGTCCAGGATTTCCCCGAACAGCGAACGCTGGGCGCGCTGGAAGATTTTCATGGGTCGAATCGGGCCGCGGGGCAGGTGGGGCAAGCGCGAATAGCTATCGAATTCGTAGCAATCAGGTCAACGAACACGGACCGCCGTACGCGAAGGACGCCAAAACTACGCGAAAGGCGCGAAAGACATCCAGAAGAATTTTCTTTTTGCGTCCTTCGCGTGACCTTCGCGCCCTGCGCGTAGGCCGGTCCGCCTGTGCATTTCTCACCCAGGAATCTTTTCGAGGCAGTACCCCAGCCCCCGCACGGTGGCGATGCGGATCGGCCCCTTTTCGATCTTCTTGCGCAGGCGGTGGATGTAGACCTCGATGGCGTTGAGGCTGACTTCCTCGCCCCATTCGCACAGGCGCTCGACCAGCTGGTCCTTGCTCACCAGGCGGCCGGCGCGCTGCAGCAGCACCTCCAGCAGGCCCAGCTCGCGCGCCGACAGCTCGACCATCCTGCCGTCGATGGTCGCCACCCGGCCGGCCTGGTCGTACAGCAGCGGGCCGTGCTTGATGGCGTTGCTGGTGGCGCCCATGCCGCGCCGGGTGAGGGCGCGCACACGCGCCTCCAGCTCCTGCAGCGAGAAGGGCTTGGCCATGTAGTCGTCGGCGCCGTGGTCCAGGCCCTTGACGCGCTCCTCCACCGAATCGGCCGCCGTCAGCACCAGCACCGGCATCTGCGAGCCGCGTGCCCGCAGCCGCTTGAGGATCTCCAGCCCGTGCAGCTGGGGCAGGCCGAGGTCGAGGATCAGCAGGTCGAACTCCGAATTCGTCATCAGCGCCGCATCGGCCTGCGAGCCGTTGGCCACGTGGTCCACCGCGGCCCCCGAGGTGCGCAGGCTGCGCAGCAGCGCGTCGGCCAGGACCTGGTCGTCTTCGGCAATGAGGATGCGCATGGGTGTCTCCGGTTGGGCGGGATTCTAGAAATCGGACCTCCGTACGCGAAGGGCGCGAAGGTCACGCGAAGGGCGCGAAACGGATCCGGAAATTCTCATTCTGCTTTTCGCGTCCTCCGCGAAATCTTTGCGCCCTCGCGTATGGAGGTCCGCTTTCAGGACCCCGCATACGCCTCCAGCCCCAGCGCCACCACGGTCGCCACCTCCTCGCCCACGCTGGCGCGGAATTCGGCCTCGGCCTGCGCGACCGAGCGGCGGAAGGCGTCCAGCCAGGCCAGCCCATCGGCCGTGAAGACGACGCGGCGGGCGCGGGCGTCGTGCGGGTCGGCCTCGCGCGTGACCAGGCCCCAGGCGGCGCACTGGTCGACCAGGGCGGCCATGGCCTGCTTGCTCATGCCGGCGCTCTCGGCCAGGTCGGTGAGACGCGAGCCGCTGCGCGCCAGGTGGCGCGTGATGTGGATGTGCGCTGCCGTCACCTGCTGGCGCGCCGCCAGGTTCGACAGCGCCAGGGGCACCTCGACGTCGTGCGCCATGAGTTCGAACACGCGGGCGTCGAAGCGGCGCATCGCGTGGCCCAGCAGGCGGCCCAGGTGCGTCTGGCGCCAGGCGTCGTCGGACGGTGCGGTCATGGTCCATTTTAGTCAGGCAAACTGACTAAAAAGAGGCTTCCAAGAAAAGTATGAGCCGCTACATTACTGGTCATGCATCCAGCCTGTCGTTAATCGCAGCTGGATTCGATCAAGCCCAACCCGTTGTTTTTCAAGGAGTTTCGAGATGGACGCAGTCGTCAAGGGAGCAAAGGTCGCCGGTGGCAACACGGGCGCCGACAGCGAAAAGGCCAAGGCGCTGCAAGCCGCGCTGGCCCAGATCGAGAAGCAGTTCGGCAAGGGCACGATCATGCGCCTGGGCGAAGGCGAGGCCATCGCGGACATCCAGGTCGTCTCCACCGGCTCGCTGGGCCTGGACGTCGCGCTGGGCGTCGGCGGCCTGCCGCGCGGCCGCGTGGTCGAGATCTACGGTCCGGAGTCGTCCGGCAAGACCACGCTCACGCTGCAAGTGATCGCCAACATGCAGAAGCAGGGCGGCACCTGCGCCTTCGTCGACGCCGAGCACGCGCTGGACACCCAGTACGCCCAGAAACTCGGCGTGAACCTGCAGGAACTGCTCATCAGCCAGCCCGACACCGGCGAGCAGGCGCTGGAAATCGTGGACAGCCTGGTGCGCTCCGGCGCCGTCGACCTGATCGTCGTCGACTCGGTGGCCGCGCTCACGCCCAAGGCCGAAATCGA
>JAVHYA010000146.1 GCA_031119395.1 Pseudomonadota bacterium
GGCGGCGCCCTGGCCGAACCGCCCGGGGCCGAGCGCGCCGCGCCGGCCCCCGCCGCCGCTGCAGCGGCCGAAGCCGCACCAGCGGCGGAAGCGGGCACCCGCCCCGCGCCCACCTGGTGGTGGGTGGTGTTCTCGGTCCTCGGATGCCTGACGGCGCTGTTCTACCTCTTCGCCAGCTTCGCCCGGCTCGAGATCTTCAAGATGCTGCTGGCGTCCTTCTTCCCGTTGATGCTGCTCATCCTCGCGGTGCTGGGCTCCATCGTGCTGGGGCTGGCCACCCCCACCGAGGCGGCGGCCATGGGCGCGCTGGGCGGCATGCTGCTGGCGGCGGCCTACCGGCGGCTCAACCTCGCGGTGCTCAAGGAATCGGTCTTCCTCACGGCCAAGACCTCGGCCATGGTGTGCTGGCTCTTCGTCGGCTCGGCCATCTTCTCGGCCGCCTTCGCGCTGCTGGGCGGCCAGCAGCTGGTCGAGGAATGGGTGATGTCGATGAACCTGAGCCAGGTGCAGTTCCTGCTGCTGAGCCAGGTCATCATCTTCCTCCTGGGCTGGCCGCTGGAGTGGACCGAGATCATCGTGATCTTCATGCCCATCTTCATCCCGCTGCTGGACAACTTCGGCGTCGACCCGCTCTTCTTCGGCCTGCTGGTCGCGCTGAACCTGCAGACCGCCTTCCTCTCGCCGCCGGTCGCGATGGCGGCCTTCTACCTCAAGGGCGTGAGCCCGCCCCACGTCACGCTCAACCAGATCTTCCTGGGCATGCTGCCCTTCATGGGCATCCAGATCCTGGCGATCTTCCTGCTCTACATGTGGCCGCAGATCGGCCTGTGGCTGCCGCAGCTGCTCTACAAGTGAATCGGTAACGGATGTGACGAATTCGGCCGCAGCGCCCGCCGGGCGAGCGCTGCAGGCCGATTGCACTCTGGATGTTCAGGGCCTGGCGGGCGCCGTGACGAAGGGCCGCGCCTGCAGGATCACGAGGCGTTCGCCCTGCACGGCCCATTCGATGTCCTGGTCGCGGCCGCCGAAGGCGCGCCGGATCGCCGCGCCGGCGCCGGCCAGCCGTTGCACCAGGTCGTCGGTCAGCACCGCGCGCCCGGCCTGCACCGGCACCTCGCGCACGCCGCCGGCCGGGTCCAGCTGCAGCGCCACATCGTCGCCCGAGCGGTTGAGCACCTGCACCGCCTTCGAGCGGCTGGAATACATCACCTGCTCGGCGATGCGCTTGCCCTCCACCACCCGGATGCCGATGCCGCGCTTGGCCGAGATGTAGGTGGCGTGGCGGTGCGCGGCGTCGAAGGGGTCGCGGGTGACCATCACGCCCGAGGCGGTCGAGTCGACGGCGGCCTGCACCAGCACGCCCATGACGATCGTCTCCTCGTCCAGCCCGGCGGCGCGGCGCGCTTCCCAGGCCTCGAAGTTGTAGACCGAGGCCCACACCGTGCGCACCGCCGCGGCCAGCGCGTCGGCGGCGCGCACGTTGGGCACCGTGGTGTACAGGCCCGCGCCGCTGAAATGGGCCAGGTCTTCCGAGTTGGAGGAGCTGCGCACGAACACGCCGGCGCCGCCGAGCTGCTGCGTCCAGCGCGCCTGCCAGGCCTGCGCCATGCCGGCCGGCAGCGGCCATTGCGCCATCTCGGCCCGCAGCGCGGCCAGGGCGTCTCGCCGCACCTGCGCGTCCTCGGCGAAGCGCGGCAACTGCTGCATGCGCGCCAGCCGCTCGGCCAGGCCGTGGCTGCGCGCGAATTGCGCATAGGCGGCGAAGGGAATGCAGAAGCCGTCGGGCACGACGGTGCCGGCGATGCGCGCCGCCTGCACCGCGCCGAGGTTGGCGGCCTTGGCGCCGCAGCGCCGGCTGTCGGCCGCGCGCAGGGCCGCCAGTGGCACCAACGCATCGCGCCGCAGGTCGGGCGCCACGCGCAGCCGGGCCTGCGGCGCCGTGCCGCGGACCGCCTGTCGTGCGGCCGAGCGTTCGGCCTCGGTGGCGGCGCGCAGGGTGTAGCCGCCGGGCGCCACGTCGAGCTGCACCCACTGCCCGTCCCAGCGCGCCAGGGCCTGCGCGGCATCGCGCACGTACGCATTGGGAATGCCCCAGCCCTTGGCCAGCAGGTTGACGTGCGAGAGCACCGTCGAGGGCCGCTCGGTCAGCACGCCCGCCACCGGCGGCAGGCTGATCGGCACCTCGCGCAGCACCACGATGTCGGTGGGCGAGATGTCGCGCGCCGCCTCCACCGACGGCACGATGCGCAGCCGGCCCACGGCGCGGCCGCGGTTCATCGGCAGGTAGGGCTGGTCCCGGATCAGTGCGGCCTGCGTCAGCGCCTCGATGCCCGCGGCCTGCGCCACCGACTCCTGCTGGGTCGAGTTGGCCTTGAAGCGCACCGGCGCGTAGAAGGTCGCCGCCAGGGTGCGCTGCGTCAGCGCAAGCAGTTCGGGCGTGAGCCGGTCGCCTTCCCAGAACTCGTAGCTGAAGGTGTCGGCGCTCGCTTGCCAGCTCAGCGTGCCGAAGACGAAGCGCCGGTCGGGCGCGCGGTAGTTGCGGTTGAGCGCCGCCCGGCCGGCCTCGCGCAGCAGGCCCGTCTCGCGCACGAAGCGTTCGTGCAGCGCATAGCGCGGCGTGTTGACGAAGTGCATGCGCGGCGGCGTGGCACGGCGGTCGATGACGAAGAGCACGTGCGGCAGTTCGAGCGGCGTCCCGGCGTCGTAGACGCGCGCCAGGCGGTCGAAGTCGGCGCGGCTGGCCAGCGCAGGCAGTTCGCCCACGCCCGGTGTGCCACGCGGCGCGGCGGCGGTGCCGGCCGGCCGGCCGTAGAACGAGGGCTTGCGCGCGAGCTGGGCCGGGGCCTCGAAGGCGGCGATCGCCAGCAGGGCCAGGCCGGCGAGACGAGCAGGGCGGATCAGCATGGCGGCGACTGTAGCGGCGCTGCGGCCTGCCGCAAGGGCGGCTACAGTGCGCCGGCGCATTCGAGCGCGGAGACCTGGACATGCCTCAGTACGACTTCGACCTTTTCGTCATCGGCGGCGGCAGCGGCGGCGTGCGCGCCGCGCGCATGGCGGCCCAGCGCGGCGCCCGCGTCGCGCTCGCCGAGTGCGCCGAATTGGGCGGCACCTGCGTCAACGTGGGCTGCATTCCGAAGAAGCTCTACAGCTACGCGGCCGGCTATGCCGAGGCCTTCGCCGAGGCGCCGGGCTACGGCTGGACGCTGCCCGGGTCGCCGCGCCTGGACTGGCAGCGCCTGAAGGCGCAGCGCGCGCAGGAGATCCACCGGCTCAACGGCGTCTACCAGGGGCTGCTCGACGGCGCCGGCGTGCAGCTCATTCCGTCCTGGGCCGAGCTGGTCGACGGCCACACGGTGCAGGTCGATGGCCAGCGCCACACGGCCCGGCACATCCTCGTGGCCACCGGCGGCATGCCCTTCGTGCCCGACATCGCGGGGCGCGAGCATGCGGTGGTGTCGGACGGCATGTTCGACCTGCCGGAGTTCCCGCGCCGGCTGGTGGTGGTGGGCGGCGGCTACATCGCCTGCGAGTTCGCCTCCATCTTCCGCGGCCTGGGCGCGCAGGTGACGCTGCTGCAGCGCAAGGCGCATGTGCTGGACACCTTCGACGAGGACGTGCGCCAGTTCCTGGCGCAGGAGATGGGCAAGACCGGCATCGACCTGCGCCTGAACGTGCAGGTCGAGATGCTGCGTCGCACCGGCGAGGGGGTGCTGGTCACGCTCTCGCGCGGCCAGCAGCTCGTGGCCGACACGGTGCTCTTCGCCACAGGCCGGCGGCCCAACACCGCCGGCATGGGTCTGGAGGCCGCAGGCGTGGCGCTCGACGAGAACGGCGCCATCGTGGTGGACGACCAGTACCGCAGCTCGGTGCCGTCGGTGCTGGCGGTGGGCGACGTGTCCACGCGCCTGCCGCTCACGCCGGTGGCGCTGGCCGAGGCGATGGTGGTGGTCGACCGGCTGTTCGCGCAGGGCCGCCGCCGCGTGGACTACGAGTACGTGCCGACGGCGGTCTTCACCCACCCCAGCGTCGGCACCTGCGGCTACACCGAGGCCGCGGCGCGCGCCCGCTTCGGCAAGGTGCGCATCTTCTGCAGCGAGTTCAAGACGCTGCGCCACACCCTGTCGGGTCGCAGCGAGCGCACCTTCATGAAGCTGGTGGTGGACGTGAAGACCGACCGTGTCGTAGGCCTGCACATGGTCGGTGCCGAGGCGGGCGAAATCGTGCAGGGCTTCGCCGTCGCCATGCGCGCCGGGGCCACCAAGGCCGACTTCGACGGCACCATCGGCATCCACCCCACCTCGGCGGAGGAGTTCGTGACGATGCGCGAGCCGATGCCGGGGTGAG
>JAVHYA010000147.1 GCA_031119395.1 Pseudomonadota bacterium
ACGGGCACCGGCAAGAGCGTTTGCATTGCCGACTACCTGGAGAGTGCGGTTGACCGGGGCGACCGCATCGTGTGTGTCGACCCGGATGGAGCGTCGATGCGCCACTTTTGGCGGCCAGGCGACATACTGCTGAATCCTTTCGACCGGCGCAGCCAGGGCTGGAGCATCTTCAACGAGATCCGCACCGGCTTCGATTGCGAGCAGTACGCCATCAGCCTGATTCCGCGCAGCCCGTCCACCGAACAGGAGACCTGGAACAGCATGGGCCGCACGATCGTGAGCGAGACGTTGGCCGTGCTGTTGGCCCAGGGCGCCGGCTCGACCGAGCGTTTGGTTCACTGGCTCACGACCGCCAGCAACGAGGACCTGAAGGCTCTGCTGGCAGGCACGCCGGCTGCCGGATGCTTCCACGGTGCGTCCGACACGCTGGCGAGCATCCGCACGGTGCTTACCCAGTACATCACGCCGCACAAATATCTGCCGCCCGGAGATTTTTCCTTCCGCGACTGGTTGGAATCGGGGCGGGGCAGCCTGTGGATCACCTGGCGGGAAGACATGCTGCAGGCGCTCAAGCCGCTCATCTCCTGCTGGACGGACGTCACCTGCGCCAGCGTGCTGTCGATGCCGGAGGACCCGAAACGTGCCCTGCACCTGGTGTGCGATGAGCTGGACTCGCTCGAGAAGCTCAACTACCTCATCGACGCCGCAACCAAGGGGCGCAAGAAGGGACTGCGCATCATGGCCGGGGTCCAATCCCTGGCTCAGTTGAACGACATCTATGGCCGCGACGATGCACTGACGCTGCGCAACTGCTTCCGAAGTGCCTTCCTCTGCGGCATCGGAGAACTCGACACCTACACCGCCGAGGAGTTCTCGCGCGGGCTCGGGGAGCACACGGTGCTGCGGCGGGTGCCGAGCGTCTCGCTCGGCACCGCCGGCGGCAAGGGCACGCTGTCCTACCGCCAGGACACCGAGCGGCTTGTGTCGCCTGCGGAGTTCCACTTGTTGCCACCGCTGACGGGCTATGTGAAGCTTGCAGGAAACTATCCCGTCGCCCGGGTGACGATGCGACTGCGCACGCGGCCTCTGCAGATCGAACCCATGCTGCTGGCCGAATCCCTGCAGCCAAAGGCCAGGAGCGGACTGTTCGCGGAGCAGTCGAGCGAGGTTGCCGCGGCGCCGTCCCGTTGAAGGCGCAGCCATGCTGTCCTTCAAGTTCGTCGCCGATGCGGTGCGCGCAGGGCACTACTTCGAGTCATCTGACGACTACTACGGGCGGGAGGGCCACCGTGGCGAATGGGGTGGCGCAGGCGCCGCTGCGCTCGGGCTGGAAGGCCAGGCGGCGGTCGACCGTGCGGTCTTCCAGAGCCTGCTGGACGGGAGGCTGCCCGACGGCCGGCAACTGCGTACAAATCGCACGCGCGCCAGCGTCGACCGCAAGGGCATCGACTTCACCTTCAGCGCGCCGAAGTCGGTCAGCATCCAGGCTCTGGTGCTGAATGACGCGCGCGTCATCGCGGCGCATGATGCAGCCGTGCGCAAGAGTCTGGCGTTGCTGGAGTCCTTCGCCGCGGCCCGACGCAAGGCGCATGGCCTGTCGTTTCGGGAGCGCACGGGCCACCTGGTCGTCGCGATGTTCCGCCATGAACTCTCGCGTGCACAGGATCCGCAGTTGCACACGCACGCCGTCGTCATGAACCTGACCCGGCGCGCCGACGGCCATTGGCGGGCGCTGTCCAACGAGGACTTGTTGCGGAACGTGCGCCTGGTGGGCGCGTTCTACCGTTCCACCCTGGCTGAAGAGCTGCGCGCACTGGGCTTCGAACTGCGCGAGACACGACGCGGCGGCTGGGAACTCGCCCAGGTGCCCGAGGCGGTGATCCGGCGCTTCAGCCAGCGCAGCCGCGAAATCGAACATCTGCTCGCCGCGCGTGGTCAAGCCCGGGAGAGCGCGACCACAGCGCAGAAGCAGATGCTCACACTGGCCAGCCGTCAGCGCAAATCGGCCAGCGACCGGGCGTGGCTGCTCGAGCAGTGGCGCACCGTTGCACAGGAGGCGGGGCTGGCGCTGAGTGCACCGACCCCGCGTGCTCGCGCCAGGACAGCTGACAGCGGGCGCCCGAGGCCTGCCATGGATGCAGCCGCACGGCGGGCGGCGGACGACGCCATCGACTTCGCCATCGCGCACCTCGCGGAGCGGCAGGGCATCTTCTCCCGCGCCGAACTGCTGGAGGTTGCGTATGGGCGCGCAGCCACACGCGCAGGCGCCGCAGAGGTGGACGTGGCGCTCGAGCGCGCCCGCGGCGACGGGCGGCTGGAGCCGGAGCTGCCGCTTTACCAGACCGCTCGCTCCCTCAACATCGGCGCCGACGACCTGGTGCGTGATCCGCATGCGAACCGATTCAAGGGGCACGACGAGGCCGAGAAGCTGACGCGCGCCTCGTGGGTGGCCCTGACCATGGCCCGCCGTGCCCAGACGCGGAGCCAGGCAGAGACAGCCGTCGACCAAGCCATCGCACGTGGCGCCCTGGTGCCGGCGGAGAGTCGTTTCGCCACGCCGGAGGCACGCTGCACTGAACGGCGCATCCTCGCCCTGGAACACGCCGGCCGCGCGGCGGTCGCACCGATCACGGTGCCTGAAGCGGTGCAGGCCATGTTGGCGGCGAGTTCGCTCAATGCCGGCCAGCGGGACGCTGTCCGAATGGTGCTGACGGCGCCCGACCGTTTTGTGGGCATTCAGGGGCTCGCAGGTACCGGAAAAAGCCACATGCTGGCGCGAGCCGTCGCAGCTATCAAATCGGAGTCCTCGCGGCTGTGCCGGTCGCAGGGCTTCCGCGTGGTCGGCCTGGCCCCGTATGCGTCGCAGAACGAAGCGCTGGCCCGGCTGGGCATGGAGTCTCAGACGCTGGCCTCTTTCCTCGCGCGGCGAAGTCAGAATGCTGCGCTGGATGCGCGTGCCATCGTGTTCCTGGACGAGGCGGGCGTGGTGCCCGCCCACCAGTTGGAGCGCCTCATGACCATCATCGAGGCGCGGGGCGCGCGCCTCGTGCTGTGCGGCGACCGGCTGCAGACGCACGCGGTGGAGGCAGGCAAGCCTTTTGAGCAACTGCAGGACGCAGGCATGACGCGCGCCTGTCTCACCGAGGTGCAGCGCCAGCGCAATGCGACGATCCGGGCCGCCGTGGTCTACGCCGCGGCCGGCGCGGTACCGCAGGCCGTCGCCCAGCTCGCGGCCGAGACCGTTGAAATCGCTCAGGAGGGCGCCCGGTACGCGCGACTGGCCGGCGACTACGTGAGGCTGTCCACGGAGGAACGCCGGGAGACGCTCATCGTGGCCGGTACCAACGAGGCCAGGCGCGCGATCAACGCTCTGGTCCGCCAGCGGCTGGCCTTGCCCGAGGGTGAGCGCGTCGCGGTGCTGGAGCCGGTGGACATGACGCGGGCGGAACTGCGCTCCGTGCAGAGCTACGAGGTGGGGCAGGTCGTGGTGCCCCAACGCACGCATGGCGCGCTGCGCAAGGGCGAGCTCCTCCGCGTCCTCGCCGTGCTGCCCGACGCACACGAGCTGCAGGTACAGCGCCCGGACGGCCTTTCCCTGCGCTTCGATCCGGCCAGCCAGCCGATGTTGCGTGTCTACGAGGCCCAGGAGCTCGCGCTTTCGGCGGGTGACTGGGTGCGTGTCACAGCCAACGATCGTGCCTTGGGCGTTTTCAACGGCGAACGGTACGAGGTGGCGGCCGTCGAGGCGGGCGCGGTGACACTGCGGGGCCGCGGTGGCGGCATCCGGCTGGACCGGGGCGCTGCACTGTACCTGCAGCACGGCTACGCCAGCACCATCCACTCCGCGCAGGGGCTCACCCGCGACCGCGTGCTGATCGAGGCCAACACGAAGAGCCTCAGCAGCAACCGGGCGGTCTTCTATGTGGCGATCTCGCGGCCGCGCGACCACCTCACGATCTACACCGACGATGCGAATCGCCTTGCCACGGCGATGGGACGCGAGCCGAAAAAGTACGCCGCGCTGGAATTGCGAGATCGCACGCTCGAGGAACGGATCCTCAAGACCCGGCTCGCTAAGGGCGCCGCACGTGATTTGGCTCAGGCGCTGCGACGCGCCGGCACCGGATCGGCCACGCCCGACCGATCGGCCACGGTTCGGCGTTGACGGCCCCTCAGCGCGCGGGCCTGGCCGCCGTCAGCCCGTCGTTGACCAGTGCCGACACGAGCATCGGCGCCAGCACCGGCTTTTCCAGCAGCTGCACGCGGAAGCTGCTCATGGCGGCCGCGATCTCGGCGGCGTCGA
>JAVHYA010000087.1 GCA_031119395.1 Pseudomonadota bacterium
CGCTTCAAGCCGCCGTTCCCGGCCAGCTTCGGCCTGTACGGCAAGCCGACCACGATCAACAACACCGAGACCTTCGCCGCGGTGCCCTGGATCATCCGCAACGGCGGCCAGGCCTACCTGGAATGCGGCAAGCCGAACAACGGCGGCACCAAGATCTTCTCGGTGAGCGGGGATGTCGAGCTGCCCGGCAACTACGAAGTGCCGATGGGCACGCCGTTCTCCAAGTTGCTGGAGCTCGCCGGCGGCGTGCGCAAGGGCCGCCAGCTCAAGGCGGTGATCCCGGGCGGCTCGTCCGCCCCGGTGCTGCCTGCCTCCATCATGATGGACTGCACGATGGACTACGACTCCATCGCCAAGGCCGGCTCCATGCTGGGCTCGGGTGCCGTGATCGTCATGGACGACTCGCGCTCCATGGTGGAGTCGCTCAAGCGACTGTCGTACTTCTACATGCACGAGTCCTGCGGCCAGTGCACGCCCTGCCGCGAGGGCACGGGCTGGCTGTGGCGCGTGGTGGACCGCATCCACAACGGTCAGGGCCGCCCCACCGACATGGACCTGCTGAATTCGGTCGCCGACAACATCCAGGGCCGCACCATCTGCGCGCTGGGCGATGCGGCCGCCATGCCCGTGCGGGCCATGATCAAGCACTTCCGCCACGAGTTCGAGGCGCTGGTGCCGGGCTACGTGCCCAAGACGCCGGCTCAGGCCTGAGCGCGAACGAGAAAACGACATGGTTGAAATCGAACTCGACGGCAAGAAGGTCGAAGTGGCCGAGGGCAGCATGGTGATGCATGCCGCCGACAAGGCCGGCACCTACATCCCGCATTTCTGCTATCACAAGAAGCTCAGCATCGCGGCCAACTGCCGCATGTGCCTGGTCGACATCGAGAAGGCGCCCAAGGCCATGCCGGCCTGCGCCACGCCGGTCACGCAGGGCATGATCGTTCGCACCCAGAGCGACAAGGCGATCAAGGCGCAGAAGTCGGTGATGGAGTTCCTGCTCATCAATCACCCGCTCGACTGCCCGATCTGCGACCAGGGCGGCGAATGCCAGCTCCAGGACCTGGCGGTGGGCTACGGCGGCTCCTCCTCGCGCTACGAGGAAGAAAAGCGCGTGGTCTTCCACAAGGACGTCGGCCCGCTCATCAGCATGGAAGAGATGAGCCGCTGCATCCATTGCACCCGTTGCGTGCGCTTCGGCCAGGAAGTGGCCGGCATCATGGAACTGGGCATGGTCAACCGGGGCGAACACTCCGAGATCACCACCGTGGTGGGCGACACCGTCGATTCCGAGCTGTCGGGCAACATGATCGACATCTGCCCGGTCGGCGCGCTCACCAGCAAGCCTTTCCGCTACAGCGCTCGGACCTGGGAACTGAGCCGCCGCAAGTCGGTGAGCCCGCACGATTCGACCGGTGCCAACCTGATCGTGCAGGTCAAGAACAACCAGGTGATGCGCGTGGTGCCCCTGGAGAACGAGGACGTCAACGAGTGCTGGATCGCCGACCGCGACCGCTTCTCGTACGAGGCGCTCAACGGCGACGAGCGCCTGACGCAGCCCATGCTGAAGCAGGGCGGTCAATGGCAAGTGGTCGATTGGCAGACGGCGCTCGAATACGTGGCCAACGGCCTGCGCCAGATCAAGGCGGACCATGGCGCCGCGTCCATCGGTGCGCTGGTCAGCCCGCACAGCACCGTCGAGGAGCTCGCGCTCGCCACCGCCCTCATGCGCGGCCTCGGCAGCGAGAACATCGACCACCGCCTGCGCCACGCCGACTTCACGCGCGGTGCGGGCGTGCGCTGGCTCGGCACGTCGATCGCCTCGTTGTCGCAGCTGCAACGCGTGGTGGTGATCGGCTCCAACCTGCGCAAGGACCACCCGCTGTTCGCGCAACGCATCCGCCAAGCGGCGCGCAAGGGCGCCGCGGTGCATGCCATCGCCAGCCAGGCGCAGCTCGCATCGCACGATGCCTGGGCCATGCCACTCGCCAGCCTCGAGATCGCCGAGGCGGCAGGTTGGGGTGATGCCCTGGCCGTGCTGGCGGCTGCCGTGGCCGCCGAAAAGGGCGTGACCGCTCCCTCGAACACAGCACCGACGGACGCCGCGCGGACGACCGCCAAGTCCCTGCTGGGCGGCGAGCGCAAGGCCATTCTTCTGGGCAATGCGGCCGCACACGCTGCCGATGCCGCGCGCTTGCTTGCCCTGGCGCAGTGGATCGGCGAGCAGACCGGCGCCTCGGTCGGCTATCTGACCGAAGCGGCCAACACGGTCGGCGCCCAGTGGGTCGGCGCGCTGCCGGGCTCCCAGGGCCTCGACGCGGGCCGGATGCTGTCGGGCGGCCTCAAGGCCGTGCTGCTGCTCAACAACGAGCCCGAGTTCGATTCGGCTGCAGGCGCCAAGGCCGCGCAGGGATTGGACGGCGCACAGATGGTCGTGACGCTCAGCCCCTTCAAGGCCAACCTGGCCTTCAGCGATGTGCTGTTGCCCATTTCGCCCTTCAGCGAAACCCCGGGCACCTTCGTCAACGCCGAGGGCCGCATCCAGAGCTTCCATGCGGTGGTCAAGCCCCGCGGTGAAGCCCGTCCGGGCTGGAAGGTGCTTCGCGTGCTCGGCAACCTGCTCGGCCTCACGGGCTTCGACTTCGAAACCTCGCAGGACGTGCTCGCGCACGTTCGCAGCGGGCTCGAGGCCACGGCCACGCACATTCCCGCCGATCGGCTGAGCAATGCGCTGGTCGAGCCTGTCGACCTGGCAGCGCCGCCGGCGGCACCCGCCGCAGAACCGGTGGCGGCCTCCATCTACCAGTTGGACGGTCTGGTGCGCCGGGCTCCCTCGCTGCAACTCACGGCCGACGGCCGCGGCAGCGCGCACGCCGTCCGCGGCGTCGCCTACTACCAGGCCATCGACGAGGTGACCGCATGATCGACACGATCTACGGTTTCGGGCGCGGGCTGATCGATGCAGGCTGGTGGACCGGGGGCGGATGGCCCGTGGTCTGGTCGCTGATCAAGATCGTGTGCGTGCTGCTGCCGCTGCTGGGTGCGGTGGCCTACCTCACCCTCTGGGAACGCAAGTTCCTCGGCTGGATCCAGGTGCGCCACGGCCCCAATCGCGTGGGGCCCATGGGCCTGCTGCAGCCGATCGCCGATGCGCTCAAACTGCTGACCAAGGAACTGATCAACCCCACGGCGGCCAACAAGGGCCTGTTCCGTCTGGGCCCGGTCATGGCGATCATGCCGGCCCTGGCGGCCTGGGTGGCAATCCCCTTCGGTCCCGATGCGGTGCTGGCCAACGTCAACGCCGGCCTGCTGCTGATCATGGCCATCACCTCGATCGAGGTGTACGGCGTGATCATCGCCGGCTGGGCCTCCAACTCGAAGTACGCCTTCCTTGGCGCGCTGCGGGCATCGGCCCAGATGGTCAGCTACGAGATCGCCATGGGCTTCTGCCTGGTGGTGGTCATCATGGTGTCGGGCAGCCTGCACCTGGGCGAGGTGGTCGCCGCGCAGGCGAAGGGCATGGGCGCCAACATGGGCCTGGGCTTCCTGTCGTGGAACTGGTTGCCGCTGCTGCCCATCTTCGTCGTCTACGTGATCTCGGGCGTGGCCGAGACCAACCGCCATCCCTTCGACGTGGTGGAAGGCGAGGCGGAAATCGTCGCCGGCCACATGGTCGAGTACTCGGGCATGGGCTTCGCGATCTTCTTCCTGGCCGAGTACGCCAGCATGTGGCTGATCTCGATCCTGGCCGCGCTGATGTTCCTGGGCGGCTGGCTGTCGCCCATCGGCTTCCTCGACTTCATCCCCGGATGGATCTGGCTGGGCCTGAAGACCTTCTTCGTGGTCTCGTTGTTCATCTGGATCCGGGGCACCTTCCCGCGCTTCCGCTACGACCAGATCATGCGTCTTGGCTGGAAGATCTTCATTCCGGTCACCCTCGTGTGGCTGCTGGTGGTCGGGGGCTGGATGCAGACGCCCTGGAACATCTGGAAATAAGCGGAGCGAACAAGATGACAGCCATCGCTGCCTCGTCCTTTTCGATCAAGGATTTCTTCAAGAGCTTCATGCTCGCCGAGCTCTTCAAGGGCATGGCCCTGACGGGCCGCTATGCGCTGCGCCGCAAGATCACGGTGCAGTTTCCCGAAGAGAAGACGCCCCTGTCGCCGCGTTTTCGCGGCCTGCATGCGCTGCGCCGCTACGAGAACGGCGAGGAACGCTGCATCGCTTGCAAGCTGTGCGAAGCCGTGTGCCCCGCGGTCGCAATCACCATCGAGTCGACGGTGCGCGACGACGGCTCGCGCCGCACCTCGCGCTACGACATCGACCTGACCAAGTGCATCTTCTGCGGCTTCTGCGAAGAAAGCTGCCCGGTCGACTCGATCGTCGAGACGCACATCCTCGAATACCACGGCGAAAAGCGTGGCGATCTCTACTTCACCAAGGACATGCTCCTGGCGGTGGGCGATCGCTACGAGAAGGAAATCGCCGCCAACAAGGCGGCGGACGCCAAGTACCGCTGATCCCGGCGCCCGAAAAGAACAACCTCATGGACGTCAAGACCGGCTTCTTCTACCTGTTCTCGGTCGTGCTGCTGTTTGCAGCCTTCCGGGTCATCACCGCGCGCAACCCCGTGCATGCGGTGCTCTATCTCATGCTGGCTTTCTCGCAGGCCGCTGCCGTGTGGCTGCTGCTGAAGGCCGAGTTCCTGGCCATCGCACTGGTGCTGGTCTACCTGGGCGCGGTGATGGTGCTCTTCCTGTTCGTGGTGATGATGCTCGATCTCAACATCGACAGCCTTCGCCAGGGCTTCTGGAAGCATTTCCCGCTGGCCGCCTTGATCGGCGTGGTCATCGCCCTCGAGATGGCCTATGTGCTGATGGGGGGCTTCCGCCTGCAGGGCGCCGCGCCCATCGAGATGGCCCAGTCCGCCGCCGCGCAGGGCTCCAACACCAAGGCGCTGGGCTTGCTGCTCTACAGCGAATACGTCTATCCGGTCCAGATCGCGGCCGTGATCCTCGTGGTGGCCATGATCGCAGCCATTGCGCTGACGCTGCGCCAGCGCAAGGACACCAAGTTCGTCAACGTGAAGGACCAGGTGCATGTGAAGGCCGCCGACCGCATGAGCGTGGTGAAGCTGGCCGCGACGCTGCCCCCACCGCCGCCGGCAGCGCCGGCCGCCGACGCCGAAGCGGAGAAGAAGCCATGACGCTGACCCTGGGCCACTACCTGTCGCTGGGCGCGATGCTGTTCGCGCTGTCGGTGATCGGCATCTTCCTGAACCGCAAGAACCTGATCGTGCTGCTGATGTGCATCGAACTGATGCTGCTGGCGGTCAACATGAACTTCGTCGCGTTCTCGCACTACCTCGGCGACATGCATGGACAGATCTTCGTGTTCTTCATCCTGACCGTCGCGGCCGCCGAGTCGGCGATCGGCCTGGCGCTGCTCGTCCTGCTGTTCCGCAACAAGTCGAACATCAACGTCGACGAGCTCAACTCGCTCAAGGGATAACGACAACCACCATGAGCGCAACGCTATCTGCTTCCACCCTGCTGGCCGTACCGCTCGCGCCCCTCGTGGGCTCGGCGCTGGCAGGCCTGTTCGGCACGAAATTCGGCGGCAACCACCTGGGCCGCAAGGTCGTCCATTCGCTCACCATCCTGGGCGTGCTGGTCGCCTTCGTCATTTCCGCCATGACCCTCAAGAGCGTCGTGGTGGATGGCGCCCGCTTCAATGCGACCCTCTACGAATGGATGATCGTCGGCGGCCTGAAGATGGAGGTCGGCTTCCTGGTCGACGGCCTCACGGCCATGATGATGTGCGTCGTGACCTTCGTGTCGCTGATGGTCCACATCTACACCATCGGCTACATGGAAGAGGACGCGGGCTACAACCGCTTCTTCGCCTACATCTCGCTGTTCACCTTCTCGATGCTGATGCTCGTGATGAGCAACAACATGCTCCAGCTGTTCTTCGGCTGGGAAGCGGTGGGCCTGGTGTCGTACCTGCTGATCGGCTTCTGGTTCAACAAGCCCACGGCGATCTTCGCCAACATGAAGGCGTTCCTGGTCAACCGCGTGGGTGACTTCGGGTTCATCCTCGGCATCGGCCTGATCGCCGCCTACGCCGGCACGCTGAACTACACCGAAGCCTTCGCCAAGGCCGACCAACTCGCCAAGATCGGCTTTCCCGGCACCGATTGGATGCTGATCACCGTGATCTGCATCTGCCTGTTCATCGGGGCCATGGGCAAGAGCGCGCAGTTCCCGCTGCATGTGTGGCTGCCCGACTCGATGGAAGGCCCGACCCCCATCTCGGCACTGATCCACGCCGCCACCATGGTGACGGCGGGCATCTTCATGGTCAGCCGCATGTCGCCGCTGTTCGAGCTGAGCGACACCGCGCTGAGCTTCATCCTGGTGATCGGCGCGATCACGGCGCTGTTCATGGGCTTCCTGGGCATCATCCAGAACGACATCAAGCGCGTGGTGGCGTACTCCACGCTCTCGCAGCTGGGCTACATGACGGTCGCGCTGGGCGCCTCGGCGTATTCGGTTGCAGTGTTCCACCTGATGACCCACGCCTTCTTCAAGGCACTGCTGTTCCTTGGTGCCGGCTCGGTCATCATCGGCATGCACCACAACCAGGACATCCGCTGGATGGGCGGCGTGCGCAAGTACATGCCGATCACCTGGATCACCTCGCTGTTGGGTTCGCTGGCGCTGATCGGCACGCCGCTGTTCTCGGGCTTCTATTCCAAGGACAGCATCATCGAGGCGGTGCACGAGAGCCACCTGTGGGGTTCGGGCTTCGCGTACTTCTCGGTGCTGGCCGGGGTGTTCATCACCGCGTTCTACTCGTTCCGCATGTACTTCCTCGTCTTCCACGGCAAGGAACGCTACGACCAGAACCCGGATGCGCACCACGATGACCATGCGCACGACGACCACCACGGCCATGGCCACGACGCCAAGCCGCACGAGTCGCCGTGGGTCGTCTGGTTGCCGCTCGTGTTGCTGGCCATCCCGTCGGTGCTGATCGGCTACTTCACCATCCAGCCGATGCTCTACGGCGAGTTCTTCAAGGACGCCATCTTCGTGGACGCATCCAAGCATCACGCGATGAAGGAACTGGCCGAGGCCTTCCACGGCCCGATCGCCATGGCCCTGCACGGCCTGCAGGCGCCGCCGTTCTGGCTGGCGCTGGCCGGCGTGGCGCTGTCCTGGTACATGTACATGATCAATCCGGCGCTGCCGGCGGCCATCAAGCGCGCCTTCGGCCCGGTCTACCGCCTGCTCGAGAACAAGTACTACATGGACTGGTTCAACGAGAACGTGCTGGCGCGCGGCACCCGTGCGCTGGGCACCGGCCTGTGGAAGGGCGGCGACCAGGCCCTGATCGACGGCGCCGTGGTCAACGGCTCGTGGAAGCTGATCGGCCGTCTGGCGGGTGTGGTGCGCTGGTTCCAGTCCGGCTACATCTACCACTACGCCTTCGCGATGCTGCTGGGCATCTTCGTCCTGATGACGTACTTCGTCTGGTTCAACCGCTGATCCGCTGCGCTGGAGAACAAGAAAAATGGGTTTGTTGAGCCTTGCCATCTGGCTGCCGATCGTGGTGGGCGCCGTCCTGCTGCTGTTCGGCCGCGAGAACCAAGCGCGCGCTGTCCGCTGGGCCGCACTGATCGGCGCGATCGCCAGCTTCCTCGTCACCCTGCCGCTGTATACGCGCTTCCAGGTCGGCAGCGCGGCGATGCAATTCGTCGAGAAGGCGCCGTGGATCGAGCGCTTCCACATCAACTACCACCTCGGGGTGGACGGGCTGTCGATGTGGTTCGTGCTGCTCACGGCCTTCATCACCGTCATCGTGGTGATCTCGGCCTGGGAGGTGATCACCGAGCGCGTCAACCAGTACATGGGTGCGTTCCTGATCCTGTCGGGCCTGATGATCGGCGTGTTCTCGGCGCTCGACGGGATGCTGTTCTACGTCTTCTTCGAGGCGACCCTCATCCCGATGTACCTGATCATCGGCATCTGGGGCGGCCCGAACAAGATCTACGCGGCCTTCAAGTTCTTCCTGTACACGCTGCTCGGCTCGCTGCTCATGCTGGTCGCGCTGATCTACCTGTACAACACCTCGGGCGGCAGCTTCGACATCCTGGCCTGGCACAAGTTGCCGCTGGGCGCTCATGCGCAGACCCTGCTGTTCTTCGCCTTCTTCGCCGCCTTCGCCGTGAAGGTGCCGATGTGGCCGGTGCACACCTGGCTGCCCGACGTCCACGTCGAGGCGCCGACGGGTGGCTCCGCCGTGCTGGCCGCCATCATGCTGAAGCTCGGTGCCTACGGCTTCCTGCGCTTCTCGATGCCGATCGCGCCCGATGCCTCGCGCGAGTGGGCGTGGTTCATGATCGCGCTGTCGCTGGTGGCCGTGATCTACGTGGGCCTGGTCGCGCTGGTGCAGCAGGACATGAAGAAGCTGGTGGCGTACTCGTCGGTCGCCCACATGGGCTTCGTGACCCTCGGCTTCTTCATCTTCAACAGCCTGGGCGTGGCCGGCGGCATCGTGCAGATGATCTCGCACGGCTTCGTGTCCGGCGCCATGTTCCTGTGCATCGGCGTGCTGTACGACCGTGTCCACTCGCGGCAGATCGCCGACTACGGCGGCGTGGTGAACACCATGCCCAAGTTCGCGGCCTTCGCGCTGCTCTTTGCGATGGCCAACTGCGGCCTGCCCGCAACGGCCGGCTTCGTGGGCGAGTGGATGGTGATCCTGGGCGCCGTGAAGGCCAACTTCTGGATCGGCCTGGGCGCGGCCACCGCGCTGATCTTCGGCGCCGCCTACACGCTGTGGATGTACAAGCGCGTGTACCTCGGCCCGGTCGGCAACAAGCATGTCGAAGAACTCACCGACATCAACGGCCGCGAGTTCCTGATGCTGGCACTGCTGGCGATCGCGGTGCTGTGGATGGGCCTGTTCCCGAAGCCCTTCACCGACGTGATGGACGCTTCGGTCACGGAATTGCTGCGTCACGTCGCGGCCTCCAAGCTCCCCTGACGACATGACCCCCACGCTTGCGTCTTCGCCGCTGCGCTGCTCCCCCAGGGGGCAGGCCCGCCTTGTGGCGGCCCGGCGGCGGGACGGCGCGCTGAATAAGAGAACGAGATGATTGACAAACTCAGCTGGATCACGATCTACCCGGAGATCGTCCTGCTCGTGATGGCGTGCATCATCGCGCTGGTGGACCTGTCGACCACCGATGCGCGCCGCACCCGCACCTATGTGCTCACCCTGCTGACCCTCGGCGTGGTGGCCGTGCTCACCGGCATGCAGGCGAACGCCGGCCAGACCGTGTACGGTTTCGGCGGCATGGTGGTCAGCGACCCGATGGGCAACTGGCTCAAGTGCTTCGCCACCGTGGCCCTGATGGTCACGCTCGTGTATGGCCGGCCCTACGCGGCCGACCGCCAGATGCTGCGCGGCGGCGAGATGTTCACCATCAGCATGTTCTCGCTGCTGGGCATGTTCGTCATGATCTCGGGCAGCAACTTCCTGCTGATCTACCTCGGCCTGGAACTGCTCACGCTCTCGAGCTATGCGCTGGTCGCCCTGCGTCGCGACAACGCCGTGGCCAGCGAAGCGGCCATGAAGTACTTCGTGCTCGGCGCCATGGCCAGCGGCTTTCTGCTGTACGGCCTGTCGATGATGTACGGCGCGACGGGCTCGCTCGACGTGAACGAGGTCTTCAAGGCCATCGCCAGCCGCAAGGTCAACCACCAGGTGCTGGTCTTCGGCCTGGTCTTCATCGTCGCCGGCCTGGCCTTCAAGCTGGGGGCCGCACCTTTCCACATGTGGGTGCCCGACGTGTACCAGGGCGCCCCGACGGCCATCACGCTGCTCATCGGTGCGGCGCCCGAGCTGGCAGCCTTCGCGATCGTGATCCGCCTGCTGGTCGAAGGGCTGCTGCCGCTGGCCATCGACTGGCAGCAGATGCTGGCGCTGCTGGCCATCGCCTCGCTGCTGGTGGGCAACCTGGCGGCCATCGCGCAGACCAACCTCAAGCGCATGCTGGCCTACTCGACCATCGCGCAGATGGGCTTCATGCTGCTGGGCCTGGTGGCGGGCGTGGTCAACGGCAACACCTACAACGCGCAGTATGCGTACAGCGCGTCGATGTTCTACATCGTCACCTACGTCCTGACCACGCTGGCGAGCTTCGGCATCATCCTGCTGCTGGCACGCGAGGGCTTCGAGAGCGAGGAGATCTCCGACCTCGCCGGCCTCAACCAGCGCAGCCCGCTGTACGCCGGCGTGATGGCGATCGCGATGTTCTCGCTGGCCGGCATCCCGCCGCTGGTGGGCTTCTACGCCAAGCTGGCGGTGCTGCAGGCGCTGATCGCCTCGGGCCAGGCGCTGTACATCGGCCTCGCGGTCTTCGCGGTGGTGATGTCGCTGGTCGGCGCGTTCTACTACCTGCGGGTGGTCAAGGTCATGTACTTCGACGCACCCCTCACGGCCACCACCGTCTCGGCGCCGCGCGACGTGCGTGCGGTGCTGACGCTCAATGGCGCGCTGATCCTCGTCCTCGGCATCGTCCCCGGTGGCCTGATGACGCTCTGCGCGCAGGCCATCGTGGCCACGCTGGCGAACTGAGCCTGCGAGGAGCCGCATGGGCGGGCTGTCGCAAAGCGCCTCGGTCTGGCTGGTGCTGCTGGTCGCGATGCTGGCGGCCAACCTGCCTTTCCTGACCGAGCGCCTGCTCGGCGTCGTGCCGGTCCCGGGCGTGCAGAAGTCGCTGGCGTGGCGGCTGGCCGAACTCGCCGTGCTGTACGGCCTCACCGGTGCCGTCGGCCTGCTGTTCGAGCGGCGCCTCGGCCAGATCGCGCCGCAGGGCTGGGAGTTCTATGCCGTGACGGGTGCGCTCTTCCTGGTGCTGGCCTTTCCCGGCTTCACCTGGCGCTACCTCATGAAGCACCGCGCGGCCGCCTGAGCGGCGCACTGCCAACATTCCTTCCTCGAGATCCAACATGAGCGATACCCACCTCAAGGAAGAGCGCGTCAGCTCGCAAGAGCTGTTCAAGGGCAACTTCCTCGAAGCGCGCCGCGACGTCATCCGCCTGCCGGACGGCAAGACGGCGACGCGCGAATACGTCGTGCATCCGGGGGCCGTCGTGGTGGTCCCGATGCTGGACGATGGCCGCATCGTGCTGGAGCGCCAGTACCGCTACCCGGTCGGCCGGGTGATGGTGGAGTTCCCGGCCGGCAAGCTCGATGCCGGCGAAGACCCCTTCATCTGCGGGCAACGCGAACTGGTCGAGGAAACCGGCTACCGCGCTCGCGAATGGGCGCACGCCGGCGCCATGCACCTCGCCGTGGCCTATTCGACCGAGATCATCCACATCTACTTCGCCCGCGGCCTCACGGCCGGAGAGCGGCAGCTCGACCACGGCGAGTTCCTCGACGTGTTCGCCGCGACGCCGGAGGAACTGCTCGGCTGGTGCCGCGACGGCACCGTCACCGATGCCAAGACGCTGACCTGCGCCGTCTGGCTGCAGAACGTCCTGTCGGGCGCATGGACGCTGGACTGGTCGGTGGGCGAGGGCGCCGCCGGCATCGCCGGATAATCGCGGCCATGAAAGTCCTCAACCTGCGCTGCGAGCACAGCCATACCTTCGAGGGTTGGTTCGCTTCGGCCGAGGACTTCGAGTCGCAATGCACGCGCGGGCTGGTCGAGTGCCCGATGTGCGGCAGCACCGCGATCACCAAGGGCCTCAGCGCCCCGCGGCTGAACCTCGGCGCGGCCCGCGAGCCCGAGGCGCCGAAGGCGGCACCCGCGGCCGACACCCCCGAGGCGCGCTGGATGCGCGCCGTGCGCGAGGTGCTGGCGCGCACCGAGGACGTCGGCGACCGCTTCGTCGAGGAAGCGCGCCGCATGCACTACGGCGAGACCGAGGAGCGCGGCATCCGCGGCCAGGCGAGCCCCGAGCAGGCCGAGGCCCTGCTCGACGAGGGCATCGTGGTCATGCCGCTGCTCGTTCCCCCGGGCGCCAAGGGCACCCTGCAGTAGGCCTGCAGGCCGTCCGGGCGAGATCGTCACGCTCGTGACGAATTCGGCCGCAACGCCCGTCTGGCGGGCGCTGCAGCCCGATTGCACGCTTGTTGCTCAGGCCACGAACTGCAGCGCCGCGAGCTGGGCGTAGACACCGCCGAGCGCCACCAGCTCGGCGTGCGTCCCCTGCTCGACGATCGCGCCGTGGTCCAGCACGACGATGCGGTCGGCCTTCTGCACCGTGGCCAGGCGGTGCGCGATGACCACGGTCGTGCGGTCCTGCATCGCGGATTCGAGCGCCGCCTGCACCATGCGTTCGCTCTCCGCGTCGAGGGCGCTGGTGGCCTCGTCGAGCAGCAGCAGCGGCGGGTTCTTCAGCATGGCACGGGCGATGGCGATGCGTTGGCGCTGGCCGCCCGACAGACGCACGCCGCGCTCGCCGAGGAAGGTGTCGAAGCCTTCGGGCAGCGCCTCGATGAAGGCCTCGGCGTGCGCGGCGCGGGCTGCGGCGCGCACCTCGTCGTCGCTGGCGCCGGGGCGGCCGTAGCGGATGTTCTCGAGCGCGCTGGTCGAGAAGATGACGGCATCCTGCGGCACCAGGCCGATGCGCTGGCGCAGGTCGTCCAGGGCCAGCGTGGCCAGCGGCTGGCCGTCGAGCAGGATGCGGCCGGACTGGGCGTCGTAGAAGCGCAGCAGCAGCTGGAACACCGTGCTCTTGCCGGCACCGCTGGCGCCCACCAGCGCCACCGTTTCGCCGGGCGCGATGGCGAGGTCGAAGTGCCGCAGCGCCGGCGTGCCGGGCCGCGAGGGATAGTGGAAGTCGACCGCTTCGAAGCGCACCGTGCTGCCGCCCTGCGGCACCGGTGCCACCGCCGGCTGGCGCGGCGAGGCGATGACCGGGCGCGCATGCAGCAGCTCCATCAGGCGCTCCGTCGCGCCGGCCGCGCGCAGCAGTTCGCCATACACCTCGCCCAGCACGGCCGAAGCGCTGGCCAGGATGATGACGTAGACCACCGTCTGCCCCAGGTGGCCGGCCGTGATCTCGCCGCGCATCACCGCCTGCGTGCCGGCGTACAGGCCCCAGAGCAGCGCGGCCGAGGTGGCGATGATGATGAAGGCCACCAGCACCGCGCGCGCCTTGGTGCGTCGCACCGCGGTGCGGAAGGCGTCCTGCGTCGAGGCCGCGAAGCGCTCCGACTCGCGCGCCTCGGCCGTGTAGCTCTGCACCACCGGGATGGCATTGAGCACCTCGCCGGCGATCGCGCTGGCATCGGCCACCCGGTCCTGGCTGGCGCGCGACAGGCGACGGACCCTGCGCCCGAACAGCATGCTCGGCACGACGACCAGCACCAGGATCAGGCCCACCTGCGCCATCACGTAGGGGTTGGTCCACACCAGCATCACCAGCGCGCCCAGGCCCATCACGGCATTGCGCAGCCCCATGCTGAGCGAGGAGCCCACCACGGTCTGGACCAGGGTGGTGTCGGCCGTCAGGCGCGACAGCACCTCGCCCGTCTGCGTCGTCTCGAAGAACTGCGGGCTCTGGCGCAGCACATGGCGGTACACCGCGTTGCGCAGGTCGGCCGTGATGCGCTCGCCCAGCCAGCTCACGGTGTAGAAGCGCGCGGCCGAGAACACGCCCAGCGCGATGGCGACCAGGAACAGTTCGAAGAAGTGATTGCGCAGCGCCAGCGCCTGCGCGCCGCGCTCGGACGGCACCAGCCCGCCGTCGATCAGCCCGCGCAGCGCCAGCGGGAAGAGCAGGGTGGTCACGGCAGCCAGCACGAGGAAGAGCGCCGCCAGGCCGATCTGCACACGGTAGGGCCGCAGGAAGGGGCGCAGGCCCGAGAGCGCGCGCGGCGATGCCTTGGCCGGCGCGGGGGAAAGATCGCCCGTGGCGGGCAGGGAGGCAGCCATCGTCCGATTCTAGCCAACCGTTGCCGTCACAAAGTCAGCCTTGACAATTACTGCCATGGCAATTAATATTTGCGCCATGCCTCAGGACACGCCTTCTGCCGATCCCTCGGCCGGCCAGACCTTCTACCGTCCCGACAACTACTCGGCCGACGAAAGCATCGGTCTGATGATGCGGCGCATCATCACCGCCGTGGGGCAGGCCGTGGAGGCCGAACTGGTGGAGCCGGGCGGCCCCACCTACCCGCAGTGGATCCCGCTGCACAAGCTGCACATGCACACCGGCCCGTCGACCACCGTGGCCGAACTGGCCCGCGTGTGCGAACTCGACACCGGCGCCATGACCCGCCTGCTCGACCGCCTCGAGGCCAAGGGCCTGGTGCGGCGCGTGCGCTCCGTCGCCGACCGCCGCGTCGTGCACATCGAGCTGACGGACGAGGGCGCACAGCACGCCGAGCGCGTGCCCCACGTGCTGTGCCGGGTGCAGAACGAATTCCTCGCCGGCTTCGACGAAGCCGAATGGAAACAGCTGAAGGCGTACCTGCGCCGCATCCTCAACAACTCCGTCGACGCCTCGGCCCGGGCCGCGGCACGCAAAGAAAAAGATGACAGCGCTTCTTCCTGATCTTCCCGTCGCACGGCGCGGCGCCGTGGTGCTCGCTGCAGCCGCGCTGGCCGCGGCACTGACCGGCTGTGCGGACATGGCCGGCATCGGCTCGCAGGCCCGGATGCGCGACGCGGCGGCCGTCGGCCTGCCCGCGGCCGATGCCGTCGCCGGCACGGTGCCGGCTGTCGACAGCCAATGGTGGCGCGGCTTCGGCGATGCCCAGCTCGACGGCCTGATCGACACCGCCCTGCAGGGCAACCCCAACCTCGCCGTCGCAGCGGCGCGCCTGGCCAAGGCCGAGGCCACGATCCGCACCGCCCGCGCGGCCGACCTGCCCCAGATCAAGGGCGAACTCGACCTCAACCGCTCGCTGTTCTCCGAGAACTACATCTACCCGTCCCCGCTCGGCGGCTCGATCCAGAACAGCGGCTTGCTGCAGATCGGCGGGAGCTGGGAGCTCGACTTCTTCGGCAAGAACCGCGCTGCCATCGAGGCGGCCGTGGGCAACGCCCGGGCTGCGCAGGCCGATGCCGACGCCGCGCGCGTGCTGCTCGCCAGCAACGTGGCGCGCGGCTATGTGCAATGGGCGCGGCTGGAGGCCCAGCTCGCCGTGGCCAAGCGCACGCTCGCGCAGCGCGACGAGACGCTGCGCCTGGTGCGCGACCGCGTCTCGGCCGGCCTCGACACGCGCCTGGAGTTGCGCCAGAGCGAGGGCGGCCTGCCCGAAGCGCGCCAGCAGATCGAGGCGCTGAACGAGCAGATCGGCATCGCCAAGCATGCGCTCGACGCCCTGGTCGCCAAGCCGAATGTGGCGGAAACGCTCACCCCGCCTGCGCTGGAAGCTATGAAAAGCATAGCAGTCCAGCCCGTGCTGCCGGCTGACCTGCTGGGCCGCCGGGCCGACATCGCGGCCGCCCGCTGGCGCGCCGAGGCGGCGAGCAGCGACGTCGACTACGCCCGCAAGCAGTTCTACCCCAACGTGAATCTCACGGCCTTCGTCGGCGTGCAGTCGCTGGGCTTCGGCAACCTGCTGAAGTCGGGCAGCGAGCAGTGGGGCGTGGGCCCGGCCATCACGCTGCCGATCTTCGAGGGCGGGCGCCTGCGCGCCAACCTGCGCGGCAAGGCGGCCGACCGCGATGCGGCGGTGGAAAGCTACAACGCGGCGGTGATCGACGCCGTGCGCGACGTGGCTGACCAGGTCACCAGCATCCAGTCCGTGGCGCGCCAGCAGGCCCAGCAACGCGAAGCGCAGGCCGCCGCCGAAGGCGCCTACGACATCGCCGTGCAGCGCTACGGTGCCGGCCTGGGCAACTACCTCAACGTGCTCACCGCCGAGACCAACGTGCTGGTCCAGCGCCGGCAGGCCGTCGACCTGGCCGCGCGTGCACTCGATACGCAGGTCGCGCTGGCGCGCGCGCTGGGCGGCGGCTGGCAACCTGCCGACGCGCAGGCCACGGCATCGGCCGCGGCGCCCGCGACCGCCCACTGAGCGCGCCCATCGCCGACTCCATCGTCTCTTCAAGAATCCCTCCGACACCATGAGCGAGAACACCACCCCCAACGCACCGGCCGCCGCAGCGCCGGCCGAAGCTCCCGCCGGCAACGGCAAGCGCCGCCGCGCGCTCACCGCCCTGGCGGCCGTCGTCATCGTCGTCGGCGGCGGCTGGGGCCTGTACGAATGGCTGGTCGCCAGCCACTACGAGGACACCGACAACGCCTACGTGCAGGGCAACGTGATCCAGATCACACCGCAGATCGGCGGCACCGTGATGGCCATCGGCGCCGACGACACCGACTTCGTCAAGGCCGGCCAGCCGTTGGTGCAACTCGACCCCGCCGATGCGAAGGTCGCGCTCGAGCAGGCCGAGGCCGCGCTGGGCCAGGCGGTGCGCCAGGTGCGCACGCTGTATGCCAACAACGGCTCGCTGGCTGCCCAGGTGGCGCTGCGCCAGGCCGACGTGGTGAAGGCGCAGAGCGACATCGCCCGCGCGCAGGACGACCTCAAGCGCCGCCAGGCGCTGTCGGGCAACGGCGCGGTGTCGAAGGAGGAGCTCAACCATTCCGAGACCGCGCTGGCCAACGCCAGGAGCGCGCTCGCCGCCGCGCAGGCCGGCGTGACCGCCGCCCGCGAGAACCTGACCAGCAACCGTTCGCTCACCGACGGCACCAACGTCGAGGACCACCCGAGCGTGCTGGCCGCGGCCGCCAAGGTGCGCGAGGCCTACCTCGCCACCCAGCGCGTCGCCATGCCGGCGCCGGTCGACGGCTACGTCGCCAAGCGCACCGTGCAACTGGGCCAGCGCGTCAGCCCCGGCACGCCGATGATGTCGATCGTGCCGCTGAACCAGCTGTGGGTCGATGCGAACTTCAAGGAGCCCCAGCTGCGCAACATCCGCATCGGCCAGGGCGTGAAGCTCACGGCCGACCTGTACGGCAAGAAGGTCGAGTACGACGGCAAGGTGGCCGGCCTGGGCGTGGGCACCGGCGCCGCCTTCGCGCTGCTGCCGGCGCAGAACGCGACCGGCAACTGGATCAAGGTGGTGCAGCGCGTGCCGGTGCGCATCGCGCTCGAGCCCTCGCAGCTCCAGGCCAACCCCCTGCGCGTGGGCCTGTCGATGGACGTCGAGATCGACGTGCGCAACCAGAACGGCCAGATGCTGGCCGAGGCGCCGCGCACCAACGCGCTGGCCCAGACCGAGGTCTACAGCACGCTCGACAAGGGCGCCGAGGCCGAGGTCCGCCGCATCATCGCCGCCAACCTCGGCCGCGAGCCGGCGGCGGCACCCGCCGCCCACCGTCCCGGCTCGGCCGCGCCCACCGCCGGCGACGCCGCGCACATGGCGCTGCAGAACAAGCCGATCTGATCCTCTCGCGCGCCACCGATCCGTATGTCGACCCCCCAAGCCGCCTACGTGCCGCCGCCGCCCCTCGAAGGGGCGGCGCGCGTCTGGGGCACCATCGCGCTGTCGGCCGCGACCTTCATGAACGTGCTCGACTCGTCGATCGCGAACGTGTCGCTGCCGGCCATCTCGGGTGACCTGGGCGTCAGCCCGACGCAGGGCACCTGGGTCATCACCAGCTTCGGCGTGGCCAACGCCATCGCCGTGCCGCTCACCGGCTTCATGACGCAGCGCTTCGG
>JAVHYA010000148.1 GCA_031119395.1 Pseudomonadota bacterium
CAGGGCGATCCGGGCTCCTCGCGCTTCTACCTGAGCCTGGACGACCCGCTGATGCGCATTTTCGCGGGCGACCGCGTGCGCGCCATCATGGAGCGCCTGAAGATGCCCGACGGCGAGGCCATCGAGGCCGGCATCGTCACCCGCAGCATCGAGAGCGCCCAGCGCAAGGTCGAGGCCCGCAACTTCGACGTGCGCAAGCAGCTGCTCGAGTACGACGACGTGGCCAACGACCAGCGCAAGGTCATCTATCAGCAGCGCAACGAGATCCTCGACGCCGCGGCGCTCGCGGCCCAGATCGCGGCGTTGCGCGAAGGCTGCTTCACCGACCTGGCGCGCCAGTACGTGCCGGCCGAATCGGTCGAGGAGCAATGGGACCTGCCGGGCCTGGAGCAGGCGCTCGCCAATGACTGGGGCATCGAGCTGCCGCTGGTCAAGGAGGTCGAGGCCTCCAGCGCCGTGTCGGACGAGGACGTGGTCGAGAAGGTGGTCGCCGCCGCCAACGCCGCCTACGACGCCAAGGTCGCGGCGGTGGGCCAGGAGAACTTCACCCAGTTCGAGCGCATGGTGCTGCTGCAGAGCATCGACACCCACTGGCGCGAGCACCTGGCCGCGCTGGACTACCTGCGCCAGGGCATCCACCTGCGCGGCTACGCGCAGAAGCAGCCCAAGCAGGAGTACAAGCGCGAGGCCTTCGAGCTCTTCGGCCAGCTGCTCGATTCGGTCAAGAACGAGGTGACGCGCCAGCTCATGAACGTTCGCGTGCAGTCCAGCGAGCAGCTCGAGCAGGCCGCCGACGCGATGGAAAGCCGCGGCGAGAACATCTCCAACATCACCTACACCGCCCCGACCGAAACCGGCGAGGCCGAGGTGCGCAGGGACGAGGAGAGCGAGCGCCGCATCGCCGCCGCCGCGCTGCCGGTCGGCGCCGCGGCCTTCGCGCGGGTGGGTCGCAACGATCCCTGCCCCTGCGGCAGCGGCAAGAAGTACAAGCACTGCCACGGCAAGCTGACCTGACCCGACGTTCCTCTTCCCCATCCACGCCGTCGACGACCATGCCCGTTCATCTCTCGCCCCCGGACCCCAGCAGCCTCCATCCCGTCGCCGGCGTGCGCATCGGCGTCGCGGAGGCGGGCGTGCGCAAGGCCAACCGCAAGGACCTCACGGTGATGCTGCTCGACGAAGGCACGGCCGTGGGCGGTGTGTTCACCCAGAACCGCTTCTGCGCCGCGCCGGTGCAGGTCTGCCGCGACCACCTGGCGCGCGACTTCGGCATCCGCGCCATCGTCGTCAACACCGGCAATGCCAACGCGGGCACCGGCGCCGACGGCCTGGCCCGCGCGCGTTCCACCTGCATCGCGCTGGCGCGCAAGCTGGAGGTGGCGCCCGAACAGATCCTGCCCTTCTCGACCGGCGTGATCATGGAGCCGCTGCCCACCGAGCGCATCGAGGCGGCGCTGCCCGCGGCCCTGGCCGATGCGGCGCCCGACCACTGGGCGCGTGCCGCCGAGGGCATCATGACCACCGACACCGTGGCCAAGGCATTCAGCCGGCAGGTGCAGCTGGGTGGTGCCACGGTCACGATCACCGGCATCAGCAAGGGCGCCGGCATGATCCGGCCGAACATGGCGACCATGCTGGGCTTCCTGGCCACCGACGCGCGCATCGCGCCGGCGCTGATGCAGCCCCTGGCGCTGCGGCTGGCCGAGGGCTCCTTCAACCGCGTGACGATCGATGGCGACACCTCGACCAACGATTCCTTCGTGGTCATCGCCACCCAGAAGGCCGCGAACGCGACCGTCGAATCGCTGGACAGCGACGAGGGCCGGCAGCTGGTCGCGGCCATGGAAGCCGTGGCCCGCGACCTGGCCCAGGCCATCGTGCGCGACGGCGAAGGCGCGACCAAGTTCATCACCGTGCGCGTGGAAGGTGGGCGCGATGCCGCCGAGTGCCGCCAGGTCGCCTACGCGATCGCGCATTCGCCGCTGGTCAAGACCGCCTTCTATGCCAGCGACCCGAACCTGGGACGCATCCTCGCGGCCGTCGGTTACGCCGGCATCGCCGACCTCGACCAGACCGGCATCGAGCTGCACCTGGACGACGTGCACGTCGCCACCCAGGGCGGACGCAACCCCGCGTACCGCGAGGAAGACGGCCAGCGCGTCATGAAGCAAAGCGAGATCACCGTGCGCGTCGGCCTGGGCCGGGGCAGCGCGAGCGACACGGTCTGGACCTGCGACCTCAGCCACGACTACGTGTCGATCAACGCTGACTATAGAAGTTGACAGCCCCCGGGCTGCGCGCACTTCGTGCGCTGCGCCAACCCCCTTTGCAGGGGGGCGACACCAGCGGCCCGGCAGGGCCGGTTGCGCGGCGTCCCTGGAAGGTGCCGGCGTCGATCTGGAAGTTTTGTGATGAACGAGAAATTTGAGCGACTGATCGAGCGCGCCGAGGCGCTCATGGCCCGCATCGAATCGGTGCTGCCCCAGCCCCTGGCCGCGCCTGCCGACTGGGGCGCGTCCATCGCCTGGCGCTACCGCCGGCGCAGCTCGGGCCACGGCACGCTGGAGCCGGTGCGCCACGTGGCGGCCATGTCGCTCGAGTCGCTCAAGGAGATCGACGTCCAGAAGGAGAAGATCGAGCGCAACACGCGCCAGTTCGTCGAGGGCAAGCCGGCCAACAACGTGCTGCTGACCGGTGCGCGGGGCACCGGCAAGTCCTCGCTGGTGCGCGCCTGCCTGCACGCCTTCGCGGCGCAGGGCCTGCGGTTGATCGAGGTCGACAAGGCCGACCTGGTCGACCTGCCGGACATCGTCGAGGTGGTCGCCGGCCGGCCCGAGAAGTTCATCGTCTTCAGCGACGACCTGAGCTTCGACGAGGGCGAGCCGGGCTACAAGGCGCTCAAGTCCATCCTCGACGGCTCGGTGGCCGCGTCGACCGCCAACGTGCTGATCTACGCGACCAGCAACCGGCGCCACCTGCTGCCCGAGTACATGAAGGAAAACCTCAGCTACACCCACACCGACGATGGCGAGGTCCATCCCGGCGAGGTGGTGGAGGAGAAGATCTCGCTCTCGGAGCGCTTCGGGCTGTGGGTGAGCTTCTACCCCTTCAACCAGGCCGAGTACCTCGCCATCGTCGCGCAGTGGCTGTCGTCCTTCGGCGTCGATGCCGCAGCCATCGAGGCGGCGAAGCCCGAGGCGCTGGTCTGGGCGCTCGAGCGCGGCTCGCGCAGTGGCCGCGTGGCCTACCAGTTCGCCCGCGACTATGCAGGACGGGCCAGCGCATGAGCGAGACCGTCGCCGCGCGCAAGCACACCGAGGTCGCCGTCGGCATCCTCATCGCGCCCGACGGCGCGCTGCTGCTGAGCACCCGGCCGGAAGGCAAGCCCTACGCCGGCTACTGGGAGTTCCCGGGCGGCAAGATCGAGGCCGGCGAGACGGTGGAGCAGGCCCTGCGGCGCGAGCTGGAGGAGGAACTGGGCATCACCATCGCCGCGGCCGAGGTCTGGCGCGTGACCGAGCACGACTACCCGCATGCGCTGGTGCGCCTGCACTGGTGCAAGGTCACGGCCTGGAGCGGCGAGTTCGAGATGCGTGAAGGCCAGCGCATGTGCTGGCAGCAGCTGCCGCTGGAGGTCGAACCCGTGCTGCCCGGCGCGCTGCCGGTGCTGGCCTGGCTGGCCGAGGAACGCGGCCTGCCCTCATCGCTATCGAATTGATCGCTGGCTGCGCCCGTCTGGCGGGCGCTGCAGGCCGATCTGGCTTGAAAGCTCAGGCGGCAATCGAGTAGCCGCCATCGACCGGGATCGCCGCACCGGTGACGAAATCCGACGCCGAGCTGGCCAGGAACACCGCCGTGCCGGCAAGGTCACTGGGCTGGCCCCAGCGGCCGGCTGCGGTGCGGGCGACCACGCGCTCGTTCAGGCCCGGCACCTGGGCGCGGGCGCCGTCGGTCAGATCGGTCGCGATCCAGCCCGGCAGGATGGCGTTGACCTGGATGCCGTCCGCCGCCCACGACGCCGCCGTGGCCTTGGTCAGCTGCACGATGCCGCCCTTGCTCGCTCCGTAGGCCGGCGCGTAGGGCGCGCCGAAGATCGACATCATCGAGCCGATGTTGATGATCTTGCCGCTGCTGGGCCGCCCCAAGGCGGCAAGAGCCCCCTCGGGGGGCAGCGAACCTCGCGCAGCGGGGAGCGTGGGGGTCATCTCGCCGCTGCCTGCGCGCTTCATCAGCGGGTGCGCCGCGCGGCTGCAGAGAAAGGCGCTGGTGAGGTTCGTGTCCATGACCT
>JAVHYA010000028.1 GCA_031119395.1 Pseudomonadota bacterium
CGGCGCGGGAGCGCGCGACGGCGGCGCGGCCACGGGCACCGGCGGGGCGGCGACCGGCGCGGGCGTTGGGGCGGGAGCAGGTGCCGGTGCCGGCGTTGGGGCGGGCGTCGCCACCGGTGCGGGCGCTGGCGCCGCGACGGGCGCCGGTGCCTCGGCCGGCTTGCCGCCGCCGAACCAGCTCGAAGGCGAGAACACGGAGCGCGTGGCAGGCGCGTCGGCCGGGGGGGCCAGGGCAGGCGCGTCCGATGAAGGGGCCGGCGCGGATGGCGCAGGAGCCTCGGCCGGCGGCGCCTTTTTCTTGAAGAAACTGAACATTCGGGGGATTTCTAGAATCCGATCCATTCTATGGAACACCCCTCGCCACGCCGTTTCACGGCCGGCGTGGCGCTGCTGGCGGCCCTGGGCGGGCCGTTCGCATCCGTCGCGCTTGCCCAGGGCCCGTCCCCCTTGCCGACGCCGGCCGCCCCGTCCTCCCTCCCCACCGCCTCCGTCAAGCCCGTCCAGTACACGCTGGCCAACGGCATGACGCTGATCGTCCAGCCCGACCGGCGCGCCCCCACCGCGGTGCAGATGCTGTGGGTGCGCGTGGGGTCGGTCGACGAGGTCGACGGCACCTCGGGCGTGGCCCACGTGCTGGAGCACATGATGTTCAAGGGCACGTCCACCCTCAAGCCCGGCGAGTTCTCGCGCCGCGTGGCCGCGCTGGGCGGGCGCGAGAACGCGTTCACCACCCGCGACTACACCGGCTACTACCAGCAGATCCCGGCCGAGAGGCTGGAGGACGTGATGAAGCTGGAGTCCGACCGCTTCGCCCACAACCAGTGGCCCGACGACGAGTTCAAGCGCGAGCTCGAGGTGGTGAAGGAGGAGCGCCGCATGCGCACCGAGGACCAGCCGCGCGCCCTCCTGGGCGAGCAGCAGAACGCGGCCGTCTTCATCGCCTCGCCCTACCACCGGCCGGTGGTGGGCTGGATGAGCGACCTCGACGCCATGACGCCGCAGGATGCGCGCGCCTTCTTCCAGCGCTGGTACGTGCCGGCCAACGCGGCCGTGGTGGTGGCCGGTGACGTGGACCCCGAGCGCGTGCGCGCCCTGGCCGAGAAATACTACGGCGCCATCCCCGCCCGCGCCGTGCCCGAGCGCAAGCCGCGCACCGAGCCGCCGCAGCGCGGCATCCGCCGCATCGAGTTCAAGGCCCCGGCCGAGCAGGCCTACGTGTCGCTGGCCTTCCGCGTGCCGCAGATGGAGCAGCTCGACAGCCCCACGGACGCCTGGGCGCTGGTCGTGCTGTCGGCGGTGCTCGACGGCTACACGGGCTCGCGCCTGGACCGCACGCTCACGCAGGGCCCGGGCCGCGTGGCCGACAGCGTCGGTGCGGGCTACGGCTTCGCCGGCCGCGGGCCGCAGCTGTTCCATCTGGTCGGTGTGCCGGCCGCCGGCCAGACCACCGAGACGGTCGAGGCGGCGCTGCGCGCCCAGGTCGCGCGCATCGCGAAGGAAGGCGTGGGCGCGGCCGAGCTCGCCCGCGTCAAGACGCAATGGGTGGCCAGCGAGACCTACAAGCGCGACTCGGTGATGGCCCAGGCGCGTGAGCTGGGCAGCAACTGGGTGCAGGGCCTGCCGCTCGATGCGAGCGAGCGCATCGTCAAGCACCTGCTCGCCGTCACCCCCGAACAGGTGCAGGCGGTGGCTGCCAGGTACTTCGGCGACGACCAGCTCACCGTCGCCACGCTGCGGCCCCTGCCCATCGACCCGAATGCCCGGCGCGGCCGCGGCTTCGCCGCGCCGCAGGGAGAGATGCGATGAGCCGCCCCATGCCTTCATTTGCTATGAAAAAGATAGCTCTCTCCGCACTACTGGCGGGCGCTACGGCCCTTTTCGGCTTGAATGCGCAGGCCGGCGTGCCGATCGAGCGCTGGCAGCTGCCCAACGGCGCGCAGGTCTACATGGCCGCCACCGACGCGCTGCCCATCGTCGACGTGCAGATCGACTTCGACGCCGGCAGCCGGCGCGATCCGCCCGCGCAGGCGGGCCTGGCCGGCGTGACGGCGGGCATGGTCGAGAAGGGCGTGCGCGCCGAGGGCTGCCCGCCCTCGGCCGCGCGCAAGGCCGGCGCCCCGGCGGAGGGTGAGGGCTGCCGCGTGCCCGCCCTGGACCAGAACCAACTGGGCGAGGCCTGGGCCGACCTGGGCGCGGAGTTCGACGTCGGGGCCAGCGCCGACCGCATGAGCTTCACCCTGCGCAGCTTGGCCGACCCGGCCCTGCTGGCCAAGGCCGTGGCGCTGGCCGCGCGCGAGATCGGCGAGCCCTCCTTCCCCGAGGACGTGTGGCGGCGCGAACGCGAGCGCCTGTCCGCCGCCATCCGCGAGAGCAACACCAAGCCGGGCCCGGTCGCCAGCCGCACCTTCGGCCGCGACGTGTACGGCGGCCACCCCTACGGCGACGACGCGACCGAAGCCACCCTGGCCGCCATCTCCACCGCCGACATGCGCGCGCGCTACGCCCAGACCATCCTGCCCTGTCGGGCCAAGCTCACCGTGGTGGGCGCCGTCACGCGTGCGCAGGCCGACCGCATCGCCACCGACCTGCTGGCGCGCCTGCCGGCGACGAACGGCGCCTGCCCGGCGCTGCCGCCCGTGGCCGAGGTGCCGCCACTGGCGAAGGCCGTCACCGAGCGCATCCCCTTCGACTCGGCCCAGGCCCACGTGCTGATCGGCCAGCCCGGCTACGCGCGGCGCAGCCCCGACCACTTCGCGCTCACGCTGGGCAACTACATCCTGGGCGGCGGCGGCTTCGTCTCGCGCCTGACGGACGAGGTGCGCGAGAAGCGCGGCCTGGCCTACAGCGTCTACAGCGGCTTCTCGCCGGGGCTGCACGCGGGCGCTTTCCGCGTCGGCTTCCAGACCCGGCCCGACCAGGCCGACGAGGCGGTGAAGGTGGCGCGGGACGTGCTCGCCAGGTTCGTCGCCGAGGGGCCGACCGAGGCCGAGCTCCAGGCCGCGAAGGACAACCTCATCGGCGGCTTTCCGCTGCTCATGGACAGCAACCGCAAGCTGCTGGGCAACGTCGCCAACATCGCCTGGAACGACCTGCCGCTGGACTACCTCGACACCTGGACGGCGAAGATGAACGCGGTGACCGTGGCCGACATCAAGGCCGCCTTCGCGCGCACGCTGCAGCCCGAGAAGATGGTGACGGTGGTGGTGGGCGGTGCCGATCCGGCGGCGAAAAAGTAAGCGTCGCCTCAGCAATTCGTCAGGAGAAACGGGCCTCCGGCGCCCGGCTGACGGGCGCGGGCAGCTATCGATTCGATAGCAAGGTGCCGGGCCGCTCGTCGCCGCCCACCGTGCGCCGCGTGGCGCGCCGCACGCCCCGGCCGGCCCTGGGCGCATCGAGGCTGGCGAAGCGCGCCGTCGCTTAAGCTCGCCGCATGCCCCGTTCTTCCCCGCAGACCGCCGCCAGGAGCACCCGCCCGCACGAGGTGCGCATCATCGGCGGCCAGTGGCGCCGCACCCGCCTGGCCGTGGCCGACAAGCCCGGCCTGCGCCCCACGCCCGACCGCGTGCGCGAGACGCTGTTCAACTGGCTCGCCAGCCTGGCCGGCGCCACGGGCGGCGAGCTGCCGGGCTGGCATTGCATCGACGTCTTCGCCGGCACCGGCGCGCTCGGCTTCGAGGCCGCCTCGCGCGGCGCCGCCGTGGCCCTGCTGTGCGAGCAGGATCCGGCCCTGGTCGCGCAGATGAAGGCGACGCGCGAGAAGCTGCAGGCCGACGCCGTGCGCGTCGAGCGCGGCGACGGCGTGGCGCAGCTCGAGCGCGCGCCTGCCGGGCAGTGGCACGCCGTCTTCATCGATCCGCCCTTCGACCAGTCCGCCCTGTACGAGCGCAGCCTGCGTGCCGCCTCGCGTGCGCTGCGGGCCGGTGGCGTGGTGTACCTGGAGGCCGCACGCGCCTGGAGCGACCAGGAGCTGGCCCCCTTCGGCCTGGCGGTCTACCGCCATCTGAAGGCCGGCGTGGTGCATGCGCACCTGCTGCGCGCCGCCGGCGGCGCCTGAGCGCCCGCGCAGCCGCGGGGCGCCCCCCCGCGAGGCGCCGTACATAATGCGCCCGACAACGAACCCCGGTCCCCAGCAGGAGGAACCCATGACATCCAACGTGATCGCGGTCTATCCCGGCACCTTCGATCCCATGACGCTCGGTCACGAGGACGTGGTGCGGCGCGCGACCCAGCTGTTTTCCAAGGTGATCGTGGCAGTGGCCGCGGGCCACCACAAGAAGGCGCTGTTCACGCTGCAGGAGCGCATCGACATGGCCCGCGAGGTCGCGCGGCCCTATGGCGAGGCGGTGACCGTCGAGAGCTTCTCGGGCCTGCTGCGCGACTTCGTGGTCGCACGCGGCGGCAAGGCCATGGTGCGCGGCCTGCGCGCCGTGACCGACTTCGACTACGAGTTCCAGCTCGCCGGCATGAACCGCACGCTCATGCCCGAGGTCGAGACGGTGTTCCTCACGCCCCAGGACAAGTACCAGTTCATCTCCAGCACCTTCGTGCGCGAGATCGCCGTGCTCGGCGGCGAGGTCGGCAAGTTCGTCTCGCCGCACGTCGAGCAGCGGCTCGCGGCCAAGGTGCGCAGCCTCGGGCGGGAGTGAGTTTGGCCGACCGCACGGCCGGTCCCGCACCACGCGTGCACGCCCTGGGTGATGCGGCGCTGCTCGTCGAGCTGCCGCCGCCCGCCACGCTCGCCGTCCAGCGCAGGGTCTGGGCGCTCGGGCAGGCCGCGCAGGCCTGGCCCGAGGTGGGCGAGGTGCTGCCGGGCATGAACAACCTCACGCTGCTCTTCGACCCCGAACGCATCGATGCCGGCGAGCTGGAGCTGCGCGTGCTGACGCTCTGGCCCGAGTTGCGCGACGCGGTCGACGGCGCGTCGCGCACCGTCGACATCCCGGTCGACTACGGCGGCGAGCACGGCCCCGACCTGCACGACGTGGCCCGCCACACCGGCCTGCCCGCCGACGAGGTGGTGCGCCGCCATGCCGCGGGCGACTACGTCGTGTACCTGCTGGGCTTCCTGCCCGGCTTCGCCTTCATGGGCGGGCTGGCGCCCGAACTGGCCACGCCGCGCCGCAGCGAGCCGCGCACCGCGGTGCCGGCGCGTTCGGTGGGCATCGGTGGCGCGCAGACGGGCATCTACCCGCTGGTGTCGCCCGGCGGCTGGCAGCTCATCGGCCGCACGCCGCTGGCGCTGTTCGACCCGCAGGCCGCCGAGCCCACCTTGCTGCGACCGGGCGACCGCGTGCGCTTCCGCGTGGAGAGCGTCGAGCTGTGAACGGCTCCCTCCTCGTCCACAAGCCCGGCATGCTGGCCTCGGTCCAGGACCTGGGACGCGAGGGCCTGCGCCAGCTCGGCATCTGCCCCGGCGGCGCGCTCGACGCGCTGGCCCTGCGCCTGGCCAACCGGCTGGTCGGCAACCCCGAGGGCGCGGCGGGGCTCGAGCTCACGATGGGCAATGCCGAATTGCGCTTCGAGTCCGACACCCGCATCGCCTACCTGGGCAGCGACTTCGACGCGCGCCTGGACGAGCAGCCGCTGCACCCCGGCTGGAGCGTGCCCGTGCGTGCGGGCCAGCGGCTGCGCTTCGCAGGCGCCAACCGCACGGCAGGCGCGGCCGGCCTGCGCACCTGGCTCGCCGTGTCCGGCGGCATCGACGTGCCGCCCATGATGGGCTCGCGCAGCACCGACCTGAAGGCCGGCTTCGGCGGCCACGAAGGGCGGGCGCTCCAGAAGGGCGACCGGCTGCCCCTGGGCCGCTCGCTGCTGAGCGAAGCGCAGCGCGCGCGCCGCGCCTTCGGCCTGCGCGGCCCCGACCCGTGCCGTGACGAAGGCGCCGATGCGCCGGTGGCACCGGCGCGCGACGACGGCGCAACCGTGCTGCGCGTGATGGCCGGCCCCGAATCCCACCAGTTCACCGAGGCTTCGCGCGCCGCCTTCCACGCCGCCGCCTGGCGCATCACGCCGCAGAGCAACCGCATGGGCAGCCGCCTCGACGGGCCGGCGCTGCAGCGCGAGGCGGCGGGCGACATGCTCTCGGCCGGTGTCGTGCCCGGCACGGTGCAGGTCCCGCCCTCGGGCCAGCCCATCATCCTCATGGGCGACGCCCAGACCACGGGCGGCTACCCGCGCATCGCGGTCGTCATCCGCGCCGACCTGTGGAAGCTCGCGCAGGCGCCGCTGGGCGGCCTGCTGCGGCTGGTCGAGGTCGATGCCGCTGCCGCGCTGGCCGCCTGGCAGGCACAGAAGCGCTACCTCGCGTCGGTGGACCAGGGGCTGGCGGCGATGGGGTGGCCGTCGCAGAATTGACCGCCGGACAAGCGTCCGGCTGTCCGGTCCCGTTCTCCCTTCCTGAACCATCCCCATGCAAATCGACCTCAACGCCGACCTCGGCGAAGGCGCCGGCAACGACGAGGCGCTGCTCGCGCTCGTGAGCTCGGCCAACATCGCCTGCGGCTGGCACGCCGGCGATGCGAAGACCATGCGCCAGTGCGTGCGCTGGGCCATCGACAACGGCGTGGCCATCGGCGCCCACCCCAGCTTTCCCGACCGGGAGAACTTCGGCCGCAGCGCCATGCAGCTGCCGCCGGACGAGATCGTGGCCAACATGCTCTACCAGATCGGCGCGCTGGCCGCGATCGTGAAGGCCGAGGGCGGCACGCTGGTCCACGTGAAGCCGCACGGCATGCTCTACAACCAGGCCGTGAAGGAACCCGAGCTGGCCGCGGCGCTGTGCGAGGCGGTGCGCAAGTTCGACCCGTCGCTCAAGTTCTTCGGCCTGGCCGGCAGCGGCATGATCGAGGCCGCACGCCGCGCCGGCCTGACGCCGGTGGAGGAGGTCTTCGCCGACCGCGGCTACATGCCCGACGGCAGCCTGGTGCCCCGCAGCCAGCCCGGCGCGCTGATCGAGGACGAGGAGGCCTCGCTCGCGCAGACGCTGTCTCTGGTGCGCAACCACCAGGTCACCGCCATCGACGGCAGCACGGTGGCCGTGAACGCCCAGAGCGTGTGCCTGCACGGCGACGGCGCGCATGCGCTGGCCTTCGCCAGACGCATCCGAGAGCGTCTCACGGCCGAGGGCATCGCGATCACGCCGCTGGCATGACCTCGCCCCGCGTGCTGCTCACCGGCTTCGAGCCCTTCGGCGGCGAGGCGATCAACCCCTCGTGGGAGGCGGTGCGCGCGCTCGACGGCTGGCGCACGGGCGGCGCGACGGTGCATGCGCGCCGCATCGCCTGCGTGTTCGGCCAGGCCCTGCGCGAGCTCGATGCCGCCATCGACGAACTGCAGCCCGCGCTGGTGATCGCCGTCGGCCAGGCGGGCGGGCGGGCCGAGGTGACGCCCGAGCGCGTCGCCATCAACGTCGACGACGGCCGCATCTGCGACAACGCCGGCTGCCAGCCGATCGACGAGCCGGTGGTGGCCGGTGCGCCGGCGGCGTACTTCTCGACGCTGCCCATCAAGGCCATCGTGCGCGAGCTGCGCGCGGCAGGCGTGCCGGCCTCGGTGTCCAACAGTGCCGGCACCTTCGTGTGCAACCACCTGTTCTTCGGGCTCATGCACCGGCTGGCCACGCGCACACCGGCAGGGCTGCGGGGCGGCTTCATCCACATCCCCTTCCTGCCCGAGCAGGCGGCGCGCTGGCCGGGCCAGCCCGGCATGGCGCTTGCGGCCGTGGTCGACGCGCTGCGCATCGCGGTGAGCACCTCGCTGGCGGTGCACCAGGACCTGCGCGAGACCGGCGGCGCGCTGCACTGAACCGGCGGCGCACGCCGAGGCCGTCGACGTGACGGATGCCCTTGCCTGCCTGCGCGGTCGCTCTTACAAGCGGGCGATCAAAAGAAGTTCAGGGAGTTGCTTCATGGAACTGCGCGACATCGCAGTCACCGTGCGCGAGCTGGCGCACGGCGGGTACGGGTGGGTGCTGCTCGAAGGCACCGGGGAGGACGGAACCTTCATCTCCTATGCACGGCTGCAGGTCTGCGAACGGGCATACGACAGCTATTCGTCGGCGCTGGCGGCCGGCATCGGCGCGCTGCGCAGCCTGGGCTCGCCGGAGCGGGGACCGCGCAAGCGCCTGGCATGAGCCTGGGCCGGATCGGGCCGCACTGCCCGCCCGGCGGGCGCAAGCAGCTATGGATTCGATGGCAGAAGCCGGCGCAGCCAGTCGCCCAGGAAGGCGTTCACGGTGCCGGGCTTCTCCATCGTCAGCATGTGGCCGCAGGCCGGGACCCAGTGCAGCTCGGCCTGCGGCAGCAGCGCGGCGATCTCGCGCGAGGCGGCCGGCGGCGTGAGGCGGTCGCTGTCGCCGCACATCACGAGCACCGGGCAGCGCAGCCGGCCCAGGTGCTCGCGGGCGTCGGGGCGCTGCATCAACGCGCGGTTCTGGCGGATCAGCTGCGCCGCACCGGCGTCGAGGATGATGTCCAGGTAGCGCTGCGTCAGCGCCCGGTCGGCCGCCTGCGCCGGATGGAAGGCGAAGACGATGTTGGGCTCGATCACGTCGCGCACGTCGCCCTGCTCGAAGAGCTCGATGGCCGAAGCACGCAGCTCGTAGGTCTCGGGCGTCTCGGGCGCGGCATTGGTGCCCAGCAGGGCCAGCCCGGCGATGCGCTCCGGCGCCTGGCGGGCGGCCTCCATGGCCACCATGCCGCCCATCGAGGCGCCGCACAGCACCAGGGGGCCAGCCGTCTCGGCAAGCACGGCGGCGGCCATGGTCTCGATGCTGGCGTGACGCATGTGGGCGTCGCTCACGAGCGGATCGAGCGCCGGTGGGACGATGGGCAACTGGGCTTCCCACAGCCGGGCGTCGCAGGCCAGGCCGGGGAGAAAGACGAGGCGGGGCATGGCGGCATTCTGGCATCCACCGGCGCCACGGCGCACGGCGCGTGGGTGAGCGGATCGCCCACCCTTGCGCGGCGTCATCCAGGCAGCGCGTGCGTGTGGACAATGGCGGGGTCCATGCCCACCGACCTGATCCTCATTCGCCACGGCGAAACCGACTGGAACCGCGAACTGCGCTTCCAGGGCCACATCGACGTCCCCCTCAACGACACCGGCCACGAGCAGGCGCGCCGCCTGGGCCTGCGCCTGGCGGGGGAGCGCGTGGCGCACATCGTGTGCAGCGACCTGCTGCGCACCCAGCAGACCACCGCACCGGCCGCGCAGCAGCTCGGCCTGCCGGTGCAGACCACCGTGACGCTGCGCGAGCAGAACTTCGGCATCGGCGAAGGGCTGCGCGGCGACGAGATCCAGGCGAAGCATCCGCGCGCCTGGGAGGACTGGCTGCTGTTCCAGGCCGACCGCGGCCTGCCCGGCGGCGAGACCACGCGCCAGTTCCATGCGCGCGCCATCGCGGCGCTGGGCAGCATCGCCGCTCAGCATCCGGGCGGGACGGTGCTGGTGGTGACGCACGGGGGCGTGCTCGACATGGTGTGGCGCACGGTGCGCGGCCTGGGGCTGGACGGCCCGCGGCAGAGCGACATCCCCAACGCGGGCATCAGCCGCGTGCGCCTGGCGGACCCGGCGCAACCCGAAGCCATCGAGATCCTCGACTGGGCCGACACGGCGCACCTGGTGGGCCTGGGGCCGCAGCCGACCTACGACCAGACACGGCACCTCAAGGGTTGAGCGGCCGGCCGGCGTCCCGTCGATGGACGGCGTCAGCGCTGCAACGCCAGCGCCGCGTCCTCGCACCAGAACTGCGCCGCCGCGTAGAAGCCGTCCCACACGCAGCCATTGCAGCCGCGGCCGCAGCAGGTCGTCGGTTCGGGCGGCGGCGCGCGCAATGCCACGCCCTGCATCCCGGCCCGCGCCTGCCACGCGGCGAAGCAGGCACGCGCGTGCGCGAGGTCGCCGGCGCGGGGCGATGCGGGCGGGGTGTCGCTCATCGCCAGCCCGCAGTGCGCAACTGCTCGGCGACCTGCTGCGCGATGCGCGCGTAACCCTGCGCATTGGCATGGATGCGGTCGGAGCGAAGCGCCGCATCCGACAGCACCTGCGCATACACGCCCGGGATCAGCAGCGCCCCGCCGGCGCGCGCCAGCTCGGCGTAGAAGGGCGCATCGCTCAACGCGCCCACGGCGGCCCGCATGGCGTCGGGTGCCGGCGTGGCGATCAGCGCCACGTGCGGCGTGTGGGCGCGGGCCTGCGCGAGCAGCTCGGCGATGCGGCTGCGCGTGGTGTCCGCCGGCACGCCGCGCAGCATGTCGTTGCCGCCGATGCCGACCAGGATCGCGTCGAAGCGCTGCGCCGCCAGCAGCGGCGCGAGGCGTGCCAGCGCGCCTTCGGCGGTGTCGCCGTTCACGCCCTCGTTCGCCACCTGCCAGCCGGTGATGGACGCCAGCTGCGCCGGCCACGCGGCCTCGGGCGGCGCGCCGTAGCCGAAGGTCAGGCTGTCGCCGAGCGCCAGCACGGTGGCGCCGGCCGGCAGCATCGCGGCCTGGGGCGCGTTGCGCCGGCATGCCGAGAGGGCCCAGGGCGCGGCGGCGGCGAGCAGGGTGAGGAGGTGGCGGCGGTGCATGACGCGGGGCAGTGTAGAGACCGGCCAACAACCCCACGGTTTGAAGTCCAATCGGGCCGCAGCGCCCGCCGGCTCTGCGCAAGCAGCTATGAATTTCGTAGCAAACCGGCTCAGTGCCGTGCGTGGTGCCGCTCGTACAGCTCCAGCACGATGTCCTTCACCCCGTTCACATGCGCGGCCACCGCGCGGGCCGCGGCCTCGGGATCGCGCTGGCGCAGCGCGGCCACGATGGCGCGGTGGTCCTCGTTGGAGCTGCGGTTGAAACCCGCCAGCGACAGCTGCATGAAGGACATGCGCTGGATGTGGCCCTGCAGCATCGCGAGGATCTGCTTGGACAGCGGCCGCTCGGCGGCGCGGTAGAGCAGGTCGTGGAAGGCCCCGTTCAGCTCGCTGAAGGCCCAGGCCGTGGGTGCGTCGTCCATCGCGGCCACCAGGCGCTCGGCCTCGTCGAGGTCCGCCGCCGTGAGCAGCGGCGCGGCGGTGCGCATCAGGTGCGGCTCGACCATCGAGCGCAGCTCGAAGGCGTCGCGCAGCTGCGCCAGCGTCAGTTCCTTGACCAGCGCGCCGCGGTTGAGCAGCAGCTCGACGAAGCCGTGCGCCTCCAGCGTGCGCAGCGCCTCGCGCACCGGGATCTTGCTGACGTGGAACAGCGCGGCCAGCTCGTCCTGCCGCAGCGCGCGGCCCGGCGCGAGCAGCCCGCGCACGATGGCCTCGTGCAGCACCCGCACGATGTCGTCGGTCGACAGCCGCCCGCCGGCGGCCGTGCGGCGCTCGCGCACCAGCCGCTGCAGCGGCGTCTCGCCGGCCGCGGCGCCGGCCTCAGCGGGCGTCGGCGCGTCGGCTGTCGTGGGCTTCATGGATCTTCTCGCGCACGAAGGCGCAGATCTCGTTGAACAGCGGGTGCTCCTGCATCTGCGCGCGGCGCGGCCGTTCGAAGGGCACGCGGATGTCGGCCACGATGCGCGAGGGCCGCGCGTTCATCACCAGCACGCGGTCGGACAGGAACACCGCCTCGCGGATGCTGTGGGTGATGAACACCGCGGTCTTGTGCACCTGATCCCACAGCCGGGCCAGCATCAGGTTCATGTCGTCGCGCGTGATCGCGTCCAGGGCCGAGAAGGGCTCGTCCATCATCAGCAGGCGCGGGTCGTTCACCAGCCCGCGGCAGATCGCCACGCGCTGGCGCATGCCCCCGGACAGCTCGGCCGGCCGCTTGTCGCGAAACTCCCAGAGCCCCGTGAGCTTCAGCAGCCGCTCGGCCTCGGGCAGGTGGTCGGCGAGCACGCGCTTTTGCGTGCGGATCGGGAAGAGCACGTTCTCCAGCACGCTCTTCCAGGGCAGCAGCGTGGCGTCCTGGAACACGTAGCCGAAGTCGCGGCGCGGCGCGTCCACCGCGCGGCCGTCGACGGCGATGCGGCCGGCGGTCGGCAGCTCGAGCCCGCCGATCATCGACATCAGCGTGCTCTTGCCGCAGCCGCTCGGGCCGACCAGGCTCACGAAGTCGCCCTCGTCGATGTCGAAGTCGGCGCGTTCCACGGCGTGCACGTCGCCGTTGCGGGTGGCGTAGGTCTTGCCGACCTGCTGCACCGTGAGGTAGCTGCGGTCGCGCTCGGGCGCGGTGCTGCGCGGCAGCAGCCAGGGGCGGGTGGGGGTGTCCAGGGTCGAATCCATCGTGCTCAGGCCCCGAAGGCATGCCGGGTCCAGCGCTCCAGCAGGGCCACGATGCCGTAGAAGCCCAGTCCGAAGAAGCACAGCACCGTGATGGCGGCCAGGATCAGCGAGGTGTCGGCCTGCGAGGACGCGAAGAGGATGAGGTAGCCCAGTCCCGCCTGCGAGGTGATGAACTCGCCGACGATCACGCCGATGATGGCGAAGGTGGTCGCGATCTTCATGCCGCTGAACACGTAGGGCAGCGCGTGCGGCAGGCGCACCGACACGAACACCTGCCAGCTCGAGGCCGTGAGCGCCCGGCACAGGCGCAGCAGCGACCGGTCGACGTGGTCCAGCCCGGCCAGCGCCGCGATCACCACCGGGAAGAAGCTGATGAAGACCGAGAAGGTCAGCCGCGACTGGAAGCCGATGCCCAGCCAGACGATGAACAGCGGCGCCAGCGCGATCTTGGGGATGAGCTGGAACAGCACGACGTTGGGGTAGAGCATGCTGCGCATCAGGCCCGAGGCGCTGAGCAACGCCGCCAGCGCCACGCCCAGCAGCGAGGCGATGGCGAAGCCGGCCACGCTCTCCCACACCGTGGGCCAGGCATGTTCCATGAGGAGCGGGAAGGTCTCCACCAGGCGCCGGGCGATCGCGCTGGGCGCGGGCAGCAGCACCTCGCGGATGTCGAAGGCGCGCACCACGATCTCCCACAGCACCAGCGTGCCGACCGCGAAGGCGAGCGGCAGGCCGATGCGCTGCAGCGGGCCGGCCCCGTTCATGGCGCAGGCAGGCCGTCGAGCAGCGCCACGATGTCGTCGGTGCCGGCGGTCCAGCCGAAGAATTTCTCGGTGTTGAACACGCTGGCCTCGAAGACCGCCGGCGGGCCGGCGTGCAGGGTCGCGTCGGCCACCATGACGGCGAAGAACTCGCGATGGAAGGCGTCGCGCACCGCCGTCTCGACGCACACGTTGGTGTTGACGCCCACGAACACCAGCGTGGTGATGCCGTGCGCGCGCAGCAGCATCTCCAGGTTCGTGCCGGCGAAGGCGCTGTAGCGCGGCTTGTGCACCACGGGCTCGTGGGGCAGGGGCTGCATCGCGTCGACGATGGCATGGTCCCACGAGCCGCGGATCAGCAGCTGGCTGCCGGGGTGCGCCCGCATGTACTTGAGCGGGTTGGACTTGTGCCACATCGGCGAGGTCGGCCCGCCGGCCTCGGCCAGGCTCTCGCTCCAGCCGTTCTGCGCGTGCACGACCATCAGGCCGGCCCGGCGCGCGGCCTGCAGCACGCGGGCGGCGCGGGCGATCACGGGCGGCGTGCCCGAGATGTCGAAGCCGGCGAGGTCCAGGTAGCCGCCCGGCGAGAGGTAGCCGTTCTGCATGTCGATCACCACCAGGGCGGTCTGCGCCCGCGTGGCCTGCAGCGGCTCCGGGCGGGCCGGGATCGCGAAGGACGCCATCAGGCGCCGCTCACCATCTTGCTGTACGGGGCGACGTTCTTGCGGATGGCGTCCCACTCGGCCCCGCTGAGCTTGATCCTGCCGACGAAGCGGTTGGTGGCGAGGTCCTCGGGCACGAGCGGCTTGGCATCGGCCTTCAGTGCGCCGGCGCGGGCGGCCAGCGAGATCATGCCGGCCAGCTTGGGGATGCTGCTGTAGCCCATGCCGTGCTCGATCGCTTCCGGCGCCACCATGGTGGCCTGGGCCAGGCCCTGCGACAGCCGGGCGTTCTCCTTGCCGCCCTTGGCCAGCGCGATCTCGGGCTGGGCCTTGTAGAGGATTTCGAGCGACTCGTCGGGCTTCTTGAGCGTGTAGACCACCGATTCCAGGATGCCGTCGACCATGGCCTGGCACAGGCCGGGGTCGCCGTTGATGGTCTCGGTGCGCGCGATGACCTGCGCCGCATAGAGCTCGATGCCGGACTTGGCCCAGGGGATGAAGCGCGTCTTCACGCCCAGCGAGTCGAGCACCGGGATGCTGGACGAGCCGATGGCCGTGATCGCGTCGACCTGCCTGTCCATCAGCGCGCGCTCGATCAGGCGCGCATCGAGCTGCTGGCGCGTGACCTTCGACAGGTCGATGCCGGTCTTGGCGGCGAAGGCCGTCCAGTAGGGCGATTCGGCCGAAGTGGCGACGGTGCCCACGCGCTTGCCCTCGAAGTCCTTGGGGGTGCGGATCGGCGAGTCGGCCAGCACCAGGTTGCCCATCAGCGAGTCGTAGCCGACGGTGGCCAGCGCCTGCAGCGGCAGACCGCGCGCCATGTTGACCAGGGTGCCGCCGAAGAAGACCACGCCCAGGTCGAACTGCTTGTTGGCCACCGCCTGCGCGGCAGCCACCGAGCCGTTGCCGCGCGAGACCGTCAGGTCGATGCCGCGCTTCTTGAAGTAACCCAGCTCCTTGCCCACCATGGGCCAGTAGTTGGAGCCGTTGACCACCCAGGGCAGCGTGATGCTGATGGCGCGCGTCTGCGCGAAGGCGGGCAGGGCGAGGGTGCTGCCGGCGGCGGCGGCGCCGGCCGCCTGCAGCAGTCGGCGGCGGGACAGGGCGGGCGGGGTGCGAGAGGACATGGCGGACTCCGGAGGCCGTTCGGGTCCATCGCGGTGCAGCACGGCCGGGCGCGATGCACCAAAACGTATACGAAAGAAGATACGAAAGTGCGGACGCCCTGTTTCAAGCAGGTTGCGTACCAAGCGGCGCCCGGTGCCCGGCGCGCGTTCGCTCAGTCGCGCAGGCCCCAGCCGCCGTCCACCGCCTGCAGCAGCGGCGAGTCGAACACGCCGACCAGGCGCGCCGCGCGTTCGGGCCCGAGGGTCTGGACCCAGCGCCGGCCCTGGCGCATCGCCACGCCGCAGGCCAGCACCTGCGCGCCGAGCGACTCGATGAGCGTCCAGGGCGCGCCCAGCGTGCTGCCGCTGCTCACCGCGTCGTCCACCAGCACCACCCGTTTTCCCCGCACCAGCGGCAGCAGGTGGGGGTCGAGATACACCCGCTTGCCGGCCGTGGGCGTGGTGATCGACTGCACGGCGCCCGACAGCGCCTCGTCGTACCAGAACTTGCGCGAGTAGCCCATGGGCACGTAGCGGCTGTGGCCCAGGTGGCGGGCCACGACGGGCGCGAAGGTCAGGCCCAGCGTCGGGATGCCGATGACCACCTCGGGCTCCAGCGGCGCGAGGCGGTCGGCCAGCATCCGGCCCAGGGTCTCGACCACGTCCAGCGAGGCCTGGTTGCAGATCAGCGACGCGACGGCATGCGTCGGCTCGCTGTCCAGCGCGCGGATGGGCAGCATCAGCACGCGGCCGTCGGGCAGGCGCGCGGGGTAGCCGTACTGCCAGGGGCCGTCGGCGGGGCCGGCCTCGTCGGCGTCGACGATGCGCTGCCAGTAGGCCGTGGTGGGCTCGGTGAAGGGGGCCGCGGGCGTCGGCGAGGGGGTCGTCATCCGGAGTTCTGAATCAAATAGGCCTGTAGCGCCCGCCGGGCTTGCGGCAGCAGCTATGAATTCGATAGCAATTCAGTGCGCCTCGGCCAGCGGCGGCAGGCCCAGCCCCGCATACACCGTGCCCGCCAGCCGCCGCAGCCGGCGCGACTGCGGCTGGCCGTTGAGCTGCTGCTGCACGATGCCCTGGGCGCCGATGAGCGCCGCAGGGGTGCCGCTTCGCACCAGCGCATCGAGGTACACCTGTTCGAAGAGGTCGCGCTGTGCATGGCTGCCGCCGATCTCCAGCATGCGCGGCAGCGCCGTGCCCAGGCCGTCGATGGCGGCGGTGAGCTCGCCGCGCGCGTGCGCCAGCAGCCCGCGCGCTGCGGGCACGCACACGCGCTCCCACGCGTGGCGCGTGGCTGCTGGTGCGGTGGGAGCGTAGGCCTCGATGTGGCGCAGCAGGGCGTCGGCCTCGGGCCGGCCGGCCCGCGCCAGGCCGTAGAGGTACTGGAGGTCGAGGAAGGGCAGCACGTGGTCGGCGGTGCGCCCGGCCAGGTGCGTGGCCACGTCCTGCCAGCGGTCGCCGACGTCGACGCCCGCCAGTTCCAGCCGCGCCAGCAGCGACACGGCGCCGATCTGGTCCTGCGAATAGTCCTTGACCACGCCCCAGCACCGGCGGTCGTACACCGCCAGCGCCTCGTCGTCCCGGCCCAGGTCGATGAGGAAGAGTGCCAGGTGCCACCAGTTGTGCGTGACCATGAAGGAGTTCAGCCCGGTCCAGGTCTCGCTCACGTCCTCCATGAAGGCCAGGCCCTCGGTGAGGCGGCCTTCGGTCAGCATGACGTGCGCCAGCGCGTGGTGGGCCCAGGGCTCCTTGCGCTCCATCGCGATGGCGCGGCGCGCGCTGGTTTCGGCCTCGGGCAGGAGGTGGCACTGCTCGTAGCCGAAGGCCAGCATGCCGTGCAGGTAGGGCACGTCGGCCGCGTGCGGTGCGACCGCCAGCGCCAGGCGCAGCATGCCCGGGCAGTCGCCCAGGTTGAAGCAGTGGTACTGCCCGAGCTTGAGCGACACCAGGTCGCGCGGGAATTCGCGCGCCTGCTCCTCGTGCAGCCGGATCGCCTCGCGGATGTCGCCCGCCACCCAGGCCGCCACGGCCGCGATGTAGCGGCGCTCGCGCGGCGTCGCGTGCGGGGAGCCGGCCTGCGCGCGCTCGATGAAGGGCCGCGCGTGGGCCACCGCGTCGGCCGACTCGGCAAACATCTGCAGCGTGGCGCAGTAGGCCTGCACCAGCGGGTCGGGGTCCTCGTGCGGCGTGAGCGCGAGGTTGGCGGCGCGCGCCTCGCAGGCGATGAAGCCGCCCACGAAGTCGTCGACCAACCGCTGGCTGGTGCTGTCGCTCAGGCTGAGCGGGTTTCCGAGTGGATCGGTGGCGGTGGGTGCGGAAGGCATGGCCGAGATTCTGCCGCCGTGCCGGACTGTGCGTGCGCACTACACCGGATGCGGGATGCGCAGGCACGCACGCGCCGCGCATCATGGACGCAGTGAATGCACCGGAGCCTGCCATGCCCCAGCTCACCGATCTCCATCTCGCGCGCATCATGCGCAACGCCTCCGGGCGCCGCCGCACCGAGTGCCTGCAGCCTTTCAACGACGCGATGCAGGCCAACGGCATCGACACGCTGAACCGCGCCGCCGCCTTCGTCGCGCAGCTGGCGCACGAGTCGGGCGAGCTGCGCTGGCTGGAGGAGATCTGGGGCCCGACCGCGGCGCAGAAGCGTTACGAGCCGCCAAGCGACCTCGCCCGGCGGCTGGGCAACACGCAGAAGGGCGACGGCTTTCGCTACAAGGGCCGCGGGCCGATCCAGATCACCGGCCGCTTCAACTACCGCCAATACGGCGGGCTGCTGGGGCTGGACCTCGAAGGCGATCCGGCGCAGGCCGCGCAGCCGGCCGTGGGGTTCGCCATCGCCGGTTGCTTCTGGTCGCGCAATGGCCTCAATGCGCTGGCCGATGCCGGCGACTTCAGCGGCATCACGCGGCGCATCAACGGCGGCCAGAACGGTGCGGCCGACCGGCAGCGCTTCTACGACCTGGCGCTGCAGGTGCTGGCGGACAGCTTTCCCGCGCGTGCCGCGGCGCCGGCGAAGGCCGTGCGTGCCTCCCGCGCGGCGTCGGCCGAATCGCTGCCGCGCGGCCAGGAGGCGATCGAGGCCGACGCCGCGGCCATGGCACAGGCGGAGAGGCGCACCGCCAGGAAGACATCCGGCAAGGGCCGGGCCGCGGCGCCGGCACCGGCGGATGTGCCCGCACGCGCCCTCGACGCGCGTCCCGACACGCTGGACTTCCGCGACCTGATGTACACGCCCACCCTGGTGGAAGTGCCCACGCATGTGTCGCTGGGCGACTACCTCGAGCAGGGGGTGCCCATCCTCGACCAGGGGCGCGAAGGGGCCTGCACCGGCTTCGGCCTGGCGACGGTGGCCAACTACCTGCTGCTGCGCCGGCGCGTGCTGCCGGACCGCACGCCCGTCAGCCCCCGCATGTTCTACCAACTGGCCCGCCGCTACGACGAATGGCCGGGCGAGGAGTACGAGGGATCGAGCGCGCGCGGTGCCATGAAGGGATGGCACAAGCACGGCGTGTGTGCCGAATCGCTGTACCCCCAGGTGCTGCCACGTGGCCAGAAGCACGGCCTGAACGAGGCGCGCACGGCCGATGCCGTGCGGCGGCCGCTGGGCGCGTACTTCCGCGTCAACCACAAGGACCTGGTGGCCATGCATTCGGCCATCGCCGAGGTGGGCATCCTCTACGCCACCTGCCGCGTGCACCAGGGCTGGAGCGCGGTGGGCGCCGACGGCCGCATCGCGCAGTCCGACGCCATCCTCGGCGGCCATGCCTTCGCCATCGTGGCCTACGACGAGCGCGGCTTCTGGCTGCAGAACTCGTGGGGCCCGACGTGGGGGCAGGGCGGCTTCGGCCACCTGAGCTACGACGACTGGCTGGCCAACGGCACCGACGTCTGGGTGGCGCGCCTGGGCGCGCCGGTCACGCTCACGCGGCCCGAATCGGCCGCCACCGCGCATGCGAAGAGCTCGGCCCAGTCCAATGCCTATGCCTACGCCGAACTGCGGCCGCACATCGTGAGCGTGGGCAACGACGGCCGGCTCAAGGCCGGTGGCGACTACGGCAGCACGCCGCAGGAACTGGCGCGCGTGTTCGAGGAGGACATCCCGCGCGCCGTCGCCCACTGGAAGGTGCCGCGCGTGCTGCTGTACGCGCATGGCGGGCTGGTGAGCGAGCAGTCCGCGGTGCAGCGGCTGGCCGAATACCGGCCGCTGCTCATGGGCGGAGAGGTCTACCCGCTGGCCTTCGTGTGGCGCACCGACTACTGGACCACGCTCACCAACATCCTCAAGGACGCCATCTCCCGGCGCCGGCCCGAGGGTGCGCTGGACGCCACCAAGGACTTCATGCTCGATCGCCTGGACGACGCGCTCGAACCGGTCGCGCGTGCGCTCACCGGCAAGTCGGCCTGGGACCAGATGAAGCAGAACGCGCTGGCCACCAGCGCCGCCGGCGGCGCCGCGGTGCTCGTGGCCGACCACCTCGAGACGCTGGCGAAGCAGCTCCCCGGGCTGGAGATCCACCTGGTCGGCCACAGTGCCGGATCGATCCTGCTCGCCCCGGTTCTGGGCCTGCTGGGCGACCGCGGGCTCAAGGCGAAGACCTGCACGCTCTGGGCACCGGCCTGCACCACGGCGCTCTTCCGAACGCACTACCTGCCTGCGCTGCAGAAGAAGGTGTTGCGCAAGTTGGCGCTCTTCCTGCTCACCGACACGGCCGAGCAGGACGACCACTGCGCGCACATCTACAACAAGTCGCTGCTGTACCTGGTCTCCCACGCGTTCGAGGACCCGGCCCGCATCCCGTTGTTCCGCGACGGCGTGCCGCTGCTGGGCATGGCACGCTGGCTCGATGCCGAGCTGCGCAAGACCCTGGAGTCCTTCGGCACCGACATCGTGCTGGCGCCCAACAACGAGCCCGAACCCTCGCCGTCGGCTTCGGGTGCGATGCACCATGGCGATTTCGACGACGACCGGCGCACGGTCATGGCGACCTACCGCCGCATCGTGGCCGACGGGCCGGCCGCGGCGGCGCGCCGGGGTGAGGCGGCAGCCGGCGCCTTGCCGGTCTTCAAGCGCTCCGAGTCGTCGATGCGCGACCAGCGCCAGCAGCTGGACTGGCGCACCCAGCGCGCGTAGGCGGGCCCGCGCGGGCGCGGGCTGAGTGCTGCCGGCGCCTCGTCAGACGCCCGCCGCCTGGTGGCGGAACTCCTGCGTGCGGCCGCCGTAGCCGTAGGCCGCGGCGCGGGCATCGATCACATGCACGTAGCTCAGCGCGTGCAGGTCCGGCCGCAGCCGCGCGAAGGCGGCGTGCACCTCGGCCAGGTAGCGCGCCTTCTCGGCCTTGGTGTTGGTCTCGTCGGTGATGCTGATGTCCAGGTGGAAGGCGCTGCGCTGCTGCTCGGCCAGCGAGCGGCCGCCGACGAACCACAGCGCGGCCGGGATGAACTGCACGGTGGTGGCGATGACCTCGGGCTTCTTGCCGAGCACCCGCTGCGTGAGCTCTCCGACGGCGGCGACCGCTTCGCGGGCCAGGGCGGCGTCGGGTTCGCCGGACAGGTGGATGACGATGTGGGGCATGGCGCTTCTCCTCGGGAGTGGAATGACGATGGGCTCATTCTGGGCATGCGATTGCCATCGGAAAAGCGGGAATCAATAATGCGACCCATCGAAATTGCCGATGGATGAGCGATGCAGGGATTCGACCTCGAGCAGCTGCGCACCCTGGTGGCCGTGGTGGACGCGGGCAGCGTCACCGGCGGCGCGCCGCGCGTGTTCCTGTCGCAGTCGGCCGCGAGCGAGCAGCTGCGCAAGCTGGAGGAGCGTGCCGGCCAGGTGCTGCTGCATCGCGGCAAGGCCGGCGTGTGGCCGACGCCCGCGGGCGAGCGCCTGCTGGCCCATGCCCAGCGCCTGCTCGCGCTGAGCGACGAGGCCTGGCGCGACCTGCACGGCGTGGCGCTGCAGGGCGAGCTGCGGCTGGGCATCACCGACTACTACCGGCCGGCGGACCTGGCGCGCCTGCTGGCGCGGCTGGGCGCGCAATACCCGCAACTGCGGCTGCACGTCACGGTGCGCAAGAGCGGCGAGGTCGAGGCCGCCTACGCGCAGGGCGAGCACGACGTCGGCGTGTCGATGCGCATCGTGGGGCAGGGCGCGCCGGCCCGTGCCACCGGGGCCTTGCTGCGGCAGGAGGCCCTGCGGTGGATGGCGGCGCCCGGCGTGCGGCCGGCGCGCGGGGCGCCGCTGCGCCTGCTGGCGCTGCCCGACAGCTGCGCGCTGCACCAGTTCACCGTGGGCCTGCTGCGCCGGCGCAAGGTGCCGTACAGCATCGTTCACGTGGCTTCCGGGGTGGCCGGCCTGCAGTCGGCGCTGGCGGCCGGCCTGGGCATCGCCTGTCTCAACGAGTCGGCGCTGGGGCCCGGCGTGGCGCCGCTGGCTGCACCGCACGGTCTGCCGGCGCTGCCGAAGGTCGCCTTCCACGTGCTGCCTCCGCGGCAGGGCGAAGACGCATTCGTCGGCCGTGTGCGCGAGGAACTGGCGGCGCTGCTGGCCGCCTAGGCTCGCCCCCGCGTGCCGACGGCGCTGCAGCAGCCCAGCGCTACGCCGCCGGCGGCTGCGGCCAGGGCCGCTGCTCGCCGCGGATCTGTTCGAAGGCGCGCGCCACCTGCAGCACGCCCAGGTCGTCGAAGCGCTGGCCCGCGATCTGCAGGCCGATGGGCAGGCCAGCGGCCGAATAGCCGCAGTTGACCGAGGCGGCCGGCTGTTCCGACATGTTGAAGGGCACGGTGAAACCGATGTGTTCCAGCGGGCGCAGCGGGTCGTTGGTGGGCGAGGCGTCCTCGGCCGGCGCCGGCATGTTGGGCGACACGGGCGAGATCACGTAGTCGAAGCGCGCGCAGGCGGCCACCGTGGTCACGCGCGTGACGTGGAACTGGCTCGCGGCGCGGAACATGTGCTCGCCGGAGAAGCCGGCCGCGCTCTCGGCCCAGGTGCGGATGTAGGGCAGCACCTTGTCGCGCTGGTCGGCCCGCAGCGCCTTCATGTCGACCCAGGAGCGCATGCGCCAGAAGTGGTCCATGCCGTCGAGCATGGCCTGCGACATGAAGGGCTGCATGGGTTGCACGCTGGCGCCGGCGCGCTCGAAGAGGATGGCCGCCTGGCGCACCGCGGCGGCGATCTCGGGGTCGACCGCCAGGCCGCAGCCGGCGTCGAGCAGCAGGCCGATGCGCAGGCCGCGCAGGTGGTCGGGGCCGACGGCGTGCTGCGCCCAGGGAATGTCCTGCGCCGGCAGGCCCATGCTGTCGCGCGCGTCGGGCTGGGCCAGCGCCTGCATCATCCGTGCGGCGTCGGCCACGCTGCGCGTCATGGGGCCGGCGACGCGGCCGGTGTAGCTGTTGTCCAGCGGAATGCGGCCCAGGCTGGGCTTGAGCGTGAAGATGCCGCACCACGAGGCCGGCAGCCGCAGCGAGCCGCCGATGTCGGTGCCCACGTGCAGCGGGCCGTAGCCGGCCGCCGCGGCCGCACCGGCGCCCGCGCTGGATCCGCCGGGCGTGCGGGCGAGGTCCCACGGGTTGCGCGACAGGCGGTGGAAGCTCGACAGCCCGGAGGACAGCATGCCGAAGTCGGGCATGGTGGTCTTGCTCACGAGCACCATGCCCGCTTCCCTGAGCCGGGCCGCAGCGGGCGCGTCGGCCGCGGCCGGGCGCAGGTCGACCGCGGCCGTGCCGGCGGGCATCGGGTCGCCCGCGGTGGTGATGTTCTCCTTCAGCGTGCCGGGCACGCCGTCGAGCGGGCCCAACGCCTCGCCGCGCTGCCAGCGTGCCTCGCTGGCACGGGCCTGTGCCAGGGCCGCTTCGGGGCGGTACAGGTAGGTGGCCTGCAGGGCAGGCTCCCAGCGCTCGATGTGGTCGATCACCGCCTGGGTGGCGTCGACGGGGGACAGGGTGCCGGCGCGGTAGGCGTCGGACAGGTCGGCCGCGCTCCAGTCGTGCAGCGGGCGGGTGGTGTCAGCGGTCATGGCGTGCGAAGAAAAAAGCCGTGTCCCGCGGCGGCGGAACACGGCGTGGGCAGGAGTCAGTCCGTGGTGCGGCTCAGGACCACGACAGCGCAGCCAGCTCGTTGGCCGAGATCGGCATCGCCGTCCACAGGCCCTTGACGGTCTTCTTCGCGATGATCGGGAAGGTCGGCTGGAACAGGAAGCCGTTGGCCGCGTCGTCGGCCAGCATGCGCTGCGCGTCGCCCAGCAGCTTGTTGCGCTCCGTCGCGTTGCCGGTGGTCTTGATCTTGTCGTACAGCGCCTGGAAGGCCTTGTTGTTGTAGCCCCAGTAGTACTCCGGCTTGGCGTAGTTGCCCAGGTCGAAGGGCTCCACGTGCGAGACGATCGTGAGGTCGTAGTTGAAGCCGCCGCCGTAGGTGCCGCTGAGCCACTGCGCCCATTCGACGTTCTGGATCTTCACGTTGATGCCGATCTTGGCGAGCTGGGCCACGATCACCTCGCCGCCCTGGCGCGCGTAGGGCGGGGGGGGCAGGGTCATGGTCAGCTCCAGCGGCGTCTTCACGCCCGCCTCGGCCAGCAGCTTCTTGGCCTTCTCGATGTCGAAGGGGTTCACGCCGGTGGTGTCGACATAGCCGGGCGCGCCGGGCACGTAGTGGCTGCCGATGGGCGTGCCGAAACCGTCGGCGGCGCCTTCGATCACGGCCTTGCGGTCGATGGCGGCCAGGATGGCGCGGCGCACCCGCACGTCGTCCAGCGGCTTCTTGCGCTCGTTGATCGCCAGGATGGTCTTGGCGCGCGAGCCGCCCAGGATGACCTGGAACTGCGGGTTCATCTTGAACTGCGGCACCACGCGCGTGGCGATGCGCGGGAAGGCGTCCACGTCGCCGGCCAGCAGCGACGCGGCCTGTGCCGCCGGGTCGGAGATGAATCGGAAGGTGACCTTCTGCAGCTTGGGCTTCTGCACGCCCTTGTAGCCCGGCCAGCGGCTGACCACCAGCGAGGAGCCCTTGGCCCAGCTGTCGAGCTTGTAGGGGCCGGTGCCCACGGGCTGCGTGGCGTTGGTGCCGGCGCTCTTGGGCTCGACGATCACGGCCGTGGCCTGGCCCAGGATGAAGGGCAGGTCGGGGTCGATCTCCTTGTTGATCACCACCACCGTGTGCGCGTCCACCGCCTGCACCGAGAAGTTGGCGAAGGTGCGCTTGTCCTTGTTCGTGCTCTTCTCGCCGCCGGCGCGCTCGAAGCTGAATTTCACCGCCTCGGCGTTGAAGGGCTCGCCGTTCTGGAAGGTGATGCCCTGGCGCAGCTTGAAGGTGTAGGTCTTCAGGTCGGGGGAGATCTCCCAGCTCTCGGCCAGCAGCGGCGAGACGCTGCCGTCGGCGTTGATCTTGGTGAGCGTCTCCATGATGTTGTAGAGCACGATCTCGCCGATGGCCGAGGCGGCGTTGGCGGTCGGGTCCAGGCCCGGCGGTTCGAGCGTCATGCCCAGCACCATGGAATCCTTCCTTCCCTGCGCCAGGCTGGCCAGCGGCGTGGCGAGCGCGGCGGTGGCGCTGCCGGTGAGAAGAAGGGTGCGGCGGTTCAACATAGCGAGTGATCTCCGAAGGGGATGAAGCGTGGACGCGGGGCGGCCATCGAGGTCGCCGGCGAGCACGCCGAAGGCGGCCATGCAGCAGGAACGATGCCATGCCGCCGCGCATTCTCTCGCAGCGAAGGCGCACCGTGCTGGGCGCCGGGGGGGCGTTCCCTCGGGAGGTTCCCCAAGGCGGGGCGCCGGCGCGCCGCTCAGCCCCAGGACAGGGCCGACAGGTCGTTGGCGAAGATCGGCTGGTCCTTCCACAGCCCGCGCAGGCCGCGGGCCGCCACGGTGATGAGCTGCGGCTGGTAGAGGAAGCCATTGGCGGCATCCTCGGCCAGCAGGCGCTGCGCCTCGCCCAGCGCGCGCAGGCGGTCGGCCTCGCGCGGGCTGCTGCGGGTCTTCTCGAACACCTCGTTGAACCTCGTCGAGCGGTAGCCCCAGTAGTACTCGGGCTTGGTGTAGTTCACCAGGTCGAAGGGCTCGACGTGCAGGATCAGCGTCAGGTCGTAGTTGTGGGCGCCGCCGTAGGTGTTGCCGATCCACTGGGCCCATTCGACGTTCTGCAGCTTCGCGTTGACGCCCACCTTGGCCAGCTGGGCGGCGATGAGTTCGCCGCCCTGGCGCGCGTAGGGCGGCGGGGGCAGGACGAAGTTCAGCTCCAGCGGCGTCTTCACCCCGGCCTCGGCGAGCAGCCGCTTCGCCTTCTCGGGGTCGTAGGGGTTGATGCCCAGCGTGTCGACGTAGCCCGGCGCACCGGGCACGTAATGGCTGCCGATGGGCACGCCGCGCCCGTCGACCGCGGCCTCGATGACGGCCTTGCGGTCGATGGCCGCGAGCAGGGCCCGGCGCACCCGCACGTCGTCCAGCGGCTTGCGGCGCTGGTTGATGGCCAGGATGGTCTTGCCGCGCGAGGCGTTGAACAGCACCTGGAAGCGCCGGTCGTTCTGGAACTGCGGCAGGCTGCGCGAGACCGAGGCATGCGGGAAGAGGTCGACATCGCCCGCCAGCAGCGCGGCGACCTGCGCGGCCGGCTCCGAGATGAAGCGGAAGCTGACGCGGCGGAGGGCGACCGCGTCCGCCTGGCGCCAGTCGTCCCGCTTCGCCAGGACGATCGTGTTGCCCTTGTTCCAGGCCTCGAGCCGGTACGGGCCGGTGCCCACGGGTTGCGTGGCATTGGTGTCGGCGCTCCTGGGCTCGACGATGATGGCGGAGGCCTGGCCAAGAAGGAACAGCAGGTCGGGCTCGATCTCCTGGCTGATCAGCACGACCGTGTGCGAATCGACGACCTGGGCCTTCAGGTTGGTGAAGGTGCGCTTGTCCTTGTTGGTGCTGCCCGCGGCGGCCGCGCGGTCGAAGCTGAACTTCACGGCCTGCGCATCGAAGGGCTCGCCGTTGCTGAACTTCACGCCCCGGCGCAGCCGGAAGGTGGTGGTCCTCAGGTCGGGCGAGACCTCCCAGCTCTCGGCGAGCAGCGGCTTGACGCTGCCGTCGGACTGGATCTTGGTGAGCGTCTCGAAGACGTTGTAGAGCACCACCTCCGAGATCTCCGCGCCGGCCTTGGCGGTCGGGTCCAGGCCGGTCGGCTCCAGCGTGAGGGCGAGCACGAGGCTGTCCTTGCGGCGGGCCTGCGCCGTGGCGGGCAAGCCCCATGAGACGGTGGCGGCGCTGGCCGCGGTGGCGATGAAGGTGCGTCGTTGCAGCACGTCGGTCCTTGCGGGGTCGATGGGACGGACCGCGTGCCCCGGGGCCCATCCCCGCGGCCGCGGGCCGCCGGCATCTTGCGCGAAAGGCCGCCCGCGCCGCAACCTCGTGCTTATGACGGAAACATCCGAAGCCGCCGCGCTCAGGCGTGCAGCACGCCTCCGGCCGGCGTGTGCTGCACGGCCTCGAGCAGGGCGCGCGTGTAGGGGTGCTCGGCCTCGCGGAACAGGCGCTCGGGCGCGCCGCGCTCGACGATATGCCCCTTGAGCACCACGCACACGTCGTCGCACAGGTGGTTGACCACCGCGAGGTCGTGGCTGATGAGCAGGTAGCTGATGCCGAACTGCTGCTGCAGGTCCTGCATGAGGTTGAGCACCTGCGCCTGCACCGACACGTCGAGCGCGCTCACCGGCTCGTCGGCCACGATGAGCTTGGGCCGCGTGATGAGCGCGCGCGCGATGGCGATGCGCTGGCGCTGCCCGCCGGAAAACTCGTGCGGGTACTTGTCGAGGTCGGTGGTGCGCAGGCCCACGGCCGCCAGCGACTCGGCCGCGCGCTCGCGCTGCTCGGCGCGCGTGGCCGACTCGGCGGTGCCGGCCAGCGCCTCCAGCGGCTCGGCCACGATGCGCGCCACCGTCTGGCGCGGGTCGAGCGAGCCGTACGGGTCCTGGAAGACCATCTGGAAGTCGCGCCGGGCGACGCGCAGCTCGCGCTTGGGCAGGGCGTTGATGTCGCGCCCCAGCATCTTGATGCTGCCGCTGGTGGGCGTGTCCAGCGCCATCACCAGGCGCGCGATGGTCGACTTGCCCGAGCCGGACTCGCCGACGATGCCCAGGCTGCGTCCGGCCTCGACCGTGAAGCTCACGCCGTTGAGCGCCTTCACCAGCGGCGGCGGGCCGAGCAGCTTCTCGCGCGGCAGCTCGTAATGACGGACCAGGTCGGTGACTTCGAGCAGGGTCATGGTTCAGAAAGCGGGAGCGGGCAGCCGTGCGCGAAGGACGCAACGATCATGCGAAGGGCGCCCAGGGGGGTCCGACAAATTTCCATGGATTTTCTGCGTCCTTCGCGACACCTTCGCGCGCTTCGCGTACGGATGTCCGTCTTCATTCTTGAATGAAAAGTGCCTGCGGCGCCCGTCCTGCGTGCGCGAGCAGCTACGAAATTGATAGCAATGTCGCTCATCCCGCGATCTCCTGCTCCGCAGCTTCGGCGGCCACCGCATCGAGCCGGATGCAGCGCACCTGGTGCCCGTGCGCGAGCGGCGTGGGCGGCGGCGGCGTGGTGTGGCAGGCATCGACGGTGAAGCGGCAACGCCCCGCGAAGGGGCAGCCGGGCGGCAGGTCGACCAGCTCGGGCACGCTGCCGCGGATGGTGGCCAGGCGCCCGCCGCGCGGTGCGCCCAGCACCGGGCGCGCGGCGAACAGGCCCTGCGTGTAGGGGTGGGCGCGCTCGGCGAAGACGGCGCCGGTGGGGCCGCTCTCGACCACGCTGCCGCCGTACATCACGAGCATGCGCGACACGTTGTTGGCGATCACGCCGAGGTCGTGCGAGATCAGGATCATCGCCATGCCCCGTTCCTCGACCAGGCCGCGGATGAGGTCGAGGATCTGCTTCTGGATGGTGACGTCGAGCGCGGTGGTGGGCTCGTCGGCGATCAGCAGGTCGGGCCCGCAGGCCAGCGCCATCGCGATGCCGATGCGCTGGCGCTGCCCGCCCGAGAACTGGTGCGGGTAGGCGTCGAGCTTGGCCTGCGCATCCGGGATGCCCACGCGCTCCAGCAAGGCCAGCACCTCCTTGCGCGCGTCGGCCGCCGAGAGCCCGCGGTGCAGGCGCAGCGGCTCGCCGACCTGGCGCGCGATGGTGTGCACCGGGTTCAGTGCCGTCATCGGCTCCTGGAAGATCATGCCGATGCGGTTGCCGCGCACCTGGCACATCGCCTTGTCGGGCAGGCCCACCAGTTCCTGCCCGTCGAAGCGGATGCTGCCCGTGACCTTCGCGTTCGAGGGCAGCAGGCCCATGAGCGACATGACGGTGATCGACTTGCCGCAGCCGGATTCGCCCACGATGCCCAGCGTCTCGCCGCGCTCGAGCGAGAAGCTGATGCCGCGCACCGCTTCGGCGGGGCCACGCTGCGTCTGCAGGCCGATGTGGAGGTCGTTGACTTCGAGGAGGGGCATGGTCAGAAAGCGGACAGCCGTACGCGAAGGGCGCGAAGGTCGCGCGAAGAGCGCGAAAGAGAATCCAGGAGTTTTTTCATCGAGCTTTTTGCGTCCTTCGCGAAACCTTCGCGTCCTTCGTGGATGGAGGTCCGAATCAGCGTGCCCTCGCCAGCTTCGGGTCCAGCAGGTCGCGCAGCCCGTCGCCCAGCAGGTTGAGGCCGAGCACGGCGAAGGCGATGGCCAGGCCGGGCCAGACGGCCAGCAGGGGCTGCTGGAACATGAGGGTCTGCGCCTCGCTCAGCATGCGGCCCCACGAGGGCTGTGGCGGCTGCGTGCCCAGGCCGAGGTACGACAGCGCGGCCTCGGCCAGGATGGCGATGGCGAAGCGGATCGTGATCTGCACGATCAGCACGGCCGAGATGTTGGGCAGCACGTGCTGCATCGTGATGGCGAAGGGGCCCTTGCCGCAGGCGCGCGCGGCGGCGATGTATTCGCGCGACCAGATCGCGTTGGCCGAGGCGCGCGTGATGCGCGCGAAGGTCGGGATGTTGTAGATGCCGATGGCGATGATCGCGTTGACGATGCCGGCGCCGAACACGGCCGTGAGCATGATGGCCGAGAGGATGGCGGGGAAGGCGAGCGAGAAGTCGGTCAGCCGCATGATGGCCTCCTCGACCCAGCCGCGCCGGGCCGCGGCCAGCAGGCCCAGCGCGGTGCCGACCACCAGGCCGATGCCCACCGCGATCACGCCCACGAGGATCGACGCCCGTGCGCCCACCAGCAGCAGCGAGGCCACGTCGCGCCCGAAGGCGTCGGTGCCCAGCCAGTGCCGTGCCGAGGGCGACTGCATCTTGGCCGCCATGTCCATCTCGTAGGGCGACCAGGGCGTCCACACGTACGACAGGGCGGCGGCCGCGACGAGCAGCAGCGTCAGCACGCCGCCGATGACGAAACTGCGATGCCGCAGGGCGCGTTGCCAGAAGCCGGGGGCGTTGCGTGGGCTGGCGAGGGTGAGGGTGTTCATGGGTTCAGGAATCGGACTGCCGTACGCGAAGGGCGCGAAGATTTCGCAAAGGTCGCGAAGAAGAGCCAGACGAATCTTTCAGGGAGTTCTTTTGCGTCCTTCGCGAGACCTTCGCGCCCTTCGCGTACGGATGTCCGCTTTCACACATCGCTCGCCTTGATGCGCGGATCGATCACCGCATACAGCACGTCGACCACGAAGTTCACGATGACGACGAAGGCGGCCAGCAGCATCACGCAGTTGCGCACCACGATCAGGTCGCGGTTGCTGATGGCCTGGAAGATCAGGCGGCCCAGGCCGGGCAGGTAGAACACGTTCTCGACCACGATGGTGCCGGCCAGCAGCTCGGAGAACTGCATGCCCATCACGGTGACGACGGGGATGAGCGCATTGCGCAGCACATGGCGCCACAGCACCGCGCGCTGGCCCACGCCCTTGGCGCGCGCGGTGCGCACGAAGTCCTCGCGCATCACCTCCAGCACGGCCGAGCGCGTGATGCGCGCCAGGATGGCCGCCTGCACCACCGCCAGCGACAGGGCGGGCAGCAGCAGCGACTTGATGCCCGCGCCGATGCCCTCGCCCCAGCCGTCGAAGCCGCCGGCCGAGAACCACTGCAGCTTCACCGAGAACAGCAGGATGAGCAGGATCGCGAACCAGAAGTTGGGAATGGCCACGCCGACCTGGGCCAGCCCCATCAGGCCCACGTCGCCCAGCTTGTTGTGGCGGGCCGCGGCCGTCACCCCGACCAGCAGCGCGATCACGGTGGTGAAGGCCATCGCCATGAAGGCCAGCGGGATGGTCAGCTGCAGGCGCTCGAGGATCAGGTCGAGCACGGGCGAGCCGTAGGTGTAGCTGTCGCCGAGGTTGCCGGTGAGCAGGCCGCCGATCCATTGCCAGTAGCGCGTCCAGGCCGGCTGGTCGAGGCCCAGCTTGGTGGCGAGGGCCGCCACCGCGCTGGGGTCGGCATCCGGGCCCATCAGCATCTGCGCGGCGTTGCCGGGCAGGATCTCGAGCACGAGGAAGACGATGACCGAGGCACCGATCAGGGTGCCGATGAGGGTCGCGAGGCGCTTGAGGAGGAACAGGCTCATGGTGGGGCGGTGCGCGCAGCGTGCGCCTGGGGCGGCGCGGCCGGCGGCGACGGCAAGGGTGCGCGGCGGGTCGCGGGGGCGGCCGCAGCATAACCGCATCCACGCAATGAACGTGCCCGTGCGCCGGTGAGGCCCCTTGCCGCCCCTGCCGCAGGCAGGGCCTCGGCGGCGGCAGCGCCTGGCGGGCCGGCGCGGCCACCGATAATCGGCGCCATGGCCCTCATGATCACCGACGAATGCATCAACTGCGACGTCTGCGAGCCGGAGTGCCCCAACGACGCGATCTCGATGGGCGAGGCGATCTACGAGATCGATCCGTGCAAGTGCACGGAATGCGTGGGGCATTTCGACGAACCGCAGTGCGTGCAGATCTGCCCGGTGGCGTGCATCCCGGTCCACCCCGGCTTCGTGGAGTCGCGCGAGACGCTGTTCCAGAAGTACGAGCGGCTCACGGCCGCGAAAGCGGCGCCGCCGGCGGCCTGAGGGCCTGCGCGGCGCCGGCCCGGCTCAATCCGTCTTCGTCTTCTTGCGTTTGCTGCCCGCAGCGGCCGCCGACGGATCGCGCGCGGTGAAGGCGTCCGTGTCGCCTTTCGCGTGCTTCTTCGGCTTGTGGGTCTTCGGCGGCTTCGCGACCGTCTCGCGCGGCGCGGGCTTCGTGGCCGGTGCGGGGGGCGGCGCGATGAGGGCAGGCCGCTGCCGCGCGGCCTCGTGCTCCAGGGCGCGGCGCTCGCGGGCCATGGCGTCGGCCTGTCGCTGGGCGTCGCGGGTGCGCCGGTCCTGGGCCTGGCGGTCGGCGCTGCTGCGGGTGTCGTCCACCGACACCGGTCGCCCGCCGGGGCAGGGGTGGTCGCTGTAGCTGCTGCCGCAGCGCCAAGTGTGGCTTCCCAAGCCGTTTGGGCCTGCAGCGCCCGCCGGATGGGCGCAAGCTGCTATCAAAAGTGAAGCAATCGTGTGGGCGGCGCGGTGTCGTGTGCGCATCGTCTCCTCCTCCCTGTGGTGCTCGGCGCTAACCCGGCGCCGCGGCGGGCGGCCCGCCGTCGCCGGGCTCGCGCCGGGGCGGTTTGGGCCGGGGCGGCTTGCTGGTGTGGATCAGCAAGGTCGCCTTGTCCATCTCGCCGGCCACCAGGGCCGGCACGGCATGCAGGGTGCGCACGATCGTGTCGTCGATCGCCTCGCGCTGCTCGCGCAGCGGCTTCTTGAGCACCCAGTGGATGACTTCGCTCTTCACGCCCGGGTGGCCGATGCCGATGCGAAGGCGCCAGTAGTCGCCCGTGCCCAGTTGCGCGTGGATGTCGCGCAGGCCGTTGTGGCCGGCGTGGCTGCCGCCGAGCTTGAGCTTGGCCTGGCCGGGCACGATGTCGAGCTCGTCGTGCACCACGAGGATCTCCTCCGGTGCGATCTTGAAGAAGCGGGCCAGCGCGCCGACCGACTTGCCCGAGAGGTTCATGAAGGTCTGCGGCTCGAGCAGCCACACGTTCTGGCCGTGCACCGTGGTGCGCGCCACGAGGCCGTGGTAGCTGCGCTCGGGCTGCAGATGCAGCTTCCAGTCGCGCGCCAGGGCGTCGATCCACCAGAAGCCCGCGTTGTGGCGCGTGGCCTCGTACTCCGGGCCCGGGTTGCCCAGGCCGACGAACAGCTTGATCATGGAGTCGATTATCCGGGGCGGATTTCCGCGGGGCCTGAAAAGCAGACGGCCCGCCGAAGCGGGCCGTCGAATCGCGCACGGGCGGGGCGATTACTTCTTCTTGCCACCCTTGGCCGGAGCCGGTGCGGGCGCAGCCGCAGCGGCTTCGGCCGGTGCGGGCTCTTCCTCGGCGGCCGGGGCCACGGCCGACACCACGACGGGGTTCGGCTTGCCGTGCAGGATGACCTTGGCGCCCTTGGGCAGCTTCAGGTCGCTCACGTGCACGGTGGCGGCGTTGGTCAGGCCCGACAGGTCGACCTCGATGAATTCGGGCAGGTCGGCCGGCAGCACGCTGATCTGGATTTCGGTCATCACGTGGTTGACCAGGTTCTGGTGCAGCTTGACGGCTTCGGACTCTTCCTCACCCTTGAAGTGCAGCGGCACCTTCACGGTCAGGCGGGTGCGGGCGTCGACGCGCTGGAAGTCGATGTGCTGAACCAGCTGCTTGAAGGGGTGGTACTGCACATCGCGCAGCAGGACCTTGCTCACGGTGCCGCCCAGTTCCATCTCGAGGATGGAGGAGTGGAAGGCTTCCTTCTTGAGGGCGTGGAACAGCGCGTTGTGATCGAGTTCGATCAGTTGGGGCTGGCCCTCGCCACCGTAGACGATGCCCGGCGTCTTGCCGGCATTGCGCAGACGGCGGCTCGCACCCGTACCCTGCTTGGCGCGCTCGAAAGCGACGAATTTCATATCGATTCTCCAGATGGAACCGGCCGCGACCAGCCTGGCTCCGTTTCAAAAAGCCCCGGAGGGGCACGAAGAAGGAGCGGAACGGGCCGCTCCTTCAGATGTCCGAAGAGCGCGAGGCGCGCTTCAGAACAAATTTTCCTGGTCCGAGAACAGGCTCATGACCGACTCGCCCTTGGCGATGCGCTGGATCGTCTCGGCGAACAGCGGCGCCACCGACAACTGGCGGATCTTGCTGCAGCCCAGCGCCGTGTCGGACAGGGGGATGGTGTTGGTCACGCAGACTTCGTCGAGGGCGGTGCCCTGGGCGATGCGCTCCATGGCCGGACCCGAGAAGACCGGGTGCGTGCAGTAGGCGTACACGCTCTTGGCGCCACGCTCCTTGAGCACCTCGGCCGCCTTCACCAGCGTGCCGGCCGTGTCGATCATGTCGTCCATGATCACGCAGTTGCGGTTCTCGATCTCGCCGATGACGTTCATCACCTCGCTCACGTTCGCCTTGGGGCGGCGCTTGTCGATGATGGCGAGGTCGCAGTTGAGCTGCTTGGCCAGCGCGCGGGCGCGCACCACGCCGCCGACGTCGGGCGAAACGACGATCAGGTCTTCGTAGTTCTTGGCGCGCAGGTCGCCCAGCAGCACCGGCGAGGCGTAGATGTTGTCGACCGGGATGTCGAAGAAGCCCTGGATCTGGTCGGCGTGCAGGTCCATCGTGAGGACGCGGTCGACGCCGACGGTCTGCAGCAGGTTGGCCACCACCTTGGCCGAGATCGGCACGCGGCTGGAACGCGGGCGGCGGTCCTGGCGGGCATAGCCGAAGTAGGGGATGACGGCGCTGATCCGCTCGGCCGAAGCGCGCTTGAGCGCGTCGACCATGATCAGCAGTTCCATCAGGTTCTCGTTCGTGGGCGCGCAGGTCGACTGGACGACGAACACATCGCGGGCACGGACGTTCTGGTTGATCTCGACGGTGACTTCGCCGTCGGAGAAGCGGCCGACGCGGGCGGCGCCCAGCGTGGTGCCCAGGTGCTGCGCGATCTCGGCCGCGAGGCCGGGATTGGCATTGCCGGTGAAAACCATGAAGTCAGGGTGATGCGCCTGCATGCGTGTTTCCCGGCGGTCTGAGCGATTGGGCCTTGAAGGCCCGCACCTTGCGGCGCGGCGCCGTTCTTTGTCGTGGAAAGAATTTGGCAGGGGAGAAAGGATTCGAACCTTTGCATGCCGGAATCAAAATCCGGTGCCTTAACCAGCTTGGCGACTCCCCTACACAGGAGAGTGGTCAAAGACCACCCACCGATGAATGTCGCACCCAGCCACCTCTCGGCGACTGGCTTTTCTAGACCGCCCAGCCTGCGAGAGGATGGACTGCCAGATTGCTGCACTGCCGTAGCTGCCAACCCGGGGGCGGGTCGTCGAGCAACAGGCCGTGCGGCGCATTGTCTCTCTGTTCCAGCGGCGCGAACACCGCACTGCCGGACCCGGTCATCCGTGCCTCCAATCCCTGGCTGCCGAGCCATTCGATGGCCTGGCGCACCTCGGGGCAGAGCCTCTGGGCGACCGGCTGCAAGTCGTTGTGGCCGAATCGGAAGATATCGGCTGCATCGTTTGCAGCAAAGCCAGAGAGTATAACAGGACTTGTGGCGCGCTGAAGGTCTTCGGCGGCAAAAATGAGACGCGTGTCCAGCCCGGCTGTCGGTTTGAGCACCGCGAAGCGGCCCTTCGGCAGCGTGATCGGCGTGATCTGCTCCCCGATGCCCTCGACCCAGGCGTTGTGCCCGCGCAGGAAGAAGGGCACGTCGGCGCCCAGCGCCAGGCCGATGCGCTCGAGCCGCTGCAGCGGCAGGCGAAGCCCCCACAGGCGGTTGAGCGCCAGCAGGCAGGTCGCGGCGTCGGACGAGCCGCCGCCCATCCCGGCCTGGGCAGGCACATGCTTGGCGATGCCGATGTGTGCGCCCTGGCCGGGGTCGGCGAAGGCCTGCAGCGCCCGTGCGGCCCGCAGGACCAGGTCGTCCGCGGGCAGCGGCGTGGTCAGGTCCTCGCGCGAGAGCTGGCCGTCATGGCGCAGTTCGACGTGCAGAACGTCGCTCCAGTCGATCAGCATGAACACCGACTGCAGCAGGTGGTAGCCGTCGTCGCGGCGGCCGGTGATGTGCAGGAAGAGGTTGAGCTTGGCCGGCGCCGGAAGGTCGTACAGGGCGTTCACCGGCGGCGGCTCTCGGCGGTCGGACGGGGCACGGCCTCGAAGACCACGCGCAGGTCGGCCGTGGGCTGCGGCGATTCGCGCACCGCCTGCAGGCGGCCCGAGGCGACCTGGCTCAGGTCGGCGCGCCAGCCGGGCACCGCCGCCGGCTGGCCCGCCAGCCACTGGAAGAGCGCGTCCACCGGCAGGGCGGCGCCGGTCACGCGCTCGGCCAGGATGTCGATGGAGTCGTAGCGTTGCGTGCGCTGCCCGTCGCGCAGCAGCGCCTCGCCCGGCGACCACTGCAGGACGCCCAGCGTGCTGCCGATGGGGCTGGTGAGCGTGAGTTCGCCGCGACCGGGCGCTCCGCGCAGCTCGAACAGGGCGGCGAAGGACTGCACCGGCTGGCTGTCCACGCGCAGCGACAGGCGCCCCGTCCACTGGCCGTCTTGAGAATCGAAAAGAGTGCTTGGCCGCGTGGGTGTTGCGCAACCAGCTATCAAAAAAGGAGCAACTGCCGCCGCGGCGGCCAAGGCCGTGCGGCGCTTCACAGCTTCACGCGCAGGCGCTTGAGGGTTTCCTGCAGGGTCTGGTTGTCGGCATCGGCCAGCACGGCTTCCTTCCACACCGACACGGCGCGGTCGCGCTGGCCGCTGGCCCACAGGACCTCGCCGAGGTGCGCGCCGATCTCGGGATCGGGACGCTTCTTGTAGGCGGTCTCGAGGATGCGCTGCGCCTCCGCCAGGTTGCCCATGCGGTACTCGACCCACCCCAGGCTGTCGGCGATGAAGGGATCGTCCGGCGCCAGCGAGACGGCCTTGCGGATCAGCTCGCGGGCTTCCTCGAGGCGGATGTTCCGATCGGCCAGCGAGTAGCCCAGCGCGTTGTACGCGTTCTGGTTGTCGGGCTTCATCGCCATCAGCTTGCGCAGCAGGCGCTCCATCTCGTCGAGGCGGTTGAGCTTCTCGGCAGCCATGGCCTGTTCGTAGACCAGGTCGCCGTCCGACGGCTCGGCGGCGCTGGCCTTGGCCAGCATGTCATAGACGGCCTGGTACTCCTTGGCTTCGCGCAGCAGCTGCACCTCGGCCATGAACTTCTGCTTCTTGTCGGCCTCGCTGCGCTCGGGCAGGTTGCGGATCAGTTCGCGCGCCTGCGGCAGCTTGCCCTGGCGGGCCAGGAGCAGGGCGCGGCGGGTCTGCGCAGCGACCAGCTGATCGGTGCTCTCGATGCGGGACAGCCAGCGCTCGGCGCCGGCGAAATCCTTGCGCCGCTCGGCGAGCTGCGACAGCTGGATGTAGGCCTGCGCCATGCCGCGCGTGCGCTCGTCGGCGTCGCGTTGCTGGCTCGCCAGTTCGAGGTAGCGCTGCAGCGATGCCTCCGCCGCGCTGTCCTGGCGCGCCTGCACCTGCAGCGAGCCCAGCAGGAGCCAGGGGTCGGGCAGGTCGGGGCGGGTCTTCGTGACCGCCTCGAGTTCGGCGGTCGCCTCGGCGTAGCGCTGGCCCTCGGCCAACACCCGCGCATAGGCCACGCGGGCCTCGGGCAGGGCCTTGGGGGTGGCGAGGTAGCGCTTGACCATGGCCTCGGCCTCGGGCCGGTCGGGATCGATCAGGTCCAAGGCGAGCACCGCGGGGCCGTCGGCGTCCGGGTCGGCGGCCTGGCCCTTGCGCGCGGCGTCCATGGCGCCGGCCGCATCGCCGGCCACCAGGCGCAGGCGACCCACGGTGGTCCAGGCCAGGCCGGCGGTGGCGGGGTTCTTCAGGTCGTCGACCAGGGCCTGCTCGACCACCGAGGCGGCGAGCTTCTTGTCGGCGGCGCGGCTGTAGTTGCGCGCGATGACCGCCATCAGGAGCGGATGCTCGACGACCGGCGTGGCCGCGAGTTCGGCCCGCAGCGGTTCCACCGTCTCGCTCAGGCGGCCGAGCACGATGAGGACCTGCAGTTCGAGGCGCCGCGCGTCGCGCGAATCCGGGATCGACTGCTTCCAGGCGCGGGCCGCGACCAGGGCGGCCTCGGGAGAGCGGGCCTGCACGGCGACGTCGACGGCACGCTGGAACAGCTTGGGGTCGCCGGTGCGGCGCGCGGCGTCGAGTAGCAGCTGGAAGCCTTCGACCGGGTCGCCGCCACCGCGTGTGTTGAGTTCGCCCAGCAGCACCTCGTAGAAAAGCTGTGCGGTCATCGCCGAGGCGCGTGCCGTGCTTTCCTCGGGCTTCTCGGCCTTGTCGGCGGCCGGTGCGGGAACAGGGGTGGATGCCGGGGCCGAGGGGTCCGCAGGCGCCGGGCCGGGCGACTGCGCATGGGCGGTCAGCGCGGCGAGTGCGAGGGCGGCCGCCGCAAGGCGGTGTCGGCGGAGCGTGGGGTGCATCGAACCATAATAATCCAAGCGTCTTAGGCCACGGCCCCGGCGGGCTTCCTTGAAAACGGGGGCCTTCCGGGCCTTCGCAGCACGTCTCGCCGACCGCGTGGCACGCCCTCCCTGACCCATGCCTGAACTCCCCGAAGTCGAAGTCACGCGGCGCGGTTTCGCCGACCGCATCGCGGGCGGCCGCATCACCGCCGTGCGCACCGGAAAGCCCCTGCGCTGGGCGCTTGCCGTGGCGCCCGAACTGCTGGTCGGCCGCCTGGTGCAGGGGGTGCGCCGGCGCGGCAAGTACCTGCTCATCGACCTCGACCACGGGCTGCTGCTGCTGCACCTGGGCATGTCGGGCAGCCTGCGCTTCGGCGCCGATCTGCCGCAGGCGCAGGTGCACGACCACTTCGACCTCGTCACGACGCAGGGCATGCTGCGGCTCAACGATCCCCGGCGCTTCGGTGCCGTGGTCTATGTGGAGGCCGAGGATTCCCCTCTGGCGCACAAGCTGCTGGGCGGGCTGGGCATGGAGCCGCTGGATGGCAGCTTCGACCTGGCCGCCTTCCAGGCGGGCCTGCGCCGCCGCCGAGCGCCGATCAAACAGGTGCTGCTGGCCGGCGACGTGGTCGTGGGCGTGGGCAACATCTATGCATCGGAGGCATTGTTCCTGGCAGGCATCCGGCCGACGCTGGCGGCGTCGCGCATCTCGCGGCCGCGGGCCGCCCGGCTGCATGCGGCGGTGCGCGAGATCCTGGCGCGTGCGGTGGAGCGCGGCGGCAGCACGCTGCGTGACTTCTCTCACGTGGACGGGCAGACCGGTTACTTCCAGCTGGACGCCATGGTCTATGGTCGGGGGGGCGAGCCCTGCCGCGTCTGCGCCACGCCGATCCGGCAGATCCGCCAGGGGCAGCGCTCGACCTTCTTCTGCCCCATGTGTCAAAAAAGCTGAAACACGCCGGACGGTCGCCGCGAGGCGCCCGAAAGGCCGCGCCGCTCACAGAGTGGCAATGTTATATTTTGTAAACCCCAGCGAGCCGCCGCCTTGAGCCGATCCTTCAACCAGCAATTCGACCAGCACGGTGCCTGGCGGCGCAACTTCGCGCACCGGCTCAAGTGGCTGGCCAACTGGCTGCGCGAAAACGACCTGATGGACCAGTCGGTGTCCGATCGCATGCGCGAGCTCGAGGCGCAGATGCGCACCAGCAAGGTCATGGTCGCCTTCGTCGCCGAGTTCTCGCGCGGCAAGTCCGAGCTCATCAACGCCATCTTCTTCGCCGGCTACGGCCGCCGCATCATGCCGGCGAGCGCCGGGCGCACGACGATGTGCCCGACCGAGTTGGGCTACGACGCCGCGTACCTGCCGGGCCTGCGGCTGCTGCCCATCGAGACGCGGCTCGAACCCCATTCGCTGACCCACTGGCGCGACCAGTCCGAGCGCTGGACGGAGGTGCCGGTCGATGTGCAGGACGCCGAATCGCTGTCTGCCGCCATGCACAAGGTGGCCGAGGTGGACTGGGTGCCGGTGGAGCGGGCCCGTGCCCTCGGCTTCTGGAACGACGAGACGCCGCAGGACAACCCCATGGTCGATGCCGAAGGCCGCATCGAGGTCCCGCGCTGGCGCCATGCGCTGCTCAACATGCCGCATCCGCTGCTGGAGCAGGGCCTGGTCATCCTCGACACGCCGGGGCTCAACGCCATCGGGGCCGAGCCCGAGCTGACCGTGAGCCTGATCCCGCAGGCCCATGCGGTGGTGTTCATCCTGGGTGCCGACACGGGCGTGACGCGCTCCGACCTCGCGATCTGGCGCGAGCACCTGGTGACCGAGGGCGACCCGGGCGAGACCCGCATCGTCGTGCTCAACAAGATCGACACGCTCTGGGACACCCTCAGCGCGCCGGGGCAGATCGACGCGCAGATCGAGCGCCAGTGCGCCCTCTCGGCCGAGACGCTGGGCGTGCCGCGCGAGCGCGTGCTGCCGGTGTCGGCGCAGAAGGGGCTGCAGGCCAAGATCGCCAAGGACGCCGCGCTGCTGCAGGGAAGCCGCCTGCCGGCGCTCGAGGCCGCGCTGGGCGATGGCCTGCTGGGCCGTCGCGAGACCATGCTGCGGCTCGCCGTCGAAGCCGGCGTGTCCGCCCTGCGTGCCGAGGCGTCGCGCATCCTCAGCGTGCGCGAACGCGACCTGTCGGAGCAGGCGCTCGAACTGCAGGGGCTGCGCGGCAAGAACAGCTCCGTGATCCGCCACATGCGCTCGCGCATCGAGCAGGAACAGTCCGAATTCGAATCCAGCAACACGCGCATCCTGGCCCTGCGCTCGGTGCAGGGCAAGCTGCTGCGCGAGGTGTACGCCGTGCTCGGCAGCACCGCGCTCAAGTCCGACCTCGCGCGGCTGGCCGCCACGCTCAAGCGCCCCGGCATCAAGCTCAGCGTGCGCAAGGTGTACGGCGCCACCTTCGATGTGCTGCGCAGCAACCTGCGCGAGGTGCAGGCCACCACGAGCGAGATCCAGGCGATGCTGCACGCCACGTTCCGCCAGCTCAATGCCGAGCACGGCTTCTCGCTCCAGGCACCGGCGGAGCCCGACCTGTCGGGCTTCGTCAACGAGCTCGACGGCATCGAGCGCAGCCACCTGCACTACCTGGGCGTGGGCAACCTGCTCAAGCTCGCCCAGGGCGACTTCTGCGACCGGCTGGTGCGCGCGCTCGGCAGCCGGGTGCGCACGGTGAACGAGGCCGCAATGACCGAGGTGGAGCGCTGGAGCAAGGCGGCCGGCGCACAGCTCGACGCCCAGCTCAAGGAGCGCCGCCGCAACTTCGTGCGCCGCATCGAATCGGTGGAGCGCATCCAGAATGCCGCCGGCGGCCTGGATGAACGGCTGGGCGAGATCCGGGGGCAGGAACAGGAACTGCGGCTGCTCAACGAGCGCTTGCAGGAACTCACCGCCCTGCTGACCAGCCAGGAGCCGATCCCGCCCGCCGTGCCCGGCGCGGCCCGCGGCGAATTGCGCGCCGCGTGAGCGGCCGGCCCCCCGTGGTGGCGTCGGCCGAGGCGCTGGCCGCCATCTTCGCACCCCTGCTCGTCGACTGGCAGCGAAGCCACGGCCGCAGCACCCTGCCATGGCAGAACACGCACGATCCCTACCGCGTGTGGCTGTCCGAGGTCATGCTGCAGCAGACGCAGGTGGTCACCGTGCTGGGCTACTACGCCCGCTTCCTCGAGCGCTTTCCCACGGTGGCGGCGCTGGCGGCCGCACCCGAGGACGAGGTGCTGGGCCTGTGGAGCGGGCTGGGCTACTACAGCCGCGCCCGCAACCTGCACCGCTGTGCGCAGGAGGTGGTGGCGCGATTCGGCGGCGCCTTTCCGCACAGCGCGGCCGAACTCGCCACCTTGCCCGGCATCGGCCGCTCGACGGCGGCGGCGATCGCGGCCTTCTGTTTCGGCGAGCGGGTGGCGATCCTGGACGGCAACGTCAAGCGCGTGCTGGGGCGGGTGCTGGCCTTCGAGGGCGACCTGGCGAGCGCCGCGCAGGAGCGGCTGCTGTGGGATGCCGCCGCCGAGCTGCTGCCCCCCGAGGGCGAGCGCGCAGCCATTTCCGCCTATACGCAGGGACTGATGGACCTGGGCGCCACGGTGTGCCTGCCGCGCCAGCCCAACTGCCTGCTGTGTCCGGTGCAGTCCCTGTGTCGCGCCCGCGCGCTCGGCGCCACGGACCGATTCCCGGTCAAGACCCGCAAGCTGCGCCGCAGCGCGCAGGCGCTGTGGCTGCTGCTGGCCCGGCGCGGGGACGGCGCCGTGTGGTTGGAGAAGCGGCCGGACAGCGGCATCTGGGCCGGGCTCTACGGCCTGCCCGCCTTCGACAGCCATGCCGCGCTGCTCGCCGCCTGCGGTGCGGACGACGACACCGGCTTCGAGGCCCTGCCGGCCTTCACCCATGTGCTGACACACAAGGATTTGCACCTCCACCCGGTCGAGCGGTGGGCAGCCGTCGACGTGCTGCCTGTGTCGGGCGCCGGGCAGTGGGTGGCGGCCGATGCCTGGCGGGCGCTGGGCCTGCCGGCGCCCGTGCGCAAGTTGCTCGAGCAGCGGCTGGGTGCCCCCGACATCTGAATGCCAAATCGGGCTGCAGCGCCCGTCCCGCCTGCGCTGTCAGCTATGAAATTAATAGCATTTCTGCGGCGGACTACTCGGTGTCGAGCTCGCGGTGGCGCTTCAGTGCCGCCCACCGATCGCCGAAGGCGCGCGCCAACTGCTCGACCAGGAACACCGAGCGGTGCTGGCCACCGGTGCAGCCGATGGCCACCGTGACGTAGCTGCGGTGGTCGTCGGCCAGCGCGTCGAGCCAGTGCTGCAGGAAACCCTCGATGTCCGCATACATGCGCGCCACCGCGTCATGCTCGCGCAGCCACTCGGCCACTGGCGCGTCCCGGCCGGTGAGCGGCCGAAGCTCGGCCACGTAGTGCGGGTTGGGCAGCATGCGCACGTCGAACACGAAGTCCGCGTCCAGCGGCAGGCCGCGCTTGTACGCGAAGGACTGGAACACCAGCGTGAGCTGCCGTTGCGGCGCGCCGATCAGCGCCTTGATGTAGGTGCGCAGCTGCGCCGGGCGGATCAGGCTGGTATCGATCACGTCGGCGCCGTCGCGCAGGTCGGCCAGCAGTTCGCGCTCCAGCTCGATGGCCTGCGCCAGCGCGCGTTCCTGCTCCGGCGCGTCGACCCGGCCGTCCTGCCGCGACAGCGGGTGGCGGCGCCGCGTCTCCGAATAGCGGCGCAGCAGCGCATCGGTGGTGGCATCGAGGAAGAGCGAGCGCAGGGCGATGCCTTCGCGGCGCAGCGTGCCCAGTTGCAGCGGCACCAGCGGCAGGGACACGCCGCTGCGCACGTCGATCGCGACGGCCACGCGCGTGGCCTTCTGCTGCGTCTGCAGCGTGATGAAGGACTCCAGCAGTTCGGGCGGCAGGTTGTCGACGCAGTAGTAGCCGGCGTCTTCCAGCGCGTGCAGCGCCACCGACTTGCCGGAGCCGGACATTCCGGTGATGAGGACGAGGTCCATGTCAGTTTTCCATCGCGCAGCGCGCCACCCGCATCGCAGGGAACGCCATACAGCGGGCGAGCGACGCGGAGCCGTCAGAGCACCCGCGGAACTGGCTTGGCCAGGCCGCTGGGTGCGCCCCCCTCCAAGCCGAAGGCGCCAGAGAGGGGGGAGCCGCGAAGCGGCATGGGGGGTGTTCCATTTCAGGACGTGGCCTTGGCGCGCGCCTTGCCGCCGGACGGTGGCCGGTCGAGCATCTCGCGCGCATGGGCCAGCGAGGTGGCGGACACGCGCTCGCCGCCCAGCATGCGCGCGATCTCGCGCGTGCGGCCCTCGCCGTCCAGCGGTTGGACGCTGCTCTCGGTGCGCGCGCCGCCGTCCTTGGCGTCGGCCGTGGCGCGCTTGGCCACGAGCAGGTGATGGTCGGCACAGGCCGCCACCTGCGGCAGGTGGGTCACGGCGAGCACCTGGCGGTCGCGGCCGAGTTGCTGCATGAGACGGCCGACGGTCTCGGCCACGGCGCCGCCGACGCCCGAGTCGACCTCGTCGAAGATCAGCGTTTGCGCGGTGCCCAGCTCGCTGGTCGTCACCGCGATGGCCAGCGCGATGCGCGACAGTTCGCCGCCGGACGCCACCTTGCCGATGGGGCGCGGCGTGCTGCCGGCATGGCCGGCGACGAGGAAGACGGCCTCTTCGAGCCCTGCCCGGCCGGGCTGCGGCATCGACTGCAGGTTGACCTCGAAACGCCCGCCCTGCATGCCCAGCCCCTGCATCGCCTGCGTGACGGCGGCCGACAGCCTGGGCGCGGCCTGCTGGCGGGCCTTGGACACGGCGCGTGCGGCCTTCATGAAGGCCTGCTGCGCCGCTTGCTCCCTGGCTTCCAGCGCGGCGAGGTCGCTCTGCGCATCGAGCGTCTGCAACTCGGCTCGCCAGCCCGCCAGCAGCGCCGGCAGCTCGGCCGGTGTGCGCTTGTAGCGCCGCGCCAGCGACATCCACAGCCCCATGCGCTCGTCGAGCTCCGCGAGGCGCTGCGGGTCGACGTCGGCGCGGCGCAGGTAGCTGTGCAGCGAGTGGGCCGCGTCGGCGGCCTGGGCCACGCTGGAGGCCAGCGCCTCGCCCAGGGCCTTGAATTCGGGCTCGATGTGCTCGCAGTCCTGCAGGAGCGAAGCGGCACGCGACAGCGCCGACAGCGCGCCGGCCTCGTCGTCCTCCAGCGCCGAGGCGGCGCCTTCGGCAGCGTCGATCAGGGCCTGCGCATTCGACAGCCGCGAATGCTGGGCCGAGAGTTCGTCCCACTCGTCTTCGCCCGGCGCCAGCTTGTCGACCTCGCCGACCTGCCATTGCAGGCGTTCACGCTCGCGCTGCAAGGTGTCCTGCGCCTGGCGCGCCGACTCCAGCGCGCCGAGGGCGTGCCGCCACTGCTGCCATGCGTCGTCCATCGTCGAGGTCTGCACCCCGGCGTAGGCGTCGAGCAGGCCGCGCACCGACTCGGGCCGCGTCAGGCTCTGCCAGGCGTGCTGACCATGGATGTCCAGCAGCCGGTCGCCCAGTTCGCGCAGTTGCGCGGCGGTGGCCGGACTGCCGTTGATCCAGCCGCGGCTGCGGCCCTGCAGGTCGACCGTGCGGCGCAGGAGCAGCGCTTCGCCGGCCTCGAAGCCGCCCTCGTCCAGCCAGGCGGCGAGGGTAGGGTCCGCGTCGAACTCGGCGCTCACGTCCAGGCGCTCGGCGCCTTCGCGCACCGCGCCCGCGTCGGCGCGGTTGCCCAGGGCCAGTTGCAGTGCGTCGATGAGGATCGACTTGCCGGCACCCGTTTCGCCGGTGAGCACGGTGAAGCCGGCGGCGAGGTCGAGCTCCAGCGCGCGGACGATGACGAAATCGCGCAGGGCGATGCGACGCAAGGCCATGCTCAGGAACCTCCTTCGTTCCAGTGGAGTTTCTTGCGCAAGGTGTCGAAATAGCTCCACCCGCGGGGATGCAGGAAGCGCACGCGGTAGTCCGAGCGCCGCACCACGATCTGGTCGCCATGTACCAGCGAGGCCAGCGACTGCATGTCGAAATTGGCGCTGGCGTCGCGCCCGCCGACCACCTCGATCGTGATCTCCTCGGCGTCGGGCAGCAGGATCGGCCGGTTCGACAGCGTGTGCGGTGCGATGGGCACCAGCACCCAGCCCGGGATCGACGGGTGCAGCAGCGGCCCGCCGGCCGACAGCGCATAGGCCGTGGAGCCGGTGGGAGTGGCGATGATGAGCCCGTCTGCGCGCTGGTTGGCCACGAAATTGCGGCCCACCGACACCCGCAGCTCGACCATGCCCGAGGTCGCACCGCGGTTGACCACCACGTCGTTCATCGCCAGGGCGTCGAACACGACGGCGCCGTCGCGCACCACCTGCGCGTGCATGAGGCTGCGGTGGTCTTCCTCGTATTCGCCGGCCAGCATGGGCGTGAGCGTGGCCTGGTAGTTGTCCAGCGGGATGTCGGTGATGAAGCCGAGCCGCCCGCGGTTGATGCCGATCAGCGGCACGCCGTAGGGTGCCAGCTGGCGGCCGATGCCGAGCATCGTGCCGTCGCCGCCGACCACCAGGCCCAGGTCGCACTGTTCGCCGATCTGCTCGACCGTCAGCACAGGATGGCGGCAGGTCTTGGCCGGCAACCCGTCGGAATCGCTCTCGGCGCTGCTGCGCTCGAGCACCACCGAGCAGCCTTGCGAGCGCAGGAAGTCGCCGATGTCGTCCATCACACGATCCTGCGCACGCGCCGCCTGTGCCTGGTACTTTCCGATGAGGGCCACGTGGCGAAAGGGCGGGGTCATGGCTACAAATTACAACACTAAAATCTTTCAATGCTGGACGACCGCGCCAAGTTGTTGCTCAAGACTTTGGTCGAGCGATACATCGCCGACGGCACGCCCGTCGGCTCGCGCACGCTCTCCCGTGCGCCCGGGCTGGAACTCTCGCCCGCGACCATCCGCAACGTGATGGCCGACCTCGAGGAACTGGGTCTCATCGTCAGTCCCCACACCTCGGCCGGCCGCATCCCGACCGCACGCGGATACCGCCTCTTCGTCGACACGATGCTCACCGCGCAGCGGCCGCAGCTCGCCGCGCCGAGCCTGCCGGCCGACCAGCCGCAGAAGGTGATTGCCAATGCGGCGCAACTGCTGTCGAACCTCTCGCAATTCGTCGGCGTGGTCATGGCGCCGCGGCGCACCTCGGCCTTCCGCCACATCGAGTTCCTGCGGCTGTCGGACCGCCGTCTGCTGGTCATCATCGTCTCGCCCGATGGCGACGTGCAGAACCGCGTCATCTTCACCGACCGCGAGTACTCGCAGTCCGAGCTGGTCGAGGCGTCGAACTACCTCAACGCGAACTACAGCGGCCTGTCGGTGGAGCAGGTGCGCGACCGCCTCAAGACCGAGATGGACACGCTGCGCGGCGAGATTGCCTCGTTGATGCAGGCGGCCGTGCAGGCCAGTTCCGAAGCCATGACGCAGGCGCAGGAGGAGGTGGTCGTCGCCGGCGAGCGCAACCTGCTGGCCGTGAGCGATTTCTCCAGCGACATGGGCCAGCTGCGTCGCGCCTTCGATCTGTTCGAGCAGAAGGCACAGCTGCTGCGGCTGCTCGACGTGTCGAGCAAGGCCGAGGGCGTGCGCATCTTCATCGGCGGCGAAAGCCACGTCGTGCCTGTCGAGGAGCTCTCCGTCGTGAGCGCGAACTACGAGGTCGACGGTGAGGTGGTGGGCACGCTGGGCGTGATCGGCCCCACGCGCATGCCCTACGACCGCATGATCCAGATCGTGGACATCACCTCGCGCCTCGTGAGCAACGCGCTCAGCCACCACAAATAGGGCAGGCCTCGGGCCGGGCGAGCGGGCGCCTAGAATCCCGCGTCTCGCGGGCCGTTAGCTCAGTTGGTCAGAGCAGGGGACTCATAATCCCTTGGTCGCTGGTTCAAGTCCAGCACGGCCTACCAAGCGAGTTTTTAGGAAGAAATTTTCGCCGGTTCAGGATGCGCCAAAAACGCGTGCTATACTTGCGAGCTTAGCGGCTGTAGCTCAGCTGGATAGAGTACTTGGCTACGAACCAAGGGGTCGTGGGTTCGATTCCTGCCAGCCGCACCACTTCAAAGCCCGCAACGAAAGTTGCGGGCTTTTCTTTTTTGTTTTTCACCCCGCGTGCATAAGCTTGCGCATGAGCAAGGCCTTCACCAAGGAAAGCGACGCTGACGACGAGGATGGCGAGGCCGGCGGCCTGCCGCCCTTGCCTCCAGGTGGCAAGAACTACATCACGCCACAGGGCTATGCGCGCCTTCGCGCCGAGTTGCTCGATCTCATGGACAACGAGCGGCCCAAGGTCGTCGAGGCGGTGCACTGGGCCGCGAAGAACGGCGACCGTTCCGAGAACGGCGACTACCTCTACGGCAAGAAGCGCCTGCGCGAAATTGACCGGCGCATCCGGTTCCTGACCAAGCGCCTCGAGATCGCCGAGGTCACCGACCCATCGGTTCACCATGGCGGCGAGCAGGTGTTCTTCGGCGCGACGGTGACCTATGCCGACGAAGAGGGCGTGGAGCGCACGGTCACGATCCTCGGCATCGACGAAGCGGAGAGTTCACGCCAGCAGGTGAGCTGGATCTCTCCGGTGGCGCGCGCCTTGCTGAAGGCGCGGGTCGGCGATGTGGTGAAGTTGGTGACGCCCGCAGGCACGCAGGAGGTCGAGGTGCTGCGCGTCGAGTACCCGGCCCCGGGCGCGCACGCCTGATCAGGCACGGCGCTCTCAGGGCGCCGGAACGACGCGCACGGCTGCCAGCACCGAGGGCGTGCGCTTGGCGGCGCGCAGCACGGCATCGAGGTGCGCACGGTCGCGCACGGCGATCACGAAGCGCAGGTCGGTCGAATCCTGGCGCGTTTCTTCAGCCATCTCGACGTGCGTGATGTCGGCTTCCGCATTCGCGAGCGTGGCTGCGACGCGGGCCAGCACGCCTTTGTCGTTGCGGGCGGTGACGACGATGCCCGTCTCGAAGGCGCGAACGGGCTCGTCGGCCCAGTCGACCGCGAAGAAGCGCTCGGCGTCCTTGTGGCGCAGGCGCTGGCCGACGCCGCAGGCCTCGGTGTGCACCACCAGGCCCTCGCCATGGCCCAGATAGCCGACGATCGGATCGCCGGGGATGGGGCGGCAGCACAGCGCGAAGCGCACCGAGGAGTTCTCGCTGCCATCGAGCATGACGGCGCCCTGTGACAGGCTCTCGTGCGCCGTGAAGCGCTCGCGGCTGAGCATCAGTGCATCCGGCTTCAGCCCACGCTCGGCCAGCAGGCCCATGAGGCGCTTGGCCACGATGCTGGCGATGCGCTTGCCCAGGCCGATGTCGGTCATCAGTTCCGAGCGCGTGCGGTTGCCGGTGAATCGCAGCAGCTTTTCCCAGGTGGGCTGGTTCTCGGCGTCGTCGTCGGGCAGCTTGCCCAGGCCTTCGGCGCGCAGGGCCTGGCTCAGCAGTTTCTCGCCCAGGCGCTCGGACTCGGCCTGCGCCAGGGTCTTGAGGTAGTGGCGGATCTTGGAGCGCGCCCGGCCGGTGCGCACGAATCCCAGCCAGGCCGGGTTGGGCGTGGACACCGGCGCGGTGATCACCTCCACCACGTCGCCGTTCTTGAGTTCGGTGCGAAGAGGCACCTGCTCGCCGTTGATGCGCGCCGCCGAGGTGTGGTCGCCGATGCGGGTGTGGATGGCGTACGCGAAGTCCACCACCGTCGCTCCCCGCGGCAGCGCCATGATCTCGCTGCGGGGCGTGAACACGTAGACCGCATCCGGGAAGAGGTCGACCTTCACGTGGTCCCAGAACTCGGTCGCGTCGCGTGTCTCGTCCTGGATGTCCAGCAGCGACTGCAGCCACTTGGCGCTCAGGCGTTCGCTGTTGTTGCCGGCCGCGTCCGAGGCCTTGTAAAGCCAGTGGGCGGCCACGCCCGATTCCGCGACCACGTGCATGGCCTCCGTGCGCAGCTGGAACTCGACACTCACGCCCGAGGGCCCGACCAGCGTGGTGTGCAGCGATTGGTAGCCGTTGAGCTTGGCGATCGCGATGTGGTCCTTGAACTTGCCCGGCAGCGGCTTGTACATCTGGTGCAGGATGCCCAGGCCGGTGTAGCAGGCGATCACGTTCGGCACGATGAGCCGGAAGCCGTAGATGTCGGTGACCTGGGCAAAGCTCAGGTGCTTCTCCTCCATCTTGCGGTAGATCGAATACAGCGTCTTTTCGCGGCCCGCCATGCGCACGCTCATCTGCGCGTTGGCGAAGGCGGTCTCGACGTCGCGCTGTACCTTCTGGATCAGATCGCGGCGCCGGCTGCGCGCCTTGGCCACCGCCTTGGCCAGGATCGCGTAGCGCCAGGGCCGCAGGTGCCGGAAGGACAGGTCCTGGAGCTCGCGGTAGGTCTGGTTCAGGCCCAGCCGGTAGGCGATGGGCGAATAGATGTCCAGCGTCTCGCTGGAGATGCGCGCCCACTTCTCGCGCGGCGCATCGTCCAGCGTGCGCATGTTGTGGGTGCGATCGGCCAGCTTGATGAGGATGACGCGCACGTCGCGCGCCATGGCCAGCAGCATCTTGCGGAAGGACTCGGCCTGGCCCTCCTCGCGGGTGTTGAACTGCAGCTTGTCGAGCTTGGTGAGGCCGTCGACCAATTCGGCGACCGGGGCGCCGAAGCGTTCGATCAGGTCGGTCTTGGTGACACCGCAGTCCTCGATCGCGTCGTGGAGCAGGGCCGCCATGAGCGCCTGGGCATCGAGCTTCCATTCCGCGCACTGCGCGGCCACGGCGATGGGGTGCGTGATGTACGGCTCGCCGCTGTTGCGCAACTGGCCCAGGTGCGCCTCGTCGGCGAAGCGGTAGGCGCGGCGGACCTGTTCCACGTCGTCGGGGCTCAGGTAATCCAGCCGGTCCGTGAGGGCCGCGAAGCTGGCGGCGGCCGCGTTCAAGGCCGCCGGGTGCGGGGCGCGCGGGCCGGCGGAGCGGGGCGAGGACTGTGGCTGGACGACCGCACTCATTGACGCTACTTTAGCCTGCGCCTCGAAATGAGGCGTCCGGGCACAAAAAAAGCACCGCATGCGGTGCTCTCTTTTGTGGCAGAAAGGCCTAGCTTCAGCCCGGCACCTTCTTCAGCATCTCCAGGCCGACCTTGCCTTCTGCGATCTCGCGCAGGGCCGTGACGGCCGGCTTGTTCTTGCTCTCGATCTTGGGGGCGTGCCCCTGGCTCAGCATGCGGGCGCGGTAGGTCGCGGCCAGCACGAGCTGGAAGCGGTTGGGGATCTGTTGCAGGCAGTCTTCGACGGTGATGCGGGCCATGACTTTGTCTTTCGGGTGGGTGGCACAGGTGGCCGGTGTCAGGGAATGTTGAGCGCCGCGAAGGTGTCGGCACGGGCGCGGCGCTGCGCCGAATACCGCAGCCGCTGCGCATGAACGATCGCCTTGAGGTCAAAAAGCGCGCGTTCAAATAACTCATTGATTATAACGAAGTCGAATTCGCTGGCCCTCGCCATCTCGTGCGCGGCGTTGCGCAGGCGCAGTTCGATGATCTCGGGCGCATCCTCGCCGCGGCGCTCCAGGCGCGAACGCAACTCTTCCCAGCTGGGCGGCAGGATGAAGATCAAGACCGCGTTGGCGAACACCTGGCGGATCTGCAGCGCGCCCTGGAAGTCGATCTCCAGGATCACGTCTGCGCCCATCGCCACGCGGTCCTCCACGGCCTTTTTCGAGGTGCCGTAGCGCTGGCCGTGCACGTGGGCCCATTCGACGAAGGCATCGCCGGCCACCATGGCGTCGAACTCGGCCGGGGACACGAAGAAGTACTCGCGGCCGTGCTTCTCCTGCCCGCGCGGCGGCCGCGTGGTGTGCGACACCGAGGGCTGCACGGCCGAGTCCAGCTCCATGAGCGCCTTGACCAGGCTCGATTTGCCGGCACCGCTGGGCGCTGCCACCACGAAGAGATTGCCGGGATAGTCCATGGCGGTCATTCGATGTTCTGCACCTGCTCGCGCATCTGTTCGATCAGCACCTTCATGTCGACGCCGATGCGCGTCAGTTCCAGTGCCGCCGACTTGGAGCCGAGGGTGTTGGCTTCGCGATGCAGTTCCTGGATCAGGAAGTCCAGCCGCTTGCCGATCTCGCCGCCCTTGTCGAGCAGCCGCTCGATCTCGTCGAGGTGCGCGGCCAGGCGCGTCAGTTCTTCCGCCACGTCGATGCGGATGGCGAAGGCCGTCGCTTCGCTCAGGGCGCGGTCCTGCGCCGCCTCGGGCGCGGTGCCGCCCGCCAGCCCCATGGCCTCCTGCCAGCGTTCGAGGAAGCGCGCGCGCTGCTGCTCGACCAGTTGGGGCACGATCGGACCGGCCTGCCGTGCCAGCGCGCGCAGGCTGTCGAGGCGGTCGCGCAGCATGGCGGCCAGGCGCTCGCCCTCACGCGCGCGAGCCGCGATCAGCGCATCGACCACGCCGGCCGCTGCGCCCACGACGTCGAACTCGCCCTGCGCCGGCCGGCCGGTTTCGCTGGCGGCCAGCCGCAGCACATCGGCCACGCTCAACTCGCGCGCACGCGGCAACCAGGCCTTGACCGCGTCCTGCAGGCCATTGAGCCGCTGGAGCAGGCGGGCCGAGGGTTCGGCCAGGGCCGCTCCCGGCTGCAGGTCGATGCCCGCGCGCACCTCGACCTTGCCGCGCTTGAGCCGCTGCGTCAGCAGTTCCCGCAAGGCCGGCTCGTGCTGCCGAAGCTCTTCGGACAGCTTGAAACTGAGGTCCAGGAATCGGCTGTTGACCGAACGGATTTCCACGCCCAGTCGCCCGCCCGACGGGCCTGCCGCGGCCGTGCGGACCTCGCTGTCCGAGGGGGTGCCGGCCGGGCCGCTCTGGCCACTGGCGTAGCCGGTCATGCTGTAAACTGGCATCGAGCCTCGCTGTTGTTCGTCTGCTGAATCGCCCCGTGTGGTCGGCCTGTGCAGGAGGTTCCGGCACAGCGTTCGCTTGCCGCTCCATCGCCTTCGGGCGAAACTCCCGGATTATGTCAAAGGTCAAACCGTCGCCCCTGTTGCCCGACACGGTCATCGGCGGCTACCGCGTCGTGCGGCGGCTGTCGGCAGGGGGCTTCGGCGTGGTCTACCTGGCCGTCGATTCCTCGGGCCAGCAGGTTGCGATCAAGGAGTATCTGCCCTCGTCGCTGGCCACGCGTGCCATGGGCGAACTGGCGCCGCAGGTACCTCCCGAGAAGCTGTCGCTCTACCGCCTCGGCCTCAAGAGCTTCTTCGAGGAAGGACGGTCCCTGGCGCAGATCTCGCACGCCTCCGTGGTGAGCGTGCTGAACTTCTTCCGCGAGAACGAGACCGTCTACATGGTGATGAACTTCCTCGACGGCGCCACGCTGCAGGACTTCATCGTCACCGCCCGCGACCTGAAGAAGGCGAAGGTCTTCCGCGAATCCACGATCCGTTCGCTTTTCGACGAGATCCTGCGCGGCCTGCGCGTGGTGCACCAGCACAAGATGCTGCACCTGGACATCAAGCCGGCCAACATCTTCGTCACCGAGGACGACCGCGCCGTGATGATCGACTTCGGCGCCGCCCGCGAGGTGCTGTCCAAGGAAGGCAACTTCATTCGCCCCATGTACACCCCCGGTTTCGCCGCGCCGGAGATGTACCGCCGCGATTCGTCGATGGGCCCCTGGACCGATATCTACGCCATCGGCGCGTGCATCTACGCCTGCATGCACGGCTACCCGCCCAGCGACGCACCCCAGCGCATCGAGAAGGACCGCCTCGGGCTGTCGCTGTCCCGCCTGCGCGGCGTGTACTCGGACGACCTGATCGAGGTGGTGGAGTGGTGCATGTCGCTCGATCCGTTGTCGCGCCCGCAGTCGGTGTTCGCCCTCCAGAAGGAGCTCAGCCGCGAGGGCGAGCGCCGCTACACCAAGCTGTCGGTGGGCGAGAAGATGCGCCTGTCGATCGACAACATGCGTTCCTACGAGAAGAAGGCGCTGCCCAAGGCGGTGGCGCCCACCACGAGGCCCGCATGACGCTCGTCCACGCACCTTGTCCCGCCTGCCCGCGGCCCCGACCGGCCAAGGGGCGCGCACTGTGAAGTTTTCCGTCTTCCAGGTCAGCCGCAAGGGCGGCCGCGTCAAGAACGAAGACCGCATGGGCTATTGCTACACGCGGGAGTCGGGCCTGTTCGTGCTGGCCGACGGGATGGGCGGCCATCCCGAGGGCGAAGTCGCCGCGCAACTGGCGCTGCAGACCATTGCCGCGCTCTACCAGCGCGAGGCGCGCCCCACGCTCAAGGACGTCAAGACCTTCCTGGCCTCCGCCGTGATGGCTGCGCACCAGCAGATCATGCGCTACGCGAGCAACAAGGCCATGCTCGACACGCCGCGCACCACCGTGGTCGCGGCCGTCCTGCAAGGCAACACCGCCACCTGGATCCACTGCGGCGATTCGCGCCTGTACGTCGTGCGCGACGGGCAGATGCTGATGCGCACGCGCGACCATTCGCACGCCGAACGCCCGCGACCCCATGCCGGCAACGAGCCCGTCAACCGCAACCTGCTCCTGACCTGCCTGGGATCGCCCAGCACGCCGCTGTTCGAGGTGTCCGCACCGCTCACGCTGCAGCAGGGCGACCGGCTCATGCTGTGCTCCGATGGGTTGTGGGGCGTGATGGACGACCTGCTGCTCGTGCGCTCCCTGTCCACCGGCAAGGTCTCCGATGCGGCGCCGGAACTCGTCGAGATGGCGCTGCGCCGCGGCGGCCCCAATGGTGACAACGTGACCCTGATCGCCATCGAGTGGGAAACCCCCGACGTGCCCGGCGCCGATCCCGGTGTGTCGACCGATGGCATCAGCGACGACGTGTTCGCCTCCACGATCCAGGCCGGCATGCCCGCCGACGGCGAGATCGACGACCTGGACGACGACGCCATCGAGCGTTCCATCGCCGAGATCAACGACGCCATCCGGCGTTCCGCGGCCTCGCGCAAGAGCTGATCCGTTTCTTCTCCCCTTCGTTTTTTCCCGTTCCCGAATGACTGCTTTCACCCGAAGCGGCGGCCGCGCCGCCGACCAACTGCGGCCCGTGCGCATCACCCGCGGTTTCACCATCCACGCCGAGGGTTCGGTCCTGATCGAGTTCGGCCAGACGCGGGTGCTGTGCACCGCCTCGGTCGAAGAAAAGGTGCCCCCGCACAAGAAGGGCAGCGGCGAAGGCTGGGTGACGGCGGAGTACGGCATGCTGCCGCGCGCCACCCACACCCGCAGCAGCCGGGAGGCGGCCAAGGGCAAGCAGACCGGCCGCACGCAGGAGATCCAGCGGCTCATCGGCCGCTCGATGCGCGCCGTCTTCGACCTCGCCGCACTGGGCGAGCGCACCATCCACCTCGACTGCGACGTGCTGCAGGCCGACGGCGGCACGCGCACCGCGGCCATCACCGGTGCCTTCGTGGCTGCGCAGGATGCGGTGAACAAGCTGATTGCGGCGGGCTTGCTCGCCGTCTCGCCGATCAAGGGGCCGGTCGCTGCCATCTCGGTGGGCATCGTCGGCGGCACGCCGCTGCTCGACCTGGAATACACCGAGGACTCGGCCTGCGACACCGACATGAACGTCGTCATGACTGGCGCCGGCCACTTCGTCGAGGTGCAGGGCACGGCCGAAGGCGTGGCCTTCACGCGCGACGAGATGAACCAACTGTTGGCCCTGGCCGAGAAGGGCATCGGCGAACTGGTCGAACTGCAGAGGAAGGCGCTATCGAATTGATAGCTGCTGGCGCCCATCCCGCGGGCGCTGCAGCCACTTTTTGCTTATGAAACTGGTCCTGGCCTCCAACAACGCCGGCAAGCTCGCCGAGCTGCAGCAGCTCTTCGGCGCACTCGGCGTGCAACTCGTGCGCCAGTCCGAGCTCGGCGTGGGCGAGGCCGACGAGCCCTTTCGCACCTTCGTCGAGAACGCCCTGGCCAAGGCGCGCCATGCCAGCGCCGCCACCGGCCTGCCCGCCGTGGCCGACGATGCCGGCCTGTGCGTCGACGCCTTCGGCGGCCTGCCCGGCGTCGACACCGCCTTCTACGCCACGCAGTTCGGCTACCCGAAGGGCGACGCCCACAACGTGCGTGCGCTGCTCGAGCAGATGCAGGGCGTGGCCAACCGGCGCGCGGCGCTGGTCAGCACGCTGGTCGCGCTGCGCCGGCACGACGATCCCGAGCCGCTCATCGCCGTCGGCCGTGTGGTCGGCGAGATCACGCGCGAGCCCGTCGGTGACCAGGGCTTCGGCTTCGATCCGGTCATGTTCCTGCCCGCCTTCGGCCGCACTTTCGCGCAGCTGCCACCCGACGTGAAGAACGCCCACAGCCACCGCGGCCAGGCGGCGCGCACCATGGTCGAGCTGATGCGCGATCGCTGGGCGCTGTCGGGCACCGGCACTTGAGGCCGTGACCATCCCGATCCAGCCCGCCGCCCCCGCCAACGAGGGCGCCGCCAATGCCAACGATGTGCTGCACCTCATGCGGCCGGGGCCGCTGCAGCTCGCGGCGCTGCCGCCGCTGTCGCTGTACATCCACCTGCCGTGGTGCCTGCGCAAGTGCCCGTACTGCGACTTCAACTCGCACGAATCGCGCAGTGGGGAGCGCGTCCCCGAACAGGCCTACATCGACGCCGTCATCGCCGACCTGGACGCCGCGCTGCCGCTCGTGTGGGGCCGGCCGGTGCACACCATCTTCATCGGCGGCGGCACGCCCAGCCTGTTCTCGCCCGACGCCATCGACCGCCTGCTGGGCGACGTGCGCGCGCGCCTGAAGGTCGAGCCCGACTGCGAGGTCACGCTCGAGGCCAATCCAGGCACCTTCGAGCGCGACCGCTTCCGTGCCTTCCGCGCCGCGGGCGTCACGCGCCTGTCGGTCGGCGTGCAGAGCTTCGACGACGCGCACCTGAAGGCCATCGGCCGCGTGCACGACCGTGCCCAGGCCATCGCCGCCGTCGAGGAGGCCGCGAGCGCCTTCGACACCTTCAACCTCGACCTCATGTACGCGCTGCCGGGTCAGACCCTGCAGGGCCTGGACGCCGACCTCGATCAGGCCCTGGCGCTGCAGCCGCCGCACCTGTCGATCTACCACCTCACCATCGAGCCCAACACCTTCTTCGCGAAGCACCCGCCCGCGCTGCCCGACGACGACATCGCCTACACGATGCTCGACCGCATCACCGAGCGCACGGCGGCGGTGGGCCTGGGCCGCTACGAAGTGTCGGCCTATGCGCGCGCCGGCCATGCCTGCGCCCACAACCTCAACTACTGGCAGTTCGGCGATTACCTCGGGCTGGGCGCGGGCGCGCACGGCAAGCTCAGCTTCGCGCACCGCATCGTGCGCCAGGTACGCTTTCGCGACCCGCAGCGCTACATGGCCAACGCGATGGCGGGGCGGGCCGTGGCGCAGAGCGACGAGGTCGCGCTGGCCGATCTGCCCTTCGAGTTCATGCTCAACGCGCTGCGGCTGAAGGACGGCTTCACGCTCATGCAGTTCGCCGAGCGCACGGGCCTGGCGATCAGCGCCATCCAGCGCCCCCTGGAGGAGGCCGAGCGCCTGGGTCTGGTGGCACGCGACCTGCACCGCGTGTGGCCGACCGAGCGCGGCTTCGACTTCCTGAGCGACCTGCAGGAACTCTTCCTGCCGTCGGCGGGTTGAACGAAAGCGCAATCGGCCGCCAGTGCAGGCGGAGTGGGCGTCGTGGCCGAATTCGTCACGTTCGTTACCAGATCGATCTCATCACCCGTCGGCCTAGAATCAGCGGATCGGAGAGTTGGGTGAGCGGTTTAAACCAGCAGTCTTGAAAACTGCCGACGGGCAACCGTCCGTGAGTTCGAATCTCACACTCTCCGCCA
>JAVHYA010000088.1 GCA_031119395.1 Pseudomonadota bacterium
TCAATGCTCCGCAGCCATCGACTCGGCACGGATCTCCTCGGTCAGGCGCGCCTTGAGGTCCATGAACTCGGGCGAGGTCTTGATCGTGTAGTGGCGCGGGTGCGGCAGGTCGACGGCCAGCTCGGTCTTGATGCGGCCGGGGCGCGCGCTGAACACGGCCACGCGGTTGGCCATGAAGATGGCCTCGTCGATGTCGTGGGTGACGAACAGCACGGTCTTGCGCTCGGCCTCCCAGATGCCCAGCAGCAGCTCCTGCATGAGCACGCGGGTCTGGTTGTCGAGCGCGCCGAAGGGCTCGTCCATGAGCAGCATCTTGGGGTCGTTGGCCAGCGCCCGGGCGATGGCCGTGCGCTGCTGCATGCCGCCCGAGAGCTGCTTGGGGAAGTGCTGCTCGAAGCCGCGCAGACCGACCTTGGCGATGAAGTAGTCGGCACGTTCCTTCTGCTGCGCCTCGGGCAGTCCGCGTTCGCGCAGGCCGAAGCGGATGTTCTGCTCGATGTTGAGCCAGGGAAAGAGCGTGTAGCTCTGGAACACCATGCCGCGGTCGGCGCCGGGACCGTCGACCGGCCGGCCGTCGAGCAGCACCTCGCCCGTGCTGGGGAAGTCGAGCCCCGCGACGATGCGCAGCAGCGTGGACTTGCCGCAGCCCGAGGGGCCGAGGATGGTGACGAAGTCGTTCTCGCGCACCTCGAAGTCGACCGGCAGCAGGGCCTGGGTGGCCTGGCCCTTCGCGCCCGTGAAGGTGCGGGAGACACCGCGGATGGACAACTGGCCGCGCGCCGCCAGGCCGCCCTTAGGCGCGTGCGCCCCCTCGGGGGGCTGCGAGGACACGGAGTGCCGAGCTTGGGGGCCCATGTTCATAGACTGGCCCATGCGAACAGCTTGCGGTTGATGGCCTTGAACACGAAGTCCGACACCAGCCCGATGACGCCGATGACGATGATCCCGAAGATGATCTGCCCGGTGTTCAGGAGCGCCTGGCTGTCGGTGATCATGTGGCCGATGCCGGAGGACGAACCGATGAGCTCGGCGACGATGACGTAGGTCCAGGCCCAGCCGAGCACCAGGCGCAGCGTCTCGGCGATGCCCGGCGCGGCGCCCGGGATGAGCACGCGCCGCACGATGCCGCGGCTGTCGGCGCCCAGGGTGTAGGCGGCCTCGACCAGGTCCTTGCGCGCGCCGCCCACGGTCACGGCGACCATCAGGATGATCTGGAACACCGAGCCGATGAAGATCACCAGCAGCTTCTGCGTCTCGCCGATGCCCGCCCACAGGATGAGCAGCGGGATGAAGGCCGAGGCCGGCAGGTAGCGGCAGAAGGAGACGAAGGGCTCGAGGAAGGCCTCGACCGGCTTGTACGCGCCCATCGCGATGCCCAGCGGCACGGCCAGCGCGGCCGCCAGGATGAAGCCGCCGAGCACGCGCCAGACGGTCATGCCGATGTCCTTGATGAAGCCGTACTCGGTGAAGAGCAGCCAGGCTTCCTTGACCATCGTGACCGGGCTGGCCAGGAAGGTGGGCGACACGAAGCCGCCCAGCGTGGCCGCCGCCCACACGGCGACGAACAGAACGAAGAAGCCGACACCCAGCATCCAGCGCGCACGCGGGCTCACCGGCTCCAGCGGCGCCATGCCGCGCGCGCGGCGCGCGGGGCGCGGCGCGGCGATCGAAGAAGGCGGTGCCTGGACCGCCGCGGAAGTCGCTTCCATCGTCCGTCCGTGCTTACTTGATGAACGAGGCGTCGTAGGTCGCCTTGAGGTCATCCGGCGCCTTGCGGATGACGCCGGCCTCCAGCAGGATCGGCACGGAGTCCTTCATGAACTGCTCGAGCTCGCCGGCGAAGAACTTCTGGTTGGCGGCCTTGTCCTGCCAGCGCAGGTACTTCGACGAGTTGGCGAAGGCCTCGCCGGTCTGCTTGACGGCCGAGCCCATGAGTTCGTTGGACTTGGCCGGGTCGGCCTTGATCATCTCCAGCGCCTCGAAGTACGAGTTGGTCAGCGCCTGGGCGGCCTTGGCGTTGGCCTTGAGCCAGGTGGGCGCGCAGCCCACGGTGTCCATCACCATCGGGTAGTCGAGCGTGGTCGCAAGGATCTTGCCGGACTGCGGCGCGTTGCGCACCGTCGAGAGGTACGGCTCGTAGGTCATGGCGGCGTCGTTCTGGCCGGCCACGAAGGCCTGGGCCGACGCCTGCGGCGCGAGGGTGACGGTCTTCACGTCCTTCAGGCTCATGCCGTTCTTGCTCAGCATCCATGCCAGGCCGAAGAAGGGCGCGGTGCCCGGCGCATCGACGCCGACGGTCTTGCCCTTGAGGTCGGCGAAGGACTTGATGTCGTTGCGCACCGCGATGCCGTCGGCGCCGTAGGACTTGTCCATCTGGAAGATCTGCACGATCGGCACGCCGTTGGCGTTCCAGGCCACGTGCGTTTCCACCGTGGTGGCGGCGCACTGGATGGCGCCCGAGGCCAGCGCCAGGTGGCGGTCCTTCTGCGGGATCATCTTGATCTCCACGTCCAGGCCGTTCTTCTTGAAGATGCCCGCCTTGTCGGCCAGCGTGAGCGGCGCGAAGCCCGTCCAGCCGGACATGCCCAGCGCGATCTTGGTCTCCTGCGCGGCGGCGGAACCGGCGGCACCGGCCAGGCAGGCGGCCGCGGCGGCCAGGGATGCGATCTTGAAGAAGACTGTCTTGGCCATGCGGCCCTCCTGAATCAAAGGACGAAAAGTGACGGTGGGCGCCCCGTCGCGAAGATCCGGGCGGATCCGGGCCGCGACGGCGCAGTGTGATTCGCTCATTCCATCCTGTCTATACAGGTTAACCCCGCACGGCGTGACCTGCCAGCGAATCCGGGGATCCTCTATTGGTGCATCGCGGCACGCGATGCACCAGAATGCTGTCTATACAGGATTGATCAACGAATGGCGGCAAAGGGAGCAAGCGGCATGCCAGCCGAGGTTGCGGCGCACCGCCGCAACCGCGAATGTTCAGCGGCGACAATGCAGCGGTCACACTGAATCTCGCATTGACTTGTCGGCCGAATCGGGTGTTTGCGCCCGTGGCGCCTGGGCCGGCAGCTACGAAAACCATAGCACCCGTGTCCACCCTGCCCTCGTCCGCTTCCACCGACCCGCTGCAGATCCTGCACGAGGTCTTCGGCTATGCCGCCTTCCGCGGCCCGCAGGCGCAGATCGTCGGCCACGTGACCGACGGCGGCGACGCCCTGGTGCTCATGCCCACCGGCGGCGGCAAGTCGCTGTGCTACCAGGTGCCGGCCATTGCGCGCCAGCGCGCGGGCCACGGCGTGACGGTGGTGGTGTCGCCGCTGATCGCGCTGATGCACGACCAGGTGGGCGCGCTGCACGAGGCGGGGGTCGACGCGGCCTTCCTCAATTCGACGCTGGACTGGGCGCAGACGCAGGAGGTGGAGCGCCGCCTGGCGCGCGCCGAGGTCACGCTGCTGTACGCGGCGCCGGAGCGCGTGACGACACCGCGCTTCCTCGAGCTGCTCGACGGCCTGGCATCGCGCGGCAAGCTGAGCCTGTTCGCCATCGACGAGGCGCACTGCGTGAGCCAGTGGGGCCACGATTTCCGGCCCGAGTACCGCCAGTTGGCGCTGCTGCACGAGCGCTATCCACAGGTGCCGCGCATCGCACTCACGGCCACGGCCGATGCGCTCACGCGGGCCGACATCGTCGAGCGGCTGCAGCTGCAGGACGCCGGCCAGTTCGTCAGCAGCTTCGACCGGCCGAACATCCGCTACACCATCGTCGAGAAGAAGGACGCCGCCACGCAGCTGCTGCGCTTCATCGAGCGCGAGCATGAAGGCGAGGCCGGCGTCGTCTACTGCCAGTCGCGCAAGCGCGTCGAGGAAGTGGCGCAGGCGCTGGTCGAGGCGGGCATCCACGCCCTGCCCTACCACGCCGGCCTGGACGCGGCCGTGCGGCAGAAGCACCAGGACCGCTTCCTGCGCGAGGAAGGCCTCGTGATGGTGGCGACCATCGCCTTCGGCATGGGCATCGACAAGCCCGACGTGCGCTTCGTCGCCCACCTCGACATGCCCAAGAACATCGAGGGCTACTACCAGGAGACCGGCCGCGCCGGCCGCGACGGCGAACCGGCGCAGGCCTGGATGGCCTACGGGCTGCAGGACGTGGTGAACCAGCGCCGCATGATCGACGAGAGCCCCGCCGGCGAGGAGTTCAAGCAGGTCATGCGCGGCAAGCTCGACGCGCTGCTGGCGCTGGCCGAGGCGACCGACTGCCGGCGCGTGCGGCTGCTCGGCTACTTCGGCGAGAAGAGCACACCCTGCGGCAACTGCGACAACTGCCTGACGCCGCCCGAGCTGTGGGACGGCACCGAGGCGGCGCAGATGCTGCTCTCGACCGTCTACTGGATCCGCAAGCAGCAGGGCATCGGCTACGGCGCCGGCCACATCATGGACGTGGTGCGGGGCAAGGACACGGAGAAGGTGCAGCAGAAGGGCCACGACGGCCTGTCGACCTTCGGCCGCGGCGCGCAGTACAGCGAGGTGCAGCTGCGCGGCGTGCTGCGCCAGCTGATCGCCATCGGCGCGTTGCACGTGGATGCGGAGAAATTCAACACCTTGCAGCTGACCGAGGGTTCGCGCGCCGTGCTCAAGGGCGAAGTGCCGGTGCGCCTGCGCGCGTCCATCTCGGCACCGCCGGCCAGGCGCACGCGCAGCCGCAGCGGCGGTTCATCGTCCGCCGCCAGCACGGCGCCCGCGGCCGCCGCGCTCGACACCACCGGCCAGGCCCGCTTCGCCGCGCTCAAGACCTGGCGCGCCGAGGTCGCGAAGGCCCACAACCTGCCGGCCTACGTGATCTTCCACGACGCCACCCTGGCCGCCATCGCCGAGCGCGCGCCGGCCACCCTGGCCGACCTGCAGGGCATCAGCGGGATCGGGGCGAGCAAGCTGGAGAAGTACGGCGAGGACGTGCTGCGCGTGTGCGCCGCACTCTGAACGAAAAGTGCCTGTAGCGCCCGTGGGGCGGGCGCGAACAGCTATCGATTCGATAGCAAGCTTCAGTGCACGAAGCCCATCGAGCGCGCCTCGCGCACCTCGGGCTTGATGCGGTGCTCGGCCTCGAGCTGGTCGAGGAACTCCTCGGGCGAGAAGGTGGCGGCCAGGATGTCGGTCTGGCGTTTCACGGCGGCGAAGTCGCCGGGGCACAGCTGCTCCAGCCGTGCCAGGCGCGTGCGCAGTTCGGGCGTGAGGGCCGCGGCGTCGCCGGCCAGCGCCTCGGTGACGAACATGCGCTCGCGCTGCTCGGCGGTGAGCGGCATGAACCTGATCTTGAAGGTGAAGCGCCGCAGCGCCGCCTGGTCGAGCCGGTCGAGCAGGTTGGTGGTGCAGACGAACACGCCCTTGAAGCGCTCCATGCCCTGCAGCATCTCGTTGACCTCGGTGACCTCGTAGGTGCGCTGCGCGCCGCGGCGGTCCTGCAGGAAGGAATCGGCCTCGTCGAGCAGCAGCACGGCCTTCTCGGCCTCGGCCTCCCTGAACATGGCGGCCATGTTCTGCTCGGTCTCGCCGACGTATTTGCTCATCAGGTCGCTGGCCTGCTTGATGATGAGCGGCCGCCCGATGCTCTTGGCGATGTGCTCGGCCAGCGCGGTCTTGCCGGTGCCGGGTGCGCCGTAGAAGCACAGCGTGCCGTGGCCGCGCGCCTTGAGCGCCTCGACGATGCGCGGGATCTCGAAGCGCGTCTCGACGTGCAGCATGTCGAGGTCCCAGGTGGTGACCTGCAGGCGCTCGTGGCGTGCGGTTTCGCCGGTGCCCAGGGCCTGGTCGGCATTGCGCAGCTGGCGCTCGATCAGGGCCTCGGTCGACAGCGCGTCGCTGGCCGCCAGGCCGGCGAAGCGCACCGCGGTGCGGATCTGCGCCGGCGTGAGGCCCTTGCGCTCGGCCAGCTGGGCGGTGAAGGCCTCGGACACGGGCACGCCGGCCAGCGCCTTGCGCACGATCTGTTCGCGCGCGCCGGGCGGGGGCGACTTCAGCTCGAGGTGGTAGGCGAAGCGCCGGCGGAAGGCCGGGTCGATCTGCTCGATGCGGTTGGTGATCCACAGCGTGGGCACCGGGTTGGTCTCGAGGATCTGGTTGACCCAGGCCTTGCCGCTCACGCTGCCGCTCGGCGGCGCGGGAATCTGTTCGGCGCGCGCCATGAACTGCGCGGCCTCGGTGCTGATGGGCGGGAAGACGTCCTCCACCTCGTCGAAGAGCAGCACGGCCTGCGCACTGCCTTTCAGGAAGACCTGCGCGATCTGCAGCGAGCGATAACGGTCGCGGCCCGACAGCGAATTCCCGTCGCGGTCGGCGTACTCGACCTCGAAGAGTTCCAGGCCCGCGGCCTGCGCGACCACCTTGGCCAGCTCGGTCTTGCCGGTGCCGGGCGGGCCGTAGAGCAGCACGTTCACGCCCGGCTCCTTGCGTGCGATGGCGGCGCGCAGCAGGGTGACGAGCATCTGCGCGTCCTCGGCGACGAAGTCGAAGTCCTGCACCGTCAGGCCGCTCTTGGCGGAGGGCCGCGTGAACACGGCCATCAGCTCGTTGTGGTCGCGGTATTCGCGCATCAGCACCGGCGGCAGCTTCTCGCTGACCTTCATGAGGTCGGCCAGGTCGGTGATGTTGTGTTCGGAGATGAGGTTCTCGACCAGGCCGATGCGCTCCAGCCGCGAGCCGGCGCGCAGCGCCTCGCCCACCTCGCTCGCATTCACGCCGGCCACTTCGGCGATGGCGGCGTAGGCCTCGGGTGCGTTGTTGACCTTGAACTCCACCAGCAGCGAGCGCAGGTCGCGCTGGTAGCGCGCGAGGGTGCCGTACAGCAGCAGCGCACGCTCGGCCTTGTTCAGCTGCAGCAGGCCCGCCAGGGCGTCGATGTTCTTCTCGACCAGGGTGGACTGCTTGCGCAGGGTGTTCGACAGCCAGTCGCGCGTGAGCGAGAGCACGGCCAGCAGGTCCTTGGGCTGGTCCTTGGCGTACTCGTCGAGGTAGAAGAAGAGCGTGCCCTCTTCGTACGGGCCGCGCCAGACGCCATGCCGCTCGAGCAGCGCGCGGTTGTCGAGGTGCTCCACATCCTTCCACACCTCGTTGCCCGCGCAGCGGCGGCCCAGGAATTCGCGCAGCCGCTGCAGCGTCGATGCCGGCCAGACCAGGTGGCGGCCGGTGAGCGACAGCAGGCCGTTGAGGTCGCGACGCACGTTGAACTTGGGCCCCTGCTTGGCCGCCAGCGTGAGCACGAAGTGCGAGCACATGAGCTCCAGCACCGGGGCGTCCTTCAGGCCGGGCGACGGCAGCGCCTGGCCACGCGGCAAGGCGGTCAGCACATCGACACCGGAACGTTTTGCCATGGGGCAACCTCCAGAAGCTCAGGCGGGAAGAGAACGCGATGCCATCGAAGAACAGGGCTGTCCGGGGAAGAAATCCCGGGCCGCTCCGGCAGGCACTTGCGCACGACCATAACGCAGAGTTTTGGGTTGTGGAAGACAGGACCAGAGGAAAAACCCTGAGCGTGGGAAGCGATCCACAATGGCGCCCATGGTTGCCATCGACGACATCGAACTCGCCGCCGGGCGCCTGCGCGGGCAGGTGCTCGACACGCCCTGCGTGGAATCGCGCACGCTCTCGCAGATCGTCGGTGCCCAGGTCTTCCTCAAGTTCGAGAACCTGCAGTTCACCGCGTCCTTCAAGGAGCGCGGCGCGTGCAACAAGATGACCGAACTGGCTGAGGCGGGGCTGACGACCGGGGTGGTGGCCATGTCGGCCGGCAACCATGCCCAGGGCGTGGCCTACCACGCGCAGCGGCTGGGCATCCCGGCGACCATCGTGATGCCGCGCTTCACGCCGGGCGTGAAGATCGAGCGCACGCGCGGCTTCGGCGCGAACGTGGTGCTGTTCGGCGACTCGCTGGAAGCGGCGCGCGGCCACGCCTACGAGCTGGCCGACCGCGAGGGCCTGAGCTTCGTGCACCCCTACGACGACGATGCCGTGATCGCCGGGCAAGGCACGGTGGCGCTGGAGATGCTCACGGCCGTGCCCGACCTCGACACGCTCGTCGTCTCGGTGGGCGGTGGCGGCCTGATCGCGGGCATGGCCATCGCGGCGCGCGCGCGCCGGCCCGACATCGAGGTCGTGGGCGTGCAGACCGCGCGCTTCCCCGCCATGGTCAACGCCATCCAGGGCACGCAGCACCCCGGCGGCACGAGCACGATCGCCGAAGGCATCGCGGTGGGCACGCCGGGCGAGCGCAACCGCGAGATCGTGGCGCGCCTGGTGGACGACCTGCTGCTGGTCGACGAGGGCGACATCGAGCAGGCCGTGCTGATGCTGCTGGAGATCGAGAAGACGCTGGTCGAGGGCGCCGGTGCGGCCGGCCTGGCGGCGCTGATCCGCCACCCGGAGCGCTTTCGCGGCAAGCGCGTGGGGCTGGTGCTCTCGGGCGGCAACATCGACCCGCTGCTGCTGGCGGCGATCATCGAACGCGGCATGGTGCGCGCCGGCCGGCTGGCCCGGCTGCAGGTGGGCGCGCGCGACGTGCCGGGCGTGCTGGCCCGCATCACCACGACCGTCGCCGAAGCGGGCGCCAACATCGACGAGGTTCACCACCAGCGCGCCTTCACGATGCTGGCGGCGCAGAACGTCGACATCGAGCTGGTGCTGCAGACGCGCGGGCGCGAGCATCTCGCCGCCGTCATCGACGCATTGCACCATGCGGGATTCCAGGCCGAGGAAAAACGCTGACAAGGCCGCGCAACCCGGACTTGTAAAATCGGCGAAGTTTGAGTACCTGAGGTTTCGGATGTCCAACCCCACCCCCGTCGAGCCTGGCCACGCCGCCAGCGTCGAACAGGATGCCGTCGAAAGCATCGTGCCCCTCATGCCCATCGTGCTGCCCCTGGCCGGCGGCGTGCTGATGCTGCTGCTCGCCTCGATCGCCATCTACATGGCTTGATCGCCCCGCGGGGCCCGTTCAGCCCCGCCACTCCCGCGCTGGAAGACGTTTTCTCCAACGGCTCTCGCCGCCCCCACGGGGCCGAGTCCCGTTCGAAAAGACGATTTTTCTATCCAGGAGTTTTCCGATGAACGCACCCGTGGTGAAAGGGTTGGCCATCCAGGCCCCCGCCTACGTCAAGAACCAGAAGCTGATCGCCTGGGTCGCCGAGATGGCGGCGCTGTGCAAGCCCGAACGCATCGAATGGTGCGACGGCAGCCAGGAAGAGTACGAGCGCCTGTGCCAGCAACTGGTCGACGCCGGCACCTTCAAGAAGCTCAACCCGGCCAAGCGGCCCGACTCCTTCCTCGCGTGGTCCGACCCGAGCGACGTCGCGCGCGTCGAGGACCGCACCTTCATCTGCTCCGCGAAGAAGGAAGACGCCGGCCCCACCAACAACTGGATGGCCCCGGCCGAGATGCGCGCCACGCTGCAGCCGCTCTTCGACGGCTGCATGAAGGGCCGCACCATGTACGTGGTGCCCTTCAGCATGGGCCCGCTGGGTTCGCCGATCGCGCACATCGGCGTCGAGCTCTCCGACAGCCCCTACGTCGCGGTCAACATGAAGATCATGACCCGCATGGGCAAGGCGGTGTACGACGTGCTGGGCGCCGAGGGCGAGTTCGTGCCCTGCGTGCACACCGTGGGCGCGCCGCTCGAGGCCGGCCAGAAGGACGTCGCCTGGCCCTGCAACAAGACCAAGTACATCGTCCACTACCCCGAGACGCGCGAGATCTGGAGCTACGGCTCGGGCTACGGCGGCAACGCGCTGCTGGGCAAGAAGTGCTTCGCGCTGCGCATCGCCTCCAACATGGGCCGTGACGAAGGCTGGCTGGCCGAGCACATGCTCATCCTGGGCGTCACCAGCCCCGAGGGCAAGAAGCACCACGTGGCCGCGGCCTTCCCCAGCGCCTGCGGCAAGACCAACTTCTCGATGCTCGTGCCGCCGGCCGGCTTCGAGGGCTGGAAGGTCACGACCATCGGCGACGACATCGCCTGGATCAAGCCGCAGGCCGACGGGTCGCTGCGCGCCATCAACCCCGAAGCGGGCTACTTCGGCGTGGCGCCGGGCACCAACTACAAGACCAACCCGAACTGCATGGCCAGCCTCGACAGGGGCGTGATCTTCACCAACGTCGCGCTGACCGACGATGGCGACGTGTGGTGGGAAGGCATGGAAGCCGACGCACCCAACAAGGCACTGCCCGCGCACCTGATCGACTGGCAGGGCAAGGACTGGACGCCGCAGATCGCGCGCGAGACCGGCGCCAAGGCCGCGCACCCGAATGCCCGCTTCACCGTGGCCGCGACCAACAACCCGGCGCTGGACGAGGCCTGGGACGATCCCAAGGGCGTGAAGATCGACGCCTTCATCTTCGGCGGCCGCCGCTCCACCACGGTGCCGCTGGTGACCGAGGCGCGCAACTGGGTCGAGGGCGTGTACATGGCCGCGACCATGGGCAGCGAGACCACCGCCGCTGCCGCCGGCCAGCAGGGCGTCGTGCGCCGCGACCCCTTCGCCATGCTGCCCTTCATGGGCTACAACATGAGCGACTACTTCCAGCACTGGCTCACGCTGGGCAAGAAGCTGCAGGCTTCGGGCGCCAAGCTGCCGAAGATCTACACCACCAACTGGTTCCGCAAGGGCGAGGACGGCAAGTTCGTGTGGCCCGGCTACGGCGAGAACATGCGCGTGCTCAAGTGGATGATCGACCGCGTCGAGGGCCGCGGCCAGGGCACCGAGCACGTCTTCGGCGTGAGCCCGCGCTACGAAGACCTGAACTGGACCGGCCTGGACTTCAGCCCCGCCCAGTTCGCCACGGTGACGAGCATCGACAAGGCCGCGTGGCAGGCCGAGCTCAAGCTGCATGCCGAGCTGTTCGAGCAGCTGGCGCACCACCTGCCCCAGGAGTTGCCGGCCACCAAGGCGGCCATCGAGGAACGCCTCGCGGCCTGATCGCGCATCGCGCCCAAAAGAAAAGCCGCCCGAGGGCGGCTTTTTTCATGTGCCGGGCTGCCCGCGCGAGCGGGCGGCGGCGGATCAGTAGTAGCGCGCGCTGTTCATGCGGCGCATCGCTTCGTACAGCGTGGGCATGCGCACGTCCTGCGAGCGGCGGGCCGCCGCGTCGACGGCAGCCGGACGCGCCGGGGCGACGTGCACGACCAGGTCGTCCTGGCCTTGCTGGCGGGTCATGGCGGCGCGCAGGTCGTTCATGACGCGCGGATCGCTCTGTGCGGTGGCCAGGAACTGCGCGTCGGCGCGGGCAGCGGCCATGCGGCGGTCCAGCGCCTTCCAGCCGGCGAGGGCGCGTGCGGCCAGCGAGCGGGCGGCGCCGGAGAACATCGCCAGCGCGAAGAACGCGACCGCCCACAGCACCATCCAGGCGGCAAGCAGGCTGCCATCGGTCCATTCGGACACGAACTTGTCGGCGACGGCCAGCAGGGCCGCCAGCACGGCAGCGAGCAGCACGGCGGCCAGGCCGCGGGTGCCGTCGTTGCCTTGACGGCTTTCGCGCACATAGTCCATCAGCGCCTCGGCGCGGCGCACGCCGGGATGGGAAGCAGGTTGGTCAACGTGGACAAAGGTGGTCATGGTGTATCCCTCCAGTGGGATGAGTTGGCCGAAGCCGATGACCAGATATTAGGGTTTGCCCTAGTAACTTTCAAATTTATATTGCTGATGCTTGTCATTCGCCACCGTGATAGACGTCAATTTCCGCACACTCGATCTCAACCTCCTGCGCGTGTTCGACGAGGTGATGGCCGAACGCAGCCTCACGCGGGCGGCCCGCAACCTCGCGCTCACCCAGCCGGCGGTCAGCAACGCCCTGCGCCGCCTGCGCAGCGCCCTGGGGGACGAGCTGGTACGGCGGGCCGGCGCCGGCGTGGAGCCCACGCCCCGCGCGCTGAGCCTGTGGCCGGTGGTGCGCGATGCGCTGCGCCAACTCGAGCATTCGCTGGTGCCGGCCAGCTTCGAGCCGTTGCATGCCGACAACAGCTTCGTGCTGGCGATGGCCGACGCCACGGCGTCCGAGGTGATCCCCGGCGCCGTGCGCATCCTGGAAGAAGAGGCGCCCGGCATTTCGCTGCGCGTCGTGCCGCTGACCACGCGCGACCCCCGGCGGCTGCTGGAGGACGAGGCCGCGGACGTCGCGCTCGGCTACTTCCCGGCGGTGATGACCGACCTGACCGGCCGCACCCAGGCGGGCGAGGCGGTGGCCTTCGAGTCGCACCGGCTCTACGTGGGGCAATACGTGTGCGTGATGCGCACCGGCCATCCGCTGGCGCAGGGCGTGCTGACGCTCGACGCCTTCTGCCAGGCGCGTCATCTGCTGGTGAGCTTCTCGGGGCGGCCGTGGGGCTTCGTCGACGAGGCACTGGGCGCGCTGGGACGCGAACGCCGCATCGTGCTGACGGTGAACCAGTTCTTCACCGCGGGGCGGGTGGTCGCGAACTCCGACCTGCTCACGGTCCTGCCGCGGCACTTCGTGAACACGACGGGGATGGCCGAATCGCTGGCGGTGCGGGAGTTGCCGCTGAATCTGCCGCTCGTGCACGTCGATGCGCTCTGGCATCGGCGCACCCACGGCTCGCCGGCCCATGCCTGGCTGCGGGACACGCTGGTGCGTGCGGCCAGCGACGCGTTCGCGCGATCGCTGCGTGAGTATGCGCTACCTTACGGCTGAACCTTCGTCAGACGGAGCAACGCTGATTGGATCCGAGGGAATCCGTGGCCCGCTCAGCGGACGACGCGCAGCCAGGCGGAGGCGGCTTCGCGCAGTTCCTGCGCGTGGTGCGGGTCGAGACCGACGCGGGCTTCGGCGCTTTCCAGCAGGGCGGCGGCCGGGCTCATCGGAGCCTGGACCTGCTGCGGCCGGATCGAGCGAACCAGATGCGAGAGCATGTTGAACATGATTGGTGCGCGGCAGCGAGGCCACGCCGTTGTAACGATGAAAGAAGAATAAGGGTTTCCCCTAGTTTTTACAGCCCCCTCTTGATGCATGACGTGCATACGGTGCGGGATATGCCGACATGGGCCGTGCGAAGGTTGGCAGCGGAACGCCCGTTTTCGGGGCTTCCTACACTCGGCGGGCCATGAAGATCCAGTTGCTGTCGGACCTGCACCTCGAAACCCACCCGCATTTCGTGCCCACGTGCGCCCCGGGCGCCGACCTGCTGGTGCTGGCCGGCGACATCGGTTCGTACCAGGACGGCTCCCGCCTGGAGAGCGCCGATTTCGGGCTGACCCGCTTCTCGCCGCGCCACGGCTGGCCGACGCCCGTGCTCTTCGTCCCGGGCAACCACGAGTACGACAACGACGACTTCGATGCCGTGCATGCGCGCCTGCAGGCGCAGTGCGAGGCCCTGGACATCGGCTGGCTGGAACGCGAGGTGCGGGTGATCGACGGCATCCGCTTCGTGGGCACCACGCTGTGGGCCGACTTCGAGGCGCTGATCGAGCCCCGGGACCCGCCGGCGGAGCGGGACCGCAAACGCGGCAAGGCGATGCGCGCGGCGAACCACTACCTCGAGCAGGCCGCCACCTGGCGCCAGGGCCAGCCCTTCATGGCCCAGGAACTGCGCGAGCAGTCGCTCGTCTGTCAGGCCTGGCTTCGCGAAACACTGGACTGCCCCTTCGACGGCCCCACCGTGGCGATCACCCACTTTGCGCCGACGCTCGCCAGCGCGGATCCCCGCTACGGCCTCACACCGGGCACGGCGGGCTTCTGCAACGCGCTCGACGCGCTGCTGCCCCAGGCCGAGCTCTGGCTGCACGGCCACCTGCACTGTGCCTTCGACTACGTGAAGGACGGTTGTCGCGTGGTGGCGAACCCGCTGGGCTACGCCAGCAAGGGGGAGCAGGAGGGCTTCCGGCCCGCCTTGCTGGTCGAGGTGACGGCCTAGCGGGCGGCCAGGCCGTCGAAGCAGGTGCTCAGGACCAGCTCGACGATCTGCTCGTCGCTGTGCTGCCCACCGACCTTCAGGAACTCGAGCACCGGATCGCAGGCGCGCGCGTACAGGGTGTAGAGCACGGCGATCGGTGGCAGCGCGGGGTTGATCGAGCCGTCGGCCTGGGCCGCCTGGATCCAGCCGCCCAGCCGGTCGCTGACGGCGATCAGCCGGTCGAGGTAGCCCCGGTTGGCCATCAGCGCCGCGCGCAGGCTGGAGTTCTGGCTCGGCAGCGAGGGCATCTCGCCCGCCAGTTGCACCTGGAGGGCCCAACGGACCACGGCACGCAGCTGATCGATCGGCCTGGCATCGGCCGGCAACGCCGCCAGCATGTCCTGCGTGCGCTGCATGATGCGCACCATCGCCGCGGCGGCCAGGTCTTCCTTGCTCGGGAAATGCTTGTAGAGGCTGGCCTTGGCGATGCCGACGGAAGCGGCCACCTCATCGACCGTCATGGCGTCGAAGCCCTTCTCGGCCAGCAGGCGGTTCACGGTCTGCACGATCGCGTCCTCGCGCGCCTGCAGCATCTGGGCCTTGAAGGAGGGCTTGGCAGGCGGGGCGATGGCGGACATGCGGCCATTCTAGGCGCGCGCGTCGCGGATTGGACGCCTCGGCTGCGACAAGACGCCGCAGTCACAAGTCGAACCAAGCCGTCCACGCCCCCAAATCTGCTATCTATTCGATAGCTGACAGCGCCCGTCCGGCGGACGCTGGAGGCCGATTTGCCTGGGAAGAACCGCCCTACAGCAGGTCCTCGCCCACGATCGGCAGCAGCAGCCAGTTCTTGAAACGCAGCCAGAGGAACTCGCCCGGAATGTCCTCGTGCACGATGTCGCCGCCGTTGTCGTCGAGCTCCAGCCACTGTGCGCGCCGGCCATCGGGCGACAGCCGCAGCCGGTAGCCGAGCTGGTCGCGCCGCTTGGAAATCACGCTGTAGTAGTCGCCCACCATCGCCGGGCTGTCGATGAGCATGCCCGACTCGGTGTTCACGGCCGCGGAGCGATGGTCGAGGTTCATCGAGCCGACGAAGATGCGCTGCTCGTCGATGAGCGCGAACTTCGCGTGCAGCCGGCTGATCGACTTGCCGAAGTTGCCGAAGCGTCCCGAGCGGGCGGTGAACTCGGGCGCGATCTCGTACAGGATGACGCCGGCGCGCAGCATGTCGACCCGGTAGCGCTCGTAGCCGGCGTAGGCCAGCGGTTCGTCCGTGGCGCCAAGCGAGTTGGTCACCACCACGGTCTCCACGCCCTGCGAGCGCCCCTGGCGGATCATCTCCATCCCCATCGGCCCCGGGATGAAGTAGGGCGAGATGATGCGCACGTTGTGCCGCGCCCCCGCGATGGCCCACAGCGCGTACTGCGACACGCTGTCGGCGAAGGCGGCCTCGGCGTTGCGGCCGATCTTCTCGGGGTCGTCGGCGTAGAAGCGGGCCGGCGCCCAGTAGCGCTTCATCTGGCCCATCACCAGTTCCTGCCCGACGGGCGGCTGGCCCAGCGAGTCGCGCGGCTGGATCGGCACGTCGGGCCGGGCCTGGCGCGCCAGCTCGTCGAAGCGCGCCTGCGCCTCGACCGGCGACAGGCGCGGCGGCACCACGTGGCGGATCGGCCAGCTGTGCTCGCTGTTCCAGTAGCGGTCGAAGGCGGCCGACATCTCCTTCACGACCGGGCCGTTGCTGACCACGTCCATGTCGATGAAGTTGGCCGAGGTGCTGCGCATGAAGTACTCGTTGGCGATGTTGCGCCCGCCGGTCACCGCGAAGCTGTTGTCCGCCAGCAGCATCTTGTTGTGCATGCGGTGGTTGATGCGGCGGAACTCGTGGGCCGACAAGATCAGCCGCGCGGCCAGCGAGCCCGCGCGCGAGGGCAGCGGATTGAACAGCCGCACCTGCACGTTGGGGAAGGCGTCGAGCGCCGAGAAGAGTTCGTCCTCGCCGGCGGTGTAGAGGTCGTCCACCAGCAGCCGCACGCGCACGCCCCGCTCGGCCGCATCGCGCAACTCGCGCAGCAGGAGCAGGCCCACGTCGTCGTTGGCGATGTGGTAGTACTGCACGTCCAGCGTGTTCTCGGCGTTGCGCGCCAGCGAGATGCGGGCGTCGAAGGCGAAGGCGGCGTCCGGCAGCAGGCGGAAGGCCGAGAGCGGCCCGTCGCGCCCCACGGGCGCCTGCGGTGCGTCGGCACGCGACAGCTTGCCCAGCGTGGTCTGGCCGACGTCGGCCACCGCGCGGGTGTCGTGGCGCGGCTGCGGCGGCGGCAGGGAGGCGCAGCCCGTGAGCAGCCCGGCTGCGACCAGCACGAGCAGGCACCAGGCACGCGGGGAGAAGGCGGACAGGAACAGCATGCGCCCAGAAATGTAGTGGGAATGCGCCGCTCGCGTTGCCGGCGGCCGAGCGGCCCCTCGCTTCTATGATCGGCCGCCCCCCGTTTCACCCGCCCCCATGCTCAACGGCCTCTGGCTCGCCTTCTTCCTCGTCGCCGCCGTCGCCGGCTTCGGCCGCTGGCTGGTCGGCGGCGACGCGTCGGCCTTCGCCGCCATGGTCGAGGCGCTGTTCGCCATGGCCAAGCTCTCGGTCGAGGTGATGGTGCTGCTCTTCGGCACGCTGACGCTGTGGCTGGGCTTTCTTCGCATCGCGGAGCGGGCCGGGCTGGTGGCCGCGCTCGCCCGGCTGCTGGGCCCGCTCTTCGCGCGGCTGATGCCCGAGGTGCCGCGCGGGCATCCGGCGCTGGGGCTGATCACGATGAACTTCGCGGCCAACGCGCTGGGGCTGGACAACGCCGCCACCCCGATCGGGCTGAAGGCGATGCGCGAATTGCAGACGCTGAACCCGCGGCCCGAGGAGGCGACGAACGCGCAGATCCTGTTCCTGGTGCTGAACACGGGCTCGCTGACGCTGCTGCCGGTGAGCATCTTCATGTACCGCGCACAGCAGGGCGCGGCCGATCCGACGCTGGTGTTCCTGCCGATCCTCATCGCCACGGCGGTGTCGGCGCTGGTGGCGCTGCTCACGGTGGCGGTGGTGCAGCGGCTGCGGATCTGGGACCCGGTGGTGCTGGCCTGGCTGCTGCCGATGGCGGCGGCGCTGGGCGGCTTCATGCTGCTGCTGGGCACGCTGTCGGCGGCGGCGCTGGCGGCGCTGTCGTCGCTGCTGGGCAACCTGGTGCTGTTCGGCATCGTGGTCGTGTTCCTCATCGCGGGCGCGGTGCGGCGGGTGCCGGTGTACGAGGCCTTCGTCGAGGGCGCCAGGGAAGGCTTCGAGGTGGCGAAGAACCTGTTGCCCTACCTGGTGGCGATGCTGTGCGCCATCGGGGTGCTGCGGGCGTCGGGTGCGCTGGATGCGGCGCTGGACGGCATCCGCTGGCTGGTGGGGCTGACGGGCTGGGACACGCGCTTCGTGGACGCACTGCCCACCGGCCTGGTCAAGCCTTTTTCGGGCAGCGCGGCGCGCGCGATGCTGATCGAGACGATGAAGAGCCACGGGGTGGACAGCTTCCCGGCCCTGACCGCCGCGGTGATCCAGGGCAGCACCGAGACCACGTTCTACGTGCTGGCCGTGTACTTCGGCGCGGTGGGCATCCAGCGGGCGCGGCATGCGGTGGGCTGCGCCTTGTTCGCCGACCTGGTGGGCGTGGTGGCGGCGATTGCGGTGAGCTACTGGTTCTTCGGCTGATCGTCACGTTCGTGACGAGTTTGGC
>JAVHYA010000029.1 GCA_031119395.1 Pseudomonadota bacterium
ACCATCATCCCGCAAAGCTGTTCCAGGGTGGTCTTCGGCTCCCAGCCCAGCTTTGCCTTGGCACGTGCCGGGTTCCCGATGAGCAGATCGACCTCCGCCGGACGGTAGAACTTGGGATTGACCTTGACCAGCGTCTTGCCGGTCTTCACGTCGATGCCCACCTCTTGCTGTTCGGCGCCCTCGAAACGCAGCTCATAGCCTGCGGCCTTGAACGCCATGTCGACGAACTGACGGACCGTCTCCGTTCGGTTGGTCGCCAGCACATAGCTGTCGGGCTCCTCGGCCTGGAGCATGAGCCACATGCCCTCGACATACTCCTTGGCAAAGCCCCAGTCACGCTTGGCGTCGAGGTTGCCGAGTTCCAGGGTTTCGAGCTTGCCCAGCTTGATCTTGGCTACGCTGTCCGTGATCTTGCGTGTGACGAACTCGCGTCCACGCAGCGGGCTCTCGTGGTTGAAGAGGATGCCGCTGCAGCCGAAGATGTCGTAGCTCTCGCGGTAGTTGATGGTCATCCAGTGCGCGAACAGCTTGGCGACGCCGTACGGGCTGCGCGGATAGAACGGCGTGTCTTCCACCTGCGGGATGGCTTGCACCTTGCCGAACATCTCGGACGTGGATGCCTGATAGAACCGGATCTTCGGGTTGGTGAGGCGAATCGCCTCCAACAGGTGCAGGGCGCCCATGCCGGTGATCTGGGCTGTCGCGTCGGGTTGGTTGAAGCTGACGCCGACGAAGCTCTGCGCCGCCAGGTTGTAGACCTCGTCGGGCTGGGTTTCTTTCATCAGCGTCAACGAGCTGCCCAGGTCGGTCAGGTCGTACTCCACAAGATGGAGATCGGGGTTGTTCTGGATGCCCAGTTCCTCGATGCGCCAGAAGTTCACCGAACTGGTGCGCCGATACGTGCCATACACAACGTAACCTTTTTCCAGCAGCAGCTCGGCGAGATACGCACCATCCTGCCCGGTGATGCCTGTCACCACAGCGTGTTTCTTCATTCGTTTTCCTCGTGAACTCGTTTGTGAGCCGGACGAATCCAGCGGACGGGCCCTGCCCGGCAGAGGGCGTGATTTTGCCGCAAAGAGGGAGGGGTTCCCTACGGGCCCCGGCTTGCAGCTGGTGCCAGGGCATGCCGCCTAGAATGGTCGCTGTGACGATGGTCCTGTGCGCCGCGTACATGTGTCGCTCACTGCCGCCACCACAGATGTCTCAGCAGCCCCAACTTCCCGCCGCCTTCTCGAGCCGGTTTATTTCATACGCCCAGAACTGGGAAGACGTGATGCTTTGGCGCGCCTTGCGCCATGTTTCTCCCGGGTTCTACATCGACGTCGGCGCGCAGTCTCCGGACACTGACTCGGTCACCAGGGCCTTCAGCCTGAGCGGCTGGCGGGGCATCAACATCGAGCCGCATCCAGCTTATCTGGAGCAGTTGCGAGAGCGACGGCCCAACGACATCAATCTGGGAGTCGCCGTCGGCGCCGTTGCCGGCCGTCTGAGCATGAGCCTGGTCGATGGCACCGGGCTCTCGACGGGGGATGCGCAATTGATGCAGCAGCATGCGGCCGCCGGTTACACGCTTCGACAGCACGAGGTGGATATCCTGACCCTGGCGGACATCTGGCGCCGGTACGTGCCGGCGGGCCAGCATGTTCATTTCCTCAAGGTGGATGTCGAGGGCCTGGAGACAGCCGTGCTGGAAGGCGCCGATTGGGCCCAGCATCGCCCCTGGATCGTCGTCGTCGAGGCGATGCTTCCGAATGAACAGGTGGAGAGTCATGGGCTATGGGAGCCGCTGCTTCTCGATGCGCGCTACGAATACGTCTACGCGGATGGATTGAACCGCTTTTATGTGGCCAAGGAGCACCCGGAGTTGGTGGGCGCATTCCGGTATCCGCCGAACGTGTTCGACAACCATGTGAGCGTTGCTCTCAGCGAGTACGAGATTCGGTGTGACGCGCAAGCCGAGGCGTTGCAACGCCTGAGCGAGCAGCATGTGCGAGTCAATGCGCAGTTGGCCTTGCTCGACCGCAGCCTGCGCGAGGCGCATAGCAGGATCGAAGTGACCGAGGCATCGGGCATTCGGGCTCGTGAGCGTGCCATGGCGCTGCAAGACCAATTGGAGCTGGAACGTGCCACGTTGCATCGGTCCATCGAGGAGCGTGACCAACTGCTTGCCGAGTCGCGTCACAGGATCGAGTCGGTAGAGCGAGAGCGGGCGGCGCTCCTGCAATCTCCGTGGTGGCGCGTCACGGGACCCTTCCGCCGCCTGAGCGGGGCGGTGCCTGCGCCCGTTCGTCGCGGTGTGCGTAGCGCGGCCTTTTGGGTCAGGGCCCCGCACAAGATCCCATCCCGGCTGGCGGCCATTGGCGCGGCACGCGCAGCGCAACGGCGCAACGCGGCGCGTCCGCCCTTGAATCTGTACCCGTTCGAGATGCCGGGGCGCCCTGCCGAGCCCCCGGCGTCCGAACCGGTCGCTTCGATACGCGATCGTGCCTCCGCCATTCAATGGTGCGTCGATGTACTGCGTGGTCATCCCGAAGTGCGACGACGTTTTCCTCAAGCCCTTTCGCACCCTGAGCTCGGATTTGCGCAGTGGGTGCGGGGCGAGGGCGGCGTGCAATTTCGCCTCGATCCCGAAGCCTGCTCGCAGGTGCTGGATGTTCTCGTCTCCGGGCCGGCCGAGCGTGTTCGGACCTACCTGCAGTCGCGCCCCGACGTATTGGCCTCATTTCCGGACGGCCTTCGGGTGGAGGGGCAGGATGCGATCTATCGCTGGTTTGCCAACTTCGGCTGTGCTGAAAGTGGGCTCACGATGGGCGAAGTGCTTTGGGCACTGATGCTCGAACGCGAAGACGCGATGGATGCGCGCGGAGCACAGGCTCGATGACGGGGAGCAGCAAGCCGCGTCTTGCGCTGGACACCTACGTGCTGGCGCAAGGCATCAAGACCGGCGTCTACAGGGTCTGTGACGAACTGTTCCCGAGGCTCATGAAGTCGCCTCGCATCAACGGTTGCCTGTATTTCCGCGACGGCACGGCTCAGCACGAATTGACCTTGCGACAGAAGATGCCCGGCCCGCTTTGCAACGCCGCCGGCGAGGGCCCGGGAGGCGGCGCGGACATCGTGCTGTCCCCTTTTGGCGTAGCGCCCCCCGAATGGTTGGCCGATCGCCGCGTGCTGCGCGCGCACATCATCTACGACCTGATTGCTATTCACCACCCTGAGTACTTCACCGAAGCAGGAGCTGCCGAAGTCAAGAGGATCATGGATTCGCTCGAGCGCGACATGATCGTCTTCGCCATTTCGGAGTGCACCAAGCGCGACCTGCTGGCCTACCGGCCCGATCTGGAGCCGGATCGGATCGTCGTCATTCCCCTGGCCGCCGGCGACGGTTTTCGGCCCGAGTCTGAAGAGCGTGCCGGCATTTCGGTGCGGGAGAAGTACGGAATACCCGCGAATGTCCCTTACCTGCTGAGCCTCGCGACGCTGGAAGTCCGCAAGAACATGGATGTCATGGTGCGCGCTTTTGCGCTGCACCTGGAGTCGGATCCGGACAGCAATCTTCACCTCGTGCTTGCCGGCATGTCTGGCTGGAAACTCGACGGCCTTCGTAGCGCACTGGCTTCGGTCCGCCGTTGGCGACATCGGATCATCTTGACCGGTTTCGTCGAGGACCAGGATCTCTCCGCGCTCTACAGTCAGTCACTCGCCTTTTGTTATCTGTCCAGGTACGAGGGCTTTGGCTTGCCTCCGCTGGAAGCGATGGCGTGCGGCGTACCTGTCATCTGCGCCGACAACTCCTCACTGCCAGAGGTCGTGGGAAATGCGGGCATGTTGGTGGATGCAAACGATGCGTCGGGAGTTGCCGCGGCAATCGAGCAACTCAAGAGCTCGCCGTCATTGCGGCAGGACTTGTCACGCTCCGGTCTGCTGCGGGCCCAGGCCTTTTCCTGGGAGCGCTGCACCGATCTGATAATTGATACTTTGGTACTAGAATTCGAGCGGCGTGCGTCCGTCTGATTCGCCGTGTCCACCAGGAAACCACATTCATGAGCAAAGTATTTGTAGCGGGTCACCGCGGTCTGGTGGGCTCCGCCACCCTGAAGGCGCTGGGTTCGCAGGCCGACGTCGTGCCGATCGTCCGAACGCATTCGGAATTGGACTTGGCAGATCGACAAGCCACGCTTGCGTTCTTCGAGCAGGAACGGCCCGATCAGGTCGTCATGTGCGCCGCGAAGGTGGGCGGCATCTTGGCCAACGCCAGCCTGCCGGTGGACTTTCTTCACGACAATCTGGCCATTCAGCTGAGCGTCTTCGAGGCGGCGCATGCGGTGGGCGTCAAGCGCATGATCTTCCTGGGCTCTTCGTGCATTTACCCGCGGGACTGCCCGCAGCCGATCAAGGAAGACTATCTGCTCACCGGCCCTTTGGAGGCCACCAATCGTCCCTACGCCCTGGCAAAGATCGCGGGGGTCGAAGCGTGCTGGTCCTACAACCGTCAGTTCGGCACGCAGTATCTGGCACTGATGCCGACCAACATGTACGGCCCCGGCGACAACTATCACCCGGAGCACTCTCACGTGATGCCTGCACTGCTTCGGCGCTTCCACGAGGCCAAGGCGCGTGGCGACGAGTCGGTCGTGGTGTGGGGTTCGGGGCGCCCGCGACGCGAGTTCATGTATTCGTCCGACCTGGGCGAGGCGATCGCATTTCTGCTGGCGCTGCCCGACGACCGGTTTGCCCAGTTGATCCGGCCGGAGATGGCGCCGCTGATCAATGTGGGTGTGGGCGAGGACATCACCATCGGCGAACTCGCTGAGCTCGTGAAGAAGACCGTGGGGTACGGCGGCCGTCTGGAGTTCGATGCCAGCAAGCCCGACGGAACGCCCCGCAAGCTGATGGATGTGTCGCGTCTGCACGCTTTGGGCTGGCGCGCCCGTACGCAACTCGAGGAAGGGCTGCGCAGTGCCTATGAGGACTTTCTGCGCCACTCTGCAAGCAGCAGCGCGGCCTGAAGTGCTCGGCAGGGGGGCCTAGGCCAGGCTGTTCATGCGCTCGCGGTAGGTATCGACCAGCGCTGCCGAGCAGAAGTAGTCCATCACTCGCCGTTGGGCGACCTTGGCCTTGGCGAGCGCGCGGGGCCGGTCTGCATGAACGTTCCTCAGGTGCTGCGCGAGTGAGTCGACCTGCGGGTCGGCCCAGACGTAGCCCGCTGGATAGGGCGCATAGTCGCTCGGCAATTCGACCAGCCGGAAGCTGATCGGATATGCCGCATCGTTCGTCACGAAATCCTCGACGCCGCCGAAGGGCGTAGAAATCACCGGTACGCCAACGGCCATGGCCTCGACCACGGTCAGACCCAGGCCTTCGGAGCGATGCGGCGATACATAAGCAGTCGCCGAAGCGATGAGGGCATGCAACTCGGCATCTGGCATCAGTCGGTCGATGATCCGAATGCGAGGATCGTTGGCGGCCGCACGATAGAGGCGGTCGACCTCCTCCACCTTTCGGTTCGGATAGGTGACCTTGAAAGTGAGCCGGACCGGCGCGCTCGCATCGGGAAAGGCACGTTCGAAGGCCTCGAGCAGCGCTGCGGGATTCTTTCGTTCCAGGATGCTGTTGGCGTCGAAGCAATAGACGAAATGGGAGCCCGCGGAAGCGTCGCCCGGCGCGGGCTTCAGTGCGCCCAGATAGGCGAGATACGGCGCTACCAGGTGCACCGGCTTGGAAGTGCTCTGTCGCAAGGCCTGGGCAATGAACGGGGTGGGTGCCCAGAACTCGTGAAAGTACGCCATTGCGACCTGCCATTCGGGCCTCAATGTCGGCAGCTCCCAGTACCAGACGGCGATGTTGTAGCGCCCCCGCAAGAACTCGTCGCCCTGTTCCTTGATCATGACTGGCAGCGTGTCGCCATTCATGTGAACCAGATTGATTTGTGCGTCGGGACGGTAGGGCGCAAATGTAGGTCCGCCGTCGATGCTCTTCTGGATGGCGAACTCTTTCTGCTGCGCACGGCACCCCACATTTTGAAAGCCAGCGCGATGCAATCCGTCGAGGTATCCGCGTGCGCTGACACCGAGGCCGGAGACACGGTCGAGGGGCCCGATGAGGTTGATGCCTGACTGCGGCTCGAGCGGCGCGGCAGGGCGATCCAACGTCTGCTGCCGCTCGACCCGCACCTTGTCCGTGGCTTCGAGTCGCGCGCGATGGTTGGCTGCCAGACCGCCGGCTTTGCCCAGATGGAGAAAGTGTGTGAGTGGATGGTCGACGAAGCCTTGGAGCGCCGGATTGGAGATCAGGTATCTCTGGGCCGAGAACGCACCGGACGCATGCAGCCCGAGAGCTTCACCCATCACCGCATAGTGATAGAGCGCGCAGACCGACTTGAGCTTCTCCTTGCTGAAGCGGCTTCGATAGAGTGCCGGATCGAAGTAGGCATTCGGGCGACGGCCTTCGGCGTCCCCCAGGTTGACATAGTGAGCCAGCGGCTCGAAGCCCGCGTCGCGAATGTCGGGGTAGCTCGAGAGGTACCAAGCCTCGTCGAAGAGGCCCAGCTCGGCGATGCGAAGCGCCTGCCGCGCCGCGCTGTGCTCGGCGCCCGCGCTCATGATGGCGGCCCAATCGAGGCCCATCCGCCGCGCGAATTGCTGTGCGCTCGCACTCAGTGCCCCGAGGAGTTCGGCATAGGCGCCTTGCGATGTCGCCCGGCTGTGGTCGTCGCTGCGGTCGGTGGGCTCGGCAGACACATTCATTCCTGTGGCACCAGCGGCTCTTCGGCTGACCGGTTCTGAAAATTCTTGTTGAAGTAGGGATCGCGTCGAACCGCGGCGGACCAACGGCTGAGGAACAGGTCGCGCTCGGGCGAACTGTCGTGCTTCCTCTGGAGGCTGGAGTTGTGGAAGTGGTACAGCGTCGCCGCCGGGGTGTAGACGATGCGATAGCCCAATGCTTCACACTTGAGACAAAAGTCGACGTCGTTGTAGTCGGTGCGCAGCGCGGGGTCGAAGCCGCCGACTTTGTCGAACACCTCTTTGCGGTAAGCCATGACCGCCCCGGTCACGCCGCTCCAGTTGCGGTCGATCGACGCCATGCCCACGTACTCGCTGCCGTCAGCGGGAGCAGCGTGGAATACATGGCCGACGGCTCCCCCATGGCCCAGCACGATGCCCGCATGCTGGAGCGTGCCGTCCCCGAACAGCAGGCGGCAACCAGCCACCCCCACATCGCGCCTCGCTGCTTGCCCGGCCAATTCCTGAATCCAGTCCGGTGAAATGACTTCGAGGTCGTCGTTGAGCAGCAATGCAATGCCGGATTCCACGAGCGAAGTGGCGAAATTGGCTTTGTACGCGAACGAGAACGGCGCTCGGGGTGGGCAGGTGCGCGTACTGTGACCGTGCCGATCGAGCAGGGCGCGCAGCTCCTCGTCCACGGCACCGTCGTCGACCACGATGATGCGGTAATCGCGAGCGCTCGACTTCTCGATGATCGAGCGTACGAAGTGTGTGGCAAGAGTCACTTCGCCAAGCCCCGGAAGCTCACGCTTCTGCATGCCGCTGAGAATCAGCAGAGTGACGGGCATGGCAGGCTTGGGCCATCTCACATGCAGGCTGCCGGGCGCTGCCCCGGGCTCGACGCATGCCTGTTCAGCTTCCTGCCTTGCGAAGCGTTCGAGGACGCGGCCGGCGTCAGCCAGCGCGTCCGGCGCGAAGAAGCCTCCCGGCCGAGATGCTTCGGTTGCGCGCACGTACATGATGTCGTCGACGTGGGCCACGCCGCGGGCATGCGCCGCTGCGTCGAGCAGCAATGCGTATTCCGCTGCCTGCGCGTGAAGTCCGGCGGGCTTGGCGATGTTCAGCAGGAGGGCCTTGCGGATGGCGACGAATCGCCCCAGCATGTTGACGGCCTGCTGGTATTCGGGCGACCAATCGGGTTTGTAGAACGGCGCACCCACTTTGTCGTCCGCGAGCAGGCGGGCTTCGTCGGTATAGACAAGGTCTGCCTCGTGTCGGTTTCGCGCCTGCTCGCCGACACGTTTCACCAGGTCATCATCCAGCACGTCGCCGGCGGAAACCAGTCCGATGAACACCGTGGTCGCTTGCAGGCAGGCGGCAAGCAAGTCCTCGGTCTCGTTGACGAACCGCCCGTTTCGTACATGACGGCGAATGCGCCAGTCGACGTCGAGCCATTGCGCAACCTGTGCGTCCTCGACGCTGTCGCAGCACAGCAGCGTTTCCCAACCGGGATCGGTCTGTCGGAGGATCGACTGCATCGTGCGCTGGAGCCCGATCGGATCATGTCCGTGGGTCGACACGACGAAACACACGGTCGTCGTGCTCTGCCGCATCTGGCCGAGTTCGAACACGGGCTCCAGGACCGTCTGGCGCGACGACGCGGGATTGCCGAGCGCCGCCGGATCCAGATCGTCAGGACGTTCGAGCGTCAGCAGGTCTGGGTCCGCCAGCTTCGGGTGCAGGTTGCTTGGCTTGGCTGGCTGCGAAGGTGCCCACGCCGTGCTGAACTGCGAGAGGCTGCTGGCGTGGCGCGTGGCTGCCTGCAGTCGGGTCAGCAGGCCAGGTGCCAACCTGGCCAACACACCTCGCGCAATTCGCTTGAGCGTTTGCTGATTGCGTAAGACGGAGCCGGCGCGAGCAAGGAGCGACCGGACGGGACTATGGCTGGCCATGAAGGTGGCTGGCTTTCTTCGACCTGGTGGAGATCAAACTTCTGTCAGTCGGCCATGCTCGAGGCGCACGACGCGATTGCACTCCTTGGCAATGAGTTCGGGCGAATGGGAGGCAAGGATCAAAATGCCCGAGCCCGACACCATCTCCTGCATGCGCTGCTCGGCTTTCTCGGTGAATTCGGCATCCCCCACGGAGAGCCATTCGTCCATCAGCAGGATGTCTGCCTTCACGCTGGTCGAAATCGAGAATGCCAGTCGCATCATCATCCCGGTGGAATAGGTCCGTACCGGCATGTTGAGGTAGTCGCCGAGGCCGCTGAACTCGGCGATGGACGGCGTGAGGTTGTCCACCTGTTTCTTGCTCAGGCCCATCACGAGGCCGCGCAGCATGATGTTTTCGTAGCCTGTTGCGTCCGCCTCCATCCCGAGCGACGGATCGATGAGGCTGGCCACCGTGCCCTGCCGCACGAACTCCCCGGCGCTTGGCTCGTAGATGCCGGCGAGCGTTCGCAGCAGCGTCGACTTTCCCGCGCCGTTGTGGCCTATGAGGCCAAGCCGGTCGCCGCTGCGCAATTCGAGGTTGATGCCACTGAGCGCCTGGACCACAGCAACACCGGTTTCCTTGCCGAACCGGCCGCCGGTGACCGAGGCGGCCAGCGTCTTCTTGAACGACGCAGCACCTGCTCCATAGATGGGAAAGTTGACCGAAACGTCTTTGAGGGAGATTGAAACCATGGCTAGAGCCAGTAGACGACGCGGCGGCGGTACTTGGTGAAGAGGGCGCAGGCCACCAGGAGGCTCACTGCGGTCCAGCCCAGGATGCCGTGCCAGTTGTGCATGTCGGCCACGCCACCCATGAGCGGCGTGCGGAGCAGATCGAGCATCTGGGCAAAAGGATTCCACAGGATGTACTTGGCACGGTCCGGCAAGCTCTCTGGCAGCCAGAACACAGGTGTCAGGAACATCAGCATTTGCATCACGCTGGTCACGATCTGCGTGATGTCACGGAAGCGGGTGCAAAGCAGGCCCAACGCGAGTCCGATGGCGTGCGCGTTGATCAACATCAGGAGGAAGGCAGGCAGCACCAGCCAGGAGCTGGCATGCAACTGGATGCCAGCCCACCAGGCGACGGGGATGTACAGCACGAACTGATGCGCAAAGACGATGATGTTGCGTGACATGCTCCGCCACACGAACAGGCTGATGGGAAAGTAGCCTTGCTTGAGATAGTTTGCGGAGTTGATGAACGCGTTGCACGAGTCCGTCACCATCGTGGAGAAGAAGCTCCAGAAGATGATGCCCAGTGCGAGGTGAGGAAAGAACTTCGACAGCTCGGTTCCGAACAGCGAGCTGTAGAGGGGGCCCATGCCGCCGATCATGGCGCCCATGCTCAGCGTGAGCCACAGCGGCCCCAGCATCGACCTGCGATAGCGCAGCACGATGTCGAACCAGGCCAGCGTCCACCAGATGTCGGTGCGGCGGGTGCCCTCCCACCAGTCTGCCCATGCGCTGCGATGGAGATTGGAATGTGCTTTGATCATGCGCGGCCGTAGGTGTCTGCCAGCCGCACGATGTCGTCTTCGCCGAGGTAGCCGCCGCACTGCACCTCGATCAGGACAAGCTCCTCCGTACCGATGTTGGTGAGGCGATGCCTCTCCTTCAGGGGGATGTACCTGTACTGGCCAGGCAGCGTCTCATATTCGGAGTCGCCCACTTGCACGAGCGCCTTGCCTTGAACGACGACCCAATGCTCGGCGCGCTGGTGGTGGTATTGAAGCGAGAGCGCCTGGCCGGGCTTGACGGTGATCCGCTTGACCTTGTAGCCGTCCTCTTCCTTGAGCGAGGCGTAGGTGCCCCATGGCCGATGCACGGTGGCTGGCAGCTGCACAGACTCGTGCTGGCGATGCTTGAGTGCTTCCACGATCTTCTTCACGTCCTGGGCGCTGTTCTTGTGCGCCACGAGCAATGCGTCCGGCGTATCGACGATCACGAGGTCATGCACGCCCAGGGTGGCGACCAGCTTGGGGCCGTGGCTTTCCACCTGCACGTGCGTGTTGGTGGTGTCCACGGCCACCACCTCGTCCTCGAAGGTGTTCCCGCTCGCGTCCGCAGTCAGCGTCCTCGCCACGGAGGGCCACGATCCCACGTCGGTCCAGCCGAACTTGGCCGGGACCACGTGCACGTTGTCGGCACGCTCCATCACGGCGTAGTCGATGCTGATATCGGGCTGCAGGCCGAAAGCGTGCGCATCGAAACTCACGCCGTCGGCATTCGTGCTGGAGGTGCTCAGCGCATGGCGGGCGGCGCTCAGCACCTCGGGTGCATGGGCCTCCAAGGCCGAGATCATCGCGTCGGCCGTGAAGGCGAACATGCCGCTGTTCCAGTAGTAGCGCCCCGTCGCCAGGTACTGCATGGCATCCTCGATCCGGGGCTTCTCGACGAAGCGCTTGACTTTCTGCGGGGCACGATCGACGTGATCCACCTCGATGTAGCCAAAGCCGGTGTCCGGCGCGGTCGGCTGGATGCCGAACACCACGAGCGCGCCTTGGCGGGCCAGGCGCAGCGCGTCGCTGGCGCTGGCGACGAAGGCCGGCACGTCAGGCACGAGATGGTCCGCCGAGAGGACCAGCATCAGCGCATCGCCGCCGAATTGCGCCGCACATCGGAGCGCCGCCAAGGCGATCGCCGGGGCCGTGTTGCGGCCCTTGGGCTCCAGCAAGAACGTGGTGGATGGCGGATCGCTCATGCCATCGAGCACGTCCTTCGTCAGGAACAGGTGATCCTTGTTCGTGACGATCATCAGATCGGCCGTGCCGCAAGCCTGGCCACGCTCGATCGCCTGCTGGAGCAGGGTCGATTCGCCGAGTCTCATGAAAGGCTTTGGAAGTGCCTGACGTGACACGGGCCACAGGCGCGAGCCGCTGCCCCCCGAAAGCACCACCGAAACCAATTTCATATCGTCAAGTTCAAGGCCCGAATCGGCTCGATTTTACCCGGCTCGAAGTCAGGCACTGGGTCGCCCGAGGCGGTGCGTGATTGCATCGATAATTTGCCGCGCCGTTCGGAAGAGTTCGTCCTTCGGCCTCAGCATGCCGCCCAGCGACGATTCCTCCCACCTCGCCCACCTCAAGTACCGCCCCGACATCGACGGCCTGCGCGCCATCGCAGTGCTGGCCGTGGTGCTGTACCACGCCTCGCCCAAGTGGCTTCGCGGCGGCTTCGTCGGCGTCGACATCTTCTTCGTCATCTCGGGCTACCTGATCTCGACGATCATCTTCGGCAGCCTGGGGGGGCGCGGCTTCAGCTATGCGGAGTTCTATGCCCGGCGCATCCGGCGCATCTTTCCTTCGCTGGTGCTGGTGCTGGCGGCGACGCTCGGCTTCGGCTGGTATGTGCTGCTGTCGGACGAGTTCCGCCAGCTCGGGCGCCACATCCTCGGCAGTGCCGGCTTCGTGCAGAACCTGGTGTTGCTGCGCGAGGCGGGCTACTTCGACACGGCCGCAGAAAGCAAGCCGCTGCTGCACCTGTGGTCGCTGGCGGTCGAGGAACAGTTCTACATCTTCTGGCCCATGGTGCTGGGGCTGGCCTGGGCGCGCAGCGGGCGCAGCGTGCTGACGTGGATGGCGGTGGCCGTCGGCCTCTCGTTCGCGCTGAACATCGGGCTGGTCTACCGCTATCCCGATGCAGCCTTCTACCTGCCGTTCACGCGGGTGTGGGAACTCGCCGCCGGCGCCATCCTCGCCTACATGGGCCTGCGGCGACAGCCGCACCATTCGGGCCGCAGCCGCGAATGGCAGAGCGTCGCCGGGCTGGTGCTGATCGTGCTCGGCCTGCTGGTGATCCACCGTGGCAAGGCCTTCCCCGGCTTCTGGGCCGTTCTGCCGGTGCTGGGCGCGTGCCTGTGCATTGCGGCCGGCCCCGGGGCCTGGCTCAACCGGCATGTGCTCGGCTCGCGACTGTTCGTCTGGTTCGGGCTCATCAGTTATCCGCTGTACCTCTGGCACTGGCCGTTGCTGGCCTACGCGCGGGTGCTGCAAGGCGAGGGCGATCCGTCGCGTGCCATCCGTTTCGGGGCCGTCGCGGCTTCGGTGCTGCTGGCGTGGCTGAGCTACCGGTTCGTCGAGCGCCCACTGCGCCGCCGTGAGGGCGCTCCGGTGGTCGCCGGCCTGAGCATTGCGATGGCGGTGCTGGCCTTGATCGGCGCGGTTGCTGCCACGCGCTTGCTGGTGCCGCGCAACGATGCGCCCGGCCTCCAGGTCATTGCCTCGGCGGGCAGCGACTGGGCCTACCCCGACGGGATGCAGCCTGTGCAGGTCAACGGTCAGACGCTTTATCGCATCGGCGATGGCCCTGGGAAAGTTCTGCTGGTCGGCGATAGCCATGTGGAGCAGTACGGGCCGCGGGCCGTCGAGCTGGCCAAGGAACGCCCGGACGACGTGCAGCCGCTGGTTTTCGCCACGCGTGGCGCCTGCCCGCCGATCTCGAATGTGCTGGAAGACCGGGATCCGATCTGCGGGGAGCGCTTCGATGCCGTGCGGCGCTACGCGCTGTCGCCCGACGTGTCTTCCGTGATCGTCGGGGGCTGCTGGACCTGTTATTTCGATATCGGCGATGCCACCGCGCAGCCCCAGGCGAGTGCGCCCCCGCCGCCGGATCGTTACTACTACCTGGATCGACAAACCGGCACGCGCCACTACCTGCGCGGCGGCGACGGGGTCGAACGGGCGTTCGAGGCGCTGGCAGCGGAGTTGCGCGCCTTCAAGGCCGCCGGCAAGACGACGTACCTGCTGCTCAACATCCCGGTGGGTGCGGAATTCGGGCCGCGCTCGCGCCTGACGGGCGACCGCCTCGGGGTCATGCATGCCGTTCCGGTCACGCCGCTGATGGCCATGTCGCCTTCGCAGGCCGCTTTGCACGAGCGGTTGCGCCGCCTTGCTGTCGACACCGGGGCGATCCCGATCGATCCGGCGCCCACCCTGTGCCAGCCCGACGGCCAGTGCCTCCGCACCGACGCGAAGGGCGAACCCATCTACAAGGACGGCGTGCATCTGCGCGCCCGCTTCGTGCGAAGTGGGGCCAACTATCTGGACCCGGCGTTGCTCAAGCCGCGCTGATCCTGCGACCCAGCCATCACCATCACGAGCCAGGAGCACGCGTTGACCCATCGACTGATCCGCCTCGCGGGCATGGCCCTGCGGCACGGCCCGCGCCTCGTGGGCCGTGTGCCCCAGGCCTGGCGCGTGTTCCGCAAGGCAGGCTGGCGCGGTGTCGATTGGGAACTGCGGCGCCGGCTGAGGCCTTCGGCCGACTACGGACGCTGGGCGCAGGTGCACGACACGTTGACGCCCGAGGCGCGCCGCGACCTGGCCGCACGTGCCGCGGCCATGGCGTCGCCGCCGCGCATCGCGGTGCTGATGCCGACCTACAACCCCGACCCGCGCTGGTTCCAGGCCGCGATCGACTCGGTGCGGGCCCAGATCTACCCGCACTGGGAACTTTGCATCGCTGACGACGCGTCGACGGCGCCGCACGTGCGCGAGCTGCTCGAGCGCTGCGCCGCGTCGGACAACCGGATCCGCGTGGTGTTCCGCCCGAAGAACGGGCACATCTCGGCCGCCTCCAACAGCGCGCTCGAAATCGTCACCGCGCCCTGGATCGCGCTGATGGACCACGACGACCTGCTGTCGGAGGATGCACTGCTGCGGGTGGCCGAATGCGTGCAGGCCCATCCCGACGCGCGGCTCATTTACTCCGACGAGGACAAGGTCGACGCCGCCGGCACGCGCTCCGACCCGTATTTCAAGCCCGACTGGAACCTCGACCTGTTCCGGTCGCAGAACATGTTCAGCCACCTGGGCGTGCTGGCGACCGACCTGGTCCGCGAGGTCGGCGGCTTCCGCCAGGGCCTGGAGGGCTCGCAGGATTGGGACCTGGTACTGCGCTGCGTCGAGCGCGTGCGGCCCGAACAGGTGCGGCACATCCCGCGCGTGCTCTACCACTGGCGCGTGCACGAGGAGAGCACGGCGCGGTCGATGAATGCCAAGCCCTATGCCGCCGTGGCGGGCGAGCGGGCGCTGAACGAACACTATGGCCGCCTGGGCATGGCCGCCCAGGCCGAGTACATCGGGTATGGCTACCGCACCCGCTTCGCGCTGCCCGAGCCGCCGCCGCTGGTGTCGATCGTCATCCCCACGCGCAACGCCGTGGCGCTGGTGCGGCAATGCATCGAGTCGATCCGCCGCAAGACGCGCTACGCGAACTACGAGATCCTTCTCGTGGACAACGGGTCCGACGACCCGGCCGCGCTGGCCTACTTCGCGCAGCTCGGCCAGCAGCCCGGCGTGCGGGTGCTGCGCGACGACCGTGCATTCAACTATTCGGCGCTCAACAACGCGGCCGTGGCCGCCGCGCGCGGCGAATTCGTGGCGCTGGTCAACAACGACATCGAAGTCATGACGCCCGACTGGCTCGGCGAGATGGTCGGCATCGCACTGCAGCCGGGCGTCGGCGCGGTCGGGGCGCGGCTGTGGTATCCCGACATGACCTTGCAGCATGGTGGCGTCGTGTTGACCCCGGACTTCATTGCCATGCACGCCCACAAGGGGCTTCCCCGCGGGCTCAATGGCTATGCGGGTCGCGCCGCGCTGGTGCAGTCGTTCTCGGCCGTGACGGCGGCCTGTCTGGTGGTCCGCAAGGCGCTCTACGAGCAGGTCGGTGGCCTGGACGAAGCGCATCTGGCCGTGGCCTACAACGACGTCGACTTCTGCCTGCGACTGCGCGCCGCCGGCTACCGCAATGTCTGGACGCCGTTCGCCGAACTGAAGCACCACGAATCCGCCACGCGCGGCAGCGACGCCGATCCCCTGCGCCAGAAGCGGCTGGACACCGAGGCCGCCCTGATGCGATCGCGCTGGCACGAGCTGCTGGACCGCGATCCGGCCTACAACCCCAACCTGGTGACGAACAGCGAGGACTTCGGCCTCGCCTGGCCGCCGCGGCACGTCCCCGAGCCATGACCTCGCAGCCCCAGGCGGCCGCGGATCCGGCCACGATCTCGGTCGCGCTGTGCACCCGCAACGGCGCCGCCTACCTGCCGGCGCAGGTGCGCAGCATCTGCGTGCAGGACCGCCTGCCGATCGAGATCGTGCTGTCCGACGACGGCTCGCGCGACGACAGCGTCGAGGTGGTCCGCGCAACGATGGCCGAATGCGGCGTCGCCGGGCGCGTCGGCCTCACGGTCTTGCGCAACGAGCCGGCGCTGGGGGTCACGCGCAACTTCGAACAGGCGGTCACCGCCTGCCGGGGCGCGCTGATCGCGCTGTGCGACCAGGACGATGTCTGGCGCGCCGATCGGCTCTCCACCATGGCCGCCGTGTTCGATCGCCGGCCCGCTCTGCTTCTGCTGCACACCGACGCGCGCCTGGTCGATGGCGACCTGAAGCCTCTGGGGCAGACGCTGTTCCAGGGCCTGGAGGTGCGTGCCGACGAACTGGCCGGCATCCATGCCGGACGCGCCTTCGGCGTGCTGATGCACCGCAACCTCGTCACCGGCGCCACGACCGTGTTCCGGCGCCGGCTGCTGGATGTGGCGCTGCCCTTTCCCCAGGAGTGGGTGCACGACGAGTGGCTGGCGGCGCTGGCCGCCGCCACGGGCGAGATGGACGTGCTCGAGGACTGTCTCATCGACTACCGCCAGCACGCCGGCAACCAGATCGGTGTGCGCCGGCTGGGCCTGAAGGCCAAGGTCGCCAAGGCCTTCGCGCCGCGCGGCGACAAGCACGCGCAGCGCCTCGTGCGCGCGCAGGTGCTGCTGGACCGCCTGCAGTCGCTGGGCGCGCAGGTCCCGGCCCAGGTGCTGGCCGCGGCCCGCGAGAAGGTGGCCCATCAACGCTTCCGCGCACGGCTGACCGCACACCGCCTGCTGCGGCCGCTGCCGGTCGCCATGGAGGCGCTGCGCGGCCGCTACGCGCGCTTCGATCGCGGCTGGCAGGCCATCGTCCAGGACCTGCTCGAGCGCTGAACCCTCAGGCGCGACGCCAGTAGCGCCAGAAGGCCGCCGAGGTCCACACCTTGAGCAGGCTCGTGACGTGCCAGTACAGGTGCCGGCGGCTCGTGCGGCTGGCGCGCTGGGCCTCGTGGTGCGCCAGCAGGTCCTCGCCCACCTGCAGTCGCCAGCCCGCGAGGGCGAGGCGGGCGCAGATGTCGAAGTCCTCGCCGTACATGAAGAAGCGCTCGTCGAAGCCCCGCACGGCCGCATAGGCTTCGGCGCGGAACAGCATGAAGAGGCCGGGGACCCAGGCCGGCACTGCGGGGATCGCATACCCGGGCCGTCGGCGGCGCAGGATCTCCAGCGGCGTGAGCACGCGGCGGTGCTGCTCGGGCGCGGCCTTGCCCGGCTCCAGGATGCGCGGCGTGAGCAGGCCGGCATCGGGTCGCGCCTGCGCCAGCAGGGGCGCCAGCACGTCGCGATCGAAGCGGATGTCGGGGTTGAGCACCAGGAACCACGGTGTGGCGCAGCGGCGGAAGGCCTGGTTGTTGTTGGCGCCGAAGCCCATCGGCCGGGCGTTGTCGATGCGCTCGACCGGGAAGGACCATCGCCGTCCGGCGAGCAGGTCCGCCTCGGGGATGTTGACCGTGAGCACCACCTTCTCGATCAGGCCCGCACTGAAGGCGTCGAGCTGGTCGAGCAGCGGCAGGATGAGTGCCAGCTGCCCATGGCTCACGATCGACACGGTGATGGGCGGGCGATCGGTCGTCGTCACAGGCATGGTCTAATTTCGAGCGGGAATTCTAGGGTTCCCGTCCCCCACCCATGATTGCCCTGATCGTCATCAGTTTCCTGGCTTCGGCCATCGCGGTGCTCGTGTTCATGCGTCGCGCCCGCCGCCATGCGCGGCGCTACGCTGCCGACATGCCGCAGCGCTTCCACAAGGGGCACATCCCGCGCCTGGGCGGCGCCGGCATCCTCATCGGCATGGGCCTGGCCTGGCTGGCCGCCGGCGCCACGGCCACCGACCCGTTCAACGTCGGCTGGCCGTTCAAGGTGGCGGCGCTGACCCTGCTGTGCATCGCGCCGGCCGTGATCGGCGGCATCGCCGAGGACGTGACGCAGAAAGTGCCGGTTCGCGTGCGCCTGGGGCTCACCGCCTGTTCGGCGGTGCTGCTGTGCTGGTATCTGCAGATCGGTGTCCATCGCCTCGGCTATTACCCCATCGACCAGTGGCTGCAGTCGATGCCCTACGTGGCCGCGTTCATCGCCGTGTTGGCGATCACCGGACTGCCGCACGCCTTCAACATCATCGACGGCTACAACGGCCTGGCCGGCACGGTGGCCGTGCTGGTGTGCCTGGCCATCACGCACGTGTCGCTGCAGCTGGGCGACCGGCAGCTCGCGGGCATGGTGGTCTGCCTCGTGGGCGCCACCCTGGGCTTCCTGTTGTGGAACTATCCGCGCGGGAAGATCTTCGCCGGCGACGGCGGCGCCTACGTCTGGGGCATGGTCATCGCCGTGGCCTGCGTGTCGCTGGTTCAGCGCCACCGGGCCGTGTCGCCGTGGTTTCCCATGCTGCTGCTGATCTATCCGGTGTGGGAGACCCTGTTCTCCATCTACCGCAAGCTGGCGCGCGGCCAGTCGCCCGGCACGGCCGATGCGCTGCATTTCCATCAGCTGATCTTCCGCCGCATCGTGCGCGTGGCCTTCGAGGACAGCGAGGCGCGCCAGCTCCTGGCCCGCAACAACCGCACCTCGCCCTACCTGTGGATCTTCGCGGCCATGTCGATCGTGCCCGCGGTGCTGTTCTGGAACCGCACGCTGGTGCTGGCGCTGTTCTGCCTGCTGTTCGTGGTGACCTATGTCGTCGCGTACCTGATGATCGTGCGCTTCAAGGTGCCGCGCTGGCTCAGGCCCTGAACCGTGGTCCGCCGCCGCCGTCACACGCCTGCGGCACAATTTCTCCAACTCTTCCATCGATCGTTGCGAGCCCGTCCATGACCGATCCCGTCCTCAACATCCCCCCGCGCGACAAGGCCGAGATCCTGGCCCAGGCGCTGCCCTACATCCGCAAGTTCCATGGCAAGACCATGGTCATCAAGTACGGCGGCAACGCCATGACCGACCCCGCGCTGCAGGCCGACTTCGCCGAGGACGTGGTGCTGCTCAAGCTGGTGGGCATCAACCCGGTCGTGGTGCATGGCGGCGGGCCGCAGATCGAGGCCGCCCTCAAGCGCCTGGGCAAGACGGGCCAGTTCATCCAGGGCATGCGCGTGACCGACGCCGAGACCATGGAGGTCGTCGAATGGGTGCTGGCCGGCGAGGTGCAGCAGGACATCGTGGGCCTCATCAACCAGGCCGGCGGCAAGGCGGTGGGGCTCACGGGCCGTGACGGCGGGCTGATCCGCGCGCAGAAGCTCAAGATGGCCGACCGCAACGACCCCAGCGTGATGCACGACGTCGGCCAGGTGGGCGACATCGTCGCCATCGACCCGGGCGTGGTGCAGGCCCTGCAGGACGATGCGTTCATCCCGGTCGTCAGCCCGATCGGCTTCGGCGAGGAGAACGAGAGCTACAACATCAATGCCGACGTGGTGGCCGGCAAGCTGGCCACGGTGCTCAAGGCCGAGAAACTGGTGCTGCTGACCAACACGCCGGGCGTGCTCGACAAGAGCGGCAAGCTGCTCACCAACCTGAGCGCCCGCGAGATCGACGAGCTGTTCGCCGACGGCACCATCTCCGGTGGCATGCTGCCGAAGATCGAGGGCGCGCTCGATGCCGCCAAGAGCGGCGTCAATGCCGTGCACATCATCGACGGCCGCGTGCCGCACGCGATGCTGCTGGAAATCCTCACGGACCAGGCCTACGGCACGATGATCCGGGCGCGTTGAACGTTCCCGGCCGCGCGTCGCCGAATCGTCGGCGCGCACACTGAGGCGGCGCGGATCTGTAACTGCCGCTGGCGTCCGCGGCGCGACGGGGAGGCTGTCCGGCCGCCGCGCGGCCATTTTCGGTGCCCGTGTGCGGTCCCAAAGGCACTGTTGCGGAAAATGTTCACGAATGATCTTTCCATTGGGCGGTCCATTGGGTAGGTGCCCACTCACCTATTTGTATATGGCAGAATCATTTTTTTACAAAATTGGTTGCGTCCATGCAAAACGACGACACACACGCTCCGGCGATCGACGCTGACGACGGCAAGGCTGCCGCGGCCGAGCCGGTGGCACCGCCTGTGCGCAAGCGCCCCAAGCCGGGCGAGCGTCGCGTGCAGATTCTTCAGGCGCTGGCCGCGATGCTGGAGCAGCCGGGCGCAGAACGTGTGACGACCGCTGCGCTGGCAGCCCGACTCGATGTGAGCGAGGCCGCCCTGTATCGCCACTTCGCGAGCAAGGCGCAGATGTTCGAGGGCCTGATCGACTTCATCGAGCAGAGCGTCTTCAGTCTCATCCACCAGATCACCGAGCGCGATGAGCCGGGGCGCGAGCAAGCGTCGCGCATCGTCGCCATGCTGGTGCAGTTCGCCGAGAAGAACCCGGGCATGACCCGCGTGATGGTGGGCGATGCGCTGGTGTTCGAGAACGAGCGCCTTCAGCAGCGCATGAACCTGTTCTTCGACAAGTTCGAGGCGGCGCTGCGCCAGGCCCTGCGCGGCGTGGCGTCGCAGGAAGGCTCGGCGACGCCGACCGTCGACGCCCAGGTGCGTGCCGCCACGCTCACCGCCTTCGTCGTGGGGCACCTCCAGCGCTTTGCGCGCTCGGGGTTCAAGCGCCTGCCTTCGGAGCACCTCGAGGCCGGCATCGCGCTGATGCTCTGAGCCGCCGCCCGACGCGTTTTTGCTCTCATTTCCATAGCTGCTCGCGCAGGTGCGGCGGGCGCTGGGGGCCGATTCGGCCTCTAAGTCAGAGGCCGACCGCAACGCCCACCTTGGCGCCCGCGGCCACGATCTCGGCCCAGGTCGCGTCGTCCAGCCAGATGCCCTCGCGCTCGCGCGCCGCACGCGCCCGGCGCTCGGGCTCGCCGGCGATCTGTACGCGCTCGGCGCCCGCGCGCGGCGGGCTCTGCTTCAACCAGTCGACGAAGGCCGTGGCCTCCGCCTCGAAATCGGCTTGCGTGCCGAGCCGGGCCGGATCGATCAGTACGGTCAGCATGCCGTTGAAGACACTGCGCTGGGCGTCCGCCGGCCGGTGCCAGGTGCCGCCGCCGGTCAGTGCGCCGCCGAGGAGTTCGCAGGCCACCGCCATGCCGTAGCCCTTGTGCTCGCCGAAGGTCATCAGCGCTCCGAAGAGGCCGTTGGACTGCGGCACCACGACCACGCCGGGGTCGGTGGTCGGGCGGCCATGCTCGTCGATCAGCGTCCCTTCGGGCACCTGCTCGCCCTTGTTGTAGGCGACGCGCATCTTGCCCTGCGCGACGCGGCTGGTGGCGAAATCGAGGATGAAGGGTTCGGCGCCGGCGAGCGGCACGCCGATGCAGCAAGGGTTCGTGCCGAAGCGCCCGTCGCCGCCGTCCCAGGCCGCCACCACGGGGCGCGACAGCACGTTGACGAAGTGGAGCGACACCAGCCCCTGCGCCACCGCGAGCTCCGCGAAATGGCCGATGCGGCCCAGGTGGTGCGCGTGGGCCAGCGTGAAGATGCAGCTGCCGACCTCTCGGGCGCGGGCGATGCCCAGCGCCATCGCCTGCACGCCGACGACCTGGCCGTAGCCGCGCTGCCCGTCCATGGCCATCAGCGAGCCGGCGTCGAGGTTCAGCTTCACGGCGGCGTTGGGCACCAGCCCGCCTTCGGCCACCGCGTCCACATAGCGCGGCACCATGCCCACGCCGTGCGAGTCGTGGCCGCTCAGGTTGGCCAGGACGAGGTTGTCGGCCACCTGTTCGGCTTCGGCCGGTGCGCTGCCGGCTGCTATCAAAATGTGAGCTACTTGCGCCCGGAGGACGGGCGCTGCGAGGGTTTTTGGCATAGAAGGTTGTCGAACTTGAATACGCGCATCCGGACGCGAAGGACGCAAAGACTTCGCGAAGGACGCAGAAGGCAGAACAGGTCTTTCAGTGATTCTTTTCGCGCCCTTCGCGCAACTCTCGCGCCCTTCGCGCACGGCTGTCCGGCTTCGCTGTCACATCACCGCACCCACCTGCCACGGCACGAACTCGTTCTGCCCGTAGCCGTGCTGCTCGCTCTTGCTGCGCTGGCCCGACGCCGTCGCCAGGATCAGCTCGAAGATGCGCTGGCCCATCTCGGGAATGGACGCGGTGCCGTCGACGATCTCGCCGCAGTTGATGTCCATGTCCTCCTCCTGCCGCGCCCACAGCGCGGAGTTGGTCGCCAGCTTGAGCGAAGGCGAGGGCGCGCAGCCGTACGCCGAACCGCGGCCGGTGGTGAAGCAGATCATGTTGGCGCCGCCCGCCACCTGGCCGGTGGCGCTCACCGGGTCGTAGCCCGGGGTGTCCATGTAGACGAAGCCGTGCGCCGTCACCGGTTCGGCGTACTCGTAGACGGCCTCCAGGTTGCTCGTGCCGCCCTTGGCGACGGCACCGAGCGACTTCTCCAGGATGGTGGTCAGGCCGCCCGCCTTGTTGCCGGGCGAGGGGTTGTTGTTCATCTCGCCCTGGTTGACGGCGGTGTAGTTCTCCCACCAGTGGATGCGCTCGACCAGTTTCTCGCCCACCTCGCGTCGCACCGCGCGGCGCGTGAGCAGGTGCTCGGCGCCGTAGACCTCCGGCGTCTCGCTCAGGATGGCCGTACCGCCGTGCGCCACCAGCAGGTCCACGGCCGCGCCCAGCGCCGGGTTGGCGCTGATGCCGGAGTACCCGTCCGAGCCGCCGCACTGCAGGCCGATGGTGATGTGCGCCGCGCTGCAGGGCTCGCGCTGGACGGCGTTGGCGCGCGGCAGCATCTCCTCGATCAGGGCGATGCCCTTTGCCACCGTCCTGCGCGTGCCGCCCGTGTCCTGGATGTTGAAGGTGCGGAAGTTCTCGCCCTCGGCCAGGTGGCCCGTCGCCAGCCAGGCGTTGATCTGGTTCGCCTCGCAGCCCAGCCCCACCACCAGCACGCCCGCGAAGTTGGCGTGCGTGGCATAGCCGGTCAGCGTGCGTTCCAGGATCTGCATGCCCAGGCCCTGCGCGTCCATGCCGCAGCCCGTGCCGTGCGTGAGCGCGACCACGCCGTCCACGTTCGGGTACGCCGCCAGTGCGGCCGGATTCGTCTGGCGCGAGAAGTGGTCGGCGATGGCCCGCGCGGCCGTGGCCGAGCAGTTCACGCTGGTCAGCACGCCGATGTAGTTGCGCGTGGCCACGCGGCCGTCGGCACGCCGGATGCCCATGAAGGCGGCCTCGCGCCGCGCTGGCGCCGGCTTCACGTCGGCGCCGAAGGCGTAGTCGCGGGCGAAATCGCCCTTGTCCGGGCCCATGTCGAGGTTGTGCGTGTGGACGTGCTCGCCCGGCGCGATCGGCCGGCTGGCGAAGCCGATGATCTGGTTGTAGCGGCGCACCGGCTCGCCCGGCTCGATCGCGCGCACCGCGACCTTGTGGCCCGCGGGGATGAGGCCGCGCACGGCGATGTTCTCGACGGTGGTGCCGCCGACGAGCTGGCTGCGGGCGATGAGCACGTCGTCGGCGGGGTGGAGGCGAATGAAGGGGGTCATCGTGGGTCTCTCTGCGCTGCCGGAGGCGGCGGCTAGAAGAACATTTTCGGCAGCCAGAGCACCATCTTCGGCAGGTAGGTGATTGCGACCAGCGCCAGCAGCAGCGGCACCAGCCAGGGCAGGATGGCCATCGTCGTGCGCTCGAAGCTCAGGCCCGCCACGCGCGCCAGCACGAAGAGCACCATGCCCATCGGTGGATGCAGCAGTCCGATCATCAGGTTGAGCACCATCACCAGCCCGAAATGGATCGGGTCGATGCCCAGCTGCGTGGCGATGGGCAGCAGGATCGGCACGAGGATGGTGATCGCCGCCGTCGGCTCCAGGAAGCAGCCGACGAAGAGCATCAGCAGGTTGGCCAGCAGCAGGAAGACCCAGGCCTCCTTGGTGAAGCCCAGCACCCAGGCCGCGATGTCGGTGGTCACGCCGGTGGCGGTCAGCATCCAGCCGAAGATCGAGGCCGCAGCGACGATGAAGAGCACCGTGCTGGTGGTTTCGATCGTGTCCAGGCAGACCTTCACGAACATCTTCCACGACAGCGTCCGGTACCACGCGAAGCCGAGGATCATGGCCCACACGCAGGCGGCGATGGCGCCCTCGGTGGGCGTGAACAGGCCCGTGGTCATGCCGCCGATGAGCAGCACCGGCGTCATGATCGGCAGCAGCGCCTCGAAGTGGAAGATCCTGTCGAGCACGAAGAGCGAGGCCAGCCCGACGAAGACCGACAGCTGCGCGGGCGCGCCCAGCTTGTCGACCACCACCCACAGCAGCAGGGGCCAGCCGACCACCACGGCCAGTTCCATCAGCGCCTTGAACAGGCGCGTGCGCGAGAACTTGATGTCCGCACCCCACTTGTTCCTGTGCGCGTACCAGGCCACGGTCATCATCATCAGGATGGCCAGCAGCGCGCCCGGCAGGATGCCTGCGAGGAAGAGGGCGCCGACCGACACGTTGGCCATCATCCCGTAGATCACGAAGGGCAGGCTCGGCGGGATGATCGGGCCCAGCGTGGCCGACGCCGCCGTGACGCCGACCGCGAACTCGGTCGAGTAGCCGTGCTCCTTCATCGCCTTGATCTCGATGGTGCCCAGGCCGGCCGCGTCGGCGATCGCCGTGCCGCTCATGCCCGCGAAGATCACCGAGCCGAGCACGTTCACGTGGCCCAGGCCCCCCTTGAGCCAGCCCACCAGCGCCAGCGCGAAGTTGTAGATGCGCGTGGTGATGCCGGCGTTGTTCATCAGGTTGCCGGCGAGGATGAAGAAGGGCACGGCCAGCAGCGGAAAGCTGTCGATGCCGCTGACCATGCGGTGGATGACGACGAAGGGCGGCAGGTTGCCGCTGATGAGGATGTAGACCAGCGAGGCGCCGGCCATGGCGATGGCCACGGGCACGCCCGCGCCCATGAAAACGAGGAAGATGATCTTCAGCATGAGGTGTCCGGCAGGGGTTCAACGGTCGTCGAGCGTGGACTCGGGCTTCTCGAGCACGCTGTAGCCGCGCCGCCAGTGGATGCGCGCCACCTGGACCGAGCGCCAGCACATGGCCGCGAAGCCGAACAGGCACACGGCGTACACGATGTTCATGGGCGCATCGACAATGGTCATGCGCGTCTGGTTGCCGATCTTCAGCATCATCTGCACCGTCATCACCACCGCGGCGGCGAAGAAGCCGATGCGCAGCACGTCGACGGCGCGCGACATCCAGCGGCCCACCACGGCCGGCAGGTAGCGGTAGAAGAAGTCGACCTGGATCGCGAGGTTCTTCGACACCCCGATCGCCGCACCGACGAACACCACGCCGATCAGCATGTAGCGCGCCACCTCCTCGGTCCACGCGGCCGAGTCGTTCATCACGTAGCGCGTGACGAACTGGTAGAACACCGTGAGGCCGAGCAACCAGAACAGCGCCAGCGCGATCCAGCCTTCGGCGATGGTGTCCGACAGGTCGACCACCTCGTCTTGCGCATGGAAGTTGCCTTCGTCGTCGATGATCTTTTCATCGCTCATGTCTTTGTCTCCTCGTGTGCTGCGCCCCATGGCGTCGGGGCAAGCGCAGCGAAGCCCGTCCGGGGACACCCAGGGAACCGGCGTTGCCGGGCCCCCGGGTGTGCCCCCAGCGGGGGGTGTGGGGGCATGGGCCGGCTACACGCAGTGAGCCGGCCGCACGGGGGGCGTCATTTGATCGCGATGATCCGGTCGTAGTCCTGCTGCCGGTAGCCGTGATCGGTCGGCTTGGTGGCCTTGAGCACCGCCTCGCGGAAGGCGTTCTTGTCGACCGTGATGACGTTGTTGCCCTTCTTCTTGAAGTCCTCGACCAGGCGGGCTTCGGAGGCGATGATTTCGCGGCCCGTCTTCTCGGCGGCTTCTTCCATCACGTCGCCGAAGATCTTCTTCTCGTCGGCCGAGAGCTTGCCCCACAGCTGCCCCGACACCACCGTCAGCAGCGAGTCGACGATGTGGCCCGTGAGCGAGATGTTCTTCTGCACCTCGAAGAATTTCTTCGCCTCGATGGTGGGCAGCGGGTTCTCCTGTGCATCCACGGTGCCGTTCTGCAGCGCCAGGTACACCTCGGCGAAGGCGATCGGCGTGGCGTTGGCGCCCAGCGCCTTCGGGAAGGCGAGGTAGGCCGGTGCATCGGGCACGCGGATCTTCAGGCCCTTCATGTCCTCGGGCTTGTTGACCGGCTTGGCCGCGCTGGAGGTCACATGGCGAGCGCCGTAGTAGTTCAGCGCCGTGATGTGGTTGCCCGTCTTGTCGTCGTAGCCCTTGGCCAGTTCCTTGAAGACGTCGCTCTTGGCGTACTTCAGCTGGTGCTCGGCGTCGCGGAAGATGAAGGGGAAGTACGACACGGCCAGCGGCGGGTAGCTGCGTCCCGCGAAGCTGGCGCCGGTGAGCACGATGTCCACCGTGCCCAGAGTGAGGCCCTGGTTGATGTCGGCCTCCTTGCCCAGGCTCGAGGCCGGGAAGACCTGGATGTCGTACTTGCCGTTGGTGCGCTTCTTGATCTCCTCGGCGGCCCACACCGAGTACTTGTGGAAGGGCTCGGAGGTCTCGTAGACGTGCGCCCATTTGAGCTTGGTCTGCGCGTGTGCAGGGCCGAAAGTGGCCAGGGCGCCCGCCATCATTGCGCAGGCAGCTATGGTTTTGATAGCGTTTCGCTTGTTCGTCATGTCCGTCGTCTCCTCGTGGTGGTGGATGCTGGCGTTCAGGAAGCCTTCGCGCGGCGCCAGCTCGCGCTGAATCGTTGGTGCGACTTGTCCATGTGCTCGTGCATCGCTGCGCGCGCGGCCGCGGCGTCGCGTGCCGCGATGGCGTCACGGATCGCCTCGTGTTCGGCAATGGCCGAGCGCCAGGACTTCACCGTCTCGAAGTACCCGCCCAGGCGCGTGAAGATCGGGCCCTTGCGCGAGTCCCAGAAGCCCTGCACCGTCTCGGCGAGCACCACGTTGTCGCAGGCCTCCACGATGGCCACGTGGAAGGCGCGGTCGCCCTCCAGCGGCATGGTGTTGCGGTCGGCCAGCTCGCGCATGGTCGCGATGGCGCGGTCGATGGCGTCGAGGTGGCTGCGCTTGCGCTGCAGCGCGGCGATGGCCGCCGTCTCGCCCTCGACCACGCGGCGCGCGCGGATGAGCTCCAGCGGGCCCCACTCGGCCTCGGCCACGGGGGCGCTCGCGCGGTGGCTGCGGTCCAGCACATAGACGCCCGAGCCGGTGCGCACCTCGACCCAGCCCTCGACCTCGAGCGCGATCAGCGCCTCGCGCACCGAAGGCCGGCTCACGCCCAGCTGCTTCGACAGGTCGCGCTCGGCGGGCAGCCGGTCGCCCACGGCGAACTCGCCCTTCGCGATGAGGGCACGCAGCTGGTCCGCGATCTGGCGGTACAGGCGCTGGGGCTCGACGGTCTGCAGGGGCACGGCGGGGCAAGCGTGGAGAGGATTGCGGGTTGTCCTGAATTGGACAAGTGGTCAGGCCAATTCAGAATACGATGCGCGGCGTCGCAGCCCCATCGGGCCTAACCCCAAGCGGCAGCCTCTTCTTCTTTCAGCGACCTCGACGGAGACACATCCCATGCGACTCAAGGGCAAGACCGCGCTGGTCACGGCAGCGGGCCAGGGCATCGGCCATGCCAGCGTGCTGGCCATGGCGGCCGAAGGGGCCGAGGTGTGGGCCACCGACGTCAATGCGGCGCTGCTCGAGCGCTACGCCGGCGTCGCCAACGTGCGAACCGCGCCGCTGGACGTGCTCGACAAGGCGGCCATCGATGCGCTGATCGGCGGCCTGCCGCGGCTCGATGTGCTCTTCAACTGCGCCGGGGTCGTGCACAACGGCACCGTGCAGCAGGCCAGCGATGCCGACCTGGACTTCGCCTTCCGCCTGAACGTGCGGGCGCAGATGTGGACCATCCAGGCCGCGCTGCCGGGCATGCTCGCGGCCGGCCGGGGCAGCCTCATCAACATGGCCAGTGTGTGCTCCAGCATCAAGGGCCTGCCCAACCGCTTCGTCTACGGCACCACCAAGGCGGCGGTGCTCGGGCTGACCAAGAGCGTGGCGGCCGACTACGTGGCGCAGGGCATCCGCTGCAATGCCGTGTGCCCGGGCACCGTCGACACGCCCTCGCTGGGCGAGCGCATCAACGCCAATGCCGACCCGGCGGCCGCGCGCCAGGCCTTCATCGCGCGCCAGCCGATGGGCCGGCTCGCGCAGGCCGAGGAAATCGCGCCTGTCGTGGTGTTCCTCGCCAGCGACGAATCGGTGTTCGCCACCGGCCAGGCCTTCACGGTCGACGGCGGCATCACCATCTAGCGCGGCACATGCAGCGTGCGTCCGAGCGACACTCGGCGCCGTCTCCTTCACTCTCCACAGGAACCCAAGACCCATGAAACTCGTCCGCTATGGCAACCCCGGCAAGGAAAAGCCCGGTCTCATCGACGCCGAAGGCAAGCTGCGCGACCTGAGCGCGGTGGTGCCCGACATCGGCACCGCGCAGCTCGGCGACGCCGCACTGGCCAAGCTGCGCAAGCTCAAGACCGACAAGCTGCCGCTGGTGCGTGGCAAGCCGCGCTTCGGCTGCCCGGTGGCGGGCGTGGGCAAGTTCGTCGCCATCGGCCTGAATTTCGCCGACCACGCCGCCGAGTCCGGCGCGCCGATCCCCAAGGAGCCGATCGTCTTCATGAAGGCGACCACCTGCATTCAGGGCGCCAACGACCCTGTGATGCTGCCCAAGGGCTCGACCAAGACCGACTGGGAAGTCGAGCTGGGCGTGGTGATCGGCACGCGGGCGCGCTACGTCTCGCAGAAGGACGCGCTCAACTTCGTCGCCGGCTACGCCGTGGTCAACGACGTCAGCGAACGCGAATTCCAGATGGAGCGCGGCCCGCAGTGGGACAAGGGCAAGGGCTGCGACACCTTCGGCCCGATCGGCCCCTGGCTGGTCACGCGCGACGAGGTGCCCAACCCCCAGAAGCTGGGCATGTGGCTCGACCTCAACGGCAAGCGCATGCAGACCGGCAACACCAGGACCATGATCTTCGGCGTGGCCAAGCTCGTGAGCTACGTCAGCCAGTTCATGACGCTGGAGCCGGGCGACGTGATCACCACCGGCACGCCCCCTGGCGTGGGCCTGGGCATGAAGCCGCCGCTGTACCTGAAGAAGGGCGACGTCATGACGCTGGGCATCGACGGCCTGGGCGAGCAGCACCAGGACGTGGTGGCGTTCAAGCTCTGATCGGCTGAGCGCGCGGCGGCAGCCTCAGCGCAGCAGCTGCGCCAGCGCGTCGTACACCAGCCGCACGCGCGCCGGCACCGGGGCGCGCTGCGCGCGGTAGACGTAGATCGGCCAGGGCGCGGGCGCCGCGCTCTCCAGCGCCGGCACGAGCGCGCCGCTGGCGATGAGCGGCTCGGCCAGCGCGCCGATCAGCTGGCCGAAGCCCAGGCCTGCGCACACCGCGGCGCATTCGGCATCGAAATCGTCGGTGACGAAGGCCGGCCGCGCCGGCACGATCTGCCGCCCCTGGCTGAACACCAGCGGCCAGGGCCGGTTCGACTTGCGGTCGATCAGCGCGGTGAGGGGCAGGCCGGCCAGCGCCTCCACGCTGCGCGGCAGGCCGGTGCGCGCCACCAGCGCGGGCGCCGCGACGACATGCAGCGCCATCCGGCCGACGGGCCGGGCCACGAAGCGGGCATCGCGCAGGGGCCCCACCCGCACGCCGACGTCGATCTGCTCGTCGACCACGTCGGCATGCCTCTCCGACACCCGCAGGTCGAGCACCAGCCCGGGGTGTTGCGCGAGCAACGGTGCCAGGGCCTCGGGGATGAGCCGGCGGCCGAAGATGCCGGGCGCCGTGACGCGCACGGTGCCCGCGTGTTGCGAGGCCGCGCGCCGGTCCGCGCGCTGGAAGAGCGCGTCGACGCCCTGCACGGCCGTCCTTGCGCGCTCGGCCAGGCCGCGGCCGAACTCCGTCAGCTGGACGCCGCGCGTGCTGCGATGGAACAGCGGCTCGCCCAGCTCATCCTCCAGTTCGCGCACCGCGCGCGTCACCACCTGGGGCGACACCGACAGGCGCAGCGCGGCCTCGCGGAAGTTGACCGCGTCGGCGGCAACGCAGAACACGCGCAAGGCGTCGAGGCGGTGGGTCATGCGGGCTATTCCTTTTACTGGAATTCTGAAGTCCGGAGAGTTTCATTGTCGGGAACGGCAGGATTTTCCACACTGTGGTCACTCCCTCCACTCCATCCGAAAGGAACAGCCATGACTTCACTTCAAGACAACATCGCCGGCAAGGTCGCCATCGTCACCGGCGCGAGCAGCGGCCTCGGCGAATCGACGGCGCGCCACCTGGCGGCGCGCGGCGCCAGGGTGGTGCTGGCGGCGCGCCGCACCGACCGGCTCGACACGGTGGTCGCCGAGATCCGCGAGGCGGGCGGCGAGGCCATCGCGGTGGCCACCGACGTCGCGAAGCGCGCCGACCTCGAGCGCCTGGTCGCCCGCACGGTCGAGGCCTTCGGCCGCGTCGACGTGCTGGTCAACAACGCGGGCGTGATGCCGCTCTCGCGCCTGGACAAGCTCAAGGTCGACGAGTGGGACCGCACCATCGACGTGAACATCAAGGGCGTGCTCTACGGCATCGCCGCCGTGCTGCCGCGCATGCAGGCGCAGGGCAGCGGCCACATCGTCAACATCGCCTCGATCGCCGGGCACAAGGTGTTCACGCCCATCGGCACGGTGTACAGCGCCACCAAGCATGCGGTGCGCGCCATCTCCGAGGGGCTGCGCGTCGAGGTCGGTGGCAGCGGCGTACGCGTGACGGTGGTGTCGCCGGGCGCGGTGGAGTCCGAGCTGAAGTTCGGCAGCACCGACGCCGAGAGCGCCGCCGGCGTGAAGGCCTTCTACGACGCCAACCAGATCCCGGCCGACTCCGTGGCCCGCGCCGTGGTCTACGCCGTGGAGCAGCCGGCCCAGGTCGACATCAACGAGGTGGTGCTGCGCCCGGTCACGCAGGAATTCTGATCGGGTGCGGCGCAAGGCCGCCGTTGCGGGGGGCGGCGGGCGAGCGCGCAGGCAGGCCGGGGCGGGGCGGGGCCACCTGGCCGATGCGCGCCGGCCCTGCTGCCCGCTCCTCCCTGCGCCGATAGCCCCGCGATCGGCAGGGGGCTTGTGCAGCGGCGCCAAAGTCCTGCAAAATAGAACGACCGTTCGTTTTATTTGGACTTTGCCCCGATGACCGCATCCCTCGCTCCTGCCAAGGCCGGCCGCACGGCCCCCAAGGGCCAGCAGACCAAGGCCGTCATCGTCGATGCGGCGCTGGCATTGGCCGCGCAGATCGGGCTCGAGGGCCTGTCGATCGGCGCCGTGGCCGAGATCACCAAGATGAGCAAGTCGGGCGTGTTCGCCCATTTCGGCTCGCGCGAGGAGCTCCAGATCTCGGTGGTGCGCGAGTACCACGCGCGCTTCGAGCAGGAGGTGTTCTTCCCGGCGCTCAAGTCGCCGCGCGGCCTGCCGCGGCTGCGCGCCATGTTCGCCAACTGGATGAAGCGCACCTCGACCGAGATCGACTCGGGCTGCATCTACATCAGCGGCGCCTCGGAGTTCGACGACCGTCCCGGGCCGGTGCGCGACGCGCTGGTGGAGTCGGTCAGCATCTGGCAGGCCGCGGTGCTGCGCGCCATCCAGCAGTCGCAGTCCGAAGGCCACCTGCAGGCCGATGCCGATGCCCGCCAGATCGCGTTCGAGGTCCACGGCCTGATCCTCGCGCTGCACTACGAGGCGCGCTTTTTGCGCGTGCCCGGCTCCATCGACCGCGCCAACACCGGCTTCGACAACATCCTCGCGCGCATCGCCACCGCCGATGCGCCGCCTGCCGCGGTCGCGCCCAAGGCCGCGCGCCGGCTCAAGACAGTGCGCTGAGCACCGTCATCACCCCTTCTTCCCTTCCCTTCATCTTTTTCGCTTTCGACCAGGAGAGTCCCGGATGCCCACCTACACCCCGCCGCTGCGCGACATGCAATTCGTGCTGCACGAAGTCTTCCAGGTCGCCGACGAACTCCAGGCCCTGCCCGCGCACGCCGAGACCGACGCCGACACGATCAACGCGGTGCTCGAGGAGGCCGGCAAGTTCGCGGCGGAGGTGACCTTCCCGCTCAACATCAGCGGCGACACCGAGGGCTGCACGCTCGACAAGGAAACGCACGAGGTCACCGCGCCCAAGGGCTTCAAGCAGGCCTATGCGCAGTTCGTCGAGGGCGGCTGGCCCGCGCTGTCGTGCGATCCGCAGTACGGCGGCCAGGGCCTGCCCTTCGTGGTCAACCAGTGCCTGTACGAGATGCTCAACAGCGCCAACCAGGCCTGGACCATGTACCCCGGCCTGTCGCACGGCGCCTACGAGGCCCTGGTCGCCCACGGCACCGACGAGCAGAAGAAGACCTACCTGCCCAAGCTCACCAGCGGCGAATGGACCGGCACCATGTGCCTGACCGAGCCGCATTGCGGCACCGACCTGGGCCTGCTGCGCACCAAGGCCGAACCGCAGGCCGACGGCACCTACCGCATCACCGGCAGCAAGATCTTCATCTCGGCCGGCGAGCACGACCTGGCCGACAACATCATCCACCTGGTGCTGGCCCGCCTGCCCGACGCGCCCAAGGGCAGCAAGGGCATCAGCCTGTTCGTGGTGCCCAAGTTCCACGTCAAGGCCGACGGGTCGCTGGGCGAGCGCAACCCGATCTACTGCGCCGGCCTGGAGCACAAGATGGGCATCCACGGCAACGCCACCGCGCAGATCGTGATCGAGGGCGCCACCGGCACCCTGGTGGGCGAGCCCAACAAGGGCCTGGCCGCGATGTTCGTGATGATGAATGCCGCGCGCCTGGGCGTGGGCAACCAGTCGCTGGGCCTGACCGAAGTGGCCTACCAGAACGCGCTGGCCTATGCCAAGGACCGCCTGCAGATGCGCTCGCTCTCGGGCGTGAAGGCCAAGGACAAGGAGGCCGATCCGATCATCGTGCACCCCGACGTGCGCAAGATGCTGCTCACGGCCAAGGCCTACGCCGAAGGCGGCCGCGCGCTGCAGATCTTCTGCACCCTGCTGCTGGACAAGGAACACCACCACCCCGACGAGAAGGTGCGCAAGGACGCGGGTGAGCTGGTCGCGCTGCTCACGCCCATCGTCAAGGCCTTCATCACCGACAACGGGCACATCAGCACCAATGCCTGCATGCAGGTCTTCGGCGGCCACGGCTTCATCAAGGAATGGGGCATGGAGCAGTTCGTGCGCGACAACCGCATCAACATGATCTACGAGGGCACGAACACCGTGCAGTCGCTGGACCTGCTGGGCCGCAAGGTGCTGGGCAACAACGGCGCCAGCCTGAAGAAGTTCGGCAAGCTGGTCGGCAAGCTGGTGGAAGAAGAGGGCGTGAACGAGAAGATGGCCGAGTTCATCAACCCGATCGCGGGCCTGGGCGACCAGCTCACCAAGTTCACGACCGAGATCGGCTTCAAGGGCTTCCAGAACCCCGACGAGGTGGGCGCGGCGGCCGTCGACTACCTGCGCGTGGCCGGCCACTTCGTCTTCGGTTACCTCTTCGCGCGCATGGCGCAGGTGGCGCTGCGCGAGATCGCCGCCGGCAACACCGACCCCTTCTACGTCGCCAAGCTGCAGACCGCGCGCTTCTACTTCGCCAAGCTCTTCCCCGAGACGGCGACGCTGATGCGCACGGCGCGCGCCGGCAGCAAGGTGCTGATGGACACCGACGCGGCGCTGGCCTGACCCCCACGCGCCCGCGATCAGGAATTCAAGCCGAAACCCACGGAGACGCCCATGAAATCTGCGACAGCAGCTATCTTTTTCGTAGCAATCGCCGGTCCGGCGCTGGCGCAGATGAGCCCGGTGGGCCTGTGGCGCAGCGCCGACGACAAGACCGGCGAGGTGAAGGCGGAGATCCGCATTGCCGACAGCGGCGGTACGCTGGCCGGCCGCATCGAGAAGACGCTCAAGAAGGACAGCAAGCCCGACGCCACCTGCGACGAGTGCAGCGACGACCGCAAGGGCAAGCCCATCAACGGGCTGGAGATCATCCGCGGCGGCAAGAAGGCCGAGGGCAAGGACGTCTGGGAAGGCGGAAAGATCCTCGACCCCGAGAACGGCAAGGAATACCGCGCCAGCCTGACGCCCATCGATGGCGGCAAGAAGCTGGAGGTGCGTGGCTACCTCGGGCCGTTCTGGCGCACGCAGACCTGGACGAGAGTCCAGTAGTTCAGGACGTCGACCACAACCCGCCGTTCGCCCTGAGTTCATCCAGGGGCCTCTTCGCGCTCCGGCTCGACGGGCTCAGCACGAACGGCATCCAAACTCACTCCCATGTCCCAATTCAATGTGAAGAAGGTCGCCGTGCTCGGCGCCGGCGTGATGGGCGCGCAGATCGCCGCGCATCTCGTCAACGTGCGCGTGCCGGTGGTCCTGTTCGACCTGCCTGCCAAGGAGGGCCCGAAGAGCGGCATCGTGCTCAAGGCCATCGACAACCTCAAGAAGCTCAAGCCCGCGCCGCTGGGCGTGCCGGAAGACGCCGCGCTGATCCAGGCCGCCAACTACGAGGAACACCTCGGGCTGCTGGGCGAATGCGACCTGGTGATCGAGGCCATCGCCGAGCGCATGGACTGGAAGCTCGATCTCTACAGGAAGATCGCGCCGCATGTCGCGTCCCACGCCATCCTGGCGTCGAACACGTCCGGCCTGTCGATCACGACGCTGGCCGAGGCGGTGCCGGAAAGCATCCGTCCGCGCTTTTGCGGCATCCACTTCTTCAACCCGCCGCGCTACATGACGCTGGTGGAGCTGATCCCCACGCCTGCCACGCAGCCGCAGGTGCTCGACGACCTCGAGACCTTCGCCATCAGCGCCCTGGGCAAGGGCGTGGTGCGCGCCAAGGACACGCCCAACTTCATCGCCAACCGCATCGGCATCGCCGGCATGCTCGCCACGCTGAAGGAAGTCGAGCAGTTCGGCCTTTCCTTCGATGTGGTCGACGACCTCACGGGCAAGCGCCTGGGCCGCGCCAGCTCGGGCACCTTCCGCACCGCCGACGTGGTGGGCCTGGACACGCTGGCGCACGTGGTCAAGACGCTGCAGGACAACCTGAGCGAAGCCACCGACCCGTTCTACCCGAACTTCGCCACGCCGCCGGTGCTGGCCCGGCTGCTGGAGCTCGGAAAGCTCGGCAACAAGACCCAGGCCGGCTTCTACAGGAAGGCGGGCCGCGACATCCTGCGCTTCGACCTGGAGAAGGGCGACTACGTGCCGGCCGGCGCGAAGGCCGACGAGGTCTACGGCCGCATGCTCAAGAAGCCGGCCGCCGAGCGCCTGCGGCTGCTGCGCAACGCCGAAGGCCCGCAGGGGCAGTTCCTCTGGGCCATCCTGCGCGACGGATTCCACTACGCCGCGGTGCACCTGGCCGACATCGCCGAGAGCGCACGCGACATCGACCTGGCCATGCGCTGGGGCTTCGGCATGCAGCAGGGCCCCTTCGAGCTGTGGCAGGAGGCCGGCTGGACGCAGGTCGCGCAATGGATCCAGGAGGACATCGACGCCGGCAAGGCGCTGGCCAAGGCGCCGCTGCCGAAGTGGGTGTTCGAAGGTCCGGTGGCCGATGCCGGCGGCGTGCACACGCCCGAGGGCTCGTGGAGCGCGGCCGAGCAGCGCTTCGTGCCGCCGCGGCGCCTGCCGGTGATGGCGCGCCAGCTCTTTCCCGAGACGGTGCGGGGCAGCGGCGAGAAGGCGGCCGCGGAGGCGGGCACCACGATCAGCGACGAGGGCGACGTGCGGGTCTGGACGCTGGACGGCGAGGTGCTCATCGCCAGCATCCATTCCAAGATGAACGCCATCAGCCCCGACGTGGCCGAGGCGCTGGCCGAGGCGGTGGCCCTGGCCGAGCGCGAGTACCGGGGGCTGGTCATCTGGTCACCGGACGACAAGTTCTCCGTCGGTGCCGACCTGCAGGCCATGCTGCCGGCCTTCGTGGTGGCGGGCATCGGCGCCGTCGAGGGCGCCGAGCAGGCCCTGCAGGACGTGATGCTGCGCATGCGCTACGCCAACGTGCCGGTGGTGGCCGCGGTGCGCGGCCTGGCGCTGGGCGGCGGCTGCGAACTGGCCGTCTACAGCGCGCGCCGGGTGGCCGCGATGGAAAGCTACATCGGCCTGGTGGAAGTGGGCGTGGGCCTGGTGCCGGGCGCTGGCGGCCTGACCTACATCGCACGCCGTGCCGCGGAGAACGCCCAGGCATCGACCGGCACCGACCTGCTGCCCTTCCTCACCGAAGGCTTCACGGCCGCGGCCATGGCCAAGGTCGGCACCAGCGCGCTCGAATCGCGAAAGCTGGGCTACCTGGTCGAGGGCGACGTGATCGTGCCCAACAAGGACGAACTGCTCTACGTCGCGATCCGGCAGGCCAGGGCCATGCAGGAGGCCGGCTGGCGCCCGCCGATGAGGCGGGCCTTCCGCGTGGCGGGCCGCAGCGGCGCGGCGACGATCAAGGGCCAGCTGGTCAACATGCGCGACGGCGGCTTCATCAGCCAGCACGACTTCCACATCGCCAGCCTGATCGCGAACGTGGTGACGGGCGGCGAAGTCGATGCCGGCACCCTCGTCACCGAGGAATACCTGATGGGCCTGGAACGCCAGGCCTTCTGCGCGCTGGTGCAGCACCCCAAGACGCAGGAGCGGATCATGGGGATGCTTTCCACCGGCAAGCCGGTGCGCAACTGAACGACGACGAGGAACCCACCATGAGCAAGCAAGTGCAGGACGCCTACATCGTCGCGGCCACGCGCACCCCCATCGGCAAGTCGCACCGCGGCTTCTTCCGCAACACCCGGCCCGACGACCTGCTGGCCACCACGCTGAAGGCGGCGCTGGCGCAGGTGCCGCGGCTCGATCCGCAGACCATCGAGGACATCGTCTGCGGCTGCGCCATCCCGGAGGCGCAGCAGGGCCTGAACGTGGCGCGCATCGCCGCCGTGCTCGCGGGCCTGCCCACCAGCGTGGGCGGCATCACCGTCAACCGCTTCTGCGCCTCGGGCCTGTCGGCCGTGCAGATGGCGGCGGACCGCATCCGCGTGGGCGAGGCCGACGTGATGATCGCCGCCGGCGTGGAGAGCATGAGCATGGTGCCGATGATGGGCAACGCGCCCTCGCTGTCGCCCTCGATCTTCGAGCGCGACGGCGACGTCGGCATCGCCTACGGCATGGGCCTCACGGCCGAGAAGGTGGCGCAGCAGTGGAAGGTCAGCCGCGAGGCGCAGGACGCCTTCGCGCTGCAGTCGAACCAGCGCGCCGTCGCGGCCCAGCAGGCCGGCGAGTTCGCCGACGAGATCACGCCGATCGAGGTGACCGACCGCGGCTTCGACCCCGCCACCGGCCAGGCCACCGCGAAGACGCGCACCGTCAGCCTCGACGAAGGCCCGCGTCCCGACACCAGCCTCGAGGGCCTGGCGAAGCTGCGCACCGTGTTCGCCGCGCGCGGCACGGTCACGGCGGGCAACAGCTCGCAGACCTCGGACGGCGCCGGCGCGCTCATCCTGGCGAGCGAAGCCGCCTGCCAGAAGTACGACCTCACGCCGCTGGCGCGCTTCGTCAGCTTCGCGAGCAAGGGCGTGCCACCGGCCATCATGGGCATCGGCCCCATCGAGGCGATTCCGGCCGCACTGCGCTATGCGGGCCTGAAGCAGGACGACCTGGACTGGATCGAGCTGAACGAGGCCTTCGCGGCCCAGTCGCTGGCGGTGCTGAACACGCTGAAGCTCGACCCGGCCAAGGTCAACCCCCTGGGCGGCGCGATCGCGCTGGGCCACCCGCTGGGCGCCACGGGGGCCATCCGCGCCGCCACGGTCGTGCATGCGCTGCGCCGCAAGCAGCTCAAGTACGGCATGGTCACCATGTGTGTGGGCATGGGGCAGGGCGCAGCGGGAATCTTCGAACGGGTTTGAATTGCTGCGCGGGTTGCTATTTTTTCCATAGCAGCCAGCGCTCGTCCTGCGGGCGCTGGCGCCCGATTCGGCTTGAAGGCTAGCGCGCCGGAGGCGGCGCACAGGAGACGCGCATGCAGGCGACGACATTGCCGGTCGATGGCTCCCACCGGATCGCGGTGCGGCACTACCCCGCCGTCGGCGCCCCGCGCGCCAGCGTCGTGATCGGCGGCGCGATGGGCGTGCGGCAGGCCTTCTACACCCCCTTCGCCCAGTGGCTCGCCGGGCAAGGCGTCGCCGTCTGGACCTTCGACTACCGCGGCAGCGGTGACTCGCTCGGCGGTGCGCCGCTGCGCGGATTCGAGGCCGACCTCTTCGACTGGGCGCGCGACTACGAGGCGGTGATCGACGCCGCCCGGGCCGCACGGCCCGACGTGCCGCTCTTCCTCTTCGGCCACAGCCTCGGCGCGCAGTTGCCGGGGCTGCTCGCGCGGCCCGAGCAGGTCGACGGCCTGCTGAGCATCGCCGCCGGCAGCGGCTACTGGCGCGAGAACGCGCCGCGCCTGAAGCGTTCGGTCCTCTACTTCTGGTTCGTGCTGGTGCCGCTGGCCGTGCGCCTGTGGGGCTACTTTCCAGGCAGGCGCCTGCGCAAGGTGGGCGACCTGCCGCGCGGCGTGATCCTGCAGTGGCGGCGCTGGTGCCTCAACCCGCGCTACAGCGTGGGGGCCGAGGGGCCGTTGGCCGAACGCAGCTACGCGCGGGTGCGCTTTCCGGTGCTGGCGCTGTCGATCGCCGACGACGAGCTGATGACGCTGCGCGGCACCGAGAGCCTCGTCCGCTTCTACTCGGCCGCCCCCACCGCCGTGCAGCGCATCGCGCCGGGCGACGTGCAGGCGCGGCGCATCGGCCATTTCGGTTTCTTCCGCGAGCAGTTCGCGCCCAGCCTGTGGCCGCGCGCCATCGAGAGCCTGCAGCAGCTCGCGGCCCTGGGGAACACCCGCGTCCCGCAGACGACTGCATGACGCGGCCGCCCCCATGCACACTGCCGCCATGACGACGCACCCCTTCGACCAGGCACTGGCGCTCGAACACAGCGACCTGCAGGCCGGCCTCTTCACCGGCGCCACCAGCGCCGACTACTGGAACATGGTCGGCCCGTTCGGCGGCACCACCGCGGCGCTGGCGCTGCAGGCGGTGCTGCGGCATCCGGACCTGCTGGGCGAGCCCATCGCGATCACCGTCAACTATGCGGCGGCCATCGTGCAAGGGCCTTTCGAGATCCAGGCCACGCCGGTGAAGACCAACCGCTCGACCCAGCACTGGACGCTCGAGATCCGCCAGCCCGACGCCGAGGGCCGGCCGCAGCTCAACACCACCGCCACGGTGGTCACGGCGGTGCGCCGCGAGACCTGGGGCGCCACCGACCTGCCCATGCCCGCCGTGCCGGCGCCCGAGGCGGTCGAGCGCATGACCATCGGCCCCAAGGCCGTGGCCTGGGTGGGCCAGTACGAGATGCGGCCGGTGAGCGGCAGCATCCCCACGCAGTGGGACGGCCGCGGCGACCACAGCGAGACCCGCCTGTGGCTGCGCGATGCCCGCCCGCGCGCACTCGACTTCGCCTCGCTCACCGCGATGAGCGACATCTTCTACCCGCGCGTGTGGCTGCGCCGCGCCACCGTGGTGCCCGCCGGCACGGTGTCGATCACCACGTACTTCCACTGCACCGCCGCGCAGCTCGCCGAGGTCGGCACCGGCCACCTGCTCGGGCGCGCCACGGGCCAGCAGTTCGCGCAGGGCTTCTTCGACCAGAGCGCGCAGCTGTGGAGCCAGGCCGGGCGGCTGCTCGCCACCAGCAACCAGATCGTCTACTACAAGGAATAGCGCCCGCGGCAGCGGGGCGTGCACAGCCCGCCGACATCAAGGAGCACCCCATGAACCACCAGCCCGCAGCCCTCGTCATCGGCGCCGGCGACGCCACCGGCGGCGCCATCGCGCGCGCCTTCGCCAGGGAAGGCTACGCCGCCTGCGCGGTGCGCCGCAGCGCCGACAAGCTCCAGCCGCTGGTGGCGCAGATCGAGGCCGACGGCGGCATCGCGCATGCCTTCGGCACCGATGCGCGCAAGGAGGAGGAGGTCGTCGCGCTCGTCGAGCAGATCGAGTCGACCATCGGTCCCATCGAGGTGATGGTGTTCAACATCGGCGCCAACGTGCCGGAGAGCATCCTCGCCGAGACCGCGCGCAAGTACTTCAAGGTGTGGGAGATGGCCTGCTTCTCGGGCTTCCTCGCCGGCCGCGAGGTGGCGCGGCGCATGGTCGCGCGCGAGATGCCGGCCGGCGGCCACCGGGGCACCATCATCTTCACCGGCGCCACCGCCTCGCTGCGCGGCGGCGCCAACTTCGGCGCCTTCTCGGGCGCCAAGATGGCGCTGCGTGCCCTGGCCCAGGCGATGGCGCGGGAGCTCGGGCCGCAGGGCGTGCACGTGGCCCACACCATCATCGACGGCGCCATCGACACCGAGTTCATCCGCAGCAACTTTCCCGAGCGCTATGCACTGAAGGCGCAGGACGGCATCCTCAACCCGGACCACATCGCGCAAAGCTATGTCATGCTCCACCGCCAGCCGCGCGACGCCTGGACGCACGAGCTGGACCTGCGGCCGTGGATGGAGAAGTTCTGACGCGGCCGGACCGCCGTCGTCGTCTGCGGCGCCCGCGCATTCCTTCTGCGTCCGGACGTCCGTATTCCTCAAGAACCCGCGCCTAGCCCGCCACACGGAGACACCACATGTCCGCCACCACCGTCGAATTCTTCTTCGATTTCGGCAGCCCGGCCGCCTACCTGGCCTGGACGCAGCTGCCCCACCTGTGCGCCGACACCGGCGCCACGCTCGTGCCCAGGCCCATGCTGCTGGGCGGCGTGTTCCAGGCCACCGGCAACCATTCGCCGGCCGAAATCAAGCCCAAGGGCCCCTACATGAACGTCGACCTGCAGCGCTTCGCGCAGCGGTACGGGGTGCCGTTCACCCACAACCCGCACTTCCCGGTCAACACGCTGCTGCTGATGCGCGGCGCCACCGGCGTGCAGATGCACCAGCCGGAGCGCTTCGAGGCGTACTGCCGCGCCGTCTACGAGGCCATGTGGGTCGACGCGCAGAACATGAACGACCCCGCCGTCGTGCAGGCGGTGCTGCAGGCCGCGGGCTTCGACGCGGAGGCGGTGCTCGCCCTGGCCGCGCAGCCCGAGGTCAAGGAGCGCCTGAAGGCCGTGACCGGCGAGGCCGTGTCCCGCGGCGTGTTCGGCGCCCCCACCATGTTCGTCGGCGACCAGATGTTCTGGGGGCAGGACCGGCTCGACTTCGTGCGCGAAGCGGTGCTGGACGCACGCTGACGTTTCCTTCTCGATTCGAACCCCACCTTCAAGGCCCACCCATGAGCGACATCCTCGTGCACACCGAAGACGGTGTGAGCACCCTGACCTTCAACCGCCTCGACAAGAAGAACTCGATCACCAGCGCCATGTACGCCGCCATGGCCGATGCGCTGGAGGCCGCACAGGCCGACTCGGCCGTGCGCGTGCTGCTGATCCAGGGCGACGCCACCATCTTCTCGGCCGGCAACGACATCGGCGACTTCCTGAACGCCCCGCCCTCGACGCAGGACTCGCCGGTGTTCCGCTTCCTGCACGGCATCGCGCAGTTCCCCAAGCCCATCGTGGCGGCGGTGTGCGGCCCGGCGGTGGGCATCGGCACCACGCTGCTGTTCCACTGCGACCTGGTCTACGCCGGCGACAACGCCGCCTTCTCCATGCCCTTCGTCAACCTGGGCCTGTGCCCGGAGGCGGCGTCGAGCCTGCTCGTGCCGCAGATGTTCGGCTACCACCGCGCCGCCGAGGCACTGCTGCTGGGCGAGCCCTTCATGGCCGAGGCCGCGCTCGAGGTCGGCCTGGTCAACCGCGTCGTGCCGCCGACCGAGTGCAACGCCATCGCCCAGCAACAGGCCCGCAAGCTCGCGGCCAAGCCGCTGTCGGCCCTCATCGAGACCAAGCGCCTCATGAAGAAGTCGCAGGGCCCGGCCGTGCTCGAGCGCATGGGCGAGGAGGGCGCGAGCTTCGGCCGCATGCTGCGCGAGCCGGCGGCGCGCGAGGCGTTCACGGCGTTCATGGAAAAGCGCAGGCCGGACTTCAGCAAGGTCTGACGTCCGCCGCCACGCCTCAGACCGGTTGCGCGGGCTCGGCCGCGAGAGGGCGCGGCCGCCCGTTCTCGTCGATCGCCACGTAGGTCAGCGTGGCCTCCGTCACCTTCACGTACTCGCCCTGGGCGCGGATGCGTTCGGCGAACACCTCGACCCTGACCGTGACCGAGGTGCGGCCCACGCGGCTGACCGAGGCGTAGAAGGACAGGATGTCGCCGATGCGCACCGGCTGCTTGAAGATGAATTCGTTGACCGCGACCGTCGCCATGCGCCCATTGGCGTAGCGGGCCGGGAGCACCGAGCCGGCCAGGTCCACCTGCGCCATCACCCAGCCGCCGAAGATGTCGCCGTTGGCGTTGGTGTCCGCCGGCATCGGGATCACCTTGAGCACCAGTTCCATGTCGGCCGGCAGGCTCTTGAGGACGGCGGCGGGGCTGGAAGCGGTGGACATCGGCACAATCTCGGAAACACGAAAACCACGATTGTCCCGTATGCGACGCTGCCGCGACGCGCTGCCTGATTCCGCCTTCCTTCCCCTTCGACCGCTGCCGGCGTGCGGTGCGATGCGCCGGGGCGCATGCCCGGGGGGCCGCTGATGAGGTCGCTCGCCCATCCTCCCCCGGCCGCCGATGCCGCGGCCGCGGCCGCGCCGCGCTCCGACGCCGCCACCCTGCGCCGCCTCTTTCCCTACCTGTGGCAGTACAAGTGGCGCGTATTCGCCGCGCTGGCCTTCATGGTCGGTGCCAAGGTGGCGAACGTCGGCGTGCCGGTGCTGCTCAAGACCCTGGTCGACCGCATGACGCTCAAGCCCGGCGACCCGGCCGTGCTGCTGGTGGTGCCGGTGGCGCTGCTGGTGGCCTACGGGCTGCTGCGCTTTTCCACCGCGCTCTTCACCGAATTGCGCGAACTGGTCTTCGCCAAGGCGACCGAGGGCGCGTCGCGCAGCATTTCGCTGGAGGTGTTCCGGCACCTGCATGCGCTCTCCCTGCGCTTCCACCTCGAGCGGCAGACCGGCGGCATGACGCGCGACATCGAGCGCGGCACGCAGGCGGTGCACTCGCTCATCTCGTACTCGCTCTACAGCATCGTGCCCACGCTGATCGAGCTGTCGCTGGTGCTGGGCATCCTGGCGGTGAAGTTCGACGCCTGGTTCGCCGTCATCACCGGCATCGCGCTGGTGATCTACATCAGCTTCACCGTGACGGTGACCGAGTGGCGCACGCAGTTCCGCAAGACCATGAACGAGCTGGGCTCGAAGGCACAGAGCCGGGCCATCGACTCGCTGCTGAACTACGAGACGGTGAAGTACTTCAACAACGAGGACTTCGAGGCCCGGCGCTACGACGAGAACCTGGAGCGCTACCGCCGCGCCGCCGTCAAGAGCCAGACCACGCTGTCGCTGCTCAACACCGGCCAGCAGATGCTCATCGCGCTGAGCCTGGTGGCGATGCTGTGGCGCGCCACGCAGGGCGTGGTCGACGGCCGCATGACGCTGGGCGACCTGGTGATGGTCAACGCCTTCATGATCCAGCTGTACATCCCGCTGAACTTCCTGGGCGTGATCTATCGCGAGATCAAGCAGAACCTGGTGGACCTGGAAAAGATGTTTGCCCTGCTGGAACGCGAGCGCGAGGTGGCCGACGCGCCGGGCGCGCAGCCGCTGGACACGCACGACGCCACGGTGCGCTTCGAGAACGTGCGCTTCGCCTACGAGCCCGCGCGGCCGATCCTGCACGGCGTGAGCTTCGAGATCCCGGCCGGCAAGACCGTGGCGGTGGTCGGGCCCTCGGGCTCGGGCAAGTCCACGCTGGCGCGCCTGCTCTACCGCTTCTACGACATCCAGGACGGCCACGTGCGCATCGGCGGCCAGGACATCCGCAGCGTGACCCAGGCCAGCCTGCGCCAGGCCATCGGCATCGTGCCGCAGGACACGGTGCTGTTCAACGACACCATCGCCTACAACATCGCCTACGGCCGGCCCGGCGCCACGCACGACGAAGTGGTCGCGGCGGCCAGGGCGGCGCGCATCGACGGCTTCATCGCCGGCCTGCCGCTGGGCTACGAGACGGTGGTGGGCGAGCGCGGGCTCAAGCTGTCGGGCGGCGAGAAGCAGCGCGTGGCCATCGCGCGCACGCTGCTCAAGGACCCGCCGATCCTGATCTTCGACGAGGCCACCTCGGCGCTGGATTCGGCCAACGAGCGCGCCATCCAGGCCGAGCTGGCGAGCGCGTCGCGCAACAAGACCACGCTGGTCATCGCGCACCGGCTGTCCACGGTGGTGGATGCGCACGAGATCCTCGTGCTCGAGGCCGGCGTGATCGTGGAGCGCGGCACGCATGCGCAGCTGCTGGCGCTCGGCGGGCGCTATGCGCAGATGTGGGCGCTGCAGAAGGTCGACGCCGCCCCGATGCTGTGACCGCGATTTCGAACCAAAACGGCCCGCAACGCCCGTCCGGATTGCGCGGGCTGCTATTGTTTCAGGAGCATTCCAAGTGACCGAGAAGATTCCGCTGCTGGTGTTGACCAGCCTGATCCCCGAACACCGGGCCCAGATCGGCGAGGTGTACGAGCTGATCTACGCACCCACCGCGGCCGAGCGCCCCGGCGCCGTGGCCGCCAACGCCCGGCGCATCCGTGCCGTGCTGACCATCGGCGTCGTCGGCATCACGCCGGAGGAAGTCGCCGCCATGCCGGCGCTCGAGCTGGTGTGCTGCCTGGGCGCCGGCTTCGAGTGCCTGCCGATGGACGTGCTGCGTGCGCGCGGCATCGCCACGGCCAACGGCTCCGGCACCAACGACGACTGCGTGGCCGACCACGCCTTCGGCCTGCTCATCGGCATCGTGCGCGGCATGCGCATGCTCGACCGCCAGTGCCGCGAGGGCATCTGGCGCGAAGTGATCCCGCAGCCGCCGAACGTCTCGGGCAAGAAGCTGGGCATCTTCGGCCTGGGCACCATCGGGCAGAAGATCGCCAAGCGCGCCGCCGGCTTCGACCTGGAGATCGGCTATCACAACCGCAGCGCGCGGCCCGAGCTGCCGCACCGCTACTTCGGCAGCCTGCTCGAGCTGGCGCGGTGGTGCGACTTCCTCGTGTGCGCCGCGCCCGGCGGTCCGGCCACGCGCCACGCGGTCGACGCGCAGGTGCTCGATGCGCTCGGGCCGCAGGGCTTCCTGGTCAACATCGGCCGCGGCAGCGTGGTCGACACCGAGGCCCTGGCCGCCGCGCTGCGCGAAGGGCGCATCGCCGGCGCCGGCCTGGACGTGTACGAGAGCGAGCCGAAGCCGCCCGAACAGCTCATCGGCCTGGACAACCTCTTCATCACGCCGCACATGGCCGGCTGGTCGCCCGAGGCCACGCAGGCCAGCGTGAACCGCTTCATGGCCAATGCCGAAGGCCACTTCGCCGGGCGCGGCGTCGTCTCGCCGATCTGATCCTCCAGGGCTCGCCATGCACGTCTTCATCGCCGGCTTCCAGCACGAGACCAACACCTTCGCGCCGACGAAGGCCGACTGGGCCGCCTTCGAGGCCGGTGCCGGCTATCCGCCCTACCGGCGCGGGCCGGAGGTCGTCGAGGCCTACCGTGGCAAGGGCCTGCCCGTCGGCGGCTTCATCGACGCCGCCGAGGCGCAGGGGTGGACGCTGGCGGCCTCGGTCTGGGCCGGCGCCAACCCGTCCGCGCACGTCACGCGCGAGGCCTTCGAACGGATCGCCGGCGAGATCCTCGAGGACCTCGCCCGGGCGCAGCGCGCGGGCGGCGTGGACGCGGTCTTCCTCGACCTGCACGGCGCCGCCGTGGCCGAGCACCTGGACGATCCCGAGGGCGAACTGCTGGCCCGCGTGCGCGCCGCCGTCGGTGCGCAGGTGCCGATCGTCGCCAGCCTGGACCTGCATGCGAACGTCAGCGCGCGCATGCTCGACGAGGCCGATGCGCTGGTGGCCTACCGCACCTACCCGCACGTGGACATGGCCGACACCGGGCGCCTGGCGGCCACGCTGCTGGCGCGCCGTGTCGCGCGCGGGCAGCGTGAGCCGCTGGCGGTGCGCCGGCTCGACTTCCTTCTGCCGCTGAACGTGCAGAGCACCATGACCGCGCCGGCCGACGCGGTCTACGACATGCTGCGCGCCCTGGACGCGGCCCACGCAACGGTGCTGAGCTTCGCCACGGGCTTTCCTGCCGCCGACATCGCCGACTGCGGCCCGGTCGTCTGGGCCTATGGCGACGCGGCCCAGGCCGCGGTGGATGCGCTGTTCGCGCGCATCGACCAGCCGCGTGACCAGTGGCGCCTCGACCTGCTGACGCCGACCGAGGCCGTGCGGGCCGCGCTGGATGGCGCCGCGGCCGGTGCCGGTCCGGTGGTCATCGCCGACACGCAGGACAACCCCGGCGCCGGCGGCGACAGCAACACCACCGGGCTGCTGCATGCCTTGATGGACGCAGGCGCGGGCAGGCGTTTCCCCGGCGAGGTGGCGCTGGGGCTGCTGGCCGACCCGCAGGCCGCGGCCGCGGCCCACGCGGCCGGCGAAGGCGCGCAGGTCGATCTGTGCCTGGGGCGCTCGGTTCCCACCTGGGGCGGGCAATTCAGCGACCCGCCGGTGTCGGTGCGCGCCACCGTGCGCCGCCTCTGCGACGGCCAGGTGATGCTTCTCGGCCCGATGGGCATGGGCGGCACGGTGTCGCTCGGGCCGTGTGCCTGCCTCGAGGTGCAGGGCGTGCTCGTCGGCGTGAGCACGCACAAGACGCAGATGCTGGATCGCGAGCTGTTCCGCTTCCTGGGCATCGAGCCCGAGCGCATGAGGGTGCTGGTGGTGAAGAGTTCGGTGCATTTCCGCGCCGACTTCGCGCCCATCGCCAGTGCCATCCTCGTGGCCAAGGCGCCGGGGCCGATGGCGGCCGACCCGGCCGACCTGCCGTGGACGCGGCTGCCGTCCACGATGTCCCTGCGCCCCTGAGCCGGGAATTCAGCCCTCGGCGAGCGAGGCCAGAGCCGGCGGCCGCAGCGCCGACCACGGGCAGGCCTCGTCGTAGGCCTGGCCCGCGCCGAGCACCGCGAGGTCCGCGTTCACCGGGCCGGCGAGTTGCACGCCCATCGGCAGGCCCTGTGGGCCGAAGCCGGCGCGCAGGTTCAGCGTGGGCAGGCCGGCCAGCGTGAAGGGCGTGACGATCTCCATCCACCGATGGTAGGTGTCGCTCGGCACCTCGGCCACCCGGTCGGGCCAGTGCAGGCCGGCGTCGAACGGAAAGCGTTGCGCCGTCGGCGCGGCGACGAGGTCGAAGCGCTCGAACAGGCGCAGGAAGGCGCGATAGACGTTGGAGCGGTAGAGCGAGGCCTGGTACAGCGAGGTGGCGTCCAGGTGGCGGCTCTGGTCGATCTCCCACAGCGCCTCGGGCTTGACCTGGGCGCGGTGCTTCGGGTCGGCCACCAGCGCACCGAGCTTGCCGCCCACGAGCAGTTGCCGCAGGCGCAGCCAGGCCGTCCAGTTCTGCTCGCGCGGAACGTCGAGCGTGCAGGCTTCGACGTGGGCACCCAGGTCGGCGAAGGTCTTCAGCGCCGACTCGCACAGCGGGAGGATGCCGGCCTCGGTCGGCAGCTCGGGCCACAGGCTGCCCAGCCAGCCGATGCGCAGGCCCTTCACCTCGGTGGGCAGGCGCAGGTCGTCGGGCGCCGGCAGTGGCTGGGGCAGGGAGAGCGGCAGGCGCGGGTCGAAGCCGGCCTGCACGCACAGCAGCCGGGCCGTGTCCTCGACCGTGCGGCCCATCGGGCCGTCGGTGCCGAGCTGCTGGAAGAAGAGCTCGTCGTCGGGGCCGCCCGGCACGCGCCCGCGCGAGGGCCGGAAACCGATGACGTTGTTGAAGGCCGCGGGGTTGCGCAGCGAGCCCATCATGTCGCTGCCGTCGGCCACGGGGAGCATCCCGAGCGCCAGCGCCACGGCCGCACCGCCGCTGCTGCCGCCGGCGCTCCTGGTGGGGTCCCACGCGTTGCGGGTGATGCCGAAGACGGCGTTGTAGGTGTGCGAGCCCAGGCCGAACTCGGGTGTGTTGCTCTTGCCGATCATGATCGCGCCGGCGGCCCGGGCGCGCGCCACGTGGGGGCTGTCCTGGCGTGCCGGGCCCTTGGGCGTGAGCGGCGAGCCCATCGAGGTGGGCAGGCCGGCGCAGTGGCTCAGGTCCTTCGGCGCGAAGGGGAAGCCGTGCATCCAGCCGGCGCGTTCGCCGCGCGCCAGGCGGGCGTCGCAGGCGTCGGCCTCGGCGCGCAGCTGCTCGGGCGGGCGCAGCGCGACGAGGGCGTTGAAGCGCGGGTTGAGCGCCTCGATGCGCGCCAGGGTCGCGTCCATGAGTTCGCGGGCGCTGCAGTCGCGGCGCGCGATGCGGCGCGACAGGTCGGTGGCGCTGAGGTCGAGCAGTTCGGTGGCGGGCATGGCGTCGGAGCGGGCGGGGAGGACGGATGCCGCGCAGTATGAGCGCTGGCGCCGCAGCCATAATCCCGCCCCATGGAAACCAAGTGGCTCGAGGACTTCGTGAGCCTTGCCGAGACCCGCAGCTTCAGCCGCTCGGCACAGCTGCGGCACGTCACCCAGCCCGCGTTTTCGCGGCGCATCCAGGCGCTGGAGGGCTGGGCCGGCACCGATCTGGTCGACCGCAGTTCCTACCCCACGCGGCTCACGCCCGCCGGCCAGACCCTCTACGGCCAGGCCCTCGAGATGCTGCAGGCCCTGCAGAGCACGCGCGCCATGCTGCGCGGCCATTCGGCCGTGGCGCAGGACGTGATCGAGTTCGCCGTGCCGCACACGCTGGCCTTCACCTTCTTCCCGGCCTGGGTCACCAGCCTGCGCGAGCAGTTCGGGCCGCTCAAGAGCCGGCTCATCGCGCTGAACGTGCACGACGCGGTGATGCGCCTGGTCGAGGGCAACTGCGACCTGCTCATCGCCTACCACCACCCCTCGCAGCCGCTGCAGCTGGATGCCAACCGCTATGAAATGGTCCACCTGGGCGAGGAAGTGGTCGCGCCCTGGGTGCGGCCCGACGCCGATGGCGGCCCGCGCTACCGGCTGCCGGGCCAGGCCGGCCGGCCGCTGCCCTACCTGGGCTATGCGCCGGGCGCCTACCTGGGCAGGCTGGTGGACCAGCTGCTCAAGTCGTCCGGCACGCCGATCCACCTCGACCGGGTGTACGAGACCGACATGGCCGAAGGCCTGAAGGTGATGGCGCTCGAGGGGCATGGCATCGCCTTCCTGCCGGAGAGCGCCGTGCGCAAGGAAGTGCGCGCCCGCAAGCTGGTGAGCGCCCTGCCGCCCGACATGGGACCGCTCGAGGCGACGATGGAGGTGCGGGCCTACCGGGAGCGTCCGGGCGCCGCGGCCGCCACCAAGCCCGCCCCTCGGGCGACCCGCGGCGATGCCACCCTGCAACCCAGGCGCGCGGCCGATGCCCTGTGGGCCTACCTCGTGAGCACGCAGGTGGCGACGAAGACCTAGGGTTTACCAGCGGTTCGCAGCCCTGGCCGCGCCCGTGCCGGCCTGCGGCGCGCCCCTATGATTTTCGTGCATCGTCGCGTCCGCATACGGCATTGGTGTTGCCGGAATGTGACCCCTACAGTCGCGCGCTGTCTGCTGTCGCACCCCATGTCCACGCCCGCCGGGCGTGCGTGAATCGAGGAACCCCAGGAACGCGCCCCCATGGAATCCAACTTCAGGATCGAACACGACTTTCTTGGCGAGCAGCGCATTCCCGCCGCGGCCTACTGGGGCGTGCACACCGCACGCGCGGTCGAGAACTTCCCCATCTCCGGCACCCGCATCTCGGCCATGCCGGACCTGGTGCGCGCCCTGGCGCACGTGAAGAAGGCGGCGGCGCGCGCCAATGCCGACCTCGGGGCGCTCGGCCGCGAGCGGGCGGGCGCCATCATCCTGGCCTGCGAGGACCTGATCGAGGGCAAGCTGCTGGGCGAGTTCGTGGTGGACGTCATCCAGGGCGGTGCCGGCACCTCCACCAACATGAATGCCAACGAGGTGATCTGCAACCTCGCGCTGGAGAAGCTGGGCCACGAGAAGGCCCGCTACGACGTGCTGCATCCCAACGACCACGTCAACGCCTCGCAGAGCACCAACGACGTCTACCCCACGGCCGTGCGCCTGGCGCTGTGGTTCGCGCTGGGCCGCCTGCTGGAGGCGATGGCCGACCTGCGCGCGGGTTTCGAGGCCAAGGCCCTGGAGTTCCGCGACATCCTGAAGATCGGCCGCACCCAGCTGCAGGACGCGGTGCCGATGACGCTGGGCCAGGAGTTCCTCACCTACGCGGTGATGATCGAGGAGGACGAGGCCCGCGTGCGCGAGGCCCGTGCGCTCATCGAGGAGATCAACCTCGGCGCCACGGCCATCGGCACCGGCATCAACGCACCGCACGGCTACGCCAACCTCGCCTGCCAGTACCTGGCCGAGCAGACCGGCGTGCCGCTCAAGCAGGCCGCCAACCTGATCGAGGCGACGCAGGACACGGGCGCCTTCGTGCAGCTGTCGGGCGTGCTCAAGCGCGTGGCGACCAAGCTGTCGAAGACCTGCAACGACCTGCGGCTGCTGTCCAGCGGGCCGCAGGCCGGGTTCGGCGAGATCCGCCTGCCCGCACGCCAGGCCGGCTCGTCGATCATGCCGGGCAAGGTCAACCCGGTGATCCCGGAGGTGATGAACCAGGTCGCCTTCGAAGTCATCGGCAACGACATCACGGTGACGCTGGCCTCCGAGGCGGGGCAGCTGCAGCTCAACGCCTTCGAGCCGATCATGGGCTGGAGCCTGTTCAAGAGCATCCAGCACCTGGGCAACGCCTGCGGCACGCTGCGGCGCAACTGCGTGGACGGCATCGAGGCCAACCGCGAGTTCCTGGCGCGCCGGGTGCGCGAGTCCGTCACCCTGGTCACGGCGCTCAATCCCATCATCGGCTACGAGAAGGCCGCGCTCATCGCCAAGACGGCGCTGGCCACCGGCGGGCCCATCGACCTCGTGGCGGAGTCGCTGGGTATCCTCACGCGCGAACAGATGGAAGCGCTGCTCGTGCCAGAACATCTCACGCAACCTGTGAGATTGTCCACACCTGTCCCCGCGGCAGCGGTGCCGACAGGCACGGAGGCTGCTAATCCATTGCCTTCGACGTGATGACGGAACCCACGCACCAGACGGGCGCTCGATCCCGCAAGGACCCACCCCATCCGGTGCGCCATGCACCGGGGTGGTTACCGATGCGCCCAACAAGAGTGTGTGTCTAGAATTTCACCTTGTTTCTTCCTGTCCATTTCCCAAGGAGTCTCTTCATGAAAAAGCAATTGCTCGCGCTCGCAGTGACCGCGTTCGTGGCGTCCGGCGCGTTCGCGCAGGCCACCGACACGCTGGCCAAGATCAAGGAGCGCGGCGCGGTCAACCTCGGCGTGCGTGATTCGTCGGGTCTGGCCTTCACACTGGGCGGTGGCAAGTACGTCGGCTTCCACACCGAAATGGCCGAGAACATCATCAAGGACCTGGGCAAGGACCTCGGCAAGCCGCTGACCATCAACTACCAGGTGATCACCTCGCAGAACCGCGTGCCCCTGGTGCAGAACGGCACCATCGACTTCGAGTGCGGCTCTACCACCAACAACACGGCCCGCCAGAAGGACGTCGACTTCGCCTACACCACCTACGTGGAAGAAGTGCGCATCCTGACCAAGGCCAACTCCGGCATCAACGGCATCGCCGACCTGAAGGGCAAGACGGTGGCCACCACCACCGGCACCACCTCGGTCCAGACCCTGCGCAAGAACAAGCGCGCCGAGAACGTCGACTTCAAGGAAGTCATGGGCAAGGACCACGCCGACAGCTTCCTGCTGCTCGAATCGGGCCGTGCCGACGCCTTCGTGATGGACGGCTCCATCCTGGCCGCCAACGCCGCCAAGTCCAAGAACCCCAAGGACTTCAAGATCGTCGGCGAAGTGCTGTCGGTCGAGCCCATCGCCTGCATGCTGCCCAAGGGCGACGCCAAGCTGAAGAAGGCCATCGACGACAGCATCGTGCGCCAGATCAAGGACGGTTCGCTGGCCAAGCTGTACGACAAGTGGTTCACGCAACCCATCCCGCCGAACAATGTCAATCTGAACATGCCGGCATCGGAAGGCACCAAGGCCGCCTGGGCCAACCCGAACGACAAGCCCATGGAAGCCTACGCCCCCAAGTAAGGCGTCTGCAGACCTGAAAAGCCAAGCCCGCGCGGCGCTCCTGCCGACGCGGGCTTTTCGATGAACGGGCGCGGGCCCCGACCCGCGAAGGAGGATGGATGCCGAACCTGGACATGTCGGTCTTCTGCCAGGACACGCTCACCAATGAAGTGGTCGCCAGCTGCTTCGCACGCGGGTCCGACCAGACCTATCTGCAATGGATGCTTCACGCCTGGGGCTGGACCGTGGGCGTGGCGCTCACGGCGCTCTTCGTGGCGCTGGTGGTCGGCTCGATCATCGGCACCTTGCGCACGCTGCCGAACAGCCCCTGGCTGGTGCGCTTCGGCAATGCCTGGGTGGAGCTGTTCCGCAACATCCCATTGCTGGTCCAGGTGTTCATCTGGTACTTCGTGCTGCCCAAGATGATCCCGGCGATGCGCGACCTGCCGCCTTTCGTTCTGGTGGTCTGCGCGCTGGGCTTCTTCACCTCCGCGCGGATCGCCGAGCAACTGCGCTCGGGCATCCAGGCGCTGCCGCGCGGCCAGCGCTACGCGGGCATGGCCGTGGGTTTCACGACGCCGCAGTACTACCGCTTCGTGCTGCTGCCCATGGCCTACCGCATCATCATGCCGCCGCTGACCAGCGAATCGATGAACATCTTCAAGAACTCGTCGGTGGCCTTCGCGGTGTCGATCCCCGAGCTCACGCAGTTCTACCTGCAGGCCGGCGAGGAGACCTCGGCCCAGATCCCGATCTACGTCGGCGTCGTCGTCCTCTATGTCGTCAGCGCCATGCTGGTCAACCGCATCATGACCTTCATCGAGCGCAAGCTCCGCGTGCCGGGCTTCGTCGCGGCCGGCGGAACGGGAGGCCACTGACATGATGAATCTCGACTTCTCCTTCTACAGCTGGAGCCTGATCAGCAACTTCGTGCTGAAAGGCTTCTACTTCAGCGTCATCCTGACGGCCGTGGCCACGCTGGGCGGCATCTTCTTCGGCACCCTGCTGGCGCTGATGCGCCTGTCGGGCAAGAAGTGGCTGGACTTCCCGGCGGCCGCGTACGTCAACGGCATGCGTTCGGTGCCGCTGGTCATGGTGATCCTGGGCTTCTTCCTGCTGGTGCCCTTCGTGATCGGGCGGCCCATCGGCGCAGAGACCTCGGCGGTGATCACCTTCATCTGCTTCGAGGCGGCGTACTTCTCCGAGATCATGCGCGCCGGCATCCAGTCGATCCCGCGCGGGCAGGTCTTCGCCGGCATGGCGGTGGGCATGACCTACAAGCAGAACATGACGCTGGTCATCCTGCCGCAGGCCTTCCGCAACATGCTGCCCGTGCTGCTCACGCAGACCATCATCCTGTTCCAGGACACCTCGCTGGTCTACGCCATCGGCGCCTACGACCTGCTCAAGGGCTTCGAGAATGCAGGGAAGCTCAACGGACGTCCGGAGGAGGCCTACCTGCTGGCCGCCGTCGTGTACTTCATCCTGTGCTACTCGCTGTCCTTCCTGGTCAAGCGCCTGCACAAGAAGATCGCCATCATCCGCTGAAGGAGAAAGAGCCATGGCTGAAAGAATGATCGAAATCAAGAACGTGTCGAAGTGGTACGGCCCCGTGCAGGTGCTCAACGACTGCAACGTCAGCATCGACAAGGGCGATGTGGTCGTCGTCTGCGGCCCCTCCGGTTCGGGCAAGTCCACGCTGATCAAGACCGTGAACGCGCTGGAGCCGATCCAGAAGGGCGACATCACCGTCAACGGCGTGCACGTCAACAGCCCCAAGACCGACCTGCCCAAGCTGCGCTCCAAGGTCGGCATGGTGTTCCAGCACTTCGAGCTGTTCCCGCACCTGTCGGTGACCGAGAACCTCACCATCGCGCAGGTCAAGGTGCTCGGCCGCAGCCTCGACGAGGCCAAGGCCCGGGGCCTGAAGATGCTCGACCGCGTGGGCCTGATGGCGCACAAGGACAAGTTCCCCGGCCAGCTGTCGGGCGGCCAGCAGCAGCGCGTGGCCATCGCGCGCGCGCTGTCGATGGACCCGATCGTGATGCTCTTCGACGAGCCCACCTCGGCGCTCGACCCCGAGATGGTCGGCGAGGTGCTGGACGTGATGGTGAGCCTGGCCAAGGAAGGCATGACCATGATGTGCGTGACCCACGAAATGGGCTTCGCGCGCAAGGTCGCCAGCCGCGTGATCTTCATCGACGTCGGCGGCCGCATCCTGGAGGACTGCTCCAAGGACGAGTTCTTCGGCCACCCCGAGAACCGCCAGCCGCGCACCAAGGACTTCCTCAACAAGATCCTCCAACACTGAGACATGCACGCATAAGGCTGCTGCGCGGACCGATCTCGGGCCGCTCGGCACGCCTTGTGCGCGCATGTCGGGTGCGCTGACTCCCAAAGCAAAGCCCCGCAACGCGGGGCTTTGCTTTGGGGCATCCGCGGAACCGGCTTTGCCGGGCCGCAGGATGTGCCCCCTGCGAGGGGGGGCGGGGCGGGACGAGGTCCGCGTGGCCTGGAGGTGGGCCTATTTTCGGGCAGCGATCGCCTTCTCGGCCTTGGTCACCAGGTCGTTGCCCACGGTGCCCTTCCACTTGGCGTAGACCGGGCGCGTGATCTTGACGAAGGCCTCACGCTCGGCGGGAGTGAGCTGGGTCACGGTGACGCCCATGCCGGCGATCTCCTTGAGCAGCGGCTTGTCGGCCTCGGTCAGGCCCTTGCGCGCGAGGGCGATCTCCTGCTTGCCGGCGTCGATGGCTGCCTGCCGCACGATGGCCTGGTCGGCCGGCGTCCAGCTGGCCCAGATCTCCTTGTTGACCACGAAGATCAGCGGGTCGGCCACGTAGCCCCAGGTGGTCACGAACTTCTGGCCCACGGTGTGCATCTTCAGCACCGTGAACAGGAAGAGCGGGTTCTCCTGCCCGTCGACGGCACCGCTGGCCAGCGCGGGCTGCGCGTCGGCCCAGCTCATCTGCGTGGGGTTGGCGCCCATGGCGCTGAACATGTCGGAGAAGATGGGCGAGCCCACCACGCGCAGCTTCATGCCCTTCAGGTCTTCGGGCGATTTGACGGGACGCTTGGAGTTGGTCACCTCCCGGTAGCCGTTCTCGCCCCAGGCCAGCGGCACGACGCCGGCCTTGTCCAGCCGCGCGAAGATGTCCTTGCCGACCTCGCCCTGCGTCAGCGCATCGATGGCGGCGTAGTCGGGCATCAGGAAGGGCATCGAGAACAGGTTCAGTTCCTTGACCTGCGGCGACCAGTTGATGGTCGAGCCCACGGCCATGTCGATCACGCCCTGGCGCAGCGCCGAGAACTCGCGCGTCTGGTCGCCCTGGATGAGCGACACGCCCGGGTACAGCTTGATGTTGATGCGGCCCTGCGTGCGTTCCTTCACCAGGTCGGCCCAGATCTTCCCGGCCATGCCCCAGGGCGTGGGCGGACCCAGCACCAGCGACATCTTGTACTCGGGCTTGTAGGCGGCCTGCGCCATGGCGCCCGTGGTGAAGCCCAGCGCCGTGGCGGCGAGCGCGAGGCCGAGCAGGGTGCGGCGGAATTTCATGTCTCTGTCTCCTTGGTAAAACCGTTGCATCCGGACATCCAT
>JAVHYA010000089.1 GCA_031119395.1 Pseudomonadota bacterium
GCGACCGGCAGCAGCGAGGCGATGGCGGCACGCGCCGTGCCCGCACCCACCGCCTTCAGGAAGCGGCGGCGCAGCGGCTCGTGCGGGAACAGCGCCTTGACCAGGGCCGCCTCGACGAAGTCGCGCGAGGCCTCTTCCACCGACGCGGCGGCCACCGCCTGGGCCTCGCCGTGGGCCTGCGGTGCGTGGTCCTGCCCGCAGGCGCAGCGCATCATCAGCGGGCGGTCGGCGTCGTAGGGATCGGCGCGGAGGGTGGTGGGCAGTCGCGGCATGGAGGCTCCTCGGACGTTGGAAGAGCCGGTGCCATGCAACGTGCGGGCCTGTTCGGCGCCGAAGCGACGTTCGCACGACAAATCGTGCAGCGCCCGTCGAGCCCTTGTAGTGCTGGCCCTACACGCCGGGGCCCCACCGGGCCGCAATCAGCCCGCCGGAGGCCGCCGGACGTGGCGTTCGGCGTACAGCGCCAGTTCCACGTCGTTCTTGGTGCCCGTCTTTTCGAGGATGCGCGCCCGGTAGGTGCTGACGGTGTTGGGCGCCAGGCCGAGGCTTGCACCAATCTCGCTCACGCTGTGCCCCGTCGTGAGCAGGCGGAACACCTGGTGCTCGCGGTGCGACAGCGCCTCGGTGGCCGACCCGCTGCGCCCCACGGCGCTGGCCAGCGCCTCGGCCGTGGCCGGCGTGACGTACAGGCCGCCGCCGGCCGCCTTGCGCACCGCGGCCACCATCTCCTCGGCGTCGGCGCTCTTGTTGAGGTAGCCGGCCGCGCCCAGCCGGATGCAGCGCACGGCGTACTGCCGCTCGGGGTACGTCGACAGCATCAGCACCGGCAGCGCGGGCCAGCCCGCACGCAGGTCCTGCAGCACGTCCAGTCCGTCGCGCCCGGGCAGCGCGATGTCCAGCAGCACCACGTCCACGCCCTGGGTGCCGCCCAGTTGCGCCACGCGCTCGATCACCTCGGGGCCGGTGGCCGCTTCGGCCGCCACCGCGATCTCGGGGCTGCCGTTGGCCGGGTCGCCCAGCATCTGCCGCAGGCCCTCGCGCACGATGCGATGGTCGTCCCCCAGCAGGACGCGGATGGGGAGCGCCACGGGACTGCTAGTCATTGGACAGCGGCATCCGCAGGCACAGCAGGCTGCCGTGGCCGATCCGGCTCGAGATCTCGACGCTGCCGCCGAAGTGGAGCGCGCGCTCGCGCATGCCCCGCACGCCGTAGGACGCCGGTGCGTGGAAGGCCTGCGCCGGCGCGCCGACGCCATCGTCGCGCACGTGCAGGCAGAGCTCGTCGCCATCGACGTGGATGTCGACCTCCACCCGCTTCGCGCGCGCATGGCGGCCGACGTTGCTCAGCATCTCCTGGAAGATGCGGAAGACGGCCATCGCGGCCGGCCCGGGCAGTTCCAGCGACTCGTCCACCGCCATGCGCCAATCCATCCGCAGCTCGGCCGCGCGCGCGAACTCGTGCGCCTGCCACTCCAGCGCCGCCCACAGGCCCTGGTGGTCCAGGATGCTCGGCCGCAGGTCGGTGATGATGCGGCCCACGTTGTCCACCGCGCGCTCGATCAGCCCGCTCATGTTGCCGCACTTGCAGCGCATCTGCTGGCGCATGTCCTCGGCGGCCTCGGGCGTGCGCGCCTGCTGTTCGCCCAGGCGCTTGCCGATCCAGTTGACGTCCATCTTCAGTGCCACCAGGAGGCTGCCAAGCTCGTCGTGCACCTCGCGCGCGATGCGGGTGCGTTCGTCCTCGCGCACCGACTCCATCCAGGCCGAGAGTTCGCGCACCTGCTGAAGCGCGGCGCTGAGCTCGGAGGTGCGTTCGGCCACGCGCCGCTCCAGTTCGTCGCGGGACTGCTGCAGCGCGTGCGCGGCACGCTTGCGCTCGGTGATGTCGACGAAGGTGATGACGGCGCCCCGCACGGCGTCGCCGTCGAGGATCGGATGGCTCGAATACTCCACCGCGAAGGCGCTGCCGTCGCGGCGCCAGAACACCTCCGTGTCGATGCGGCACGGCAGGCCGCGCCGGAAGGCGTTGAAGATCGGGCAGTCGGTGTCCGGGTAGGGCGAGCCGTCGGCGTGGGAATGGTGGGTCAGTTCATGCATGTTGCGGCCGATCACGGCCGCCGCATCGTGGCCGAGCAGGCGGGCGCCCGCGCGATTGATGAACGTGCAATGCCCCTCCAGGTCGATGCCGAAGACGCCCTCGCCGGTGGACTCCAGCAGCAGGCTGAGCGGATGGCCCCAGAGCGGGTCGACGCTGCTGTCGGCGTTGCGGGGCAGGTTCAGCGCTTGAGACATGCCGGCCGGGCATGCAACCGGCATGCCATGGCGTTCACAGCAGGTCTTCGGGCAGGAAGCGCAGCAGCAGCCAGTCGCGAAAGCTCCCCAGCCAGTGGGCGCCGGGCTCGTCGGTGATGACCTTGCTCGTGCCGTCGGGGTTGTGCTCGATCCACTCCACCCCGTTGCCGCTGGCATCGAGTTCGAGCTGGTAGGCACCCAGCGCACGCAGCGGCATGAAGCGCGCGAACTGCGCCGCCAGCGCCGGGCTGTCGATCAGCACGCCGATCTCGGTGTTCAGGCGCGCCGAGCGGCCATCCAGGTTCATCGAGCCGATGAACATGCGCCGCCGGTCGACGATGGCCAGCTTGGAATGCAGGCGCCCGGTCGAGCTCTTGAAATCGCCCAGCTGGTGGTCGCGCGGTGCCAGCTTCGCGCCCAGTTCGTAGACATGGATGCCGGCCTTGAGCATGGCCATGCGGTAGCGCGCGTAGCCGGCGTACACCAGCGACTCGTCGGTGGCGTCGAGCGAGTTGGTCAGCACGATGATCTCCACGCCGTGCTTGACGCCCTCCTCCAGCATCTCGAGGCCGCGCTCGCCCGGGATGAAGTACGGCGACACCATGAGCACCTGCTCGCGCGCGCCGTAGAGCATGGCGACGGTGCGCTGCGTCACGCTGTCGGCATAGCTGGCCTCGGGGTCCTGGATGGTGATCTTCTCGGGGATGTCGGCCACCGCGCGGCCGTCGCCGGCCGTCTGCTCGAGCCGGCCGGCCTCGAGCTGCGCCGCGATGGTGGGATGGCCGAGCACGTCGGTGTAGCGCTCGGGCAGCGGCTCGCGCTTGCCGCGCAGGTGTTCCTGCAGCCACTCGCGCGTGCCCTGGCCATCGGTGGGCAGCCGCATCAGTGAACCGATCGGCCGCACCTGGGCGCTGTTCCAGTAGTCGTCGAAGGAGGCTGACAGTTCCGGCACCACCGGCCCCGTGGCCAGCACGTCCATGTCGATGAAGTTGGCCACGTCGCTGCGCATGAAGTACTCGTCGGCGATGTTGCGCCCGCCCGTGATGGCCACGCTGTTGTCGGCCACGAAGAGCTTGTTGTGCATGCGCCGGTTGATGCGCCGCACGTCGCCCAGCGACAGCGCGAGGCGCAGCGTCAGCGGGCCGGTGCGCACCGCCAGCGGGTTGAACAGGCGCAGCTCGACGTTGGGCTGCGAGGCCAGCGCGGCGAAGAGCTCGTCCTTGCCGGCGGTGTAGAGGTCGTCCACCAGCAGCCGCACCCGCACGCCGCGCCGCGCGGCCTGCAGCAGCTCGTGCAGGAAGAGCAGGCCCGAGCCGTCCGCCTGCAGGATGTAGTACTGCGCGTCGATGCTCTTCTGGGCCTGGCGCGCCAGCGCGACGCGCGCGTTGAGCGCCGTCGGCCCCTCGGGCATGAGCTGGAAGCCCGAGGGCGCGTCCGGCCCGGTGCCGGGCGGCGTGCTCGCCTTGGCGATCTGCGCCAGCCGGGTGCCCGCGACATCGGTCGGCGCGGTGGAACGCGGCAGCGCTTGCGGCGGCGGCAGGCTGGCACAGCCGGCCAGTGCCAGCGCGGCCACGGCGAGGGCGGCACGGCGGGCCAGGGTCAGGAGCGGCGCAGGCATGGTGCGCCACTGTACCGCGTGGAGCCTGAGAGCCAAATGGGCCGACTGCGCCCGCCGTGATTGCGCTTCAAGCTATCGATTCGATAGCAATCGGACCGCCGCGGCGGCCTGCGGCGCATGGGGCGCCGTCCACCGCGCGGAGGATGCCGCGGGCCGCGCACAGGCATAACTTGGGAGGCCCCCCACCACCTCCAGGAGAAGCGCATGACCGTCAGCCACAACCTCACGGTGCAGATGCACCAGCAGGACACCGACTACTACTGCGGCGCCGCGTGCGCGCAGATGGTGCTGGAGTCCATGGGAGCGGGCCTGCTCGACCAGGACGACCTGTATGCCGACAACCACAGCCACAGCACCGTCGACACGGGCGTGAACTGGGCCACCGGCCCCGACGGGCTGCAGTGGACGATGATGGACCGGCGACCGCCCGGCTTCACCAACTACTTCGCGCTCTACGCCCTCGACACGGAAGAGCTCATCTCCCGCAAGCTCTGCTGGACGATCCACCACTACCAGGTGGCCCCCATCGCGCTGGTCTACGGCTGGGCGCACTGGATCGTCGTGCGCGGCTACACGGCCAGCGCGCATCCCGCGAGTTCGGGCGACAACGGCTACACGATCGAGGCCTTCGACATCAACAACCCCTGGCCGCCGACGCCGAGCTTCGACACGCCCGCCCTCGCGCCGCCACCGCCGCACAGTGCGACCGACGGCTGCGGCAGCGGCGGCACGCGCGGCCTGGCCAACGAGCACATCACGTACGCGACCTGGCGTTCGACCTACATGACGGGCGTGCCGGGCGGCCACTGGAACGGCAAGTTCGTCGCGGTCTGCGACCCCGAGCCGCCGGCGCTGCGCGGCGGGCCGGTGCCGCCCGCCCGGCAGCGGCGCGGCAAGGGCGATCTGCTGCCGCATGACGACCTGGTGCGCAGCGCCTCCGAAGGGCTGAAGGCCTATGGACTGAACAAGCGCAAGCCATGGGCCAACCTCCTGCGCCAGAGCCAGCCGCTGGGCAGCGTGATGGTCCAGAGGCTGGACCACGCCAACAGCTTCTACGCGCTGGTGCCCTTCGGCTCGGGCGACGGCATCGATGCCATGGTGGCGGTCGACGGCCGCTGGGGCGACTACCTGCAATCGGTGCTGCGCTCGGACACCACCCATCTCGTGGAACCCCTCACGCGCGAGGACGCGCTGAAGCTGGTGCTGGATCGACGCATCGACCTGGGCCGCGGGCTCGGCCGCGTGGTGGTGCGCAAGGAGGCCCTGTGCCTGTACCCTCATCTCGTGTGGCGGCCGTGCCTCGAGTCGATGTCGCCGTACTATCCGTTCCACCTGATCACGGTGGGCCGCCAGCGCATCTACGTGCGCATCGACGGCGCCGTCTTCACCTCGCTCACCCTCGACGTGAAAGGATTCTGAGTCCGATGCCCTTGCAGGACGCGGCCCAGGCGGTGGCCCAGGCACGCCGGCTCCTCGGCCTGCCCGCCACGGCCCACGGCGAGGCATGGCACGTGCGTCGGCTGAACGCGGCGGGCGCCTATTTCCTCGCCCATGTCGACGGCCGGGTGGCCTGCATCGACGCAACGAGCGGCGCGCTGATGGCATCCGCCTCCTCCGCGCATGCGCCGGTCGCGCTGACGCGCGAAGCGGCGCGGGCTCTCGCCGGGGTGGGGCCGGATGCCACGGCCGAACTGGTCTGGATGCCGTGCGCGGCCACGCTGTCGATGTTCGATCCGTTGTGGGCCGTCGCCCGCGGCGCCGCCACGGCCTTCGTGGACCAGCGCGGCAGGCTTTGGCCGGCGCTGGCGGCGGCCGGGCCGGGCTGAGGGGCCAGGCTCAGAGGCCCAGTTCCTCCAGGCCGGGATGCGCGTCGGGCCGGCGGCCGAGCGGCCAATGGAAGAGCCGGTCCCCCGACGCGATGGGCAGGTCGTTGATGCTGGCGAAGCGCCGCTGCATCAGGCCCTGCGCATTGAACTCCCAGTTCTCGTTGCCGTAGCTGCGGAACCACTGGCCCGAGTCGTCATGCCACTCGTAGGCGAAGCGCACCGCGATGCGGTGCTCGGTGAAGGCCCACAACCCCTTGATGAGCCGGTAGTCCAGTTCGCGCGCCCACTTGCGCTGCAGGAAGGCGCGGACCTCCTCGCGGCCCCGGGGGAACTCGGCACGGTTGCGCCAGAGCGTGTCGGGCGTGTAGACCTGGGCCACGCGGTCGGGGTCGCGCGAGTTCCAGGCATCCTCGGCGCCGCGCACCTTCTGGGTGGCGCTGGCGAGTGTGAAGGGCGGCACCGGCGGGCGGGCTTCGAGGGGGGTGTCGGACATGCAAGGGCTCCTGCGGTTGCGGACGGGTTGGTGTAGACAGACCTGTCTACTTCGGGCGCCGACGATAACCGAGGTAGACAGACCTGTCTACAATCTTGCAATGCCCTCCCCGACCGCCCCTGCCGCCGACCCGCCGGCACGCGAGCGCATCCTTGCGACCGCGCACGACCTGTTCTACCGCGACGGCATCCGCGCCACCGGCGTGGACCGGCTGATCGCCGAGTCCGGCGTGGCCAAGCTCACCTTCTACCGCCACTTCCCGGGCAAGGACGCGCTGGTGCGCGAGATCCTGGACTTCCGCCATCGCCGCTGGATGGCCTGGTTCATCGACGCGCTGGGCCGCTGCGGCGCGGCCTCGCCGGCCGAAGGCAGCGCACGCCTGCTGCTGCTGGCCGACGTGCTGCGGGAATGGACCGAGCAGCCGGATTTCCGCGGCTGCGCCTTCATCAACTCGGTGGTGGAGATCGCGCAGGCGCTGCCGGAGGCGGTGGACGTGGCGCGTGCGCACAAGGCCGAGATGACGCAGGTGATCGCCGAGCTGCTGCCCGAGGGCGCGACGCGCGACCTGCTGGCCGATGCGGCGGCCATGGTCTTCGACGGCGCGATCGTGCGCGCCCAGATGGCGGGCGACGCGGCCGGGCGCGAGGCGGCGGTGGCCACGCTGCGCACCGTGCTGGGCGCGCTCGTGGCGCGGCGCTGACGGATGCCGAAGGCCAGGATGCTATCGAATCGATAGCTGGCAGCGCCCGTCCCACGGGCGCTGCAGCCGGTTTTTGCTTGAAAGGCCGGCTGGGCGCTAGAGGCCGAGGGCGCGCTGCAGCGCGGCCGAATCCATGCGCACGGGCGGCTTCGGCCAGCCGCCGTCGAGCAGTTCGACCATCTTCGCGTTGCGCGGCGCGCTGCGTCCATGCGCCTCGGCCAGTCGCACCACCTCGCCGCTGAGCGCGTCGACCTCGGTGCGCCGGCCCAGCGCCACGTCGTCGGCCATGCTGGAGCGCGCCTTGGCGTCCACGCGCAGCATGGGCGCGGCGATGCGGCGGAACAGCCAGTCGGGCAGGCGCAGCAGCGCCGGCAGGCGGCGCGGCGACACGGCGGTCATCTGCGCGGGCTCGATGTCGGCGGCATCCAGGGCCGCCAGCGCCTCGTCGATCAGTGCCGCGAAGCTGCGGCGGTAGCCGCGGTCGAGCAGCTGCTCGCGCAGCGGCAGGCCCGACAGCGCGTTGACCGGGTTGTTGAGGTTGAGCAGCAGCTTGCCCCACTGGATCGCCTGCAGGTCGGTGCGCAGGTCGATCGGCACGCCCGCGGCCTCGAACACCGGCGCCCAGGGCAGCAGGGCCGGATGCGCCACGCTGGCGAGGCGCCCGGCGGTGCCGCGGTGGTAGGCGCCCGGCGCCAGTTCGGCCACGTTGTAGGGCACCATGCCCGGCAGCGCCTTGAGCGAGGGCGCGGTGCGTTGCGCGAGGCCCGCGTTGCCGATGCCGTTCTGCAGCGACACGACGGGCGTGCCGGCCGGCAGGGCTGCCGCCAGCTCGGCCGCAGCGGCCGCGGTGGCGCCGCTCTTCACGGACAGCAGCACCAGCGCCGGCCGCGTGCCCGCAGGCACCGAGGCGGCCAGCCGCAGGTCGGCGGCTCGCACGCGGTGGCAGGCGCCGTCGCGGTCGGTGAGGGTGAGCCCGTGCGCCGCGAGCGCCTCCAGCACGCGCGGCCGTCCGACGAAGGTGACCGGCACGCCGGCCGCCGCCAGGCAACCGCCCACGTAGCAGCCGACGGCGCCGGCACCCATCACCAGCACCTCACCCGGCGTTTCGAGTTCATTCATGACCGAATCGGCCTCCAGCGCGCGCCCGATCGGCGCGAGCAGCTATCGAATCCATGGCAACAGGGAGTTCGGGCGCAGCCAGCGGGTCCTCGTCGACCAGGCGCCAGGTGCCGCCCGCGTGGCCCAGCACCAGCTTCTGGCAGTTGAGCACGGGCGAGCGCTGCTCGAAGGGCCAGAACTGCGCCATCTTGTCGTCGTCGCTTTCGCCGGCCAGGCCCACGCTCTGGCGCACCGCCTGCATGAACTGGCCGTGGCTGAAGAGGAACACCTCGGCCTCGTCCGGCAGCGCAGCCAGACGGGCCAGCGCCGACTCGGCGCGGCGCAGCACCTGCGAAAAGCTTTCGGCGCCCTCCCCGTCCACGTAGGCCGGGTCGGCGCGCTGCCAGTAGGCCTCGACCGTGGGGCGCCGCTGCGCGCGCGTGGTGTCGGCCCAGTTGGCCGGGCACAGGTAGGTGAACTCGTGGATCGGCCAGATCGCCATCGGCACGCCGGGAAAGCGCACGCAGGTCGGCTCGGCCGTCTGGCGTGCGCGCAGGAAGGGCGAACTCACGATGTGCGTCGGCTCGCGCCGCCAGCTGCAGGCGACTTCGCGCGCCTGCGAGACGCCCAGCGGCGTGAGCGGCATCGCCACCAGGTCGCGCGTGGGCTGGCCGGCGTTGCCGGTGCTCTGCCCGTGGCGAACGAAGGTCGCACGAATCAAGAAATCAACCCCCAAGCGGCTTCGCCGCTCCCCCTTCTGCTGCGCGAAGGGGACGCACCCAGCGGCCTGGCAAAGCCAGTTCCGCGGGTGCCCTGGTGAACACCGGCGTGCCCGAGGTGGCGCGAAGCCGCCGAGGCACCGTCAGGCCCTCTCCGCCACCCAGCCCTGCACCGACGCCAGCGCCTTCGGCAGCCCGGCCGCATCGGTGCCGCCGGCCATCGCCATGTCGGGCTTGCCGCCGCCCTTGCCGCCGACCTGGCTGGCGACGAAGTTGACCAGCTCGCCGGCCTTCATCCTCGCCATCGCATCGGGGGTGACACCGGCCGCGATCTGCACCTTGGCGCCATCGACGGCCGCCAGCACGATCGCCGCGCTCTTGAGCTTGTTCTTGAGCTGGTCCATGGTGTCGCGCAGCTGCTTGGCGTCGGCGCCTTCGAGCCTGGCGGCCAGCACCTTGATGCCCTTCACGTCCACGGCCTGGTTGACGAGCTCGTCGCCCTGGCTGGACGCCAGCTTGCCCTTGAGCGCGCCGATCTCCTTTTCGAGCGCGCGCACCTGCTCCAGCACCTGGGCCAGGCGCGGCTGCACCTCGGCCGAGGGCGCCTTGAGCGTGGCCGCCACGCTGTGCACGGTCGATTCGAGTTCCTGCAGGTAGGCCAGCGCGTTGGCGCCGGTGATGGCCTCGATGCGGCGCACGCCCGCGGCCACGCCGCCCTCGCTCACGACCTTGAAGAGGCCGATGTCGCCGGTGCGGTGCACGTGCGTGCCGCCGCAGAGTTCACGGCTCGTGCCGATGTCGAGCACGCGCACGGTCTCGCCGTACTTCTCGCCGAAGAGCATCATCGCGCCGGTCTTCTGCGCGTCCTCCATGCCCATCACGCGCGCCTGCGTGGGGGTGTTGGCCAGGATCTCGGCGTTGACGATGCGCTCGATCTCCAGGATCTGGTCGTGCGTGACGGCCGCGTTGTGCGCGAAGTCGAAGCGCGTCTTGTCGGCATCGACCAGCGAGCCCTTCTGCTGCACGTGCGTGCCCAGCACCTCGCGCAGCGCCTTGTGCATCAGGTGGGTGACGGAGTGGTTGCGCATGGTGGCGGCGCGGCGCTCGCCGTCGACCGCCGCCTTCACCGCATCGCCGACCTTGAGCGTGCCCTGCGACTGCACGCCGTGGTGCCCGTAGACGTCGGCCTTGATCTTCTGCGTGTCCTCGACGCCGAAGGCGACGCCCTCGGCACTGATCGTGCCCTGGTCGCCGACCTGGCCGCCGCTCTCGGCGTAGAAGGGCGTGGTGTCCAGGACGACGATGCCGGCCTGGCCTTCCTTCAGCTCGGGCACCGACGCGCCCTCGTGGTACAGCGCCACGACCTTGGCCTGCTCCTCGAGGTGCTCGTAGCCGGTGAAGACGTTGGCGGCGCCGCCGTAGTCCACGGCACGCTCCATCTTGAACTTGCCCGCGGCGCGGCCGGCGGCCTTCTGCCTGTCCATGGCGGCGTCGAAGCCCGCCTCGTCCACCGTCACGCCGCGCTCGCGCGCCACGTCCTGCGTCAGGTCGAGCGGGAAGCCGTAGGTGTCGTGCAGCTTGAAGGCCACGTCGCCGGGCAGCGTGGTCTTGCCGCCCTCGAGCGCGCTGTCGAGGATCTCCATGCCGTTGGCCAGGGTCTCGTAGAAGCGCTCTTCCTCGGCCTTGAGCGTGTCGGTGATGTGCTGCTCCTGCGCCTGCAGGCGCGGGTACGCGGCGCCCATCAGCGCGACCAGGTCCTTCACCAGCTTGTGGAAGAAGGGCTTCTTGCGGCCCAGCTTGTAGCCGTGGCGGATGGCGCGGCGGATGATGCGGCGCTGCACGTAGCCGCGGCCCTCGTTGCTCGGGATCACGCCGTCGCTGACCAGGAAGGAGGTCGCGCGCACGTGGTCGGCGATCACCTTGAGCGAGGGGTTGGCCAGGTCGGTGGTGCCGGTCTCGCGCGCCGCGGCCTTGATGAGCGCATCGAAGATGTCGATCTCGTAGTTGCTGTGCACGTGCTGCAGGATGGCCGCCAGGCGCTCCAGGCCCATGCCGGTGTCGACGCAGGGCGCCGGCAGCTTGACCACGCTGCCGTCGGGCTGCATGTCGAACTGCATGAACACGTGGTTCCAGATCTCGATGAAGCGGTCGCCGTCTTCGTCCGGGCTGCCGGGCGGGCCGCCGGGGATCTCGGGGCCGTGGTCGTAGAAGATCTCCGAGCAGGGGCCGCAGGGGCCGGTGTCGGCCATCATCCAGAAGTTGTCGGACTTGTACTTGCCGCCCTTGTTGTCGCCGATGCGGATCACGCGCTCGGGCGGCAGGCCGATCTCCTTCGTCCAGATGTCGTAGGCCTCGTCGTCCTCGTGGTAGACGGTGGCCAGCAGCTTGTCGGCCGGCAGCTTGTAGACCTTCGTCAGCAGCTCCCAGCCCCAGGTGATGGACTCGCGCTTGAAGTAGTCGCCGAAGCTCCAGTTGCCCAGCATCTCGAAGAAGGTGTGGTGCCGCGCGGTGTAGCCCACGTTCTCCAGGTCGTTGTGCTTGCCGCCGGCACGCAGGCAGGCCTGCACCGAGGCCGCGCGCACGTAGGGGCGCTTGTCGGTGCCCAGGAACACGTCCTTGAACTGCACCATGCCCGAGTTGGTGAACATCAGCGTCGGGTCGTTGCCCGGCACCAGCGGGCTCGACGCCACGACGGTGTGGCCCTTGGATTCGAAGAAATCGAGGAAGGTCTTGCGGATGTCCGCGACCGTGAACGTGGGCTGGCTCATGGGATGTGGAGGCTGGGGCACCGGCGGCCGGCCGGACCTCCCATCGAAAGGGGGTGGCACGGCCGCTAACTGCTTGATTCGATTGAACATTCGATTATAGGTTTGGGCCCTTCCCGCGGCCGGTGCCGCCGGGCCGGCCATGCGGGGCCTGCGGGCAAGCGGCAGCGCCCCTTGCCACGGCCCGCCGGCCCCCATGGGCATGCCAGCATCCCCGGCTTGCGGTGGGTCAGTCTCGCGACTGCACAATGCGCGTAACGTGCAGGGCCGCGCCCTTTCGGCGCGGCCACGCCCCGGCCGCCCGCGCCCGTGTCACAAGGAGTTTCTGCATGGCTGGCTACGAAGCCGCGCATTGGACCATCGACGACCTCGACTTCTCGCGCATCGAGCTCGACCGCATCCGCGACGACGACACCCTGTTCTACCTCGCCTGCTCGGCCTCCTTCATCGAGAGCGGCTCCGACCTCTACACGCACAACCTGGTCGACTTCTTCGCCGGCGACGAGGAAGTCACGGCCTGGCTGCGCGACCACTGGGAGCACGAGGAGCTGCAGCATGGCCGCGCCCTGCGCGCCTACGTCAACCACGTGTGGCCGGAGTTCGACTGGGAGCCGGCCTTCCAGAGCTTCCTGACCGAATACGCGACCTACTGCAAGGTGGAGCTGCTCGCGCCCACGCGCGGCCTGGAGATGTCGGCCCGCTGCGTGGTCGAGACGGGCACCGCCACCTACTACCGCGCCCTGGCCAAGGCGGCGAGCGAGCCGGTCTTCGTCGACCTGTGCACCCGCATCGCGACCGACGAGGTCAACCACTACAAGCACTTCTACAAGTTCTTCCGCCGCTATCGCGAGGAGGAACGGCTCGGCCGCCTGCGCGTGCTGGGCACCGTGGCGCGCCGCACCTGGGAGCTCAAGAGCGAGGACGCCGACTGCGCCCTGCGCCACATCGCGCGCGGCCGCCATCCCGCCCAGGCCCCCGACCGCGCCTGGCAGCGCGGCCTGAGCAGCCGCGTGAGCCGCACCATCAGCAGCAACCTCAACCCGGGCATGACGCTGAAGATGCTGATGCGCCCGCTGGAGCTGCCGGCGCCGGTGCAGACGGCCTTGCAGGTGCCGATCGAGCTGTTCATGCAGCGCGTGTTCCTGCGCTGATCTTCCGAGCCGAATCGGGCTGCGGCGCCCGTGGGGCGGGCGCGGGCAGCTATTGTTTTTGTAGCACTTGAGGGGCATGCGCCTTCTGCGGTGCCTTCGCTGCCGAGTCGGCATGAACCCGCTGGAAACCGTTCACGCCGAGCTTGGCCTGTCCTGAGCTGGTCGAAGGGTCGAAGCGCCGCGCGAGGCTTCGACAAGCTCAGCCCGAACGGGTGTTGCGACTCGAAGGAAGCGAATTCCATAGAATCCGCGCCCCTCCCCCAACGCCTCCTCGACCCGGCCCGCACCAGCGGCCCGCCGGGCGCCCGTGCCATGACCCGCTCCACCCTGCCCTTCTGCGCCATCGATTTCGGCACCTCCAACTCGGCGATCGCGCTGTCGGGGGATGACGGGCGCATGGCCCTGGTCGAGCTGGAGTCGGGCCAGCGCACCATGCCCACGGCCGTGTTCTACGGCGTCGAGGGCCTGGCCGCGCACGAGGCGCCGCAGCGCCTGTACGGCCGGCAGGCCCTGGCGGCCTACGTCGAGGGGCACGAGGGCCGACTGATGCGCTCGATGAAGAGCATCCTGGGCTCGTCGCTGGCGGACCAGAGCACCGAGGTCGGCGCCGGCCACGCGGTGCGCTACCTCGACGTCGTGGCCTCGTACCTGCGGCACCTGAAGGCGATGGCCGAAGTCGAGGCCGGCACGCCCATGGCGCGGGCGGTGCTGGGCCGGCCGGTGTACTTCGTCGACGGCGACCCGGCACGCGACGCCCAGGCGCAGGCCACGCTCGAGGCCGCGGCGCGCTCGGTGGGCCTGGAGGAGCTGAGCTTCCAGTACGAACCCATCGCCGCCGCGCTCGACTACGAACAGCGCACCGAGCGCGAGGAACTGGTGCTGGTGGCCGACATCGGCGGCGGCACCTCCGACTTCTCGCTGGTGCGCGTGGGGCCGCAGCGGCGCGGCCGGCTCGAGCGCAAGGACGACATCCTCGCCAACCACGGCGTGCACGTGGCCGGCACCGACTTCGACCGCCATGTCGAGCTCGCCAGCATCCTGCCCCTGTGCGGCTACCGCGGCCTCGGCCCGGCGCGGGCCGGGCAGGCGCCGCGCGAAGTGCCCAGCCGCGTGTACTTCGACCTCGCGACCTGGCACCTCATCAACACCGTCTACACCGCGCCGCGCGTGGCCGAGCTGCGGCGCATGCGCGAGTTCTATGGCGACCCGGCGCAGCACCGCCGCCTGATGACCGTGGTCGACGAGCACCTCGGCCACGCCCTCATCGGCCAGGCCGAGGCCGCGAAGATCGCCGTGGCGGAAGGCGGCCACACGCGCATCGACCTGGGCCGCATCGAGGCCGGCCTGCAATCCGGGCTCGACGAGGCGCAAGCCGTGCAGGCGCTCGACGCCGACCTGCAGCGCATCGTCGATGCGGCCGGCGAAACCCTGCGCATGGCCGGCGTGCAGGCGGCGGACGTCGCCGCCCTCTACTTCACCGGCGGCTCGACCGGCTTCAAGCCGCTGACCGACCGCATCGCCGCGCGGCTGCCGGTCGCACGCGCCGTGCATGGCGACCGCAACGCCAGCGTGGCGCAGGGGCTGGGGGTGCACGCGCAGCGGCTGTTCGGCTGAAGCGCTGCCGGCACGCGCGGCTCGGAAGCGGTGAACGAGCGCGGCGTGGCCGCGTTCACGGCTTCTCAGGCACGCCGCGCTGCACCGGCCTCGCGCGATGCCGGATCGCTCCCGTAGGCGGCCCGGAAACCGTCCAGGCCCGGCAGGTCGAGCACGGTGAGGCCACGTCGCTCGAGCCGGATCAGGCCGAGCGCCTGCAGCCGCTGCAGCGCCACGTTCACGCGCTGGCGCGAGACGTTGGCCAGCAGCCCGACCTCGGTCTGCCCGACCTGCAGGTGGCGCGGCGCATCGGGGTACAGCTCGGGATTGAACAGGCTCGCCAGGCAATGCGCCACGCGGGCGTCGGTGTCGAGCAGCCGCTCGTGCGCGAGCGCGCCGATGAACAGGCTCAGCCGCGCGTTCAGCAGCTCCTGCAGGTAGTGGTTGAAGGCGATGCTCGTCTCGCGCAGCCATTCGAAGGTGCGGCGCGGCATCAGCGCCACGCGAGTGGGCCGCAGCGCGAACACGTCGTAGCGGCGGGCCTCGCGCTTGATGACAGAGCCCTCGCCGAACCACACGCCGGCGGACACGCCCGTCAGCGTCGACACGCGCCCGCCTTCCGATGCCACCGACATCTTGGCGAAGCCGTCGATCAGCGCCATCCAGTGCTCGACCTGCTGGCCCGCGCCCGCGATGCAGGCGCCGCGCGCGAAGCGGCGCTCCTGCATGCCGCCGAGCACGTGTTCCACCTCGGAAGAGGAAAGCCGTGCCGCCCACCGCGAGCGCCGCACCATCGCCTCGAGGCACGGCACCGCCTGCGGGGCATCAGGGATTACCTGTAGCAATTCATGCCTCATCTGTCATCGCAACGACCGTGGCGTCAGTCAGCGCTCCTTACGCTGAGCGCAGAACACAGACCGACACCAGGAGACAGCATGTTCACTTCCACATCGTCGCCGCGCCAGCGGGTTTGTCCGCGGCCGGCCGTTCGTGCCGGCGCCGCCCTCATGGTCGCCAGCGCCGCGCTGCTTGCCAGCTGCGGCGGTGGCGGCTCGGGCGGGGGCTTCTTCTTCCCGGCCCCCGCGCCAGCGCCCGCCCCGGCACCCGCACCCGCGCCCTCGCCCGCACCAGCCCCCGCGCCGGCGCCGGCGGCCTTCGATGTGCGCACCCTGTCCTCGCGGCCCGACATGGTGAGCGGCGGCGACACGCTGCTGGAGATCCGCGCGCCAGAAGGCGTGTCGCCCTCGAGCGTGCGCGTGAGCCTGAACGGCAAGGACGTCACCGCGCAGGTGCCGGTGCGCGACGCCGCCGCACGGGTGCTGCGCGGCAAGGTCAGCGGCCTGGCCGAGGACCCGTCGTCGCCCACGGGCAAGAACAACCTGATCGTGGTGAGCAACGCCGACAACCCGGCGCAGCACACCGAGCTGACACTGACCAACTACCCGATCACCGGGCCGATCCTGTCGGGCCCGCACATCACGCCCTACGAATGCCGCACCGTGCAGAACGGGCTGGGTGCGCCGCTCGATGCGGACTGCTCGGCGACCACGCAGGTGGTCTGGTACTACCGCACGACGGGCGGCCTCTTCAAGCCGCTGTCCGACCCCACGGGCCCGCGGCCGTCGGACCTGGCACAGACCACCACCAACGACGGCGTCACCGTGCCCTACATCGTGCGCGTGGAGTCCGGCACCATCAACCGCGGCGTGTACCGCCTCGCCGTGCTCGACAACCCCTCGGCCGGTGCGCCCGCCACCTGGAAGCCCGGCCCGGGCTGGAACCGCAAGCTGGTCGTGTACTTCGACTGCTGCGGCTCGGCCCAGTACAACCAGGGCGTGCACCCCATCGACTCGATCCTCGGCGATGCGGGGCACATCCAGCTCGCGCGCGGGTTCGCGTTCATCAACTCGACCGAGCTGTGGAACAACCAGCACGCCAACCCGCACCTGCAGGGCGAGACGCTCATGATGCTCAAGGAGCACGTGATCGAGGAATTCGGCGACGTGCCGAAGTGGACCGCCGGCTTCGGCGGCTCCGGCGGCGCCATCCAGCAGTACCTCATCGCACAGCTGTATCCGGGCCTGCTCGACGGCATCCAGCCCATCGTCTCCTTCCCCGAGACGCTGATGCCCGAGGTGATGGAGTGCCGGTTGCTCAACAAGGTCTACAACCTCGACCCCGTGACGTGGAGCACCGCCAAGCAGAACGCGGTCAACGGCTTCAACACCAACACCTGCCTCGCCTGGGACCTGTCCTTCGCGAGCATCATCAAGTCCGACAACGCGCCGGGCTGCGGCTTCCTCGAGCCCGGCAACGCGGCCAACGTGTTCAACCGCAGCACCAACCCCAACGGCGTGCGCTGCGACCTGTTCCAGACCAACGTCAACCTGCTGGGCAAGCGCCCCGGCACGCAGGAGGCGCGGCGAGCCATCGACAACACCGGCGTGCAGTACGGGCTGGCGGCGCTCAACCAGGGTGCCATCACGGTCAGGGAGTTCCTCGACCTCAACGAGAACGTGGGCGGCTACGACGGCGACGGCAACCTGCAGGCCGCGCGCACCGTGGCCGACAGCGGCGCAGCGGAGGCCACCTACGGCGGCGGCTTCAAGAACAGCTTCACCGGCCCGGGCCTGGCGAACATCCCCATCATCACGCAGCGCGGCAACGCGGACGCCGTGGGCGACATCCACGACACCCTGCAGGACCTGATCATCCGCGCCCGCCTGCAGCGCGCCAACGGCCGCAGCGACAACCAGATCATCTGGACCCTCGGCGCCACCTCCGGCGTGAACTACATGGCGGCGTCGATCGACCTGCTCAACCAGTGGCTGGACAACATGGCTGCCGACACCGCGCCCGCATCGATCGACAAGGTCGTGCGCAACAAGCCCGCCGGCGCCAACGACGCCTGCTGGGACAAGACCGGCAAGCGCATCGACGAGCCCGCGTCGCAGGACCCGGCCGCGGCGTGCAACGTCGTCTACCCGCGCTTCAGCACGCCGCGCATCGTCGCCGGATCGCCCCTGGTCAACGACGTGCTCAAGTGCCAGCTCAAGCCCGTGAGCGTGGCCGACTACGCCGTGCCCTTCAGCGGTGCCGAGGAGACGCGGCTGAAGACCATCTTCCCGAATGGCGTGTGCGACTGGAGCAAGCCGGGGGTGGGGCAGCAGCCGTTGCGCGGCACGTACCTGCGGCTGCCGCTGAGCTGAAGCGACTGCTGCGCCGGGTCGGAGGGGCTCTTCGGGGCCCCTTTCTTTCTCCGGGTTGCAGGAGCGGCCGTGTGGAGGGGCGGAGCAGGGTGCAGCGGCGCGCACTCTGGAATCCGC
>JAVHYA010000149.1 GCA_031119395.1 Pseudomonadota bacterium
GCGGCGCGCTGTCACGCCGCTGACACATCCCATTCGCGGCCGTGTCATGCGGCTTGCCTACGGTTCGGGGTCTTTCCACTGACCCTCACCTGACCAGGCAAATCCCATGAAGGCACCCCACAGCCTCGGCACTCCGGCGATCGATCCGGACGACATCGGCCACAACCCCACCGACAACCCGGCCAGCCCGGCCATGGGCGAGCTGATCGCCGCGCGCCTGAGCAGGCGGCGCATGCTGGGCCTGGGCGTCGCCAGCGGCGGCGCGGCCTTGCTCACCGCCTGCGGCGGCGGCGGCGGGGGCGGCGGCTTCCCGATCGTCGGCGCACCGGCCCCGGCGCCGGCCCCCGCGCCGGCTCCTGCACCCAGCCCGGCGCCCGCTCCCGCGCCGGCCCCCTCGCCTGCGCCCGCCCCGGCGCCCGAGCTGAAGTTCAACGCCGTGCCCAAGAGCCTGGCCGATGTCGTCACGGTGCCGGCCGGCTACACGGCCACCGTGCTGTACCGCCTGGGCGATCCGATCGCCGCCGGTGTGCCCGCCTATGCCAACGACGGCAGCGACGACCCCGCCACCTACGACCGCCGCGCCGGCGACCACCACGACGGCATGACCTTCTTCGGCGTCGACGCCTCCGGTCAGTGGAGCGCCAGCGCCGCCGACCGCGGCCTGCTGGTCATGAACCACGAGGCCATCACGCCGCTGTTCCTGCACCCCACCGGCCAGACCACCACCGGCAGCGGCGCATCGCAGGTGCGCACCGTGGCCGGCGAAGTGCAGCGCGAGTTCTTCCTGCATGGCGTGTCGGTCGTCGAAGTGGGCAGGAACGGCTCGGGCGTGTGGAGCTACCGGCAGGACTCCCGCTTCAACCGCCGCGTGCACACGCTGACCGAGATGGCCTTCTCGGGCCCGGCCGCCAAGGCCGACCTGCTCAAGACCAAGTACTCGCCCGACGGCAGCAAGACCCGCGGCACGGTGAACAACTGCGCCAACGGCACCACGCCCTGGGGCACCTACCTCACCTGCGAGGAGAACTGGGCCGGCTACTTCCGCCGCATCGCCGCCAGCGACACCACGCGCACGACGAAGGAAACGACCTCCTTCGCGCGCTACGGCGTCGGCGGCAACGGCCGCGAGCTGTGGGCCACCGTCACGCCCGACACCGCCGACGACCAGTACGGCCGCTGGAACACGCAGGTGCTTGGCGCCACCGCCACCGACGACTACCGCAACGGCCACAACACCTACGGCTGGGTGGTCGAGATCGATCCCTTCGCACCCGCCAGCACGCCGAGGAAGCGCACCGCGCTGGGCCGCTTCGGCCACGAAGGCGCGTGCCTGGGCCCGGTCGTGGCCGGCAAGCCGCTGGTCTGGTACATGGGCGACGACTCCCGCAACGAGTACATCTACAAGTTCGTCTCGACCCGGGCCTGGGACCCGGCCGACATCGGCGGCGGCCTGGCCGCCGGCGACAAGTACATGGACGACGGGCGCCTGTACGTCGCGAAGTTCAATGCCGACGGCACCGGCGTGTGGCGGGAGCTCAGGCTCGGCGTCAACAACATCACGGCGAGCAACCCCGCCTTCGCGTTCGCCGATGCGGCCGACGTGGTGATCCATGCGCGCCTGGCCGCCGACGCCGCCGGCGCCACGAAGATGGACCGACCCGAGTGGACCGCGGTCAACCCGAAGAACGGCGAGGTGTACGTCACGCTGACCAACACCAACGCGTCCTCGCGCCCCATCACCGCCACCGACGCGGCCAACCCGCGCTTCTACAACGACCCCAAGGGCTCGGCGCAGACGGCGCAGAAGGGCAACCCCAACGGCCACATCATCCGCTTCGCGGACGACGGCGCCGACCCGGCGGCGACCACCTTCAAGTGGGACGTGTACCTCTTCGGCGCGCGCTCCACGGCACCGGCCGACGTCAACATTTCGCAGCTGTCGGCCGACAACGACTTTTCCAGCCCCGACGGCATGTGGTTCAGCCACGCCACGCCCGGCCTCCTGTGGCTGGAGACGGACGACGGTGCCTACACCGACGTCACCAACTGCATGCTGCTCGCGGCCCTGCCCGGCCAGGTCGGCGACGGCGCCGCGAAGACGATCACCAACGTCGACGGCAGCACCAGCGCGCAGCAGGCCACCTTCGTCGGCAAGGCGCCGGGCGACGCCGGCCTGCGCCGTTTCCTGGTCGGCCCGGCGGACTGCGAGCTGACCGGCATCGCCGAGTCGGGCGACGGCCGCGCGCTCTTCGTCAACATCCAGCATCCGGGCGAGACGACGCCGGCAGCCAACATCGGCGACCCGTCCAAGTTCGGCAGCCACTGGCCGCAGGGCGGCACGGCGCGGCCGCGTTCGGCCACGCTGGTCATCACCCGGGACGACGGCGGGCTGGTCGGGCTCTGAGCCCCGAACGGGACCTTGCGCAGGCCCGACCGTCCAGAAGTGCAATCGGCCGCCAGCGCCCGCCAGACGGGCGCTGCGGCCGAATTCGTCACGTTCGTGACGATCGGAGCGGCGGGCCGCAGACTCGGCCCCGCGCGCGTCAGAAGCGGTACGCGAGGTTCAGCTTGAACCCGTGGTCGCGCAGGCCACTGCCGAACTGCCCGGCGTAGGACGCACCCAGCGTCAGCTTGGGCGCCAGTTCGGCTTCGACGCCGGCTTCCAGCACGGCGACGTTGCGTGCCAGCGGCACGCCGCCGACGGTGAACGACGCCAGGCTGCCCGCGAACGCGTGGGTGCTCGCGGGCACCGTGTCGCCGAAGGCGTGGCGCCAACCGAGCATGCCGGTCAGGCGGGTCCTGCTGCCAAGCTGCGCGGTCGAGCGCACGCCCAGGGTCGCGAAGGTGCTGCTGAAGCCGTCGCCGCCGCCGTGCAGCGCCGCGAGGCCGCCGCGTTCGTTGAAACCGTCGCCGCTCAGGCGCACATGCGCGAGTTGCGCGAACGGCTCCACCGCCGTGCCGCCGAGGTCGATGCGGTGTCCCACCTCGCCGAAGAGCTGGGCGGTGCGGCTGTCGTACTTGGCGCTGGCCGCATCGCCGTAGCCGCTGAAGAACACCGAGCGGTGGGTGTCGAGCTTGTTCCAGGCATGGGCCGCACCCAGGCGCAGCGAGGTCGCACCCCAGGTGTTGCCGCCGTACAGGCCCAGGTGGTAGCTGTCGGTCTTGGCGTTGCCGCGGCCATGGCTGTCCATGGTGCTGCGGCTGTAGCCTGCGAGGGCGCCCGCACGCCAGCCGCCGGCCAGCGCCGTGTCGGCGCCCACGAAGAAGCCGCCGATGTCGCGGTCGATGCGCTGCGGGTTGCCGTCGCCCGCCATGCGGCCCCACGAGCCGAACGACTGGCCCCACACCACCCGCTCGTTGCCCGCGGGCGTGCAGGTCGCGCCGTCGGCGTCGGTGCCGGCGTGCTGTGTGCTGGAGCGCGCCGGCAGGGCACCGGCCCCCGGCGCGCAATCGGCCGCGCGCAGGCGCAGCAACGCTGCCTCCCGCACGAAACGGCTGTCTTCCACCGTGGCGCTCTTCACGCTGGCGTGGATGTCGCCAGAGAGCTGGTCGAAGGCCGCGCGCGCCGCGGCATCGTTGGGCAGCCACGCGAGGGCGTTGGCCAGCGCGCTGTCCGGCGACAAATGGTCCAGGGCCAGGCCCGTGGCCATCTGGTCGCGCGTGCCGCCTGCACTGGCGAAGCTGCGGTACAGCTCGGCGGTCAGGTACACGTGGTTGGCATCGTAGCTGTCCTTGAGCTGCACGAAGGCCGTGCGCGTGTCGCCGATCACTTGACCATAGGTGCCGTTCACGCCCCCGGCGGCATGGAGCACCGCGTACTTCGTATCCAGCGCATAGCGGCCTGCGCTGGTGCGCGCCACGGCGAGCGTGCCTCCGCTCACGTCGGCGCTGCCAAGCACGTCGATGCGATCGGACGCCTGGGTGCCGGGTGCGACCTGCACCTGGTACATCGACCCGGCGGCCTGGGTGAAGTGGCCGTTGACCGTCAAGGTGCCGATGCCGCCGTTGCCCGGCGACACGGTGCCGCCCGCGGCCACCGTCGTGGTCCCGACCGTGCCGTTGCCCGCCAGCGTGGCGCCGCCGGCCACCGTGACGGCCGAGTTGCCGAGCGAGCCGTTCACCGCCAGCGTGCCTTGCGCCACCATCGTGGGGCCGTTCAGGCTGCCGTTGCCGACGTAGTCGAGCGTGCCCGGCCCGGTCTTGGTCAGGCTGCCGCTGCCGTGGA
>JAVHYA010000030.1 GCA_031119395.1 Pseudomonadota bacterium
GCACCACCAGCTCGTCGATCTCGAGCCGCCGGATGCGGGCGCGGCCGATGGCCAGCCGGCCGATCGCCAGGGCGCCGATGGCCAGGGCGCCGACGGCGATCGCACCGGCCGCGACGCTGCCCAGGCCCACGGTGCCGATGGCCTGCGCGCCGGTGGCGCGGGCACCGGTCGCCACGGCAAGGGTCTTGCGCAGGGGCTGCGCGGCCAGGCGCAGCGGGTGCAGGTGCTTCATCGCGGCTCCTTGCCGTGGCACGCGGGCTTCAGGCCCCGTGGCACTTCTTGTACTTCTTCCCGCTGCCGCAGGGGCAGGGGTCGTTGCGGCCCGGTTCGTCGGCCTTGCGCAGGGCCTCGACGCGCGGGCCGAGGCTGCGCCACAGCTGGCGGAGGTCGTACACGGCCCAGATGGCCTCGCCGAAGTCGTCCAGCCGCTCCTGGCTGACGGTGGGCGGGCCGTCCTCGCTGTACATCGACAGCGCCGGCGGCGCGGTGTCGTCGCTGGCCAGCACCTCGATGGCTTCGAGCGCGTCGGCCAGCATGGCGGCGACCTCCTTGTCGCGCGGCGGCGTCCAGTCGTCGGACCACTGCTCGACGGCGGCCAGGAAGCCCAGCGCCCAGACCTGGCCGAAGGACGGGATCTCGGCCTCGGGGGCCTCGGCACGCTCCTCGGGCGGCAGGGCCGCGATGGCGCCGCGCAGGTCCAGGCACTCGGGCTGGAACGCGCGCTCGTCGTCCAATGCCTCGATGTTGGGCGCATCGAGCGCGGCCTGGATCTCGTGCCAGCGCCGCTTCCAGCGCCAGACGAATTCCATGTGCTGCGCGGGCGAGAAGCCGGCGCCGAAGAGGGCCGGCCAGTACTCGGCGGGCTCGATCGGGCGGCGGGTGCAGACCAGCGCCGTCATGAAGCCGTCGCAGAACTCCCACTGCGGCACGTCCTCGTCGTGCTCGCGCATGGCGTCGAGGGCGTCGTCGAGGGCATCGAAATCCTCGGGCTTCAGCGGGGGCAGGGCCGCCTCGGCGGCGGTGGGGAGGGGGGCGGAGGAGTCGGTCATGGGGCGCTCGGATGGACCACCCTATGATGCCCCACCCGCGGGAGAGACACGAGAGGACGAGCCCATGACGACCCTTTTTCCGGCACGCTACACCGCCTTTGCCCTGTGCATCGCCGGGCTGGTGGCGAGCGTGGCGGCCGCGCTGCTGATGCCGCACGCGTGGACGGCCTGGATCGCCACCGGCCTGTTCGCGGTGCTCACGGCCACCGGCGTGCACGACGTGCGCCAGCAGCGCCACGCGATCCTGCGCAACTACCCCGTCATCGGCCACCTGCGTTTCCTGCTGGAGTACATCCGCCCCGAGATGCGGCAGTACTTCATCGAGAGCGACACCGAGGCCTCCCCCTTCTCGCGCGCGCAGCGCTCGCTGGTGTACCAGCGCGCCAAGGGCGACCCCGACAACCGGCCCTTCGGCACGCAGCTGAACGTCAGCCTGGCCGGCTACGAGTGGATCAACCACTCGATGCAGCCCACGCAGATCGGCAGCCACGACTTCCGCATCACCATCGGCGAGGGCTGCGCGCAGCCCTACAGCGCGAGCGTGTTCAACATCTCGGCGATGAGCTTCGGCTCGCTGTCGGCCAACGCGATCATGGCGCTGAACCTGGGCGCCAAGCTGGGCCACTTCGCCCACGACACGGGCGAGGGCTCGATCAGCCGCCACCACCGCGTGCACGGCGGCGACCTGATCTGGGAGATCGGCTCGGGCTACTTCGGCTGCCGCGACGAGCGCGGCCGCTTCAGCGAGGAGCGCTTCATCGAGAACGCGCGCGACCCGCAGGTGAAGATGGTGGAGATCAAGCTCAGCCAGGGCGCCAAGCCGGGCCATGGCGGCGTGCTGCCGGGCCCGAAGGTCACGCCCGAGATCGCCGCCGCGCGCGGCGTGCCGGTGGGCGTGGACTGCATCTCGCCCTCCTCGCACAGCGCGTTCACCACGCCGGTGGAGATGATGCAGTTCGTCGCCAGGCTGCGCGAGCTCTCGGGCGGCAAGCCCACCGGCTTCAAGCTGTGCATCGGCCACCCGTGGGAATGGTTCGCCATCGTCAAGGCGATGCTGGCGACGGGCATCACGCCGGACTTCATCGTCGTCGACGGCGCCGAGGGCGGCACCGGCGCCGCGCCGGTGGAGTTCTCCGACCACGTGGGGGCGCCGCTGCAGGACGGGCTGCTGCTGGTGCACAACACGCTGATCGGCACCGGCCTGCGCGGGCGCATCAAGCTCGGCTGCGCGGGCAAGGTGATCACCGCCTTCGACGTGGCGCGGATGATGGCGCTGGGCGCCGACTGGTGCAACGCGGCGCGCGGCTTCATGATGGCGCTGGGCTGCATCCAGGCGCAGACCTGCCACACCGGCCACTGCCCCACCGGCGTGACCACGCAGGACCCGAAGCGCCAGCAGGCGCTGGTGGTGCCGAACAAGGCCGACCGCGTGCACAACCTGCACCGCAGCACGCTGCACGCGCTGGCCGAGCTGGTGCAGGCTGCGGGCCTGGACCACCCGCAGCAGATCACCGCCCACCACATCGTGCGGCGCATCTCCGACACCGAGGTGCGGCAGCTGTCCAACCTCATCATGCAGGTGCAGCCGGGCGCGTTGCTGGGGGCCCTGGACGCGCAGCACAATGTGTTCCGCATGTACTGGCCCATCGCCAGCGCCGACAGTTTCCAGCCCACCGCCGTGGCATGACGCCCAACGACGCCCTTCCTCCTTCCCGCCTGCCGCTCGAAGGCGCCGCACGCGCACCATGAATCCGCTGAAAAGCCGGTTGGCGCGCATGCAGGCCCGCCGCGGCGCCGCCTCCGCACCGAGCCCGCTCACCGCCGGCGCCGCGCTGCCCGCTCCACCGGCGCCGGGGGACTACGCCGCCTTCCTGCGCAGCGCGCTGCCCCAGCAGACGCGCGGCGTGGCCAGCCACCGGCTGGGCGGCGAGCGCGTGTGGCTCAAGCGCGCCGGTCCGCGGCACAGCCTGTTCCGCTACCGGCTGCTGGCCTTGCTCTCGCGCGCCTTCCGGCTCGACGTGCTGACGCCCGTGCCCAACCTGGGCGGCGAGGCCGCCATCGCCACCGAGGCGCAGCGACTGCGCATGCTGGCCGAGGCCGGCGTGCGCGTGCCGCGCGTGCTGGCGCAGCAGGCCGACGGGCTGCTCATCTCCGACATGGGCCAGGGTGGGCGCGCCGCCGTCGTGCTGAACGAGCGGCTGGACCACGCCGCCGCGAGCGGCCCGGCCGCGCTGCTCGCCGTCTGGCGCGAGGGCCTGGACGCGATCGCCGCCGTACACGCGCGCGGCGCCTACCTGAGCCAGGCCTTCTCGCGCAACCTGATGCACTGCCCCGACGGCGCGATCGGCTTCATCGATTTCGAGGACGACCCGGGCGCCACCCTGACGCTGGCCGAATGCCAGACGCGCGACTGGCTGAGCTACCTGCATTCGACGGCGCTGCTGGTGCATGCCTCGGCGCCGCGCGCCGGTGCCGAGCACTGGCATGCGGTGCTGGCCGGCGCCGACGCGTCGGTGCGCGAGCGCATCGCCCACGCGGCGCAGCGCATGCGCTGGCTGCGCCACCTGCCCAAGGGCCGCCGCTGGGGCCGCGACACCCAGCGGGTGCGCGCGGTGGCGCGGCTGCTGACGCAGTGGCACCTCGCACCCTGATGTCCTGAAATGTCCGATCTGCTCCTTTTTCAGGAGCGACTCGCGCACGCCCGGCGGGCGCAGAAGCCATCTTTTTCTCGGACGTTGGCGTGTCCGATTTCGGCGCCGTCGGACGCGGCTCAGCGCGCCGTGGGCTGGAGATCGGCGCTGCGCATCAGCTCCACGCCGTCGACCACCATGGTCCAGCGCCCGTTCGCCTCGCGGGGCGGACGCGTGACGACGAAGGTGCTCTTCAAGGGCCCGAGGCCGACGTCGAAGTTGTCGCCGGCAAAGCCTTGCAGCGGCCCGTTCACCGAGGTCGTCACGCCGCCCCGGATGCGCTCGTAGCGCACCGAGCCGTCCTGCGTGATGAGCAGGTACATCGCCGGCTGCCTCCACTCGCCGACATAGGCAGCCTTGTCGGGCGGGACCGGCTTGCCGCAGGCTGCGAGCGCAGCGGCCAGGGCCAGGACAGCGAATCCACGAATGCAGCGTGCGGGCATGCGACCACCTCCGCGGCGCATCCTAGCCACCGCCCCGGGCCCGGCGAAGTGGCCGGAAGCGCTAGGCCGCGCGCCGCAAGGCGCGGCTGCGCGCCTCCAGCCCGCGCAGCAGCACGTCGATCCAGGCCTCGAAGCCGCCGTCGAGCGGCTGCGTCCGCCCGTCGGTCCAGCGCAGCAGGAAGGCCCGGTTGCGCAGCGCACCGAGGCGGCCCGCCAGGTGCGGGTGCCGTCGTGCGTCCACCGCGTCGATCCGCGCGCGGCAGGCCGCCGCCCAGTCCTCGCCCGGTGCGACGGGCGCGGTCGACAGCTCCAGCGTGGCGAAACCGCACAGCGCCGCCACGACCACGTTGAAGGCATCGACCAGCGCCTCGCCCTCGAAGCGCGCCTGCTCGAGCGCGACGACGATGTGCTCGAGCAGGGGCGCGTCGAAGGCCGCGTTGTAGGCCAGCTCGCTCGCCACCACCGGCGCCAGGTGGGGGTGGGCACGCAGCGCGGCGCGAAAGGCCACCAGCAGCGTGCGCAGGCGCGCCTGCCAGCTCATCGTCCCCTCCGGGGGAACGGCGGCAGCGACGCCCTCCAGCGCCAGCGCGATGACGCCCGACACCAGCGCATCGCGGCTGGGCACGTGCCAATACAGCGCGGCCGGCGCCACCTTCAACTCGGCGGCCAGCGCGCGGATGTTGAACGCCGCCAGGCCCTGTGCGTCGATCAAGGCCAGCGCCGCCTGCAGGATGCGTTCGCGGCCCAGCGCGGCGTCGGCCGCGGCGCGCGCCTCGCCCTTGCGCGGGCGGCCCGGGCCGGGGCGAGCGGGCACGGAGCGGCGGGAAGCGGGGCGCGGAGAGGCCATGCGCGATTCTAGGCATTCCTGATCGCCGTTCAATATTTATTGAACAACGATCAATTAACAGGCATCATCACGTCCATCTTTTTTCCGGAGATGATCGTCATGGCCCTGCCTCCCATTCCCGCCGCCGGCCAGTTCGAGGGCGGCTGCGCCTTCGCCGAAGGTGCTTTCGTGCCCCTGTCCGAAGCGAAGATCTCGCTCTTCGACTGGGGCTTCACCCGCTCCGACGCCACCTACGACGTGGCCAGCACCTGGCAGGGCGCGTTCTTCCGGCTCGACACGCACATGGACCGCTTCTTCTCCAGCCTGGAGAAGATGCGCATGTCCATCCCCTACGGCCGCGAGGAGCTGCGCGCCCTCCTGCACGGCTGCGTGCGCGGCGCGGGCCTGCAGGACGCCTACGTGGCGATGGTGTGCACGCGCGGCGTGCCTCCCAAGGGCGCACGCGATCCGCGCCTGGCGACCAACCGCTTCTATGCCTACGCCCTGCCCTACGTGTGGATCGCACCGCCCGAGAAGCAGCGCGAGGGCATCGACCTGCACATCAGCGAGCGGGTGCGCATCGCGCCCGAGTCGGTGGACCCGACGGTGAAGAACTACCACTGGATGGACCTGGTGCAGTCCCTCTTCGACGCCTACGACCGCGGCCGCGACACCAGCTGCGTGGTCGACGCGCAAGGCAACCTGGCGGAGGGGCCGGGCTTCAACGTCTTCATCGTCAAAGACGGCGAGGTGCGCACGGCCGATCGCGGCGTGCTGGAAGGCGTGTCGCGACGCACCGCCCTGGAGCTGTGCGAACGGCTGGGCATCCCGGTCCGCGTCGCGCCGCTGCCCGTGGCCGACGTGCGCGCGGCCGACGAGGTGTTCCTGACCTCCACCGGCGGCGGCATCCTGCCGATCGCCAGGCTCGACGGCGTGCCGCTGCCGCAGTTTCCCGGCCCCGTCACCGAGCGGCTGCATGCCGCGTACTGGGCGATGCGCGACGAAGCGGCGTATCGCGACGTGGTGGACTACGGCGGCTGAGGGGCGGCCGTGTCGTCGGCCAGCAGCAGGCCCATCACCCACTCGTCCACATAGTGCGCCTGGTGGGCGCGCTTGTAGAACTGCCGCAGCGTGCCCTCGTGCACGAAGCCCAGCCTGGCGTAGAAGCGCAGGGCGCGCGGGTTGTCGGCCTCGGCATACAGCTCGACACGGCGCACGCCCTCGGCGCGCAGGCGGGCGATGGCGTCGTCCAGCATGGCGCCGGCGATGCCCTGGCCGTGGCGGCGCGGATCGACGGCCAGCGTGCCGAGCAGCACGACGTGGTTCACGCGGCCGGGATAGCGCGTGGTGCGGTAGAAGCCGGCCACCTCGCCGCCGTCGACGGTCCACACATGGAAGCCGCCGCTCGCGAGCAGTTCGTCGTACACCGGGACGAAGGCCTCGGGCGACATCGGCTCGTAGCTGAGGTAGGGCGTGACCTCGGGATGGCTGTAGATCGCGAAGACGGCATCGCGGTCGGCGGGGGTGGCAAGGCGTCGCAGGGTCGGTCTCCTTCAAGCGGGCTGGACGGCGGGCGTGAAGCAGGACGCTGCCACGACGCCAAGGCGCTCCAGCCGCCGCTTCATCGTCAGCACCGCCCGGTCCTTGCTCAGCAGCGGCACGCGGTGCGCCACGGCCAGATCGATGAAGCCCTGGTCGTCGGGGTCGGCGCAGGTCACGGGCGCCTTGGGCGCAGGCTCGACGAGTCGCGCATGGCGGTCGAACTGCGCCAGCACGTCGGCGTCCGCGAGGCCATAGAAGGCCAGGCGCGGCGCGATCTGCGGGTAGCCCAGCACGCGCGCCAGTTCGATGCGCATGGCCGCAGTGGCGAGCCAACTCACCTCGCCCGCCTCCAGCGCCGCACGCAGAGGCTTCGCGGCGGCATCGTCGAAGACGAAGAGGTCGAGGACGATGTTGGTGTCGATGACGATGCAGGAGGCCATGGGCGCTTTGGTCGGACGCGAGAACAAGGATGCGCAGCTTCGCCGCGTGCGCCAGGGCTCGCGGCGCGGTGGGGCATGGGCTGGCATGCTATCGCTGTCGGTGCTTGCCGCTGCCGTGTCCGGATATCCCGGCGTTGCCCACGGCGCTCGGCCCATGGCCTGCGTGCCGGGTTTCGCACCATGGTGATCGCAGCTGTTTGACGAGCCGACGGTCGCAAGCCCAGGCTGCAAGCCATTTCGAGGAGGATGTCGTGCCGAGAACAGCCTGCGTCACCCGGCTTGGCCCGCAGGTTCTGCGGCGTACATTGCGTTGGCCCTCACAACGACCTGCGTCCACCATGTCCATCTTGCTGACAGAACGACTACGCCTCGAACCCTTCGCCGAGCACCATCTCGATGGACTCCACGAGATGAATCGGAGACCCGAGGTGATGCAATACATCACCGGGCAGGCTGAGAGCCGCGAGCAGACCGCTGAAGGTATCGCCCGGGTGCAGCGGTGTTGGGCCGCTTGGGGAACTGGCTGGTGGGCCTTTGTCCGCAAGGCCGATGGCCGGATCGTAGGTGCCGGCTGTGTTCAGCACTTGCGCCCGGAGGCCGCGATGCCTGCGGACCTGGACAGCCTCCGCAACAACCCGCTGGAGATCGGCTGGCGCCTGCACCCCGAGTTCTGGCACCAGGGCCTCGCCAGCGAGGCGGCGGAACGCATGGCCGCCTTTGCCTTCACGAACCTCGATGCAAAGGAGCTTCTGGCGGTGCGCCACCCGGCGAATGCCGACTCTGCACGTGTGATGGATCGACTGGGAATGCGCTTCCGCGCAACGGAGTTCTGGTGCGGCACGAACGTTGCCACGCATGCCATCAGCCGCGAGTCGTGGCTCGAGGCCCACTCGGGTAGGAATGAGAGCTGATCCTTCGCCTGACGGGCTGGTCTGCGACCAGCCTCTGACGCCAACATGGGTCAGCACGAGGCACGCCATGCACCATCAGTCGATCGAGAAACTTCAGATCGCGCTCGAGCAGCTCGAGGACGCGCTCGAAGCCTACTTCGCCGGACGCTTCCATTCTGCGATCGTGCTCGCCGCGGCTTCATGCTGCAATCTGCATCGGAGGTGAGTGGCGGCGAGAGCGAGACCGCCTGACAGCTCGGTCGCCCTCAGCCCGCCGCCTTCGCCCGCGCCGACCCCGCCACCATGTCGAACCTGAACAGCCGGCACTCGATCGGCCCGTTCCACATCGGCACGCGGCGCGACTCCTTCAGGCGCATGTGCTGCGGCAGCTTCATGTCGGGCGTGAGCACCCAGGCGGTCCAGCCGGCGTAGTGCTTCTTCCAGTGCGCGGCCAGGCGCGGGAAGAAATCGCCCGCGTCGTCGCCGCCCTCGTCCTGCGCCACCTCGCGCGCGCCCGTGCGGCCGGGCGAGCCGGCGAAGCCGCCGACGGCGATGCGCTCGCCGTACGGCGGGTTGAGCACGATGACGCCCGACTCGGCCGGCGGCATGCGCTGCAAGGCGTCGCCGCCGCGCAGGATGACGCGGTCGGCCACGCCGGCGCGTTCGGCGTTGCGCTGCGCGAAGTCGACCATGCGGTGCGACACGTCACTGCCAAAAACGGCCACGGCACCCGCCCCGCCTGCGCGAGGCGCTTCGCTTTTGATAGCAGCCCAGAGTTCGGCACGGTGCGGCAGCAACTGCTCGAAGCCGAAGCGGCGCTGCCCGCCGGCGGGCATGCCGGCGGCGATCTGCGCGGCCTCGATGGCGATGGTGCCGCTGCCGCAGCAGGGGTCGTACAGCGGCGCGTCGGCCACGCGGCCGGTCTCCGGGTCCCACCAGCCGCTGGCGGCCAGCATCGCGGCGGCCAGGGTTTCCTTGAGCGGGGCGTCGCCCTTGTCGACGCGCCAGCCGCGCTTGAAAAGCGGCTCGCCGCTGGTGTCGATGTACAGCGTGACGTGGTCGGCCGTGAGGTGAGCGAACACGCGCACGTCGGGGCGCTGCGTCTCGATGCTGGGGCGCACGCCGCCGGCCTTGGCGCGGAAGCGGTCGGCGATCGCGTCCTTGATGCGCAACGTGGCGAAGTTCAGGCTCTTGAGCGGGCTGCCGGTGGCGGTGGTCTCGATCTTGAAGGTCTGCCGCGGCGTGAACCAGATCTCCCATGCCACGCCGCTGGCCGCCTCGTACAGGTCCTGCTCGGCGCGGTAGGGGCGGTGCGCCAGCTCGACCAGCACGCGCTGCGCGAGCCGGCTTCGCAGGTTGAGCGCGAGCACGTCGCGCCAGCCCGCGCGCACGCGCACGCCGGCACGCAACACGCGCAGGTCGTCACCGGCGCGGCCGGTGATGGCATGGACCTCCTGGGCCAGGAAGTCCTCCACGCCGGCGGCGCAGGGCAGGAAAAGGGAGAGATCGTTCACGGGCGGCGGCCAAGGGGAGCAGCGGCCATTGTCGCCGGCACGCGCCGCCCGGGCCGCTCCCCTATAGTGCGACAGCCCCGCCATGCGCACCGCCGAGCCCTCCCCTCCACCCGCCGACGCGGCCGCGGACCGCTTCCTGGTCGAATGCGAGGTGCTCCGGCTGAGCACCCGGCCGCTGGGCCCCGTCCTGGCGGTGCAGTTCCTGCTCAACGCCGGCGTGGCGGCGGTCTTCGGCTGGCTGTATTCGCCGGCACGGGCGGCGCTGTGGCTCGCGGGCATCGCGGCGGTGACGGTGATGCGGGGCTTCTTTCCGCAGCGCGTGCCGGACACCCTCACGCCCGAGACCCTGCGCCGCGCCCAGCGCGTCCACACGCTGCGCACCGGCCTCTGGGAAGCGGCGCACGGCCTGGCGGGCGTGCTGCTCTTCAATGCCGGCGATCCCATGCACCAGCTGCTGCTGGGCCTGATCGTGATGGGCATGACGCTGTCGTCGGCCTTTTCCGTGTCCTTCCACACGCCGGCGGTGCGGCTGGCCATCACGCTGCTGATGGCGCCGGTGATCGCCATGGGCCTGGCCTTCGGCGCGCCGCCGATGGTCGCGGTGGCGCTGCTGGGTGTGCTGCTGCTGGCGCTGATGCTCAAGCAGGTGGGCAGCCACAACCGCCAGCTCGAGGAGAACATCGGCCTGCGCCTGAACGCCCATGCGCTGCGCGAGCAGGCCCTGGCCGGCCTGCGCGAGTCGCAGCAGGCGCAGGCCGAGCGGCTGCGCTTCTTCTCGGCCGCCAACCACGACCTGCGCCAGCCCGTGATGGCCATCGGCCTGCAGACGGCGGTGCTGCGCGAACAGCTGGACCAGGGCGCGCCCGCCGCGGCGGTGCAGGGCACGGTCGCCGCGCTGGCCGATGCCCAGGCCGCACTGGAGACATTGACGCACCAGTTGCTGGAGATCGGCCGCATCGAGGCCGGCGTCGAGGCGCTGGTGCGTGCCGCGGTGCCGCTCGCTGCGCTGCTGGCCGATGTCGCGCGGCAGGCCGGCGGCACGCGCATCCACGTACGCTGCCCGGCCGACGCCACGGCCTGGAGCGACGCCGTCGCGCTGCGCCGCATCCTGGCCAACCTGGTGGACAACGCCGTCAAGTTCGCGCCGCGCGGGCGCATCCTGCTGGCGGCGCGTCGGCGCGCGGGCGCGTGGCGCGTGGAGGTGCGCGACGGCGGCATCGGCATCGCGCCCGAGGCGCAGGCGCGCGTCTTCGGCGATTTCGAGCAGGTGGGCAATATCGAGCGCAACCTGCAGCGCGGCCATGGGCTGGGCCTGGGCGTGGTGCGCCGGCTGGCCGATCGGCTGGACCTGCGGATCACGCTGCGCTCCGCGGCCGGGCGGGGGGCGGTGTTCGGCTTCACCGTGCCCGCCGCACCGGCCGATGCGCCCGTGGCCGACCGGCCCGCGCTGCGGCACATCCCGCCGGCCGCCACGCCGGCGCAACCCCTGCGTCCCGGCATCGAGGTGCTGGTGGTGGAGGACAACGCCGTGGTCGCGGCCAGCCTCGTGGCGCTGCTGCGGCAGTGGTCGGCGCGGGCCCAGGTCTACGCCAGCGCGGCCGAAGCGCTGGCGCTGGCCGATCTGCGCCGCATCCAGGTCGCGCTGTGCGACATCCGGCTGCCGGGCGAGCTCGACGGCGTGGCGCTGGCCGAGCGGCTGCAGGCGCACCGGCCGGGGCTGGTCATCGCGCTGGTCTCGGCCGACATCGACGAGGCCACGCAGGCCCACGCCCGTGCGCGCGGCTGGCAGGCGCTGCGCAAACCGGTGCAGCCCGCAGCGCTGCGGGCGGTGCTGGCGCAGGCGGGCTGAGCGCGAATTGCTATCGAATCGATAGCTGGCTGCGCCCACGGGACGGGCGCCGCAGGCCGATTCGGCGTTGAACGCGGACTTCCGAACCCGTTTCGCTACAGCGCCTTGCGCAGGTTCGCCGGCGCGATGCGCAGCGCCTCGCGGTACTTGGCCACGGTGCGGCGCGCGCACTCGATGCCCTGCTCCTTGAGCATCTCGGAGATCTGGCTGTCCGACAGCGGCTTCTTCGCGTTCTCGGAGCCGACGAACTGCTTGATGAGCGCACGCACCGCGGTGCTCGACGCGTTGCCGCCGGTCTCGGTGCCCAGGGCGGAACCGAAGAAGTACTTCAGTTCCACCGTGCCGAAGGGCGTGGACATGTACTTGGCCGTGGTCACGCGCGAAATGGTCGACTCGTGCAGGCCCAGCTCGTCGGCGATCTCGCGCAGCACCAGCGGGCGCATGGCCAGTTCGCCGTGCACGAAGAAGTTCTTCTGCCGCTCGACGATGGCGTTGGACACGCGCAGGATGGTGTCGAAGCGCTGCTGGATGTTCTTGATGAACCAGCGCGCCTCCTGCAGGCGCTGGCTCAGGGCCTGGCTGCCCTCGCCCTTGTGCGACTTGAGCGCGCCGGCATAGATGTCGTGCACCCGCAGCCGCGGCATGACATCGGGGTTGAGCTGCACGCGGAACTTGATGTTCGTGCCGCGCCCGGTCTTGGTGACGATCACGTCGGGCACCACGATGTTGCGCTCGACGTCGACGAAGCGGCGGCCCGGCTTGGGTTCCAGCCGGGCGATGAGCTGCATGGCGCGCCGCACATCCTCCTCGGTGCTGCGCGTCAGGGTGGCCAGGCGCCGGAAGTCGCGCTTGGCCAGCAGCTCCATCGGCTGCCTGCAGATGGCCAGCGCCACCTTGCGCACGTCGGCGGCCTCGGGGTCGCCCTCGTCCTCGTCGGCGGCGGCGCGCAACTGGATCGCCAGGCACTCGCCCAGGTCGCGAGCGCCCACGCCCACCGGCTCCAGGCTCTGCAGCAGGCCGAGCGCGACCTGGAAGTGGTGCACCAGGTCGTCGAACTGGTCGTTGTCGTCGCCGGCCAGGCCCGAGGCCAGCGCCGGCAGCGAGTCCTCGAGGTAGCCGTCGTCGTTGAGCGATTCGATCAGGAAGCGCAGCGCGGCCGAGTCCTCGGGCGACAGGCGCAGCGACAACGCCTGCCGGTGCAGGAAGGACTGCAGCGATTCCTGGCTGCGCGCCAGCTCGGTCGCATCGGCGCGCTCGTCGTCGCCCGCGCTGTTGTTGCGGGCCGGGGCGTCGCCGCCCCACTCGGAATCGTCGGGTGCGAGGTCGACCGTGCCGTCGCCGTCCCAGTCGGGCTCGGAAGGCTCGCCCTCGACCGCGTCGGCCACCGGGGTTTCGGTGTCGTTCTGGCTTGCAGCGCCCGTCCCGTCTGCGGGGGCAGCTATGGAATTCATAGCAAACTCGCCCAGGTCCTCGCGTTCCTCGCGCGGCGCGGGCGTGTCGGCCGCCTCGACGCCGAACTCCTCGCGCGGCGCCTCCTCGTTCAGGCGCTCGAGGAAGGGGTTGTCGTCGAGCATCTGCTCGACTTCCTGGCTGAGTTCGAGCGTGGACAGCTGCAGCAGCCGGATCGACTGCTGCAGCTGCGGCGTGAGCGCGAGGTGCTGCGAGACGCGCAGCGACAGGCCCTGCTTCACGCGCCCCCCCTGTCGAACCGCAGCGGGGAGCGGCCAGCCACCGCCCGGCCATCGGCCACCGGGCCGCCGCCCGGCCGCCCGAGGGCGGCGAGCGCCCCCGAGGGGCGAAGCGCTGCGGACCTCGACGCGCCTGCGCGCGCCGGGACAGCGCGACGGGCCGCCGACCCGGGCGCCGTCGCGTCCAGCCAAGCTCGCGAAGCGGGGAGCGTGGGGGCCACGCTCACATCCGGAAATGTTCGCCCAGGTACACGCGGCGCACCTCGGCGTTGTCGACGATCTCCGATGGCGTGCCTTGTGCCAGCACTTGCCCGTCGCTGATGATGTACGCGTGGTCGCAGATGCCCAGCGTCTCGCGCACGTTGTGGTCGGTGATGAGCACGCCGATGCCACGCTCCTTCAGGAAGCTGATGATCCGCTGGATCTCGATCACCGCGATCGGGTCGATGCCGGCGAAGGGCTCGTCCAGCAGGATGAAGCGGGGCTGCGTGGCCAGCGCGCGTGCGATCTCGACGCGGCGGCGCTCGCCGCCCGACAGGGCCAGCGCGGGCGAATCCCGCAGGTGGTCCACCCGCAGGTCGGCCAGCAGTTCCGACAGGCGCTCCTCGATGCGTGCCCGGGGCAGCGGCACGGGGCGGCCGCGCTCGTCGGTCTCGCTCTGCAGTTCCAGCACGGCGCGCACGTTCTCCTCGACGCTGAGCTTGCGGAAGATCGAGGCCTCCTGCGGCAGGTACGACAGGCCCATGCGCGCGCGGCGGTGGATCGGCATGTGGGCGATCGGCTCGCCGTCGATGGTGATCTCGCCCGCATCGGCGCGCACCAGGCCCACGATCATGTAGAACGAGGTGGTCTTGCCCGCGCCGTTCGGGCCCAGAAGCCCGACCACTTCGCCCTTCTGCACGTCGAGCGAGACATCCTTGACCACCTTGCGGCTGCCGTAGGTCTTCTGCAGGCCGCGCGCCTCCAGGCGGCTGCCGGCCACCCCTTTGTCGGCCCCGGGAATCACCGCCTCGATCACGGACGCGATCCCTGGCTGTCCAGCGTGGTGCTGGGCCGCAGGCCCTTGCCGTCCGGGGTGGCGGGTGTGGCCGGCGCCGGGTTGCGCCCGCCTGCCGCGGCACCGGCTCCGGCGGCCTTGGGCGTGAGGATGGCGCGCACGCGGCTGCCGGGCTGTCCGGCGGACACGCTGGCGTCGGGCGGCAGCGGGGCGCCGTTGACGGTGAAGGTGTCGTTGCTCTGGTCGTAGACGATCAGCGGGCCGGTGGTCTCGTCGTTCACCGTGGCGCCGATCAGGCGGCGCATCACGGCGCGGCGGATGAACTTCACGTTGTCGGCGCGGCCGTCGTATTCGATGACCTCCGACTCGCCCTCGATCCACTCGTCGGGGCCGGCGTCGCGCTTCTGCTTGTAGTAGGCGCGCTGGCCGGGCGCGGCGGTGACCACGCCGTACTGGTAGCCGTCCGGGTCCTGGCGCACGTCGATGCGCGCGCCACGGATGATGATCGTGCCCTTGGTCACCACCACGCGGCCGGTGAAGACACTGGTCTGCTTGAGGTCGTCGTAGCGCATCGAGTCGGCCTCGATGTTCATCGGCTTGGTCCGGTCGGCCTTCTCGGCCTGGGCGCCGACAGCGGCAGCCAGTGCGAGCACGCACAGGGCGGTGCGGGTGATGCGACGAAGGGAAAGGGGGGAGGACGGAACGCGGTGTGTCATAGAGGCACGAAACTTGCTGGCATTGTATGCCGGCGTGCGGACATCGCTATGCCCAAGAACGAAAGCCCGCCGGAGCGGGCTTTCGGGCGAAGGCGGCGCGCCGAAGGCGCCGCCCAGCGGGTCAGCCCTTCTTCGCCTGGGCGATCAGGGCGTCGGTCACCTGCAGCGCACGGCCGAGCGAGCCGGCGGTCTCGCCATCGACGTACCAGCGGCCCGCCACGCCCAGCGCGGGCACGCCACCCACCTTGTAGGCGTCGGTCATCTGCGTCGCGCGCTTGGCCTTGCCGGCCACACCGAAGGACTTGTAGGTGTCGGCGAACTTCTTCGCATCCAGGCCGGACTGCTTCTCGGCCCAGGCCAGGATGGCGTCGTCGCCGAACAGGCGCTGGCGCTCCTGGTGGATGGCCTGGAAGATCTTCATCTGGAACGCGTCGACCTTGCCCAGCGCCTCGAGCGTGTAGTAGAGCTTCTGCTTGGCTTCGACGTCGTTGCCCACGAAGGGCACCGGGATGCGGCGGAAGACGACGTTGGCCGGCAGGGTCTTGATCCAGGCTTCGAGCTGCGGCTCGAAGGCCGCGCAGTGCGGGCAGTTGTACGAGAAGAACTCGACCACCTCGACCTTGCCTGCCGGCGCATCGACCGGGGCCGGCTTGCCGAGCACGATGTAGTCCTTGCCGGCGGCGAAGCTGCCCTGCGCACGGACGGTGCCGGCCAGCGGCAGCAGCGACACCGCGGCGGCGGTGGCGATGGAAAAGTCACGACGTTTCATTTGAAATGCTTTCTAGAGGGCTGCTGACAGAGCGCGGGCGCGGCGAGGAGTTCCCGCCCAGCCCTTCAACGGTGGGGCGCCCGCCGCAGAGCACGGGCGCCGGGTAAAGAACGGTGAAGCTCAGCGTTGGACACGGACCAGCGCCGCATCGAAGCCGCCGCCGTCCAGGCGATCCTTCAGGCGGTCGGCATCGTCCTTCTTGTTGAACGGGCCGGCCCGCACGCGGTAGACCGTGCGGCCGGCCTGCTCGCGCTCGGTGACCTTGGCCTCCACGCCCATCAGCGACAGCTTGGCGCGCTGCGCCTCGGCGTCGTCGTTGGTGCGGAAGGCGCCCGCCTGCACGAAATACACGAAGGGGTCGGGCCCGGTGGTGGGCGGGGCCGACGCCACTGTCGTCGACGGCGGGTTGCCGCCGGCGCGCGAACGCGCGAAGTCGCCCAGCGGATCGGTCGACGGCGCCGTGGCCGGCTTGGGCGCCACCACGACCGGTGCCGGGGCCGGCGCATTGAGCGTGCCGCTGCTCGCCGGCGCGCCGGCCACGGCCGGGGCCGTGGGGGCGGGTGCGGGCGCGATCGGCTGCGGCGGCGTGCGCGGTGCCTGCGGCTTGCCGGCCAGCGGGGAGTTCGGGTCCCAGTCGCGGTTCTTGCGGGCCTCGGCTTCGTCCTGGTCGGCGCCGCGCGGCTGGTTCTTGGTGACGAACGGGATCGGCACCTTGGTCACGTAGACCGCCACGCCCAGGGCCACGCCGAGCCCCAGCACGACGCCCACGATCAGGCCGATGACGAAATTCCCTCTTTGTCTGCTTCTCATGGGTAGTTCAGGCTCACATCTTTCGTGGCGCGCTCACGCCAAGCACGGCCAAGCCATTGTGCAGCACCTGTGCGGTGGCGGCGACGAGGGCCAGGCGGGCCTTCTTCACGGCTTCGTCCTCGACCAGGATGCGTTCGGCGTCGTAGTAGCTGTGGTAGGCCGCCGCCAGTTCCCGCAGGTAGAAGGTGACGTCGTGCGGCGCGAAGTCGCGCGCGGCGGCCGCCAGCATGTCGGGGTACTTGGCCAGCAGCAGCATGAGGGGCTGGGCCGCCTCGGTGGCCAGGGGCGACAGGTCGACGTCCTTCAGCACGGCCGGGTCGGTGCCTTCCTTGTCGAGCACCGAGCAGATGCGCGCATGCGCGTACTGCACGTAGTACACCGGGTTGTCGTTGTTCTTCTGCACCGCCAGGTCGACGTCGAAGGTGTATTCGGTGTCGGGCTTGCGGCTGAGCAGGAAGAAGCGCACCGCGTCGGTGCTGGTCCACTCGATCAGGTCGCGCAGGGTGACGTAGCTGCCGGCGCGCTTGGAGATCTTCACCTCCTCGCCGCCGCGCATCACGCGCACCATGGTGTGCAGCACGTAGTCGGGGTAGCCCTCGGGGATGCCTTCGCCCACGGCTTGCAGGCCAGCGCGCACGCGCGCGATGGTGCCGTGGTGGTCGGTGCCCTGGATGTTGACCACCCGGTGGAAGCCGCGCTCCCACTTGGCCAGGTGGTAGGCGACGTCGGGCACGAAGTACGTGTAGGTGCCGTCGCCCTTGCGCATCACGCGGTCCTTGTCGTCGCCGTACTCGGTCGACTTCAGCCACAGCGCGCCGTCCTGCTCGTAGGTCTTGCCGGCGGCGACGAGCTTGTTCACCGTCGCCTCGACGCGGCCGCTGGTGTAGAGGCTGGACTCGAGGTAGTAGTTGTCGAAGCGCACCTGGAAGGCCTGCAGGTCCAGGTCCTGCTCGTGGCGCAGGTAGGCGACGGCGAACTGGCGGATCGCGTCGAGGTCGTTCACGTCGCCGCTGGCCGTGTACTCGCGGTCGTCGGACTTGACGGTCTTCCTGGCCAGGAAGTCGGCCGCGATGTCGGCGATGTAGTCGCCGTTGTAGGCCTGCTCGGGCCACTCGGGGTCGCCGGGCTTGAAGCCGCGCGCGCGCAGCTGCGTGCTGTTGGCCAGGGTCTGGATCTGGACACCGGCGTCGTTGTAATAGAACTCGCGCCACACCTGGGCGCCCTGCGCGTCGAGCAGGTTGCAGATGGCATCGCCCAGCGCGGCCTGGCGGCCATGGCCCACGTGCAGCGGGCCCGTGGGGTTGGCCGAGACGAACTCGACCAGCACCTTGCCACCCGAGGCGGCCGGCTTGCGGCCGAAAGCGGCGCCGGCCTCCAGCACCTCGCGCACCACCTGCTGCTTGGCGGCGGGCTTGAGGCGGATGTTCAGGAAGCCCGGCCCGGCGATCTCGATGGCATCGACCCAGCGCTGGAAGGCCGGACGGGCGAGCAGGTCCTCGCGCAGCGCTTCGCCGAGCTGGCGGGGGTTCTTCTTGAGCGGCTTGGCGAGCTGCATCGCCGCGGTGCAGGCGAAGTCGCCGTGCGCGGCGACCTTGGGCGATTCGAAGGCAGCGCGGCTGCCGGCGCCCGGTTCGAGGGCCTCGAGCGCCTGGCCCAGGTCGGCCAGCAGCTCCTGTTTGACTGTAAGCATCGACGGATTTTATCGGGGGCAAACCCGAAGGCGCCGTGCATGGAGGATGTCAGCCGGGCGCGCGTGCGGTACGTTAGAGGCCGAGGTCCGACTCCGGGCCCGGCACCGGCCGAGCGGCAGGTGCCTGAAGGGAACCGTCACTTTTTTCAACACCTGCTCAGGAAATACACACCATGAAAAAGCTCCTCTCCCTGATCGCACTGGGCGCCGCCCTGTCCTTCAACGCCATGGCGCAGACCACGGCACCCGCCGCCGCAGCGCCGGCCAAGGCGCCCACCGCCCAGCAAGGCAAGATGGCCACCTGCAACGCCGACCCCAAGGCCAAGGAACTCAAGGGCGACGAGCGCAAGGCCTTCATGAAGGAATGCCTGTCGGCCAGCAAGCAGGAAAAGCAGCAGACCAAGATGAAGACCTGCAATGCCGACCCCAAGGCCAAGGAGCTCAAGGGCGACGCCCGCAAGGCCTTCATGAAGGAGTGCCTGAGCAACAAGGCGGCCTGACGGCCCCGCGCAGCGGCCTGAAGGACAAAGCCCCGCGACGCGGGGCTTTGTTTTGTCTGTTGATCGGGCCTACTTTCCGAAGCCGCGCGCCAGGAAGACGGCGAACAGCGGGATCACCGCGATCAGGTGCGCCTGCACCATCACCAGCTTGCGCGTCTTCTTCACCTCGGCCTCGGTCGGCAGCGCGCCCGTGGCGCGCAGCTGCTTGCGCCAGCGCAGGTAGGTGAGCGTCGGGAAGATCGAGATCACGCCGACGATGACGAAGAGCGTGAACTTCACGTGCAGCAGCGGATTGGTCCAGTACCAGGCCGTGCCCTTCACGCCCCACACGGTGCGCACGATGCCGGTGGCCAGCACGGCCATGGCGGCGATGCCGTAGACCATGTCCACCCGCGCGAGGCGTTCGACCACCTTCGCGTTGAGCCACTCGACGCGGCACAGCGCCGCCTCGCTGGCGATGAAGACGACCATCGTCAGGATGGCCAGCAGGTGCAGGTAGGCAAGGATGGCTTCGAGGGTCATCGCGGCGGCTTTCGTCGTGGGTGGCACATGTCGACGGATTGTGCCGCGCATGCCCGTCCCGGCCGGCCCGAGCGACGAAGTGCCGCCCCGTGGCGCGAAACGGCGGCGCGCAGGCGCGGACGGCGTTTCGCTCAGCCCGCCGCGCGCCCCCAGTAGTCCGGCCGCGCGTAGTGCGCCTTGAGGAAATCCAGCCACAGCCGCACCCGCAGCGGCAGATGCTTGCGCTGCGGGAACACCGCATAGATGCCGTTGGGCGGCGCGGCGAAGCGGTCGAGCACCGGCACCAGCAGGCCGGCGTCGATCTCGGCCTCCACCTCCCAGGTGCTGCGCCACGCGATGCCGTGGCCGGCCAGGCACCAATCGTGCAGAACCTGGCCGTCGGAGCAGTCGAGCGGGCCGCTGGGCTTGAGGTGGATGACCTCGTGCGCCTGCGCGTCGTCGCCCGGGTCGGCGCCCGCGTCGCCAGGGCTCGGCACACCCGCGCGGTCCAGGGCGCCATCGTCCTGCCGCCCTGCGGCGGTCCGCGGCACGCGGAACGCCCAGCCGCGCGTCTGCGACGCATCGCTGCTCAGTGTCAGGCACGCGAAGCGCACCAGGTCGGTCGGATGCTGCGGCACGCCGTGGCGGCGCAGGAACTCCGGCGTGGCCACGCAGCGGCGCCGGTTGTCGGCCAGGCGCATGCTGACCAATGACGAGTCCGGCAGGTCGCCCACGCGCACGGCGCAATCGAAGTTCTCGCCCGCCATGTCGATCACGCGGTCGCTGAGGTTCAGCGAGATGGTCACTTCCGGATGCAGCTCGTGGAAGCGCGGCACCAGCGGCGCCACATGGCGACGCCCGAACCCGGCCGGCGCCGTCACGCGCAGATGCCCGCTGGCCTTGACGCCGCCGGCGCTGACGCTGGCCTCGGCATTGGCCAGCTCGGTCAGCAGGCGCTGGCAGTCCTCCAGGAAGGCGCTGCCCTCGTGCGTGAGCGTGAGGCGGCGCGTGGTGCGCAGCAGCAGCTTGACGCCCAGGCGCTCCTCCAGCGCATCGATTCGCCGCCCGACGATGGCCGGCGCCACGCCCTCGGCCTTGGCGGCCGCCGTCAGGCTGCCGCGCGTGGCCACGGCGACGAAGGTTTCGAGCTGGGTGAGGCGGTCCATCGGGCGCCGATTATGCGGAGGTGCGCGCCCGGCGCGCGGCGTCTTTCAAGCGAAAAGTGGCCGCAGCGCCCGCCAGCCGTGCGCCGGCAGCTATGCTTTCAATAGCAATCGATCACTCGATCTCGCGTGCGCAGTCCGCCATGACCTCGCGCAGCCAGGCGTGTGCGGGGGAGTGGTCGGTGCGCGGGTGCCAGAGCATCTTGACGTCGAAGGTCGGGAGGTCGAGCGGAATGTCGAAAGGCTCCACCTCCGCCATGCGCATCATGCGGCGCGCCAGCCGCGCCGGGATGCTGGCCACCATGTCCGAGGTCTCCAGCACGAAGGGCAGCGCGAGGAAATTCGGCTTGGTCATGCGCACCTGGCGGCGCAGCCCGTGCGGCTCCAGCGCGGCATCGATCTGAACGTTGTAGATCTGCGCCGACACCAGCTCGATCGTGACGTGCGGCAACGCGCAGAAGGACGCCACGTCCAGCGTGGCCCGGTGCACCGGGTGCCCGCGCGCCGCCAGGCCGAGGAAGCGGTCGGAGAACAGGCGGCGGCCCTTGAGGTACTCGGGCGCGTTGGGGAAGTAGGTCAGCGCGAGGTCCAGCTCGCCGGCGGCCATCATCTCGGCGAAATGGTGCGGGTTGGTCTGCAGCACGTGCAGTCGCACGCCCGGTGCTTCGCGGCGGATGCGGCGCATCACGGCCGGCATCATCAGCAGGTCGATGTAGTCGATGACGATCAGCCGGAAGGTCTGCGTCGCGGCGGCCGGGTCGAAGTGCGCGGGCTCGAGCACGCGCTCGAGCGCGGCGATTGCCTCCTGCACCCGCGGCCACAGCAGCAGCGCCAGCTCGGTCGGCATCCAGCCGGTGCCGCTGCGCATCAGCAGCTCGTCGCCCATCCGGTCGCGCAGCCTGGCCAGCGCCACGCTCATCGACGACTGGCTGATCTCCAGCCGCTCGGCCGCGCGCGTGATGTGCCGCTCGCGCAGCAGCGCGTCGAAGGCCCGCAGCAGCGGCAGGTCGAGGTCGTGCATCTTCATGGGTCGATCTTGCCTCGCGGCGGCGCGGGGCGCGTACCGCCCGCTCGGTGGAAACCCGCAGCCGCCATCGGCCGATGCGATGGCGGGCATCGGGAGGCGCGATTGCGGGCGGCGGCACACGCCGGCCACACTGCGCCCCGTCCGGACCCACATCCCCTCCACGGCTTTCGACATCGACAGAGAGAGACACCCACGATGGCACTTCCCCAGATCCGTCTGACGCGCGACGAGATGCGCAAGCGCGTCGCCTTCTTCAACGAGCTCAAGGGCTTCGACGGCGGCCTGCCCGACAGCCGCTACCCGAGCGCGGTGCGCAGGCTCTACAACGCGATCGGCTTCCAGCCGCCCAAGGGCCGGGGCGGCGCCGAGGTGGTCTCGCCGGTGGGCGCGCAGGCGGCCGCCAACTCGGCGATCCCGATCAGCGAAGGCTTCAACCTCGGCTTCTGCGAGGCCAAGCCCGGCAACGGGCCGATGATGCACAACCACGACACCAACGAGACCTTCATGCCGCTGACGGGCCGCTGGCGCTGCTCGTGGGAGGTGGACGGGCAGGTCGAATACTTCGACGTCGGCCCGTGGGACGTGTGCTCGTTCCCGCCGGGCGTGAACCGCCGCTTCGAGAACATCACGCACGACGAGGCCGACCGCACCCACTTCCTGATGTTCGTCATCAGCGGCAACGCCCCCGAGGCCGACTTCACCGACGAGGCCAAGAAGACGCTGCGCGAGGAAGGCTACCTCGCCGCATGAACGCCCACCCCGCACCGCCCGCGCTGGCGGCCTGGTCGCGCGGGCGCGAATGGCACCGCTTCATCGACGGCTCGCCCGCGGTCTGGCGCTTCGCCGACAACCGCCGCGTGGCGCCGCCCCTGGTGCTGCTGCCCGGTGCGCTCGGCGATGCGAGCAGTGCATGGCACATCGCGGAAGCCTTCGATGCGCAGCGCCGCGTGCTGGCGGTGACCTACCCCGGTGGCTGCGATGCGATGGCGCTGGCCGACGGGCTGGCGGCGCTGCTGCAGGCGCTGGACATCGGGCCCGCCGCGGTCTGGGGCTCCTCGTACGGCGCCTGGTGGGCGCAGGCCTTCGCGCAGCGGCACCCGTCGCGGGTCGCAGCGCTCTGGCTGGGCAACACCTTCGTCGACGGCGCGGACGTGGCCGCCTCGCCCCTCTTCGACGCGGCCTGGCTCGCGACAGCGGCCAGCGACGAGGTGGTCGCCCGCTGGAATACCGCGCTCTCGGGCCGGCCCGACGACCCGCTGCGCGCCGCGCAGCTGCACCTGCTGCACCACACGCTGCCGGCCGCGCAACTGCACGGCCGCCTGCGGCAGGTCGCACAGGCCCCCGCCCTGCCGCCGGCCCGCGTGCCGGGACTGGTCGTCAGCGACTGCGCCGACGATCCGACGCTGGGCCCGGCCGTGCGCGAGCGGGTGCGGGCGCGCTACCGCGATGCGCGGACGCTGCAGCTGCCGACCGGCGGGCACTACCCGCACATCGTCGATGCCCGGCCGCTCCTGGACGCCATGCGCGCCTGGCTGGCCGACTGAGCCCCACGGAACACCTTCACGGAGACAAGAACATGCCCCCACTGCATCGCCGCCAGGCCCTCTTGCGCCTGGCCGCAGCCGCCCTCGCGCCCAGCGCCTTCGCCGCCGCCCGCGCCCAGGGCAGATGGCCCGAGAAGCCGATCAAGCTCGTGGTCCCCTTCGCCGCCGGCGTGTCGCCCGACGTGGTGGCGCGCATCGTCAGCGAGCCGCTGGGCCGCGCCCTGGGCCAGCCGCTGGTGATCGACAACCGCGCGGGCGCCTCCGGCATCATCGGCGCCGAGGTCGCGGCCAAGAGCCCGGGCGACGGCTACACGCTGTTCATGACCGTCAACTCGATCATGGGCATCAACCCGAACGTCTACACGCGGCTGCCCTACGACACGTTTCGCGACTTCGCACCCGTGACGCAGGTGGCGCTGGTGCCCTACGTGCTGGTGACCGGCCCGCAGCAGCCCGACAGGAGCCTGAAGGACCTGCTCGCGCGCGCCAAGGCCAGCCCCGGCGCCGTCGAGTACGGCTCGCTGGGCGTGGGCTCGGGCCCGCACGTGGTCATGGAGATGATGAACAACATGGCCGGCGTGAAGATGGTGCATATCCCGTACAAGGGCAGCCCGCTCACCGACGTGATGGCGGGGCAGGTGCCGCTGTGCTTCGAGCCGGCGACCACCGCGATCCCGCTCGTCAAGAGCGCAAAGCTGCGCGCGCTGGCCATCACCAGCCCCGGGCGCAGCGCCGCGCTGCCCGACACGCCGGCCGTGGCCGAGCTGCTGCCGGGTTACGACGGCGACGGCTGGCAGGGCTTCTACGTGCCGGCGGCCACGCCCAAGGACATCGTGGCGCGCTTCAATGCCGAGATCGTCAAGGTGCTGCGGTTGCCCGAGGTCCGCAGCAAGCTGGTCGAGCTGGGCCTGCAGCCGGTGGGCAACTCGGTGGAGGAGTTCGCGCGCATCTCGCGCAGCGAATACGACAAGTGGAGCCGCATCGCCAAGGCGAACAACATCCGCATCGACACCTGAGCAAGCGCAGCGGTGCTCAGGCGGCGGCAGCCGCGCCCGCCGCGAGCATCGCCTCGACCTGCGCATCGCTGTAGCCGGCCGCGCGCAGCAGCTCGGCCGTGTGCTCGCCGAGCAACGGGGGCTGGTGTCGGATGCCCAGGCGCTCGCCGCCGATGGTGAAGGGCAGCAGCGGCACCTTCGATTCGCTGCCGTCGTTCATGCGCACGGGCGCGAGGCCGCCGCTGGCGTTGAGGTGCGGGTCGTCGAACAGCTCCTGCGGCTTGGTGATGGGCGCGAAGGGCAGCTCGTGGCGCTCGAACACGGCCGCCAGCTCGGCCGCGGCGTGGGCCGCCAGGTGCGAGCGCAGCATCGGCATCATCCATTCGCGGGCGCGCACGCGGTCGTTGTTGGTCGCCAGGCGCGGGTCGGCCAGCATCTCCTGCAGGCCGAAGGCGTTGCAGAACACCTGCCACTGCCGGTCGCTGACCACCGCCAGGAAGATCTGCTCGCCGTCCTTCACCGTGAAGACGTCGTAGATGCCCCAGGCCGAGATGCGGCTGGGCATCGGGTCGGCGGGCTTGCCGGTGGCGGCGAACTGCATCATGTGCTGCGCCACGAGGAAGATGTTGTTCTCGAACAGGGCCGACTGCACCTCGCAGCCCTCGCCGGTGATCTCGCGCTGGCGCAGCGCGGCCATGGCGCCGATGGCGCCGAACATGCCGCCCATGATGTCGTTGACGCTGGTGCCCGCACGCAGCGGGTCGCCGGCACGACCGGTCATGTAGGCCAGGCCACCCATCATCTGCACGACCTCGTCGAGCGCCGTGCGGTGGTCGTAGGGGCCGGGCAGGAAGCCCTTGTGGCTCACGTAGATGAGGCGCGGATTCAGCTTTTTCAGCGACGCGTAGTCCAGGCCCAGCTTCTTCATCGTGCCGGGCTTGAAGTTCTCGCTCACGATGTCGGCGCTGGCGACCAGCTTGCGCGCGGCTTCCACACCCTCGGGCCGCTTGAGGTCCAGCGCGATGCTCTTCTTGTTGCGGTTGAAGGTGGGAAAGAAGCCCGCGCCCGAGCCGAGCAGGCGCCGCGTGGCGTCGCCTTCCACGGGTTCGACCTTGATGACCTCGGCGCCCAGGTCGCCGAGCAGCAGGCCGCAGGTCGGGCCCATGACCATGTGGGTGAATTCGACGACCCGCACGCCCGCATAGGGCAGGCGAGCATCCGGGTTCGTGCCGGCATCGGCCAGCGGCATCGCGGCGGTGTCCGTCATGCGGTCGCTCCTTGAACAAATCCCTTGGGAAGGCCCGCCTCCGGCGTCATGCCGTAGACCGGCTCGCCGGGCAGGCCCTGCACCAGCGGTGCGCGCGCGGCGACCAGCCGCGCGAGGTCGATGCCGGTGGACACGCCCATGGCCTCGAACATGAAGACGAGGTCTTCGGTCACCACGTTGCCCGAGGCGCCGGGCGCGTAGGGGCAGCCGCCCAGGCCGCCGAGCGAGGCATCGAAGGTGGTGACGCCTTCCTCGAACGCGGCCAGGCAGTTCGCCAGGCCGAGGCCGCGCGTGTTGTGCATGTGGGCGGCGCCGGCACGCTCGCCCAGTTCGTTGCGCAGGCGGCGAAAGAGGCGCCGCACCTGCGCCGGATTGGCATAGCCGACCGTGTCGGACAGCCCCACTTCCTGCGCCCCGGCCTCGGCGCACTGCACGGCCAGCCGGATCACGTCGTCCTCGTCCACCCGGCCCTGCAGCGTGCAGCCGAAGGCGGTGGAGATGCCGGCCTCCAGGCGGACCTGCGGCGCCCGCTCGTCGCGCAGCGCGGCGATGGCGCGCACTTCCTCGACCATCTCCTCGGGCGTCTTGCGCACGTTGGCCAGCGAATGGGCGCGGCTGGCCGACACCGGCATGGTGAGCTTGTGCGCGCCGGCCGCCAGCGCGGCGTCGGCGCCGCGGCGGTTGGGCACCAGCGCCATCACCGTGAGGCCGGACAGCGTGGCGGCATGGCGCACCACCTCGGCGGCATCGGCCATCTGCGGGAGCAGCTTGGCGGGGACGAAGGAGGCGACCTCGATCTCGCGCAGGCCGGCGGCATGCAGCGCGTCGATCCAGCGCAGCTTGTCGGCCGTGGGCATGGTGGCCTTCACCGATTGCAGGCCGTCGCGCGGGCCGACTTCGCTGATCAGGACATCGGTCATGGGGAGCAGAGGGAGGGCAGGGACCATTGAATTCCGAAAGACAGAATGATATTCTTTCTAAAAGAATCATCCTTCAACCTCTCCACGATGTCAACGGAGTGCCATGCCACGCAAATCGCAGACCGAATCCATCGCCGATGAGAACGCCGCGCCCGGCGGGGCGGCCGCCGTCGACCGCGCCCTGTCCCTGCTCGGCGCCTTCTCGCAGGGTGACCGGGCGCTGAGCCTGGCGGTGCTGGCGGAGCGCACGCGCCTGTACAAGAGCACCGTGCTGCGCCTGCTCGCGTCGCTCGAGCACGCCGGCTTCGTGCAGCGGCTGGCCGACGGCCGCTACGCGCTGGGGCCCGAGATCGCACGGCTGCACACCCTCTATGCGGCCTCCTTCTCGCTGGAGGAACAGGTGGTGCCGGTGCTCCGCTCGCTGGTCGACGCCACGGGGGAAAGTGCAGCCTATCACGTGCTCCAGGGGCAGGCGCGGCTGTGCCTGTACCGCGTCGACTCGCCCCAGCCCATCCGCGACCACATCCGCGCCGGCGACCTGCTGCCCCTGGGCCGCGGCTCCGGCGGCCGGGTCATCGCGGCGTACGGGCCGCCAGCCGCCGACCAGTCCGCCGAGGACCGTCTGCTGTACGAGCGGATCCGCAACCAGGGCTACTACGCGGCCAGCGGCGATCGCCTGGCCGGGGTGGCCGGCATCTCGGCGCCGGTGCTGCATGCCAACGGGGCGCTGGCCGGCGCGGTGACCCTCACCATGCCTGCGACGCGCTACACGGATGCCCACATCCCCTGCGTACTTCGGGCGGCCGCCACGCTGGCCCGCGCACTGGGCTGAGTAGGGAGAAACCCGCGCCGACATTGTGGGAGCCATGCATCCGGAACTAAACTTTATAGAACGATGTTCCATTAGTCAGAACATCGGTTCCTTCACTCCGGAGCTGCCATGCGTCCCATGCCCCATCGCCCGCCTTCTCTTTCCCGCCGCAAGCTGCTCACCGCCACCGCCGTGGCGTCGTTGAGTCCCCTGGCCGCCTGGGCCCAGGGCGCGGCCTGGCCACAGCGCCCCCTGCGGCTGATCGTGCCCTTCTCCGCCGGCGGCGCGGCCGACACCTCGGCCCGCGCTCTCGCGCAGAAGGCCGGCGAGTTCCTGGGCCAGCCGGTCACGATCGAGAACCGCACCGGCGGCAATGCGGTGGTGGCCGCCAACGCCACGCTGTCCTCGCCCAAGGACGGCTACACCTTCCTGTGGGACGCGGCCAACCAGCTCACCAACCCGGTGCTGCTCAAGGACCTGGCCTTCGACTACCGGAGCGCCTTCGTGCCCATCACGATGGGGGTGCGCGCGCCGCAGGCGCTGGTCGTGCGCCAGGACTTCCCCGCGCGCAACCTGGCCGAGTTCCTGGCCTACGTCCGGAGCAAGCCGGACACCGTGTCCGTGGGCACGCCGCCCGCAGGCGCCATGGGGCACCTGGCGGTGGCGCTGCTGTCGCAGCGCGCCGGCGTCCGCCTGGTGCACACCCCGTACCGGGGCGGTGCCGAGGCCGCGCGCGACGTCATGGGCGGCCAGATCGACGCCGCGCTCATCACCACGGCGACGGCACGTGGCACGCTGGATTCGGGCCGCACCCGCATCCTGGCCGTGACGAGCGCCCAGCGTGTCGCCGCCTTCGCGGACATCCCCACCATCGCCGAAAGCGGCCTGCCCGGCTACGACATGGACGACTGGTTCGCGCTCTTCGCGGCCGCGGGCACGCCGCAGGCGCCGATGCAGCGGCTGCAGGCGGCCTTCGCGCAGGCCGCCAAGGACCCGGGCGTTGCGGAGCGGCTGACCGCCGCAGGCTTCGTCCCCGTCGCCAACGGCACCGAGGAGTTCCAGGGCTGGCTGGCCAAGCAGCGCCCCCTGCTCCAGAAACTGATCCAGGACGCGCACATCACGCTGTGACGACCTCTGCTCCCCGACCGACCATGCCCCACGCCCTGCCCGCCACCCACCGCCAGATCCTCTACGCCGCCCGGCCCGAGGGCACGCCGACGCCCGATTGCTTCCGCCTGGTCACGGTGCCCCTGCAGGCGCCGGCCGAAGGCGAAGTCCTGGTGCGCAACGAACTGCTGTCCGTGGACCCGTACATCCGCATGCGCATGGAGGCCAAGGACTCCTACGCCCCCGTGATGGCCATCGGCGACGTGATGGTGGGCCGCACGGTGGGCCAGGTGGTGGACAGCCGCGCGGACGGCCTGGCGGCCGGCGACTGGGTGGTCGGCCGCCTGGGCTGGCAGGACTACAGCCTGGCCAAGCCGGCAGAGCTGCAGAAGGTCGACGTCGCGCGCGCCCCCGCCTCGGCGTACCTCGGGGCGCTCGGCTCCACCGGCATCACCGCGTGGGTCGGCCTGATGCACTTCGGCCGGCCGCAGCCCGGCGAGACCGTGCTGGTGTCGGCGGCCTCGGGCGCCGTCGGCAGCGTGGTGGGCCAACTGGCCAAACGCCAGGGCTGCCGGGCCGTGGGCATCGCCGGCGGCGCCGCCAAGTGCGAACTGGTGCGCCAGGCCTATGGCTTCGACGATTGCGTCGACTACAAGCGCCCCGATTTCGCCGAGGCCCTCGCGCGTGCACTGCCGAGCGGCGCGGACATCTACTTCGACAACGTGGGGGGTCCGATCCTCGACGCGGTGCTGCCGCTGCTCAACAACTTCGCGCGCGTGCCGCTGTGCGGGCTGGTGTCGCAGTACAACGCCGCCGAGCCCTACGGCGTGCGCAACCTGCGGGAAATCTTCAACCGCCGCGTGACCCTGCGCGGCTTCGTGCTGTCGGACCACAAGGACCTCTGGCCCCAGGCCGAGGCCGAGCTGCTCCAGGCCCACGCCCAGGGCCAGCTGCACTACAGGGAAACCATCGCCGAGGGCCTGGAGAACGCACCGCAGGCCTTCATCGACATGCTGGCAGGCCGCAACGTCGGCAAGCAGCTGGTGCGCCTGCGCGCCTGATCCCGTCTTCCTTCCTTCCCTCTTGCTTCGAGCCCGATGCAGATCGCTTCCTCCTACATCGCGGGCCGCTGGTACGACAGTTCCGACGCCGCGCCCATCCCGATCCTCAACCCCGCCACGGAGGAAAGCATCGGCCACGTGCTGCCGGTCGACGACGCCGGGCTGGACGCCGCGATCGGCGCGGCGGCCGCCGGCTTCACGCTGTGGCGCGCACGCTCGGGCTACGAGCGCGCCGCCCTCATGCGCGAGGCCGTGGCCATCCTGCGCAGCCGCAAGGACGAGATCGCCCGCCTCATGACGCTGGAGCAGGGCAAGCCCCTGGCCGAGGCGGCCGGCGAGGTGGCGACCAGCGCGGACAACATGGAATGGATGGCCGAGGAAGCGACACGGGCCTACGGCCGCGTGCTGGTGCCGCGCACCGCCGGCATCACCCAGAGCGTGCGCCGCGAACCCGTCGGCCCGGTCGCCGCCTTCTGCCCCTGGAACTTCCCGGCGTTGACGCCGGCCCGCAAGATCGCCGGCGCCCTGGCCGCCGGCTGCTCGCTGGTGATCAAGCCGTCGGAGGAAACGCCGCTGACGGCGCGCGAGATCGTGCGCGCCTTCGTGGACGCCGGCCTGCCGGCCAACGTGCTGAACCTGGTGTACGGCCCTCCACGCCGCATCGCCGAGCGGCTGATCGCCGCGCCCGCCATCCGGAAGATCACCTTCACCGGTTCGACCGGCGTGGGCAAGCAGCTGCTGGCGCTGGCCGCGCAGACCGTCAAGCGCGCCACGATGGAGCTGGGCGGGCATGCGCCGGTGCTCGTGTTCGACGACGTCGACCCCGTGCAGGCGGCGCGCCAGGCGGTGGCGGCGAAGTTCCGCAACGCCGGCCAGGTCTGCACCAGCCCGACGCGCTTCTACGTGCAGCAGGGCATCTACGAGGACTTCGTCCGCGCCTTCGCCGAGGCCGCCTCGGCGCTGCGCATCGGCGACGGCCTGGACCCGCAGACGCAGATGGGGCCACTGGCCAACCGGCGCGCGCTCGATGCCATGCTCGCCCTGAGCGAGCGCACCGAAGCCGAAGGCGCCCGGCGCATCTGCGGCGGCACGCGGCTGGACCGGCGCGGCTACTTCTTCCCGCCCACCGTGTTCGCCGACGTGCGCGACGACGCGACCGTGATGAACGAGGAACCCTTCGGCCCGGTCGTGCCGATCGCGCCGTTTGGCGACATGGACGACGGCATCGCGCGGGCCAACGGCCTGCCCTACGGCCTGGCGGCCTATGCCGTGACCGGTTCGCTGGCGCGCGCCCAGGCCGCCAGCGACCGGCTGGAGGCCGGGATGGTCTGCATCAACCACTACACCGTCTCCACGCCGGCCTCGCCCTTCGGGGGCGTGAAGGAAAGCGGCTACGGCAGCGAAGGCGGCGTCGAGGGCCTGGACGCGTACCTGGCGACCAAGTCGGTCACCGTGCGCAGCGCCGGCGCGGACCTGCCGCTGTGACGCGGCCGTCCACCGCGCGGAGCCCGATGCGATGAGCGTCCTGCAATTCCTCACCACCGTGCACTTCGACCGCGGCGCGCGCCGCGTGCTGCCGCAACTGCTGCAGGCGGCCGGCGTGCGGCGGCCGCTGTACGTGAGCGATCCCGGCGTGATCCGCGCCGGCGTGTTCGCGCAGGCGCTGGAGGCCATGCCGGCCGACGACGCGCGCCAGGTCTTCAGCGACACCCCGGTCAACCCGACCGAAGCCGCGGCGCTGGCCGGCGCGTCGCAGTACCGCGCGGCGGGCTGCGACGGCGTGGTGGGCATCGGCGGCGGCGCGGCCCTGGACCTGGCCAAGGCCATCGCCGTGCTGGCCACCCACGCGCCGCCGCTGTGGGACTACTGCAACCGCCACGCCAACCCGCGTCCCATCGACCGCGCGCCGCCGCTGTTCCTGCTGCCCACCACGGCGGGCACGGGCAGCGAGGTCGGGCGATCGGCCGTGATCGTGTTCGACAACGGCATCAAGGCCGGCGTGCGCTGCCCGGACCTGGTCACCGCCGCCGTCTGCGACCCGGAACTGACCGCCGGCCTGCCGCCGGCCATCACCGCATCCACCGGCATGGACGCGCTCGCGCACTGCATCGAGACCTTCTGTTCGCCGGTCGTCAACCCGCCGGCGGACGCCATCGCGCTCGACGGCATGCAACGCATCCTGGCCAGCCTGGAGCGCGCGGTGGCCGACGGCCGGGACGCACAGGCGCGCTGGGACATGATGATGGGCTCGCTGGAGGGCGCGATCGCGTTCCAGAAGGGCATGGGGGCGGTGCATGCGCTGGCCCACCCGCTGGGGGCGCACGGTTTCCATCACGGCACGCTCAACGCCATCCTGCTGCCGCACGTGCTGGCACTCAACCGCAGCGCACTGGGACCCAAGTACGACGCCATCCGCCGCCAGGGCGGCTGGGCGGAGGCGGCCGACCCGGCACGCGAGATCGCGGCACTGAACGCCCGCATCGGCCTGCCGGTGCGGCTGCGGGACATCGGCGTGGACGCCGCGGTCCTTCCGGCCGTGGCCCGCGCGGCGCTCGAAGACAACGCCCACCGCACCAACCCGCGGCCGATGGCCGAGGCGGACTACGCCGCCCTGCTGGACGCCGCCTACTGAGCGCAAGCCGCAAAGTGCAATCGGCCGCCAGCGCCCGTCCCACGGGCGCTGCGGCCGAATTCGTCACGAACGTGACGATCTCCGCGCCCCATGGGCGAACGCCGCGTCAGGCGCGCTCGCGCGCCGTCACCCAGGCCAGCACCGCCAGCGCCAGCAGCACGAGGCCGTAGCCCAGCGTCGTCGCATGCAGGCCGAACGCGCCCACGGCCAGGCCCGCCAGGATGGCCGGCACGCTGAAGGCCAGGTAGCTCAGCACGAAGAAGCTGGACATGAGGCCCGCGCGCTCGTGGGGCGTCGCCGCCGGCACCAGCGTGCGCACGGCCGCGTTGAAGCCGCCGCCGAAGCCCATGCCCGCGACCACCGTGCCGCCGAAGAAGAGCGCGGCCTGCTGCGTGTGCACGCCGCACAGCGTGATCGCCAGGCCGGCGCCGAGCAGCGCCGCGCTGGCGCGCAGCACGCGCCGCGCGGGGCGCTGGCGCACCACGTACATCGCGACGGCGCCGGTGAGCACCAGCGTGGCGATCAGGGCGCCTCCCGCCAGCGGGGTGGCCCGGCCGGTGACGAGCCGCGCCAGCGTGGGCCCCAGCGACAGGTAGAAGCCGCCCAGTGCCCAGCCGGCGGTGTTGAGCGGCATGAGCCGCAGCACCAGCGCACGGGCGGCCGGCGGCACGTGCGCGCGCGGCACCATCGAGGCCCAGGCGCCGGGGCGGCGCGTCACGGTCTCGGGCAGGCGCAGCGCGAGCAGCGCCTGGAGCACCAGCGCGACGAGCAGGACCTCGTAGACGAGGTGCATCGGGTGGGGCGCGAACTGCACCAGCGCACTGGCGCCCAGCGCGCCCACCGCCATGCCGATCATGGGCGACAGCCCGTTGAACAGCGCGCCGCGCGCGGGGTTCAGGTCGAGCAGCGTCGCGCTCAGCACGCTGGTCGCCATGCCGGTGGCGATGCCCTGCAGCACGCGGGCCCCGATCAGCCACCCCACCGAGCCGGCCTGCCAGAACAGCACGATGGCGCCGATCTCCAGCACCAGCGCCGCCAGGATCACCGCCCGCCGGCCCAGGTGGTCGGACAGCGCGCCGAAGACCAGCAGCGCCGCCAGCAGCGCGAAGGCGTAGCTGGAGAAGATCACGGTGAGCACCAGCGCCGAGAAACCCCAGGCCTCGCGGTACAGCGCGTACAGCGGCGAAGGCGCGCTCGAGGCGGCCAGGAAGGTGATCACCAGCGTCACGACCAGCGCAAAGGCGGCACGGGGCGGCAGGCGGCCCGAGGTGGCAGCGGCCGGCGTGGCCAGGGCAGGGGCAGACATCGGCATTCCTTTAACGCAAAGACTTTGCGTTTGTGCATTGTGCATGCCCTTGCTCGCTAAAGCAAATTCTTTGCGTTAGCATCCGGAGCATGGCGACTTCGGCCCCTTCTTCTTCGTCCCGCGCCGGACCGCGCCCCGGCGGCCGCAGCGCGCGCGTGCAGGAAGCGGTGCACCGGGCCACGCGCGAACTGGCCGCCGAGCATGGGCGCGAGGCCCTCACCGTGCCGATGGTCGCTGCACGCGCGGGCGTCACGCCCTCGACCATCTACCGCCGCTGGGGCGACCTGGCCGAGCTGCTGGCCGACGTGTCGGTGGAGCGCATGCGGCCCGAGGGCGAACCGGCCGACACCGGCTCGCTGCGCGGTGACCTGCTGGCCTGGGCCGAGCAGTACAACGAGGAGATGTCCTCGCAGCCCGGCCGCGGGATGCTGCGCGACGTGCTGAGCGCGCAATCGCCCGATGACCGCCCCTCGTGCCGCTGCGCGAGCTACGTCGCGATGCAGATCGGTGTGCTGCTCGAGCGGGCGCAGGCGCGCGGCGACGGCGCGCCGGCGGTCGAGCACCTGATGGACGCGCTGGTGGCGCCGCTGCTCTTTCGACTGCTCTTCACGGCGGCACCGGCCACCACCGACGAGATCGCCGGCTGGATCGACGCCAGCCTGGCGGCGGCATCTCAACCCGCCTGAACCGCGCGCTGCAGCGCCGCGCGCGCCAGCAGGCGCGTCGAATCCAGCGTCGGCAGCGGCGAGTTGGCATCGCTCATCACCAGCGGGATCTCGGTGCAGCCCAGCACCACCGCGTCGCAGCCTTCGCCCTTCATGCGACCGAACACGCGCTGGAAGCAGGCCACGGCCTCGGCGCTGCGGATGCCCGGCACCAGTTCGTCCATGATGAAGTGCTGGATCTCGTCGCGCTCGGCCTCGCTCGGGCGCATGTAGCCCAGCTCGCGCTCGGCGAAGGCGGCGGGGTACACCTCGCTGTCGGTCAGCCAGCGCGTGCCGGTGATGCCGATGCGCGTGAAGCCGCGCCGCACCGCCTCGTCGGCCACCACCTCGGCGATGTGCAGCCACGGGCGCGGCGAGCGCGCGGCGACGAAGTCGTAGGCCTGGTGGATGGTGTTGTCGGGGCAGACCAGGAAGTCCGCGCCGATCTCGGCCAGCTTGCGGGCCGAGCCGAGCATCAGTTCGCCCACGCCCTCGAGGTCGCCACGCTCCAGGCAGTCGACATACTCGGCCAGCGAGGGCGTGTGCATGGACACCTCCGGGTGCGCATGCGGGCCCAGCAGCGCGGCGCCCTCGGAACAGATCGTGCGATAGCACAGGGCCGCGCCCTCGGCGGAGCAGCCCACGATGCCGATGTGCAAAGTCATCGCAGCATCGTACGCAGCCCGCGCGGCAGCGCCGTCAGCCTGGAGGCATTGCGCGCCGATCGCTTCCAATTACATTCATTTTTGTCACGAATCACCGCCTGATCCGGAGATTAATCTTCTGACTCGTCTCTAATACAGTGTGGGACCGGCGTCGGCCGCATGCTTGCGCCTTCGCGCCGACCGCCCGCCCCGTGCAACCCTTTCGCGGCCCCGCCGCACGCCGAGACCACGCATGACGACCGAACGCACCACGACCCAGCGCCTCCAGGTGGCCACCGAGCTGTACCGCTTCATCGAAGACCAGGTGCTGCCCGGCGCCGGCATTTCGAGCGAGGCCTTCTGGAAGGGCTTCGACGCCATCGTCCACGACCTCGCGCCCAAGAACGCCGCCCTGCTGGCCGAGCGCGACCGCATCCAGTCCGAGATGGACGCCTGGCACAAGGCCCATCCCGGCCCGATCGCCGACATGCCCGCGTACCGCGCCTTCCTCGAGAAGATCGGCTACCTGCTGCCGCAACCCAAGGGCGTGAAGGCCACCACGGCCAACGTGGACGCCGAACTCGCCCTGCAGGCCGGCCCGCAGCTGGTGGTGCCGATCCTCAATGCCCGCTACGCGCTGAACGCCGCCAACGCACGCTGGGGTTCGCTGTACGACGCGCTCTACGGCACCGACGCGATCCCGGAAGACGGCGGTGCGGAGAAGGGCAAGGGCTACAACCCGATCCGCGGCGCCAAGGTGATCGCGTTCGCGCGCGAGGTGCTCGACCAGGCCGCGCCGCTGGCCAACGGCTCGCACAAGGACGCCACCGGCTACAGCGTGAAGGACGGCCAGCTGGTGGTGCAGTTGCACAGCAGCAGCACGCACCTGCAGGACCGCGCGGCCTTCGTCGGCTACCAGGGCGATGCGGCGAGCCCGTCGTCCGTGCTGCTCAGGCACAACGGCATCCACCTCGACATCCAGATCGACCGCAGCACGCCCATCGGCAAGACCGACCCGGCCGGCGTGAGCGACGTGATCCTCGAATCGGCCCTGTCGACCATCCTCGACCTGGAAGACTCGGTGGCGGTGGTGGACGCCGAGGACAAGGTGCTCGCGTACAGCAACTGGCTCGGCATCCAGCTCGGCACGCTGACCGAGGAAGTGGCCAAGGGCGGCAAGACCTTCACGCGCCGCCTCAACGCCGACCGCGTCTACACCGCGCCGGACGGCCGGGGTGACGTCAAGCTGCACGGCCGCTCGCTCATGTTCGTGCGCAACGTGGGCCACCTGATGACCAACCCCGCCATCCTGTGGGACGGCGGCAAGGAGATCCCCGAGGGCATCATGGACGCGGTCATCACCACGGCCATCGCCACCTACGACCTCGCGGGCAAGGGCAAGCATTCGGATGGAAGTGGCCTGCGCAACTCGCGCACCGGCAGCATCTACATCGTCAAGCCCAAGATGCACGGCCCGGCCGAGGTGGCCTTCGCCAACGAGCTCTTCGGCCGCGTCGAGCAGCTGCTGGGGCTGCCGGCCAACACCGTCAAGCTGGGCATCATGGACGAGGAGCGCCGCACCAGCGTGAACCTGCAGGCCAGCATCGCCGCCGCCCCGGCGCGCGTGGCCTTCATCAACACCGGCTTCCTGGACCGCACCGGCGACGAGATGCACACCGCCATGCACGGCGGCCCGATGCTGCGCAAGGGCGACATCAAGGGCACCAAGTGGATCGCGGCCTACGAGCGCAACAACGTGCTCACCGGGCTGAACTGCGGCCTGCGCGGCAAGGCGCAGATCGGCAAGGGCATGTGGGCCATGCCCGACCTCATGGCCGACATGCTCAAGCAGAAGATCGCGCACCCCAAGGCCGGCGCCAACACCGCCTGGGTGCCCTCGCCCACCGCGGCCACGCTGCATGCGCTGCACTACCACCAGGTGAACGTGGCCGACGTGCAGAAGGAGCTGGAGAAGATCGACGCCGAAGCCGAGCGCGACGCCATCCTCAACGACCTGCTGCAGGTGCCGATCACCGCCACGCCGAACTGGACCGAGGCCGAGAAGCAGCAGGAGCTGGACAACAACGTGCAGGGCATCCTGGGCTACGTGGTGCGCTGGATCGACCAGGGCGTGGGCTGCTCCAAGGTGCCCGACATCCACGACGTGGGCCTGATGGAAGACCGCGCCACGCTGCGCATCAGCAGCCAGCACATCGCCAACTGGCTGCTGCACGGCGTCGTCACCAAGGAGCAGGTCAACGCCACCTTCGAGCGCATGGCCGCGGTGGTCGACCAGCAGAACGCCGGCGACCCGCTGTACCGCAAGATGGCCGGCAACTTCACGACCAGCGCCGCCTACCAGGCCGCGCAGGACCTGGTGTTCAAGGGCGTCGAGCAGCCCAGCGGCTACACCGAGCCGCTGCTGCACGCGTGGCGGCTGAAGGTGAAGGGCGAGGCCTGATCGACGGCCCCCCATCGCGCAAGCGGACGACGGCACCTTCGGGTGCCGTTTTCCATTGCCTGGGTTCTGGCCGGCAGCGCGGCCGTGGGGTGCCCGCAAGGGCATCGGTCGAAGTCATGGACGGTGTCTGCTCCATCGGAAGTGGCGAAGGACACCGAGCGTGGGACCTCGACACGAGTTGAGGTCAACGCATCCGGGGCTGCGGCCGCTCGATTCGCGATCGGATGGGCAGCGCCCTGCGCCCGATCCCCGGGCGCTGCAGCCACTTCCCGCTCGAACGGCCGCCGCTCAGTCGCCGCAGGCCGCGCGCACGATGCGCTGGGTGGGATTGGGCTGCGCGTCCCGAAAGAGCATCGGCTGCGGCCGGTCGGCGTAGTCGACCGTGAGGTGCGGATCGCCGCGCCACAGCGGCGCCATGTAGTAGGTGACGACGCGGTACTCGGCCCGGCGCTCGGCGCAGCGGAACACCACCTGCGCGTCGTAGGACCGGTAGGGCACGCCGTCCCAGTTGTGGCGCAGTGCCGCGCGGCTCACGCGGATGTTCATGGTCTTGCCGTCGGCGTCGCGCGTCACAGCGACGGGGTCGACCTGCACGGTGTCCACGGCGGCGCGCTCGGGGTCGCCGGTGACGGTGAACCAGTTGGATGGGGACTGCGCGAGGGCCGCGGTGCCGAACAGCACGGCGGCCGGAAGAAGCGCTGCGAATCGCATGGTGGGCTCCTCCTCGTCGCGTTCGATGTGCCGGGATTGTAGGGATGGGCACCACGCCTTGCGGGGCCACGCCGTCCCGGCGCGGCGCCCCGCTCCTACAGGCGTGGGGGCGGGGTGCCGACCCGGGCGCGCCGCACGGCCGTTAGCTTGAGGGTTCGCGCTGGCGTGCTGCCGCGCTCCACGCAGGCCCGGGCCTGGCGGGGTGCGAACGACGGCAGGGCGCCGGGGCCGGACCGCCGGCCGACAGCCTTCCCTTCATCCATGACTACCCAAGGAGCCTCAACCATGAAGACCACCCTCGCCACCCTCGGTGCCGCCCTCGCCTTCGGCGCCACTGCCAGCATCGCCATCGCCCAGGGCAACCCGCCCACCACGATGCCGCCGAACCCCGCCACCGCTGCAGGCCAGCAGAGCCCCGCCGGCGGACCGATGGGCACCACCGGCACCATGCCGCAGAACCCGAGCGGCGCCACGGGCGCGAGCAGCGCACCGCCGCCGGCCGCAACGATGAGCTCGCAGCCCACCGCGCCGGCCGCCGAGCCGATGCGCCCGGCACGCGCCGACCGCAACTGACGCACACGCCCCGGCCATGCGACGACCCGACGCGCTTCGGCGCCCGGCCGTCGCATGGCCTTTTCTCCATTCGATCACGCGGCCCATGCCGCGACTTGCGACCTCCATGCCCAGCCGTCCGACGATTCCGCTCCCCGCCCTTCGCACGCCGATCCTCGCGATGCTGGCCGCTGGCTGCGTGGTGCTCGCCCCGGCCCATGCCCGCACGCGCGCGGCAGAAGCCCCATCGCCCGAAGTGGCGCAACTCGTGCAGCACGCCCTGGCCGCACAGGACAACCGCGGCCAGGCCTTCGCGGTGGTCGACAAGAAACAGGCACGCGTCCACGTGTTCGCGGCCGACGGAACCCTTCGCGGCACCTCGCCCGTGCTGCTGGGCCTGGCCAAGGGCGACGACTCGGTGCCAGGGATCGGCGAACGGCCGATGGCGCAGATCCGCCCTCACGAGCGCACCACCCCCGCCGGGCGCTTCGCCTCCGAGCCGGGCGTGAATGCGAATGGCGAAGACATCGTCTGGGTCGACTACGACGCGGCCGTGTCGATGCATCGCGTGCGCACCGCCAACAAGGCCGACCGCCGGCTCGAGCGGCTGGCCACGCCCACCGTCTCGGACAACCGCATCTCCTACGGCTGCATCAACGTGCCGGCCGCCTTCTACGATGCCTACGTCAAGCCCGCGCTCGGCAGCGCGCGCGGCGTGGTCTACGTGATGCCCGAGACCGAATCGGCGCAGCGCCGCTTCTCCTTCATGCGCACGCCGTCCGGCGACTGAGGTCCGGCACAACGCGTCGCCTGTGCGGCGTTTTTTTTTGCGTGCATCCTGAATCCGCTTCACGTCATCGGCCGTATCGGCATCAAGCGCCCGACGGCGCCTCCGAACTGACGGCGGATTCCGCAGGTTGACCCACGCAAGGAGAACTCCATGAAGAAGACACTCGCCATCGCACTGAGCGCATCGGTACTGCTCGGCGCCTGCGCCGGCGGCATGGGCATGCAGAGCGGCAGCGGCATGAGCAACCCGATGGTCGGCGGCGCGCCGATGTACCCGACCAAGGACATCATCGACAACGCCGTCAACTCCAAGGACCACACCACCCTGGTCGCGGCGGTGAAGGCCGCGGGCCTGGTCGACACCCTCAAGGGCCCGGGCCCGTTCACCGTCTTCGCGCCCACCAACGCGGCCTTCGCCGCGCTGCCGGCCGGCACGGTCGACACCCTGCTCAAGCCGGAGAACAAGGGCACGCTGACCACCGTGCTGACCTACCACGTGGTGCCCGGCAAGCTCGATGCGAAGGCGCTGATGAACCTGATCGCCCAGGGCGGCGGCCGGGCGATGCTCAAGACCGCCAGCGGCGGCACGCTCACCGCCACGACCAATGGCTCCATGGTGATGATCACCGACGCCAAGGGCGGCACGGCCACGGTGACGACGGCCGACGTCTACCAGTCCAACGGCGTGATCCACGTGGTCAACAAGGTGCTGCTGCCGGGCTGATCGGCACACCTCCCGGCCCCTAGCGGGCCCGCTCGGCCTCGGCGCGCAGCCAGCGCACGAAGTCGAGCGCATCCGGGTTGCGGGCGCCGCGACGCGACAGCTCGACGAACTGCCCGCGCTGTGACGAGGCGCCATCGCCGAAGGGCGACACCAGCCGGCCGTCGCGCACCAGGTCCTGCAGCAGCGGCAGCCGGCCGATCACCACGCCCTGCCCCGCCACGGCGGCGGCCACGGCGTCGGTGTAGTGCGAGAAGCGCAGCGTGCTCTTCATGTGCAGCTCGCCCAGGCCCATGAGCCGCAGCCACGGCTCCCAGTCCATGGTCGCGGCTTCGCCGTGCTTGTGGTTGTCGATGGTCAGCAGCGCCTGGCCGGCCAGGTCGGCCGGCGCGCGCAGCGCTTTCGCCACCGAGGGCGCGCACAGCGGCATCACCGCCTCCTCGAACAACGCAGGCCCGCCGCCCAGCGCGAGTCCCTGATCGATGCGCACGAAGCGCACCGCCAGGTCGAGCCGCGCGCGCTCGAGGTCGAGCACGTCGAGCGTGGCCGACACGCGCACATCCACCTGCGGATGCGCGGCGGTGAAGCGCGTGAGGCGTGGAATGAGCCACAGCGACGCGAAGCCGGGCGTGCAGGTCAGCGCCACCTGACGCACCGCGGGTGCGCTGCGCACGCGTGCCGTGGCATCGCGCAGACGCTCCAGGCTGTCGCTCACGGCGCGCTGCATCACGAGGCCCGCTTCGGTCAGCGCGAGGGCGCGATGGAGGCGCTCGAACAGCAGCACGCCCAGGCTGGCCTCGAGCTGCTGGATCTGGCGGCTCACGGCCGATTGGGTCAGGGCCAACTCGTCGGCCGCGCGCGTGAAGCTCAGCGTGCGTGCCGCGGCTTCGAACGTGCGCAGCAGGTCCAGGGGCGGCAGCTCGACGCCGGGTCCGACAGCGGCTTTGGCATTCTCTGGATGCATGCGACGAGTTCCTAAACATCGCCCCAAGGCTGGGAGCGCGTCACTATATTCATTCCATCGATGAATACCAAGGAGCCTCGCATGGCCCGCACCGCCCCCGACGCCGGCTTTCAGATGGACCTGCCGGCCCGCACCGTCCTGACCCTGCCCGACGCGGCAGGCATCGGCATCGAATGCCGCAGCGGCACCCTGTGGGTGACGCTGGACCACGACCCGCGCGACATCGTGCTCGAGCGCGGCCAGCGCTACGTGGGCGACGTGCACCGGCGCGCGCTGGTGTCGGCGCTGGGGCCGTCGTCCATCGCGGTGACGCACGCCCGCCCCGCCGCGTGGCCACCGGGCGGCGCCGACGCCGCCGTGGCGCGCCGGTCGCCCGGGCGACTCCTGCCGCACGGGTTGTCCCCGGCTTGACCCTGGGGCCGGCGACGGCGAACGATCGACGCTTTGCCCCTGTTGCCGGAACGCCCCATGGACCACGTGCTCTACGAGGTGGACGACGCCGTCGCCACCCTCACGCTCAACCTGCCTGCCAAGCTCAATCCCATCGCCAAGCCGCTGCAGGAGGACCTGCGCGACGCGCTGGCGCGCGCTGCCGAGGACCGCGCGGTGCGCGCCGTGGTGATCACCGGCGCGGGCAAGGCCTTCTGCGTGGGCGCCGACCTGAGCGCGATGCGCGAGCCGGCGCCGGGCCGGTCGCTGGGCGACGACACCGCCGAGTGGATGCAGTCGCTGAGCAACCCGCTGATCACCACGATCCGCGCCATGCCGGTGCCGGTGGTCAGCGCCGTCAACGGCCCGGCCGCAGGCGCGGGCGTGGGCCTGGCGCTGGCGGCGGACGTGGTGCTCGCGGCACGCAGCGCCTACTTCTACCTGCCCTTCCTGCCCAGGCTGGGCATCGTGCCCGACCTGGGGTGCACCTGGTTCGTGCCGCGCCTGGTGGGGCCGGCCCGCGCGATGGGGCTGGCGCTGCTCGACGAGAAGCTGGAGGCCGAACGCGCCGCGCAGTGGGGCCTGATCTGGGCCGCGGTGCCCGACGACATGCTCACGCTCGAAGCCCATCGCACGGCACGCAAGCTCGCGGCGCTGCCGGCCCACGCCGTGGCCGAGGCGCGCGCGGCCTTCGCGCAATCGGAACGCCACACGCTGGACGAGCAGCTGCACTACGAGAGCGAGCGCCAGCGCCGGCTCGTCGGCGGACCGGCCTTCAGCGAGGGCGTGGCGGCCTTCCTGGGCAAGCGTGCGCCGGTGTTCCCGGGGCGCTGAACAGCGCGGCTTGCTCCTGATTCCATAGCGGCTCGCGCCCGTCCGGCGGGCGCTGCGGCCCGATTTGGCTTGAAAGCCGGCGCACCGCAGAATGGGGCCATGCCCACCCCGCCCCGTGCCACCGCTCCTGCCGTCGACCCCTCGCGCTGCCCCCTGTGCGGCCAGGGCAACGGTTGCGCCGAGGAGGCCGCGCGCGCCACCGGCCAGCCGCAGCCGCCCTGCTGGTGCATGACCGCCGAGTTCCCGCCGTCGCTGCGCGCAGAGGTTCCGCAGGCCGCGCGCGGGCAGGCCTGCATCTGCGCCGCCTGTGCCGCCGCGGCTTCGTCCACGCTCCCCGCCCACGCCCTGCCATGACCGCTTCCAAGACCAACGCCTTCTACGCCCAGTCCGGTGGCGTGACCTCCGTCATCAACGCCTCGGCCTGCGGCGTGATCGAGACGGCGCGGCACCACCCGGGCCGCATCGGCACCGTGTACGCCGGGCGCAACGGCATCCTCGGCGCGCTGACCGAAGACCTGATCGACACCGCCGCCGAGCCGGCCGAGGCGATCGCCGCCCTGCGCTTCACCCCCGCGGGCGCCTTCGGCTCCTGTCGCTACAAGCTCAAGTCGCTGGAGAAGAACCGGCGCGAGTACGAGCGCCTCATCGAGGTCTTCCGCGCCCATGGCATCGGCTACTTCTTCTACAACGGCGGCGGCGATTCGGCCGACACCTGCTTCAAGATCAGCCAGCTGTCCGAGTCGATGGGCTATCCGCTCGCGGCCATCCACGTGCCCAAGACCATCGACAACGACCTGCCGCTGACCGACTGCTGCCCGGGCTTCGGGTCGGTGGCCAAGTACATCGCGGTGTCGACGCTGGAGGCGTCGTTCGACGTGCGCTCGATGGCCGCGACCTCGACCCGGGTCTTCGTGCTGGAGGTGATGGGCCGGCATGCCGGCTGGATCGCGGCCGCGGGCGGCCTGGTGGCCGACCACGGCATCCCCGTCGTGGTGCTGTTCCCCGAGATCGACTTCGAGCGCGAGCGCTTCCTCGCGCGCGTGGATGCGCTGGTGAAGGCGCACGGCTACTGCACGGTGGTCGTCTCGGAAGGCTGCCACCACCCCGACGGCACCTTCCTGGCCGAGCAGGGCGTGCGCGACGCCTTCGGCCATGCGCAGCTCGGCGGCGCGGCGCCGGTGGTGGCGCAGATGGTGAAGGAGGCGCTGGGCCACAAGTTCCACTGGGCGGTGGCCGACTACCTGCAGCGCGCCGCGCGGCACATCGCCTCGCGCACCGACGTCGAGCAGGCCTACGCGGTGGGCCGCCGCGCCGTCGAACTCGCGCTGGACGGCCAGAACGCGGTGATGCCGACGATCGAGCGCACCGCCGACGCGCCCTATGCATGGCGCATCGGCACCGCGCCGCTGGCCCAGGTGGCGAACACCGAACGCAAGATGCCGCGCGATTTCATCACCGAGGACGGCTACGGCATCACCGAGGCCGCCAAGCGCTACCTGCGGCCGCTGATCGAGGGCGAGGACTACCCCGCCTACCAGGGCGGATTGCCCGTGTACGCCACGCTGCGCAACACGCCGGTGCCGCGCCGGCTGGCCGACTTCACGCCGGGCTGAGGCCCGCGGCGACGCCGCTCAGGCCGTCAGGGGCGACAGCGCGCCTTCCTGCGGCGGCGCTGCGGTGTCGTCGGCCGATGCCGCCGGCGCCTGCGCGTCGGGCGTGCCCTCGTCCGCCTTGGGCGGCTCCGCGGGGGCGGGCGGGGTTTCCTGCGGACCCTCCCGCTGCTGCGTCACCACCTGGTGGATGAACTGCAGCTTGCCCACCGCGGCGCGGGGCAGCACGAAGGGGTAGAAGTCGGGCTGGCCCATGCTGCGCGAGAGCTCGTTGAGCACGTTGGTCAGGCGCACCCAGCCGTTGAGGAAGTCCAGGAACTTGGCGGCGTCGGGATGCTCGGGCTGCCACAGGTCGGCCGGCTCGAAGAGGTCGCTGGTCAGCTCGACGTTGGCGGCGTCGATGCCGAAGCTCAGCGCCGTGTCGGCCGTGTCGGCCATGTGCAGGTAGTGGGCCCAGGTCTCGGCCCAGTCCTCCCAGGGGTGCGTGCTGGCGTAGCTCGTGACGTAGCGCAGCGCCCAATCGGGCTGGGGGCCGTTCTCGTAGTGGGTCTTGAGCGCGGCGGCGTAGTCGATCGTCTCGTCGCCGAAGAGCTGGCGAAAGCCCTCGAGCCAGGGCGAGCCCTGGATGAGGATGTCCCAGTAGAAGTGGCCGATCTCGTGGCGGAAGTGGCCCACCAGCGTGCGGTAGGGCTCGCGCATCTCCGCGCGGATGCGCTCGCGCACGGCGTCCTCGGCCTCCTCGGCGTTGAGCGTCACGACGCCGTTCTGGTGCCCCGTCATCACGTGGTGCTGGCCGGGCACGCTGCTGAGGAAGTCGAAGGTCATGCCGTGCACCGGGTCGGAAAAGCGCGTGTGCACCGGCAGCCCCAGGGCCAGCAGCTGCGAGATCAGGCGCCGCTTGGCCACCTCGAGCTTGCGCCAGAGCACGTCGTTGCCCTCCACCGAGAGGTCCGGGATGGTGCGCGTGGTGCTGCAGGCCAGGCAGAAGCCTTCGGCCAGGTCGGCCGCATGGTCGCCCGTGCCGCCGGCCTCCGGCAGCAGGGGGACCATCCAGTTGCAGCCGGCGGCGGTGGTGAAGTTGGCACAGCGGCGGTAGCGCGGGCCCTGCGCGTCGCCGAAGACGGTCCAGGTTTCGTCGACCGGCGCGTCGGCAGGGGCATCGGCCAGCGGTGCCGGCGCGGGCGCCGGTGCGAGCGGCATGACGCCCAGGCGCTCGATCACGTAGCCCAGGGGCGTGCCGCAGGCCAGGCAGCGGCTGTTGCCCAGGTACACCGGTCGGCCGCACTGGCAGACGTACGCCCTGGTGACGGTCGGCGCGCTGAGTTCTTCGGCGAGCGTGGGCGCCGCCGCGGCGACGGGCCCACCGGGAGACGGTTCGGAGGAGGAGGCGTTCATGGGATCCCTAGATGTTGTGTCGACGTTGTCCGAGGCGGCGGCGCGGCGTGGCCCCCACGCACGACCGCCGTGTGCAAGGCATTGTGGCGGTCGGCGCCGCCCGCCCGCCACGTCGAAGCCCGATATCCTTGTAGGACCGCCGCCCCGCCACGATGACCGACCCGCACCACGCCCAGGCCCCCCTTCAAACCCTGCGCGAGCGTTACGGCGAGCGCTACCGCTGGCTGCTGCTCATCTCGGTGATGGTGGGCGTGATGGCGTCGATCATGTCCTCGACCATCGTGAACGTGGCCATCCCGGGCATGAGCCAGCACTTCCACCTCGGCCAGGAGCGCGCGCAGTGGGTGAGCTCCGGCTTCATGGTGGCGATGACGGTGTCGATGCTCACCACGCCCTGGCTGCTCTCGCGCTTCGGCTACCGGCGCACCTACTCGGGCACGATGGTGCTGCTGCTGGCCGGCGGCCTGCTCGGCGGGCTGGCCGACAACTTCTCGCTGGTGCTGGTCGCGCGCGTGGCCGAGGGTCTGGCGGCCGGCGTGGTGCAGCCCATTCCCGCCATCATCATCCTGCGCGCCTTCGAGCCGCACGAGCAGGGCCGTGCGAGCGGCATCTTCGGCATGGGGGTGGTGCTGGCGCCGGCCATCGGCCCGAGCATCGGCGGCGTGCTGGTCGACCTGTTCGGCTGGCGCTCGATCTTCTTCATGGTCGTGCCCTTCTGCCTGGCGTCGCTGTGGCTGTCGTGGAAGTTCGTGCCCGTCACCGCGCCGGGCGGCGCGACCGCGGCGCGCGGGCAGCAGCTGGACTGGCGCGGCATGCTGATCGCGACCGTGGGCACCCTGTGCCTGCTCAACGGCCTGGTGGAGCTGCGCGGCGACGCGCCGCTGCAGGCGGCCGTGCTGCTGATGCTGGCAGCGGCGGCGCTCGGGCTGTTCATCGCCTGGCAGCGCCGCATGGCCGCCGGCGACGGCGCGCCGCTCATGAACATGTCGCTCTTCGGCTACCGCCAGTTCGCCATGGGCAGCGTGGTGGCCTTCATCTACGGCACCGCGCTCTTCGGCTCGACCTACCTGCTGCCGGTGTACATGCAGGTGGCCCTGCACCTCTCGGCCTCGCACGTGGGCACCATCATGCTGCCGGCCGGCATCGTGCTGGCCTTCACCATCGCCGGCGTGGGCCGCCTGGCCGACCGGCAGCCGACCTGGCTGCTGGTGAGCATCGGGCTGGCGCTGCTGGCGGCGTCCTTCGCGCTGATGCTGCTGCTGGACCTGGCCAGCACGCTGTGGCTGCTGGTGGCCTTCGCCATCGTGGGGCGCATCGGCCTGGGCTTCATCCTGCCCTCGCTCAACCTCGGCTCGATGCGGCCGCTGGCCAAGCCGCTGATCCCGCAGGGCGCCAGCGCCATCAGCTTCCTGCGCCAGCTCGGCGGCGCGGCCGGGGTGAGCCTGTGCGCCGTGGTGCTGGAATGGCGGCTGGCCGCGCACGGCGACTCGCTGGCCAACCCGGCCACCAGCCCGGCGCGGCTGGCGGCCTTCAACGAGGTGTTCCTGATCCTTGCCGCCCTGTGCGGCCTGGCCCTGTGCGCCGCCTGGCAGCTGCGCCCCCCGCCCGAGCCGCAGCGGCCGGACCCCGGGTAATCCCGAGGCTTGTCGATCCGCCTTCTCGCGTCCAATTGTTATCAATTGTAAATAAACGAAAGAGAAGGTATGCAGCGCAGAAGTTTCCTGGCCGCCGGCGTGGCCGGTGCGGGCCTGGCCTGGGCCGGTGCGGCGCAGGCCCAGGCGGCGGGCGAGGGCGACATCGTGCTCGGCCAGACCGGCATCCTGAACGGCCCCCTGGGTGCGCCGATCCGTGTCGTGCTGGCCGGCGCGCAGCTGGCCTTCGACGCGGTGAATGCCCAGGGCGGGGTGAACGGCCGCAAGGTGAAGATGGTCTCGCTGGACGACGACCTCTCGCCCGAGAAGGCGGTGGCCAACTACGAGCGGCTGCTCGGCGAGCACCGCGCCTTCGCCTTCTTCTGCTGCGTCGGCTCGGCCACGACCGCCGCGGCGGCAAAGCTGCTGGCACAAAGCGGCGCGCCGATGGTGGCGGGCTATGCCGTCTCCGACTCGGCACGCGACAAGGCGGGCGGCGCGGCGTATTTCGTGCGCGCCACCTTCGCGCGCGAGGCGCAGGCCCTGGTGCAGCACCTGACGACCATCGGGGTCAACCGCATCGCGGTGGCCGCGCTCGACAACCCGGGCGGGGCCGAGGTGGTGAAGCTGGTCGAGGCCGCCCTGGCCACGCACCAGCTGCAGGCCGTGAACTCGGTGGCCGTCAAGGGCGATGCCTCGAACGCCGCTGCCGCCGGCAAGACGCTGGCCGACGGCAAGGCCCAGGCGGTGATCATGTACCTGGGCGGCACCGTGGGCGGCGAGGTGATGAAGGCCACGGCGGCCGCGGGCGGACGCAGCACCATGTTCTACGGCATGTCGATCGTGCCGGGCGACCTCACGGCCAAGCTGGTGGGCAACCAGACCAGCGGCCTGGCCATCTCGCAGGTGGTGCCCTACCCCTGGAGCGACGCCGACGCCCAGGCGCGCGACTACCGCCAGTTGGCCGAGCGCTCGCAGGTGCCGGTCGGCTACCTGAGCTTCGAGGGCTACGTGAACGCGCTGGTGATGGTCGAAGCCCTGAAGCGCACCGGCCGGGAGCTCACGCGGCCGCGCCTGCACGCCGCGCTCAAGGCGATGCGCATGCGCGTGGCGGGCATGGACGTGGACTTCACCGGCGCCGGCAACACCGGCTCGCGCTTCATCGAGATGGTGCGCGTGACGCAGGACGGCAAGTTCCTGCGCTGAGTCGGCGGGGCCTGCGCGCCGGGGGCAGGCCGCTGCGTGTCTAATCGGCCCATGTGCCAATTGCTAGGGATGAACTGCAACACGCCGACGGACGTGCAGTTCAGCTTCACGGGCTTCGCGCAGCGCGGCGGCCGCACCGACCACCACGCCGACGGCTGGGGCATCGCCTTCTTCGAGGACCGCGGGCTGCGCCACTTCGTCGACCACCTGCCGGCCTGCGAGTCGCCGGTGGCCGAGCTGATCCGGCGCTACCCGATCAAGAGCCGCCACGTCATCGCCCACATCCGCAAGGCGACGCAGGGCGAGGTCAACCTGCAGAACTGCCACCCCTTCGTGCGCGAGCTGTGGGGCCGCTACTGGGTCTTCGCGCACAACGGCGACCTCAAGACCTTCCGCCCGCGCCTGCACGGCAACTTCCACCCCGTGGGCAACACCGACAGCGAGCACGCCTTCTGCTGGATCATGCAGGAGCTGGCGAAGTCGCACGCCGGGGTGCCGACGGTGGAGGAGCTCACGCTCACCCTGCGCGAACTGGCGCCGCAGCTCGCCCGCCACGGCACCTTCAACTTCATGCTGAGCAACGGCCAGGCGCTGTGGGCGCACGCGTCGACGCACCTGTGGTCCATCGAGCGCCGGCACCCCTTCGACCTGGCGCAGCTGGCCGATGAAGACCTGAGCATCGACTTCGCCCAGCACACCACGCCCGACGACCGCGTGGCCGTGGTCGTGACGGCGCCGCTGACCACCAACGAGACCTGGTCGCCCTTCGCGCCCGGCGAGCTGCGCGTGTTCCGCGAGGGACGGCAGGTCGGCTGAGCGCCGCCGGCCGGGGGCCAAGCGGCTCTCGGTCGGTACCACGGTGCCTGCCGCGCACCGCGGCGCAGCCGCCCGGGCCATGTTGCGCGCACGCTGCACATCGGCACGACCCGTCGGCTGTCTTTCGACTCCCGCCAGAAAGTCCCGGGGATCGAGCGATTTCGGGTTAACAATAATGTTTCTCATTTGAATTGTTACCCGAGTCTTCCGCCATGCCATCGACCTTCCCCTTCGTGCCCCGGCCCCTGGCCGTGGCCGCGTTCCTTGCTGCACAGGCCGTGGCCGCCACGGCCCAGACGGGCGCCGAACCGGCCGCGCCCGCGCCGTCCGGCACGCTGTCGACCGTGACCGTCGAAGCCAGCGCCGACGCCTCGGCCGAGGGCCTGGCCAAGCCCTTCGCCGGCGGCCAGGTGGCACGGGGCGGACGCGTCGGCATCCTGGGCACCCAGGACGTGATGGAAACGCCGTTCTCCAGCACCAGCTACACGAACGAGCTGATCCAGGACCAGCAGGCGCGCAGCGTCGCGGACGTGCTGCTCAACGACCCCTCGGTGCGCCAGGCCCGCGGCTTCGGCAACTTCCAGGAGCTGTACGTGGTGCGCGGCTTCCCGGTGTATTCCGACGACGTGGCGTACAACGGCCTGTACGGCATGCTGCCGCGCCAGTACATCGCGTCGGAGTTCTTCGAGCGCGTCGAGGTCTTCCGCGGCGCCAACAGTTTCCTCAACGGCGCCGCGCCCTTCGGCAGCGGCATCGGCGGCGCGATCAACCTGCTGCCCAAGCGCGCGCCCAACGAGCCGCTCACGCGCATCGGCTTCGGCGTGCAGACGGGCGGCCAGGGCTACGTCAGCGCCGACATCGCGCGTCGCTTCGGACCGGACCAGAGCACCGGCATCCGCATCAACGCCGTCCGGCGCGACGGCGGCACCGGCATCGGCGACGAGAGCCAGAAGCTCAGCGCGCTCGGCGTGGGCTTCGACTGGCGCAGCCGCAACGTGCGCCTGTCGGCCGACATCGGCTACCAGGACTACAGCCTGGCGCAGGGCCGGCCGAGCGTGACGCCGTCGGCCACCCTGCCCATCCCGCAGGTGCCGGACGCACGCACGAACTTCGCCCAGCCCTGGACCTATGCCAGGGAGACCGACAAGTTCGCCACGGTGCGCGGCGAAGTCGACATCACCGACCAGGTGACGGCCTGGGCCGCGGGCGGCGTGCGCAGCAGCGACGAGGACAACGTGCTGTCCAACCCCACCCTCACCAACGCCTTCGGCGCCACCAGCAACACGCGCTTCAGCAACACGCGCGAAGACCGGGTGCGCACGGGCGAAGTGGGCGTGCGCGCCAAGTTCGCGACCGGCCCGGTGAGCCACACCGTGGTGGCGTCGGCCGCCGCCTTCGACAACGACCGCGACAACGCCTACGCCATCTCCTCGGGCAGCGTGCGCAACAACATCTACACGCCCTACGCGTCGTTCTACCCCGTGGCCAACGGCGCCTTCACCGGCAACTGGCTGAGCGGCCCGCGGCTGACCGACACCATCAAGACCTCCAGCGTCGCGGTCGCCGACACGCTGGGCTTCCTGGACGAGCGCCTGCTGGTCACGGTCGGCGCCCGGCGCCAGAAGATCGATCAGAAGAACTACGCCTACAACACGGGTGCACTCAACAGCAGCTACGACAAGAGCCGCACCACGCCCGTGCTGGGCGCGGTGTTCCGCGTGACGCCGGGCGTGTCGGTCTACGCCAGCTACATCGAGGCGCTGGTCAAGGGCAACGTCGCGCCCACCACGGCGAACAACCGCCCGGTCAGCAATGGCGGGGAGATCTTCGCGCCGTACCGCTCCAAGCAGAAGGAAGTCGGCGTCAAGTACGACGGCGGCAACCTCGGCGGCAGCATCGCCTTCTTCTCGACGGCCCAGCCGAACTTCTACGTCGTCAACCAGACCTACGGCCCGAACGGCGAGCAGCGCAACCGCGGCCTGGAGTTCTCGGTGTACGGCGAACCGGTGAAGGGCCTGCGCGTGCTCGGCGGGCTGACCCTGCTGGACGCCGAACAGCGCCGCACGCTCAACGGCGCCACCGACGGCTACGACGTCATCGGCGTGCCGAAGCAGCAGCTCAACATCGGCGCCGAGTGGGACATCCCGGGCGTGCGCGGCCTGGCGGTCAATGCGCGCCTGGTGCACACCTCCAAGCAATACGCCAACGCGACCAACACCCTGGTCGTGCCGTCCTGGAACCGCGTCGATGTCGGGGCCCGCTACCTCATGGACATCGGCAACGGCCGCACCCTGACGCTGCGTGCCCGCGTCGACAACCTGTTCGACAAGTCGTACTGGGCCTCGGTGGGCGGCACGCAGGGCTCGAACTACCTGATGATGGGCCAGCCGCGCACCTTCGCGGTGAGCGGCACGATCGACTTCTGATCCGGGGGGCCGGCCTGCGCCGTGCGACGCAGGCGCTATCGATTCGATAGCTGCCCGCGCAAGCCGGACGGGCGCTATCGGCCTTTTTGGCTCAAGAGCTTCTCCAGCGCATCGACGAACATCGCCGGCACGTCGAAGCCGGTCTGGTCGGTGATCTCCTGGAAGCAGGTCGGGCTGGTGACGTTGATCTCGGTGAGGCAGCCGCCGATCACGTCCAGGCCGATCAGCAGCAGGCCGCGCGGCGCCAGCACCGGGCCGATGGCGCGCGCGATGGTCCAGTCCTCGTCGGTCAGCGGCTGGGCCACGCCCTTGCCGCCGGCCGCGAGGTTGCCGCGCACCTCGGTGCCCTGCGGGATGCGCGCCAGGCTGAAGGGCACCGGCTCGCCGCCGATGACCAGCACGCGCTTGTCGCCCTTGACGATGTCGGGCACGAAGCGCTGGACCATGATGGTCTCGGCGCCGTTCTTGTTGAGCGTCTCGGTGATGGAGCCGAGGTTCAGGCCGTCCTCGCGCACGCGGAAGATGCCCATGCCGCCCATGCCGTCCAGCGGCTTGAGGATGATGTCGCCGTGCTCGGCGTGGAAGTCCTTCACCGCCTCGGCGCTGCGCGTGACCAGCGTGGGGGTGGTGAACTGCGGGAACTCCATGATCGCCAGCTTCTCGGGGTGGTCGCGCAGCGAACGCGGCTTGTTGACCACCTGCGCGCCCTCGCGCTCGGCCTGCTCCAGCAGGTGCGTGGCGTAGATGTACTCGGCGTCGAAGGGCGGGTCCTTGCGCATGAGCACCGCGTCGAAGTCCTTCAGCGCCTTCGTCTCGATGCGGTCCTCGGTGAACCAGGCGTGCTTGTCGCCGGTCAGCGTGACCTGGCGGACCGTGGCCTTGACCACGTCGCCCGACTTCCACTGCAGATCCTGCGGCAGGCAGGCGGCGATGCGGTGGCCGCGCCGCTGCGCCTCGCGCATCATCGAGAAGGTGGTGTCCTTGTAGATCTTGAAGTGCTCGAGCGGGTCGGCGACGAAGAGGAGGTTCATTTCGCGGCAGCCTTGGTGGCTTCGGTTTTCCTGTCGAGCGCCATCTTGCACGCAGGCGCGATGTCCTTGCCGGCGGCGGACTTTCGGCCCAGCCGCTGGACGGCCAGCGCAACGGCGCCCGCGACCACGCCCCAGAAGGCCGAGCCGATGCCGGCGATGGTCACGCCCGAGAGCGTGACCAGGAAGGTGATGAGCGCCGCCTCGCGGTGCGACTCGTCGCGCACCGCCGCCGCCAGCCCGCTGCCGATGGTGCCCAGCAGCGCCAGCCCGGCGATGGCGGCCACCAGTTCCTTGGGGAAGGCCGTGAGCAGCCCGGTGACGGCCGCGCCGAAGAGGCCGATCACGACGTAGATCGCCCCGCAGCTCACGGCCGCCGTGTAGCGCCGGGCCGGGTCCTCGTGCGCCTCGCGGCCCATGCAGATGGCCGCGGTGATCGCGCTGAGGTTGAGCGCGAAGGCACCGAAGGGCGCCAGCACCCCCGTGGCCAGGCCGCTGAGGGTGATGAGCTTGCTGACCGGCAGGTCGTAGCCGGAGGCGCGGATGGCCGCCACGCCGGGCAGGTTCTGCGAGGCCATGGTCACGATGAAGAGCGGCAGCGCCACGCTGAAGGCGGTCTGCCAGTTGAACACCGGCGCGGTGAACACCGGCCAGGTGAAGTCGGCGTGCACCGCACCCCACGCGAGTTGGCCATGCCAGGCCGCATGGACGATGCCCACCAGGAGCGTCAGCGGCACCGCGTAGCGCGGGAGCACGCGCCGGGCCACGAGGTAGGTGCCCAGCATGAGCAGCACCAGCGGCAGCGCGGTCTGCGCGGCCGTGAAGGCGGCCAGGCCGAAGCGCGCCAGCACGCCCGCGAGCAGGGCCGAGGCGATGGCCATCGGGATGCGGTTCATCACGCGCTCGAACCAGCCCGTGGCGCCGGCCACGGTGATGAGCAGCGCGCACACCATGAAGGCGCCCACCGCCTCCCCCAGGCTGTGGCCCGCGCCCGCCGTGGCCAGCACCGCGGCGCCGGGCGTGCTCCAGGCGATCATCACCGGCTTGCGCAGCCACAGCGAGGGCACCAGCGTGGTCAGCCCCATGCCCAGGCCGAGTGCCCACATCCACGAGGCGATCACCTCCGGCGTGGCGCCGAAGGCCTGGGCGGCCTGGAACACGATGGCCACCGAACTGGTGAAGCCCACCAGCACGGCGACGAAACCGGCGGTGAAGGCCGACAGGCTCAGGTCCTTGAAGAAACGCATCACGGGATTGTGCCGGGGGCAGGAAGCGGCGCCCGGCAGCGGCACGCCGCTTGCGTGACACTGGGCAGCCCCCCCCGCCTTGAGCGCGGCTTCCTGGAGACCCCACCATGCCCACCCCCGACCTCGCGCCCGGACCGCTCGTCGACGAGTACCTGCGCCGCCACATGATCCCCGACCCCGAGAGCGCCGCCGAACTGGTGGCGCCCGACATGCAGATCCGCTTCACCGGCAACCGGCCCATGAAGCACCCGGCCGAGGCCACGGCCTTCAACGCCGGGCGCTATGCGTGGGTGAAGAAGAAGATCGAGGCCACGGAGGTGGTGGCCGGCGGCACCGACGAACACACCGTCGTCTACAGCCGCGGCACGCTGTACGGTGCCTGGCCCGACGGCACGCCCTTCGAGGGCAACCGCTATGTCGACCGCTATGTGGTGCGGCACGGCCGCATCGCCGAGATGGACGTGTGGAACGACAGCGCGGAATGGCTGCTCGTGCGTGCGGGGCTGGTGAAGCCATGAGGACGCGCGGCGGCACGATGTGCAAGAGGGCCTGCGCATGACCGTGAACTCGCGCAGCGCACGCTGGCCCGAGCGGCTGCCGCACCACGAGCGCTTCGACTACGCGCCGATCACGCAGCGGCCCGACTATGCGTGGCCCAACGGCGCACGCCTGGCGGTGTACCTGGGCTTCAACCTGGAGCACTTCGCCTTCGGCGACGGGCTGGGCGCGCGCATCGGCCCGGCGTCGCCCGAGCCCGATGTGCTGAACCATGGCTGGCGCGAGTACGGCAACCGCGTGGGTGCCTGGCGCTGCCTCGAGCTGTTCGACCAGCTGGGCCTGCCGACGGGGGCGCTGCTCAACACCGCCCTGTACGACCATTGCCCCGAGCTGCTGGCCGCGGTGCAGGCGCGCGGCGACGAGCTGATCGGCCACGGCCACAGCAATGCCGAGCGGCAGGGCGACTACGACGAAGCCGGCGAGCGTGCGCTGCTGGAACGCTGCAAGGCACGCATCGAGCGCGAGAGCGGCACGGCGCCCACGGGCTGGCTGTCGCCGTGGATCTCCGAATCGCGGCTCACGCCCGACCTGCTGGCCGAGACGGGCTATCGCTACACGCTGAACTGGTGCCACGACGACCAGCCCACGCGCATGCGGGTGCGCGGCGGCGGCCTGCTGTGGGCGGTGCCCTATCCGCAGGAGCTCAACGACATCCCGATGATCGTGGCGCGCCAGATGGACGCGAAGGATTTCGCCACGATGGTGATCGACAACTTCGACGAGATGCGCGAGCAGGCGCGCCAGCAGCCGCTGGTGATGGGCGTGGCCCTGCACCCGTACATCGTGGGCCAGCCCTACCGGCTGCGGCACCTGCGACGCGCGCTGCAGCACCTGGCGCAGGCGCGCGATGCGGGGGAGATCTGGTTCACCACCCCAGGCGCGATCTGCGGGCACATGGAGAGTCTGGCGGCGCAGCGGCCCTCGGAGTTCGGCTGAGTCTTGCGCGAAGTGCAATCGGGCGGTGGCGCTTGCTGTGTCTGCGTTGTGGCCGGAATCGTCACGTTCGTTACTTTCTTTGTTCGGGCTCTGAAGG